>JBBIIK010000051.1:0-24704 GCA_037446555.1 Acidobacteriota bacterium
GCCCGTTCCATCTCCGCGGCCGGGAAATGCTCTTGGATCGCTTCCACATCCTCTAGCCTTCCCCAGCCGCCGTTCGACCGGACAATTCACTTGCTAATTCAACCGGACAACTCACATGCTACCGACACAGATTCCAAACACGCCCTGCGGCCGCGCGAGGAAGTTGCTATAGTCGCGGGATGCTGCGAAGCATTCTGTCCGTGCTCGCCGGCTGGGCGTCGGTGGGCATCCTCGTCGTGCTGACGGACCTGGTCCTCGGCAAGTTGTTTCCCGGTGAGTATGTGGCGGGCAAGATCCCGCCGGACTCGCTCTCGGCCCTCAGCCTGGGCACGGCCACACTGTATTCCGTGCTGGGCGGATGGATCACAGTGAAGCTGGCCGCCCGGCAGCCGTGGCGGCACGCCGTATACCTCATTCTGTGGGGAGAACTGATGGGCGTGCTTTCTGCGGTCATGACCTGGGGGCAGATCCAGTGGTGGTATCAGATTGGCCTGCTGGTGGCCTGGCCAGTGGCGATTGCCGCCGGCTGCTGGCTGGCGGCGGGCTCACCCCCGGGTGAGCCAGTGAAGGCGCACTGAAGGCGGCACCGGGAATCGACGATCCCGGGCCGCCAGCGCAGCCCCGGCGGGCCGCGGCTGCGGTACACTCGGCGTGATGTGGCGCAGTCTGCTGGCTGTCTTCGGCGGATGGATTGTCATTCAGATCCTGGTGACTTTGACCGACGAGATCCTGATCCGCGTCTTCTTCGGACAAGGTGCAAGACCACTGCCCGCGCCCGATTGGCTGGTGGGAGCACGGCTCGCGTTCGGCGCCGCCTATACTGTGTTCGGCGGCTGGCTGACGGTGCTGATTGCGCCGGAGCGGCCGTGGCGTCACGCCCTTTACTTGATCGTCCTTGGGGAGACGATGGGCCTGTTCTACGCTGTTTCGAGCCTTGGCGAATTGCCGTTCTGGTACATCGCGGCATTGCTTGTCCTGTATCCTCCCGCCGTTCTGGCGGGCGCCTGGTGGAGGCTGAGGGGCGGCGGGGCCGGGCAGTGCGGCGGGGCGGCAGCCTGAGCTTCCGGCGCGGTTTGCGGAGGTGACTGTCATGAAGAGAACGCTCAAGGACCGGCTGGCATACGATCCCGTCGAGCTGCGCTTCGGCACGTCGGGAAGGCGCGGGCGCGTCGTGGATCTGACGCAACTGGAGATCTTCATCAACGTCCGCGCGGAGGTCGAGTTCCTGAAATCGCTGCCGAAGGAAAGGGGAGGGATCGAGGCGGGAGAGGACGTTTTCATCGCTTCCGACCTGCGCCCGAGTTCGGTGCGGTTGGTGGAGGAACAGGGCGGGCGGGGCGAGATCGTGCAGGCGGTGTGCGAGGCGGTGCGGGCGAGCGGCCTCACGCCGGTGTTCGAAGGATTCCTTCCGGCGCCCGCGCTGGCCTACTACGGCTTCGGGCGCCGCCGCGCGAGCATCATGGTCACCGGCAGCCACATCCCGTTCGACCGCAACGGCTACAAGCTGAACACGAGCACCGGCGAACTGCTCAAGGAGCACGAAGCCCCGGTGCAGGAGCACGTGGCGCGCGTGCGGGCGGCAGTTTACGAAGAACGGTTCGAGGATTCCCGGTTCAACGAGCGGGGCATGCTGAAAGAGGGTTCGCTGCCGCTGCCAGAGGAGAGCCATGAGGCGCGGGAAGCCTGCCGCAGGCGCTATCTGGATTTCTTCCGCGGGCAGCCGTTGCGGGGCCAGCGTGTGATCGTGTACCAGCATTCGGCCGTGGGCCGCGAACTGCTGGCCGAAGTATTGGAGGCATTGGGCGCGGACGTAATCCGGGCCGGGCGCAGCGAGACGTTCGTCCCGATCGACACGGAGAATATCAGCGACGAGCTGCTGGCGCGGCTCGACGAGCTGGCGCGCGAGACAGAAGCGCAGGGCGGCCCGGTGACGGCCCTCGTCTCCACCGACGGCGACAGCGACCGCCCGCTGTTTGTCAGCGTGCGCGACGGGCGGGCGAGCTTCCATCCCGGCGATCTGTTGGGGCTGCTGGTGGCCATGGAACTGCAAGCCAACGCCGTGGTGGTGCCGGTGAGCGCCAACGATGCCATCGACCGCTCGCCGCTGGCCGCGGCGCTGGAGCCGAAGACGCGGATCGGATCGCCCTACGTCATCGCCGGCATGCAGCGCGCCGCAGCGAAGGGGCGAAAACGCGTCGTGGGCTGGGAAGCGAACGGCGGCTTCCTCACCGGCAGCCCGATCGAGCGCGATGGAGCGCTGCTGGACGCCCTGCCGACGCGCGATGCCTTTCTGCCTATCCTCACCGTGCTGACCGCGGCGGCGCGTCAGGGCACCGCGCCGGGGGATCTTTTCGACCGCCTTCCGCGGCGCTTCGGGCGGTCCGCGCTGCTGAGGGAATTTGCGCGCGAGAAGGCGGCGCGCATCCTGGAGCGGCTCACTCCGCAGGCTTCCGACGGCAGCGACCTGCCGGGCGTCGTGACGCTCATCGGTCAGTACTTCCACCCCGAAGACGGTTTCGGCGCCGTCGAGAAGCTGGATGCGACCGACGGGCTGCGGATCTTGTTTTCCAATGGCGACATCGCGCATCTGCGTCCGTCGGGCAACGCGGACGAGTTCCGCATTTACGCGGTGGCGGACACGCAGGAGCGGGCCGACGCCATCGCCGCCCTTGGAGTGCGGGAGCCCGAAGGCATCCTGCGGCGGCTGGAGAGGGACCTGGATGGCTGAGCCGCGGCTGGTGAAGATCCGCCCCGCCGTGCAGCACTACGACTGGGGCGGCACGGAGTTCCTGCCGGCGCTGATCGGAGCCACAAACCCGGAGCGCAAGCCCTGGGCGGAACTCTGGTACGGCGCGCATCCGAAGGCGCCAGCCACGGCGGAGATGCCACGCGGCGAACGCCCTCTGAATGCTGTGATCGCCCAAGATCCGCATGGCTGGCTGGGCGCGGAGTGCGTCAAGCGCTTCGGACCGGCGCTGCCGTTCCTCTTGAAGGTGCTGGATGCGTGGAAGATGCTCTCGATCCAGGTGCATCCGACACGGGAGCAGGCGCGCGAAGGGTTCGATCGCGAGAACAACCTCGGCATCCCGGCTCACGCGCCGCACCGCAATTACCGCGACCGCAACCACAAGCCCGAAGTGCATGCCGCGCAGAGCGAGTTCTGGATGTTGCACGGTTTCCGTCCGCTGGAGGAGACCGCCGCATGGATGGGGCGCACACCCGAGGCGCTCTCCGTGATGCCGGACTTCGGAGAGCGGCTCCGCGCGGCGGGCGGCGACAGCACCCGGCGCGCCGCGCTGCTGCGCGAGCTGTACACGCACTTCATGCATCTGCCTCAGGAGCGGGTGGACGAACTGTTGGACGCGCTCGTCGAGCGGCTGGAGCGCGGCTCGCCCTGGCCCGAGGACTCGCACGAGCACTGGGCGCTGCGCGCGGCGCGCGAGTTTCCCCTGCCCGGCGGGCGGCGCGACCGCGGGTTTTTTTCCATCTTCCTGCTGAACCTAGTGCATCTCCGGCCCGGGCAGGGGACGTTTCAGCCTGCGGGCACACTGCACGCCTATTTGCAGGGCGCCACCGTGGAGCTGATGGCGAATTCCGACAACGTCCTGCGTGGCGGGCTGACGCCAAAGCACGTGGACGTGCACGAACTGCTGCGAGTGGTGCGGTTCGAGGACGGCCCCTGCCAGGTAATGGAAGGGGATCCCGGCGCGGGCGCCGAGCGGGTCTATCCCTCGACGGCCGAAGAATTCGAGCTGAGTTCGATCCGGGTGGCGGGCGGCAAGGTGACACGCGAGGCGCGGGGGCCGGAAGTGCAACTGCTGATGGAAGGGGACGCGGTTCTTACCGCCGGACCAGCCACCGTGGAACTGAAACGCGGGCAGGCCGCTTTGGTCGCGGCCGGAACCGCCTACGAACTGGCGGCGGCACGGCAGGCTTCGTTCTGGCGGGCACGGGTGCCCTTCTGAGCGGGCTGGCGCAACGGTTCGCGTGAGATTTCTTCCCCGCCGCGCGCACTATCCCGGTAGGCATGCGCATGTCGCGGCAGATCCTCACCCGCGGCCTGCGATTCCGCCGCGGACTCCTTCACCGGCTCGGGTGGATTGTGCTCGCCGGCGCAGCCGCGCTTTCGGCACAGGACACTACGCCGCCGGTGCTCGCAACCTACTCCTACACTCCCGCGGCGTTCGACGTGTCTTTCGTTGATACGCCGCTCACCGGGGCGATTCAGGCGACGGACAATTCCTCCGGACTGCAATCCGCCTTCCTTGCGTTCTACAGCCCTTCCGGCAACCGCCGCGTGGACTGCCACAGCAGCGCGGGTTCCTATAGCGGCACCCTGACGTCTGGCACCTTCACCTGCATGGGCCTGTTCCCGCGCTACACAGAAACAGGCCAGTGGCAGCTCCAGTTTCTTTCAATCACAGACAAGGTAGGCAACACCGCCACATACACGAAGGTTCAGTTGGCGGCGATGGGCTTCTCTACAACGCTGGCATTGACCGGGACAAGTGATACCAGCGCGCCTTCGCTGGTTTCATACAGCTTCAGCCCTTCGTCGATCACGCTGGCGGGCTCGCCTGTCACGCTGACCGGCACGATCACGGCCACGGACAATCTCTCCGGGCTGTATCTGGCGTACATCTCCTTCTACAGCCCTTCGGGGCAGCAGCGGGTCGATTGCTATCCGCAGCCCGGCGTCCCGAACTCCGGCACGCCCCTGAGCGGATCGTACGACTGCAGCGGCACGTTCACGCCCGGAATGGAGACGGGAACGTGGCGCGTGCAGTTCGTCGAGCTGCGGGACACGGTGGGCAACGCACGGTATTACACAACGCAAGAACTGGCCGGGATGGGGCTGGCAACGACGCTGGCGGTGAGCGCATCCAGTGATGCTACCGCCCCGGTGCTCAGCAGCTTGAGCCTGTCGCCGCTGTCCGTGAACACCGCATCCGGCGCGGCGGGCATCAGCGGCACGATCACAGCCTCGGACGTGGGCTCCGGCGTGAGGCAGGCGGCAGCAGCGATGTTCAGTCCCACCGGGCAACAACGGGTGGACTGCGTCACCGCCATCTTGCCGGCGGGGACGGCTTCCGCCACGATGCCGTGCTCGGGCACCTTTCCACAGAACTCGGAGAGCGGAGCGTGGGAGGTGCGTTTCGTCGAGGTCAGCGACCACGCGGGCAACACGGCGACTGTGCTGAAGGCGACGCTGGCGCAGATGGGCGCACCGACGACGGTGATGGTGACGGGCGCCGCCTCCTCACAGCCACCGGCGGGGGTGTTCTTCCAGTACGTCACCGGCGGGGCCGTGCCTTCGGGGCAGGCGGTGCAGTTTTCCGGCTCGTCGATTCCGTGGATTCTTGAGAAGGAGACAGGCGCGTCGTGGGTGCAATTGAGCGCCACCACCGGCGCTGCGCCGGGGCAAGTCGTTGTGTCCGTGAATCCGGCGGGAGTGGCTTATGGCACGCACCAGGAGACGCTGCTGGTGCGGGAAGTGATTCAGAACCTCGTGGTGGCGCGGTTGCCTGTCAGGCTGACCGTGCTGGCGGCGGCGCCGTTGACGGCGAGGTATTTTGATCCGCCCTTGTTCGAGGTGATGATCGGCGACGAACGCGGCGCCGGCGAACCGGTGACCGCGTTCGTGTACATCTACTGGCCCGCGCCGCCATGACGCGCGGCGGGGAGAGGTTTCATTTCTTGCCAAACAGGGGCGCCGTGCTCGAGAGGGCGAAGACGACGGTGTGATTGTCCTCACGGACACGCCCGTTGCGCTGCCAGACGGTTTGCAGCATGTAGCCTGCTTCGACGCGTACATGGTCTGTGAGGCGCTTGCCAACCGCGAGCGTGGCGCGGTTCTGATCCGAGAATTCCGGGAACTGTTCCGGTGTCACCGGGGCAAAGACTTCGTCCCAGACGGCCAGATACCAGGGGCCGCGGAGCGGAATTGTCGCGCGCGCCATGTAGCGGAAGCGGTTCTCGTAAAGTCCGTTGACGAGCCAGCGGTTCTCGAAGCGGAACCGGTGCAGCAGCCGCGCGCGTCCGGCCGCGTGCTGCGCCTTGACATCCTGGAAAAGCCGGTGTTCGCTCCAGGAGCGCGCCGCCGGAAAGGCGCCGTAACGGTGATGGCTGATGTACCCGTATCCGGCGGTGAGTTCCACTTTCGGATGGAGCCGGAAATTCAACGCCGGGCGCAACAACAGATTCTGGGGTGCGCGCAGGACGCCGTGCCGTCGCACCTGCCCTTCGAGATGCAGGCCCCAGCGCGTGCTGCCGAGCGGGTGGTCGCCGAAGTATTGCGCCCATGCATGGGCGTTCGGGTCGGTTTGAGCCCCGGCGGACCAGCAGGCGAGAATGAAAAGGCACAGAACACGGGCGCTGCGCCTGGCACGCGCCGGTTGCGGCCGGATCTCCACGATGCGGGATGCGGAGACGCGCCTCGCAACGGGACGGCGGTCGTTCTGATCCGTGCGAGCATCGCACGTGCGGTCATGCCCCGGCACTGACGTCGATCCCGGAGAAATCCCCCAGGACGGGAGCCGGCCGCACAAGGGCAGCGCTCATGCCCCGCGTCGCAGGAGAAAATCGCTTCTCCCAAAATACCGAAAACTCCGGAGCCAAAGTCTCCTCCGGGGGAGAGGCGCTCCAGGAAGCGGGAGGGCGGCCTGCTCGGGAGACTGACATCCGGCAACAGGGCGTCCGCCCGTTTGCAGGGAGGCGGCGCGCTGGTCCGGCCTCTCGCAGAGGAGAGGACGGGGCAAACCCGCCGCGCACGGAGACTCCGGAGCGCGCCGGCCGCGGCGCGGGCCTTCGAGAGAAAACGCCGGACCAGCCGCAGGGGCGCCGCCCCGCTGAGGGAGTCACAAAGGCAAAATGGGGCGGGACTCCCGCCAGGCCGGAGAGAGGAGCGCCGGAAGACAGCCATTCAGCCGGGGAGCGCGGCCGTTCCCGGCTCTTCTTGCCGGCCCGCGCCGCTCAGGCGTCCGGACGCGCGCCTTCCGCCGGGAGGTCGCGGCGCTTCTCGACAACGCGGTAGCGGCGCGGCCGCACCGGGCTGCCCCCGCTGAAGGCGTCCTCCAGCACGGCTGCCTGCTCCTGCGCATGCCGTTTGGCCGGGCCTGTGCTGGGCGCGGCCGCTTCCGGCCGGCCTGCGTAACGGAGCGTGCGCCTCCTCTGCGCAAGCATAGGTTCGAGGCGGTCGCGAACGAACAGGAACGCGCCCTGGTTGCGCGGCTCCTCCTGCACCCAGACGATCTCGGCGGTGGAGGGATAGCGCCACAGCGCGGCCTCGATCTCCTGCTCGGGCCACGGGTACAACTGCTCCAGCCGCACGATCGCGGTGGACGAAGCGCCGCGGCGTTCGCGTTCAGCCAGCAGATCGTAGTAAATCTTGCCGGAGCAGAGCAGAACCTGCACGACACGGTCCGGCTGGGTGGCACTGGGATCGGAGAGGACCGGCTCGAAGAATCCGCGGGCCAGATCGTGCAGCGTGCTCACGCACTTGGGGTGGCGTAGCAGGCTCTTGGGTGTGAACAGGACCAGCGGTTTGCGCAGCCCGCGGCGGTCGTGCCCGCCGTACATCTGGCGGCGCAGCAGGTGGAAGTACTGCGCCGGCGCGGTGGCGTTGCACACCTGGAGGTTGTTCTCCGCCGCGAGTTGCAGGAACCGTTCTATGCGGGCGCTGGAGTGCTCTGGCCCCTGCCCTTCGTAGCCGTGGGGCAGCAGCAGCACCAGCCCGGAGGGCTGGCCCCACTTGGCTTCGCCGGCGGCGATGAACTGGTCGATCATGATCTGCGCCCCGTTGGCGAAGTCACCGAACTGCGCCTCCCACAGCGTGAGCGTGAGGGGGTCGCCGAGCGAGTAGCCGTATTCAAAACCCATCACGGCGTATTCGCTGAGGCTGCTGTCATAGACTTCGAATCGCGCCTGGCGCGGATCGAGGTGCTGCAGTGGCGTGTAGGGCTCGCCGGTGTTGTAGTCGAAATACTCCAGGTGGCGCTGCGAGAACGTGCCGCGGCCGCTGTCCTGCCCGCTGAGCCGCACAGGGGTGCCTTCCAGCACGAGCGTGCCGAAAGCGAGCGTTTCCGCGGCAGCCCAGTCCACCGGACCGCCCTTGAGAATTTCGCGGCGGCGGTCGATGAAGCTCTTCAGCTTGGTGTGCAGCGTGAAGCCCTCGGGGAAGGTGGTGACCCCTTCTACGACTTTTTCGAGAAGCGCCTCGTCGGCGGCAGTGCGCGGACACACCTGCGGCAGAGTGGCCTCCTCGTACTCGGTGACCTCCTGCAGCTCCCATTTCTCGCCCTTGCGGACCGCCTCCTCGTGCGCGGCGTTGAGAGCGTCCTGAATTTGCCGCTTGATCCGCTCCACCGCTTCTTTCGTCACCACGGCCTCACGCAACAGGCGCTGCGTATACAGCGTGCCGGGCGACTCCTTGGCCTTGATGGTGCGGTACATCACCGGCTGGGTGTAGCTGGGATCGTCGCCCTCGTTATGGCCGTACTTGCGGTAGCAGACGAGGTCAATGACCACGTCCTTCTTGAACTTCATCCGGTAGTCCAGCGCAATCTGCATGGCGCGGGCGCAGGCTTCCGGATCATCGCCGTTGACGTGGAGGATAGGCGCCTGCACCATGCGGGCGACGTCGGTGCAGTAGGTGGACGAGCGGCTCTCTTCCGCCGTGGCGGTGAAGCCGATCTGGTTGTTGATCACCAGATGAATGGTGCCGCCGGTCGTGTAGCCCTTCAGCAGGGAGAAATTCAGCGTTTCCGCAACGACGCCCTGGCCGGCGAAAGCCGCGTCGCCGTGCACGAGCACGGGAAGGACCTTTTCGCGCTTCTCGTCGCCCATGAAAGTCTGCTTGGCGCGCACGATTCCTTGGACCACCGGATTGACGGCTTCCAGATGGCTGGGATTGGGCGACAGCGACACCTTGATCTCGCGCCCGGAGCTGGTGCGCTGCACGCCGCTGGCGCCGAGGTGGTACTTCACGTCGCCGGAGCCCTGGGCCATGTCGGGATCGACGACGCCTTCGAACTCGCCGAAGACTTGCGCCATCGACTTGCCGATCAGGTTGGCGAGAACGGTGAGCCGCCCGCGGTGGGCCATGCCGATGACGATTTCCTGCACGCCCGCCTCGGCGGCGCGCTCCAGGCATTCGTCCAGCACCACCATGGCGCTTTCGCCGCCTTCCAGCGAGAAGCGCTTCTGGCCGACAAAGCGAGTGTGGAGGAAGTTCTCGAAGCCTTCCGCCTGCAGGAGGCGCAGCAGGATGCGGCGGCGCGTGGAGTCATCGAGCGGCCAGTTGTTGGCCTGCGGCTCCATGCGCTCCTGCAGCCAGCGCTTCTCCTCCGGATGCTGGATGTGCATATACTCGCAGCCGAGGCGGCCGCAATAGGTCTGGCGGAGCTGCTCGATGATCTCGCGAAGGCGGGCCAGCTTCAGGTCGCCGGGCACGGCGAGGCTGCCCGTCATGAACTGCCGGTCGAAGTCCCAGATAGTGAGGCCATAGCTGGCCGGATCAAGCTCCGGGTGGTAGGACGGCTTGACGCCGAGCGGATTGAGGTCGGCAATCAGGTGGCCGCGGACGCGGTAGGCGTTGATCAGCTGCAGAACGGCCGCCTGCTTGGCGATTTCGCCCATCCGCTGCGGCTCGCCGAAGCCTGCGGCGGGAGCGCCGCGGTCGACCTCCCAGCGGAAGGGATGGTACGGCATGCCGGTCTGTTCGAAGATCTCGCCGTAGAAGCGGTCACCGCCCTCGAGGAGGTCTTGCAGCTTGCCGAGGAACGCGCCGCTTTCGGCGCCCTGAATGATCCGGTGATCGTAAGTGCAGGTGATGGTCATCACCTTGCAGACGCCGAGCGCGGCGCGCAACTCGTCGCTGACGCCCTGGAAGCCGGCCGGCCAGTCGATGGCGCCGGTGGCGATGATGGCGCCCTGGCCGGGCATCAGCCGCGGGACGCTGCCGACAGTGCCGACGGTGCCAGGATTGGTGAGCGAAATCGTGGTGCCGAGAAAGTCGTCCGGCGTGAGTTTCCCTTTGCGGGCGCGCTCGACGATGTCATCGAACGCCCGCATGAACTCGTAGAACGACATCTCGCCGGCGTTCTTGATGGACGGCACCAGCAGCGAGCGGTGACCGGCTTTACCGGCCACATCGACGGCAATGCCGAGGTTGACCTGGCGGCGGACGATGCGGTGGGGCTGGCCGTCGACTTCCGCAAAGGCGTCGTTAAGAACCGGCACGTGGCGAATTGCCCGGACGATGGCCCAGGCAATCATGTGCGTGTAGCTGATCTTTGACTGGCCGTGCAGAGAACGCCAGTGGTTCAGCAGGCGGCGGTTCTCGTCAATGACCTTCACTGGAATGACGCGCTGGCTGGTGGCCGCGGGCACTGCGAGGCTCGCCGTCATGTTGTCAGCGATGCGCGCCGGCGCTCCTTTCAGAGGCACCAGTTGCTCGCTCGGACTGAGGGTGAGCGCCGGCACCATGGCGGGTGCGGCGGCCTTGGCCGCCTCGGGCTCGGGCAACACTACCGTTTGGCTGACGGGCGGTGGAGCTACCTCGACGGGCTGCTCTGCCGTGAAGCGCTGCTGCCAGCTCTCGTCCACCTGGCCGGGACGGTTGACAAACTCCTGGTAAAGCTCTTCTTCGAGCCACGAGTTCACGGTCGGTCTTTGCTTGGGTTCAATCGCCATGGCTGTCTCAGGAACGGGTGGGACGCGCCCCTTCTGCCTTCAGTGTATCAGCGGGTTGCGCGCTCATCTGTTGGACGCGGCGCGAACGGCACCCGATTCCTTCCCCGCCCTGCATTGTGCCCCTAGAATGGGAAAGGCCATGCGGATTCTCGTCTTTTCCGATATTCACGGCGACCGCGCGGCGCTCGAAGCACTGATGGCGCGCGAAGCGGACCTCTATGTGGCTGCCGGAGACCTGGTGTCCTGGGGCCGCGGGCTGGACTCCCTGGGGCCGGTGCTGGCGCGGCGGGCGCCGAAGGTGTGGGTTCTTCCAGGCAATCACGAACATGAATCCGAGATCGAGTCCTTCTGCCGGCGGCACGGGTTAAACACCCTGCACGGACTGCACTTCGAAGTGGACGGGTGGCATGTCGCGGGGCTGGGGCACAGTTCGCCGACGCCATTCAACACGCCGGGCGAATACACCGAAGAAGAACTGGCCGAGAGGCTGGAGCGATTCGCTGGTTTGAAACCGCTGATCCTGATCTGCCATTGCCCGCCGCTGGAGACACCCCTGGACCGGGCGGCATTCGGGAGGCACTGCGGAAGCCGCGCGGTGAGGGAGTTCCTCGAGCGGGAACAGCCCGCATGGTTCGCTTGCGGGCACATCCACGAAGCGGCTGGCGTCCGCGTGCGATTGGGCGCCACGGAAGCGGTGAACGCCGGCAAGGGCGGGTTTGTCATCGACGTTCCTGGCGCGGGCGAGTCCTGAATCCGGGCCGGATCTGCACTGCCCCGCCTCACGGGGGCACGCGGGCTGGGTCCTGCACTCTGGCGGAGCTGGCATTGGACCAGGACTTCCGGTGCATGGACGGGCTGCAGGATGCGGGCCGCGCCCTCCGCCGGGTGCCGCGCGGGCAGGGCATGCGAAACGGGTTGCGCCGAAGCGGAAGCGCGCGGCCTCAGTGGAGGCTAGTCTCCCGAGAGGGCACTGGCGAGCCCCGGATTCTGCCCGCTGGTGAGGCCGCGTCACAGAGGCAAGAGGAAGAATCTGCCCTGCAAAACCATGTAGTTGTGGCCGGGGTCGCGGCCTTGCGGGCGGCGGAGTGCCATGAAAAGCGCGGAGGTAATGCCATGGCAGCTCTGCCACAGCCCAAGTACGGGCTCCACCATCTTTTCCTATACCCGGTGTATCAGACACGGGCCGATTACAAGGCGGCAACCGGCGAAGAGCCGCCGCCCTTCGATCCCACCCGCCCCTCGCAGCACTGGTTTGATCCCGAGGCATCGAAGTCAAACAAGCGGGTGATCGTGTATGATCGCGCGCTCGCCATCGACGAGAGGGGCGTCCCGAAGCGAGACGGCCGCGGAAAGCCCTACTTCGAGGAGATCGCGTTGCCAAAGACGGAAGCCTCGACAGTCAACATCCCTTACAAAGAGGCCGCAAACGAGCCCAACAGCGGCTTCCCCGATGTGCCTGTGCCTTGCCGGGCGCTGCACGATGACGAGGAGCTTGACTTCGACTTCGGCGGCGTGGTGATCGTGCGGAACAAGAACTTCGAGGATGATACCGTCGTCGGCTTCACGCTCGCCGACCGTGAATTGCTGCGGTCTATCGCGCGCAAGCTGAATGTCAACCCCGCCGTGTGATGCGGCTATCCTGGTGCAGCCCGGACCGGCAAAGGACCCCAGCGTCGCGGCGCGGCCACCGGGGCGCCGATCACACGATGCCCAAACGGGAGCATCCGGCAGGCGGCGGCGATGCCGCCCAGCACTCTCTTGCGTGGCCGGGGGACCTGGCTGCGAACCGCACGTGGCGCTGGCGAATCGGGAGGGATCAGGTATTCACGCCGCCCGCCTCCTCTCCGGGGGCCAGGAGCGCGCGCCGGATGTCCTCGATGGCGGCGTTTGGGGTCCGCACCACAAGCTCCGGGCTCATATCTACCTTCTGGCCGTTCGGCGCCACTACGGTCAGCTGCGGAACAATCATCATCCCGCCGGGCCATTCGCCCTTGGTCTCCCAGTAAGATACGGCGAAGTCGCGGGGATCGAAGCCGGCGCGGCGCAGGGCTTCAGCCAGCACGGCCTTGCTCTGCGCAGCCACTGCGGGCGGCGTCTCCGGGCGCCGCCAAAACAGCCATGCGGCGGCGGGTTCTATGGAATCCTCAGGGCCGTCCTTGAATACGCCTTCCAGGCTGGCAGGAGAATCAATGGCTCCGGCATCGCCAGTGGATGTCTCGGCCGTGTTCCTCTCTGGGACGGAGGGTTCAAAAGGGCACAAGAGCTTTGCCAATGCGGGATTCCAGAGATGCTCGCCGCGCGGGCAGAAGACGGCGGCAAGCCCGGAGGACGCCTGCCCTCTCTCTCCGGGCGGGGCTTCCTCGACGGCGGCATGCAGTGACGAAGCAAATTCCTTCGCGGCTCTCGCTGCTGCGGATGCAGTGTCCGGCAGATTCACGGGGCTCTGGAACGAGGTCAAGCCCGAGGGTGGAACAACAGAAGAAGCGACAGCGCTCATGTCTTCCCGCAAGGCAATTCTCTGGCCAAAGCGAAGCGCGCTGGCTGAAGAAGACTCGCGAGGGAAGGTGCCTGAGAGTTACTGGAATTGGACGCGCACGTGCTTCCATGCGCCCAGGGGCTCCACCAGCAACCGGACTTCGACCGGCGCGGGCGGCGCCTGCCCTCCCGAATATTTCAGGGTCAGCATGGCCTTGCCCTGTCTGGCCACCGTATTGGACGACAGCTCGCAGGTCAAACCGGCCAACTCCGGACAAGCCATGCGCAGTTCAATCCGCCCGGGCATGCCGTTCAGAATCTCGACGGTTTCCGACCCGCCCTCAGCCGGCAGGGTCACGCCGGATCTTGAGAGCCGCACCAATTCTTCGAGCTGTCTGGGATCCTGAGGCACAGGCGGCGCGCCGACAATGGGGGACTGAGGCTTGTCGCCAGGCGGTCCGGGCCGCATGATTCCAAAGGGCGATGCGACGCCATCCCGCGAGGGCTCCGGGATATACCGACACCACGTGCCCTTCTCCAGGTGCCAGAGCGAGGTCAGCGGCGCCTTGACGGGCAGCGGGCCGCTGAAGGTATTCATCGTGGTGCCCAGGGCCATCGTGGCGCGGGCCTTGGTGAAGTTGTCCTCGTAAAGCGTCTGGATCAAATCAACGCTCGTCCAGCGCCGCTTTTCCATGTCGTAATAACGGTCCCGGCTCTCTTCGCAGACCAGACCCTCGGCCTGGCGGAAGCGCCCCTCCTGCTCCAGCTTGTAGAACTCCAGAATGCGGGCCCGGAGAGCCTCGTCGACGCCCGCGGGGGGGCGGTTAAATCCCGTGCCTCCGGCGGCCTGCCCGGGCGCTGCGGCCGGAAACACGATAAGAGCCATCAGAGCAATTGCGCAGGATCGCATAGCGGAATCAGCGTGCGGGGAGTGGCTGGGAGGCAGGGACTCGAACCCCGATACGCAGATCCAGAGTCTGCAGTCTTACCATTAGACGACCTCCCAGCGAGGCCATCCCCATTATAACAAACGCTCCCGAAGTTCAAGACGCGCGAGTCCTGACTGCGTTAGAGTAGGCGTGAAAGGAAAACGGACATGACCACCAACCGCCGCCGATTCCTCGCCTCCACGGCAGCAACCGCCGCGCCTGCCATCCTGCAAGGATCGCCCTCCTCCACCGCCGCCAATGACAAGCCGGCGTTCGGGGTGATCGCCGCCGGCGGGCGCGGAAGATATCTGGCGCGCTACTTCGCCAAGCTCGGGGCGGAGTGCGTCGCCGTGTGCGATGTGCGTGAAGACTGCCTTCAACTGGCGCTGAAGGACTTCCCGCAGGCGAAGACCTACTACCATCACGAAGAGCTGCTCGCGCAGAAGGGGATCGACTTCACGGTGTGTGCGGGACCTGATCACTGGCACCTTCAGCACCTGAAGGATTCGCTGAACGCGGGCAAGGACGTATACACGGAGAAGCCGCTGTCGAAGACGCTGCAGGAGAGCGCGGTGATGGTGGACGCCGTGCGCCGCAGCGGGAAGATCGTGCAGGTGGGCATGCAGCGGCGCAGCGCGCCGGCGCTGATCAAAGCCAAGGAGATGGTCGATTCGGGCATACTTGGCCGCATCACGATGGTGAAGGCCAAGTGGCACTGGAACACGGCGCGTCCGCTGAACAACGCACCGTTCCCCGGCAAGGTCGATTGGGAGCGGTTTCTCGGTTCTGCGCCGAAACGGCCCCTGGAGCCGCGCCGTCTCCGGTATTGGCGCTGGTTCCGCGATTATGCGGGCGGCAACATGACCGACCAGGGCACGCATCTGATGGACGTCGTGCAATGGTTCACCAACTTGGCGTCTCCGCGCGCCGCCACCGCCATGGGCTTCGTGGCCAAGAACGAGGGCGCCGAGCACCCGGAGGTCTTCAGCGCCACATTCGACTACGGGCGCTTCCTGACCTGCTGGGAGCTGAACTACTGCAACGACTTCGACGACAGCTGGTCCATCCTATTCATGGGCGACGCGGGCACGATGCTGCTGAACGACTCGGGCGTCACCGTGTGGAAGGAGCCGTGGAAGGACAACCGCACGCCCATCGTCGAGGAAAAGGCGCCGGTTCCGATCGAGACGCACATCCAGAACTTCCTTGACTGCCTGAAGTCGCGCCGCCAGCCCAACTGCACAGTGGAGACCGCGCAGCGCGCCGTGGCCGGGCCTCACCTGGCCAACATCGCCATGGATTTGGGCCGCACGGTGCGGCTGGCGGAGGATCTCGTCACCGTATCATGAAACATTTCCGCATTGCCTTGTTCTTTCTCCCGGCTCTCGCCGCCGCCCAGCCGCTCCACTTCGGCCTGCGCGGCGGCTTTGCCATGCAGGATGTCATCGATTCGCGCGGCAACCTGCGCGCGGCGTCGAAGCACTGGACGCTGGGCCCCACCGCCGAACTCAGCCTCCCGTTTGGATTCGCCGCCGGCGCGGATCTGCTCTACCGCCGGCTGGAATACAACGACCCGGCGGCAAACACGGCGAACTCGTGGACGGTTCCACTGCTGGTGAAATACTACCTGCCCGGGGATGGGGCGCGGTACTTCCTGGAAGCGGGCCCTACTTTCCGCTCGCTGGGCAACGTGCCGCGGCTCGAAGGGAACGCCACCAAAGGCTTCGCGCTGGGCGCGGGCGTGCGCTTCGGCGCGGGACTGGCGCGCTTTTCGATGGGGCTACGTTACAGCCGTTACGGGCAGGGACGCGGACTCGATATAAACGCGTCGGCAGGAACTTTCCGCACGAAGGAAAACCAACTCGACTTGTTGTTCGGGCTGACGTTCTGATCAGCGGATGACGCCCGTAAGCGGCGAGCTGGCGCTGGCATAAAGCCGGCGCTCCATGCGTCCGGCGAGGAAGGCCAGGCGGCCCGCCTCGACGGCGTGTTTCATCGCGGCGGCCATGGCCACGCTGTCCTGCGCGACGGCGACGGCTGTGTTCAGAAGGACGCCGTCGAAACCCATCTCCATTGCGATGCAAGCATCCGAAGCGGTGCCGACGCCCGCGTCGACGATCAGCGGCACTCCGGCGATTTGCTCCCGCAGGATGCGCAGGGTGGCGAAGTTCTGGATGCCCAGCCCGCTGCCGATGGGAGCAGCCAACGGCATGACAGCCGCGGCGCCGGCGTCGATCAGGCGCCGCGCCGTGATCAGGTCGTCGTTGGTGTAGGGCAGGACCACGAAGCCCTCTTTTACGAGGATCTTCGTCGCTTCCACCAGCCCCTGCACGTCAGGAAACAAGGTCTTCTCGTCGCCGATCACCTCGAGCTTGATCCAGTTCGACAGTCCCACCTCGCGCGCCAGCATCGCCGTGCGCACCGCATCCTCCACGTTGTAACAGCCTGCGGTGTTGGGCAGGAGGAAGTACTTCGAGCGGTCGATGTAGTCGAGCATCGACTCCTTCGACCTGTCGGTCAGGTTCACGCGGCGCACCGCCACCGTCACCACCTCCGCGCCTGAGGCTTCGTGGCACCGGACCATCTCATCGAAGGTGCGGTACTTGCCGGTGCCGATCATCAGGCGTGAGCGGAAGGCGCGGCCGGCGATGGAGAAAGGCATGTCCATACCTTCATTGTACGGCGCGGGCCGCGGCCACTTGACTGGAGCGGTATAGTAGCGGATGGAGCGGCACGAGCCGCGCGGCGGGCCCTTAGCACAATGGTTAGTGCAGCGGACTCATAATCCGTTGGTTGCAGGTTCGAGTCCTGCAGGGCCCACCAATCCCCAACGTGACAATCCCCGCGAGAATCCCGGCCGCGTGGCGTGGAGTCAGGGCCAACGAAGGGAGGAGCTTGTTCAGGCGGGCGGACTGAACGGGAGTCCACTGTCCCGGGGGCAGACAGCGAAGCACAGAAGAGACAAGGGTGGGCCGGGAGGCGGCTGCCTACCGGCCCGAATTATGGGATCCCTGGCTACCAGCGCGGTTCGCGCCGGCGTCCGCCACCGCCGCCATAGCCGCCGCGGTCGCCACGGCCACCGCCGCCGCCAAACGAGCGCTCCTCGCGCGGGCGCGCTTCGTTCACATTGATCTTGCGGCCGCCGAAGTCGATTCCATTCAGCGCATTGATGGCGCGCTCCGCCTCTTCGTCATTCGACATTTCGACGAAGGCGAAACCGCGGCTGCGGCCCGTTTCCCGGTCCGTGATGATGCTCACCCGATCCACGGTCCCATAGTTCTCGAACAATCCCCGAACGGCTTCCTCGCTCGAGTTGAAACTCAGATTCCCAACGAAAATATTCTTCACTCAGACACTCCTTCACGTATTTCGACAGCGGGCGTTCGTTCAGGGGAGTTCGGACTGGAGGGAATCCACAGAGGCCAGACTCGATCCTAACTGACGCGGGCGATCAAAATACGCTCCCAGCATAGCAAACTTGTCAAATGGAGGGAACAAAAATCTTGCCTGGAAGTGGCGGATTCGTTCAGCACAGGAGGCAGACGGGAGACCAGGGAGACAGATAATCAGAGAGTTTTGCGCACGCCGGACCGGGAGGCGGCAGCCGGACGGGAGCCTCGCTCCAGGTCCGGCGCGCGGCCTTGGTGGACCGCGGAATGCCAGCCCCATGTCCGGGCTGCTCGTCCACATCCCGGGGGCGCTTCGGCCGCTGGCGGGGCAGAACCTCCGGGTTGGCGTGCCTGCGCATGCAGTGGCGGGCGGAGCCCAATGCGGCGCGCCAGACTGCCGGCACGGCCTTGGCGGTAGGAGTGCCGGCCCCCTTCCCGCCGCGTCGCAGGTGGTGGCACAATGGGGGCGTCGGCCCGGCCCCGTGATTGCCGGCGCCGAGCTTCTCAAAAGGAGCCGGATTTTATGGAACTGATCCCCACCCAGGAAGAGGTCGTCGCCCTGTTGCGACAGACCGGCGCGTTGCGCTATGGCCATTTCCAGTACCCGAACGGACTGCACTCGGACATGTACTTGCAGGTGGCCATCGCCATGCGGCACTACCAGACGGCCAAGATTCTGAGCGTGGCGTTGAGCCGCAAGCTGCGCGCGCATCCCGAGCTGCGCGCAATTATCCCCGAGCTTTCGATCGTCACGCCCGCCACCGGAGGACTGCCCGTGGCTTACGGCGTCTGCGAGGCACTGCGGGCACGCCAGGTCTATTGGGCTGAACGGGGAGAAGAGGGCGGCCCGCTGCGCTTCCGCCCCTTCCTCGAACCCGGGCCCGGTGAAAAGGTGTTGCTGGTGGACGACGTCCTGCGCACCGGGCGCAAGCTGACCGAATTGCGGCGTCTGATCGAAGAGAAAGGCGCCGAAGTGGTGGCGCTGGCTGTGATCGTGTACCAGCCGAACCCGGAGACGCCGAAGTTCGAGAACCTCCCCTTTTATTACCTGGCGGAGCTGGACGCCATGTATTTCTGGGATTCCGAGGCCGCTCAGGAAAAGGCGCGGGAGATGGGGCCCCCCGAAAAGGTCTGGATCTGACCGGACTGGCAGGGCGGGTCTGCCTTGCCGCGAAACGCCCCGCTTCTCGATTCGGGAAGCGGGGCGTTCTTGCGTGAGCCGGTCAGCCCTTCCAGCAAGGGGGCGGCTTACCAGAAGATTTTCATGGCGAGCTGGAACTGCCGCGCATCATGGGCCGAAGTGTAGGCCAGGGGCGTCGTCGGCGACGCGTCCGCCACCGCCTGAATCTTCGCCGGCAGGGCGCTGAGCGGCACCGCCCCCACAGTGTTATTCACCGTGCGGAAATTCGCGCGGTTCGCAAGGTTGAAGCCTTCAGCGATCAGCTCGAGCGCCCCTTGCTCGCCAGCGAGGCGGAAACGGCGGGAGAGGCGCATATCGAAGGAGAAGAAGTTGGGGCCGTGGCCCGCGTTTCGGCCGAGCGGCCAGGGCCGGTCGTTGGTGGTGTAGTTGTCGCCGTTCACGTCGAGGCCGGCGAGCACGTTGAAAGGCCGCCACGAGTTGGCCATGAAGATGGGCGCCACGTTCCAGCCCCGCAACAGCACGTTCTGTGAAGGCGACTGATAGAGGGCGTGGATGACGGCCCGGTGGGTATGGTGGAAAGCGGATAAGGAGCGCTCGCATCGCTTGCAGAGTTGGTCCATGGGCGAGAAGTCCGAGTTGAAATCGGTGAAGTCGTCGATGGCCTTCGACCAGGTGTAGTGGCCTGCGAGGGCGAAGTTGCGGCGCAGGCGGCGCTGTACCTGGAGAATGCCCGCGTGGTAGACGGTGTTGCCGTCGTAGGTGAAGATGTTCTTCTGGAGCAGGGTGGGGTCGATCCGCGCGTACTGGGGCGTGCCGTTGGCATTGCGTTGCCCGGTGTACACGAGATTGCGGCCGGTGATGCGGGCCAAGCCGAGGCCGCGGTTGTAGTTCCAGCCAGCGGAGACAGCCCATTCGCCGATGGAGCGTTCGATTTCGAAGCTGGCCTGCTGGGCGTAACCCTGGCGGAGGGGATCGGACCCGAACTCGACGCGGAGGGGGAGGCCGGGACCGACAGGCACGCCGAACTGTCTCAGGTCGTCGGGGGTGATGGTCCGGCGGCCGATGACACCTTGGCGGAGCAGGCCTTGATAGATGTCAGCGGACGTCGTGGGCCGGCCGGTGTTCGGATTGACGATCACGGGGATGCCCGTGAGCGGCACGAACACCTGGTTGATGTAGCGGCCGCTGAGCGCATCGGCGACGTTGGCGATCTGGAGATTCGTGGGCGAGAAGAAGATGCCATAGCCCCCGCGGATTACGGCCTTCCCTTCTTTGCCGGGCGACCAGGAGAAGGCGAAGCGGGGGCCGAAGTTGTTCTTGTCGGTGCCGAGCACGGGCTCGTTGCCCTCGAGATCGTAACGAAGCCCGAAGTGCAGCGTAAGGTTGCGGCGGGCGCGCCAGGCGTCCTGCACGTACAGGCCGAAGCGCTTGGACCAGCCGGTCCAACGGGGATCGCCGAAGCCCTGCTGGTAGAAGGTGGGCAGCCCGAGAGCGAACGCCTGCAACGCGCTCACTGGCTGGGAGAGCACCGACAGCAGAGAGGATTGCCCGGTGGCCTGCAAGTACTGGCCGATCTGTTGCACAGCGGCCGTGCCCGCGGCGCCGGCGATGATGTTTTGCAGTGGGACGGCCTCGCCGAAGCTGAAGCGGCCGCTGAAGAATGTCTCGGTGTTGGCGAAGTCGCGCACGGGGTTGACGTCGAAGCCGAACTTCAGATCATGGGAGGAGGTGTGCCGGTTCCAGTTCTGCATGATCTGGTAGTGGCGCTCTTCGGTGCGCGAAGGCAGGAAGATTTCGCGGCCGAAGAAGCCGAAGCCGGTGACGTTCAGCTCGGGGCCATAAGGATCCACGGTACGCACGGCGATGCGGTTGTAGTTGAACATCAGCCGCGTTTCGACGACCCACGAGGAGTTGAAAATGATGGAGTCGCTGAGCATCGACGTGCCGTCCCAGATATCGAAGTTGCGGCCGCGGTTGTAGGCGACAAGGGCGCCGAACTGGTTGTTTTCGTTGTCGAGCGTGCCGAGGCTGCCGCGCCAGTAGATGCTGTGCCGGTCGCTGAAGCGGTGGTCGACGCGGGTGGAGAACAGGTTGCTGGCTTCGCTGAAGGGGAACACGCCGCTATTGGCCTGAAAGATGCCGGTGACGAAGGGATTGGCAGCGGGAGTGAGAGCCCCGGTAAGAGCCTGCGCCAGCCCCGCGAGTTGCGGGATGCCGCTCGAGCGCAGCGCGTTGAGCAAAGCTTGCTGGGAAGAAGTGGGAGCGTTGAAGGCGCTGCGGTCCTGGAGAATCGGCACGAAGGTGGACTCGTGGCGGTCGAGCCGCTCATAGGCGCTGAAGAAGAAAGTGCGGTCGCGCCGCAAAGGGCCGCCCACGGTGGCGCCTGCCTGGGAGCGCGTGTACGCCGACTTCTGCGGATCGAAGAAATTGCGCGCCTGAATGTCGCGGTGGCGCAGGAAACCGAACAGGTTGCCGTGAAACCGGTTGCTGCCGCCTCGGGTGACGATATTGACGGTGCCGCCGCTGGCCCAGCCGAATTCGACGCTGGCAGTGTTGCGGTTGATCTGGAACTCCTGGACGGCTTCCTGGCTGACGCTCAGGCGGACGCCGCCCGAGTTGATATAGTTCTCGACGCCGTCGACAAAGAAGCCGTTGCCGCGCCCGTTGCCGCCGCCGAAGCTGATGCCCGACTGGGGGGTTTGCGCGACCCGGTAATCGGTGCCGTCGGCGAGGTCCTGCGTGGAGGCCGTCGCCGGGGAAAGCAGGGCGAAGTCGAGATAGTTGCGGCGGTTGATCGGCAGTTGCGTGATACGGGCCAGATCGATGGTAGTGGCCTGCTGGGCGCGCTCGCTGTCGATGACGGGCGCTTCGGCAAGCACTTCAATCACCTGCTGAAGCCCGCCGACCTCCATCCGCACGGCAAGCGTGTACGTGTCGCCCACCCGGACATCGATCCCTTCAAAGACCTGCGGCGTGAAGCCCTGCGCCTCAGCGCGGACGCGATATCGCCCCGGAGGAAGCACGGGGAAGACGAACTCCCCCTCCTCGTTGGTTTCGGCGTTGCGCTGGATGGCACGGTCAGGATCCACTGCCTGCAACTTCGCCCCACGGATGGCGGAGCCGCTGGCATCGATGACGGCGCCGCGAATTTCGCCCGCGTTGCTCTGGGCTTGCGGGTATGCTGGAAGGCAAGCGAGTGCCGCCATGGCAAGAATCGTCATCGGCTTCATTGCACAACTCCCCAAGTGCGCCCTCATGAAAGCGGTGGGCACACTTCCCGGATTGTAACAGGATCGAATCATGAGACAACCAGTATTTTTTCTTCCTATTTTGCTTGTGTTCGCGCTGCCCGGAACGGCGGCACCGGCGATGAAAGCGGGCGCGGCGCGGATCGATATCACGCCGGACGGGTCTATCTGGATGTCAGGTTATGCGGCGCGGAACAAGCCAAGTGAGGGGTTCCTGACGCGGCTGTGGGCGAAGGCGCTGGCGCTGGAGGACTCGCGCGGCAACCGGGCGGTGATCGTCACCACCGATCTGATCGGGCTGCCGATGGAGCTGACCGACGTGGTGGCGGCGCAGGCGATGGAGAAGTACAAGCTGGAACGCGCGGGGCTGGTGTTCAACTCCTCGCACACGCACACGGGGCCGGTGGTGCGGGGCAATCTTTCGGTGATGGAGTCGCAGCAATCGCCGCACCGGGAGGCGCTGGCAGTGTACCGGCAACGGCTGCAACAGAACCTGCTGGATGTGATCGGCGCGGCGCTGGCCGACCTGGCGCCGGCGGAACTGGCTTTCGATTATGGGGAAGCCCGTTTCGGGGTGAACCGGCGGCAATTCACTGAGAATGGCGTCGTCATTGGCGTGAACCCGGATGGGCCCACCGACCCGCGTGTTCCGGTGCTGCGGGTGACTTCTCTGGCGGGCAAGGTGCGGGCCATTCTGTTCGGCTACGCGTGCCACAACACGACGCTGACGGCGGAGTTCTATCAGTTGAGCGGGGACTATGCGGGCTACGCGCAGGCGGAGCTGGAGAAGGAATTTCCGGACGCGGTGGCGCTGTTTCTGCAACTGTGCGGCGGGGATCAAAACCCGAATCCGCGCAGCAAGCTCGAATACGCCGAGCAGCACGGGCGCACGCTGGCGGCGGAGGTAGCGCGAGTGGCGCGGTCGAAGATGCAGCCCGCGGGCGGGCGGCTGCGGGCGGCGTACCAACTGGCCGCGCTGCCGTTCGCGCCGCACACGCGGGAGCAGTTTGAGCAGGAGCAAAAAGACACGAACGTGTTCCGGCAACGGCGTGCGTCGCTCATGCTGAAGCTGTATGACGAGCGGCGCGAGCCGCGGCTGCTGCGCTATCCGGTGCAGGCAGCGCGGCTGGACAACGGCTTCACGATGATCGCGCTGGGCGGGGAGGTGGTGGTGGACTACGCTCTGTGGGCTTACAAGACGTGGCCGCAGGAGAAGCTGATCGTGGCGGGCTATTCGAACGACGTTCCCTGCTACATCCCAAGCGCGCGCGTTTTGCGCGAGGGCGGCTATGAAGCGGTGGACTCGATGATCTACTACGGGCAGCCGGGACCGTTCACGGAAGAAGTAGAGGCGCGCATCCACGACGCCGTGCGGCAGGTGATGAAGCGCGTGGGGCGCTAGGGCGCGCGTCGCCGGAGATACACTGGCGGCATGGCGCGATATGGAGCGGTCGAGGCGGGCGGAACCAAGTTCCTGCTAGCCGTGGGCGAGGATCCGCTGCGGCTGGAGCAGGTGACGCGGATCGAGACGTCAAACGAGCCCGAGGAGACGGTGGCGGCGGTGGTGGAGTATTTCCGTCGCGCCGGACGGATCGATGCGCTGGGGGTGGTCACGTTCGGGCCGGTGGATTTCGCGAGCGGGCGCATCACGACGACGCCGAAGCTCGCATGGCGCGATTTCCCGCTGCGTGGCAGTCTGGAGCAGGCGCTGGGCCTGCCCGTCGGGTTCGACACGGACGTGAATGGCGCCGCGCTGGCGGAGGCGCGATACGGGGCGGGGCGCGGAGTGGAGGATCTGGTGTACTTCACCGTGGGCACGGGCATCGGCGGAGGCGCGGTGGCTTCCGGGAAGCTGATCCATGGGCTGATGCATTCCGAGATGGGCCACTTGCTGGTGCGGCGCGCTCCCGATGAGGTTCCGGGCTTCGGCGGGGTTTGCCCGTATCACGGGGATTGCCTGGAGGGGATGGCGAGCGGGCCGGCGATCGAGGCGCGGTGGGGGCGCAAGGCCGAGTCGCTGCCGTCGAACCACCCCGCATGGCGCGTCGAGGCGGACTATCTGGCGCAGGGGTGCATGGCGGTGGCGTGCGTGCTGTCGCCGCGGATGATCGTGCTGGGCGGGGGAGTGATGGAGCAGCGGCATCTATTCGAGATGATCCGCGCGCGGGTGGCCGAATACGCGAATGCCTACTTCCCGCTGCCGCGGATCGGGCCGCCGGAACTGGAACATCCGGGGCTGTGCGGCGCATGGATGCTGGCGCAGGAGGCAGCGAAGTGAGACGAAACATTTCGTCGGGAACACGTTGGGAGGCGTCGGTGAGCTATTCGCGGGCGGTGCGGATCGGTCCTCATGTTTGGGTGGCGGGCACGACGGCGGTGGACGCGCTGGGGCGGGTTGCGGGCGAGGGGGATGCGTACGAGCAGGCGGCGTTCATCTTTCGCAAGATCGGGCGGGCTCTGGAGGAAGCCGGCGCCTCGCTGCGCGATGTGGTGCGCACGCGGATGTATCTGGTGTCGCTCGAGGATGAAGCCGCCGTGGGGCGGGCGCATGCGGAAGTGTTCCGCGAGATCCGTCCAGCGGCGACCATGATCCAGGTGGCTGGGCTGGTGGATCCGCGGCTGCGGGTGGAGATCGAGGCGGAAGCGTACGTGCAAGACTGACGCCCCGGGCGCTTCAGGAAGCGGGGAAACAGAAAAGGCGCCCCTTGCGGGGCGCCTTTTCCGGTGACAGGCCCGGCTCTTCCTAGAAGAAGAAGCTGAGCTGGAGGCGCGCGGAGCGAGGCGACTGGAAGCCGCTGGCCAGCCCGTAGAGCGGGTTGACCCGCAGCCC
>JBBIIK010000052.1:0-23234 GCA_037446555.1 Acidobacteriota bacterium
CCCGCAATTGGCGTACAGCCTATGTTCTTAGGAGACCTCGGGATTCGGGTTTGCCCCCGCAATTGGCGTACAGCCGGAAACAGGGCGTGGTGGGCGCGACAGGACTTGAACCTATGACCTCCTGCGTGTGAAGCAGGCGCTCTAACCAACTGAGCTACGCGCCCTCGTGGCTTGTTCCCTTTATAACACGTCGCGCACCCTGACGACAGCACTCCTCAAAGCCGGAGAGTGACAGTCAGCCCCCGACCCGGATAAGTGTTCGCCGCCGTTCCTACTCCAAGTATGGAGACAGTCACTCGCGCCCTCTCCGGCAATGGGGGACGGTCGAAGCAGCTCACTGACTCGGAATCCCTGAACCCCGGCGGTATCGTCAGGTCGGCGTAAGGCTCGTCGTCTATGGACACGCGAATCTGCACCGGCTCGCCGACAGGGGCTTCATCTACATGGGCCTGCACGTCTCTGACAGCCCTCGCCGACTCCACGATGATCGGTGGCGAAATGTGTGCCGCCACAGCCAGTTCGCCGTCAAACTGGAAGGTGTACTGCCCTCCGACCATCGTTCTCAGCCCTCCTCCCGCAGTTGCAGTGTAGGCTTGATACGCAGTCGGACTCGATCCCCGGTCATTGGTTACGTAGAACTCGCCTGCCGCAATTCGCGCGTTCTTCAGATCCACTCTCCGGCTGTAGCTCCCGCTGGCCGGGCTTCCAAAGAATCCTTTCGAAAACGCCATCACGGAGGTGTGCCGTTCCAGCAGGTAAACGGACGCGCCCGCCGCGTGGGGCACAACTGCGGTGTCGTGTACGCCGCGGTCCACCAGCAGCCTGGAGCCCGCGTCCCACACCTCCAGCACACGCATCAGCTCCTGCTCCACCTGGACGAGATCCCCTTGCGCCGCCGGCATCGGAGCAGAAGCCTCCAGCACCACCCCCGCGACCTCCATCGCCGCCGCCAGTCGCCAGGGGCAAGGGCTCTTCAGTTCGTCCCAATGGTGAACAACCAGTGTTCCCGTGCGAATCGTCCGCGTGTTTTCCAGTGTCGGGAAGCCGATCCCGCTCACCACGAATCCGCCTTGCCCGTGCGCAGTCAAACCAAATCCGGGCATGGGCGGCACGTCCTTGTCTCCGGCGCCTGCCAGTCCAAATTCATGCCTCCCCACCAGCGCCTCCGCCTCCGGACTCTCCGCGCCTCGCCCGCTCACCGCAACACCCAACACCTGAATGGCGCCGCCGTATCCAGCCGGCACAACAAACCGTGCTTCGTCAGACCTCGTCAGCCCCCCAGGTCGCCACCCCGCTTCGGAAACTGCGAAGATACTCGTCGCGTCTGGAGCCACCTGCCAGGGCGGTGACACGTGAATCTCCGTTTCGGTGTTGTGCGTCACCTGCCGCTCTTGTCCGGATCCTTTGCCTGACAGGATCCGCACTGCCCGGCCCCGATATTCGTCCGGCTGCATTCCCAGAGCCGGGTTGCCGATCATCGCCGCCGCGGCCGAATCGGCTGCGGTGGGTGGCAGATACTCGAAGCGCCACTGGAATCTCGCGTGGTCGAAGTTCGGATCAGGAACCGGAGTCAGGCTCGCCGAAAGCCCGGCGTCGACAAAATCCGATGCAGCCGGCGCGACTTCCGCGATGCGCCGCAACCGGAATGGGCTCTCTCCGCGGTAGACCCGGATTCCGGTGGCATCGGCCCCGGTTCGGATCCCCTTGAGTTCCACTGCATGGCCTTCCGCCCCGCCGGGCAGGCGCGCTTCCACGACGAAGGATCCCTTCGACTCTTGCCCGGTCGAATCCACAGCGCTCACGGCGTAGTACCACGTCCTGCCGCCCGCAAGCGTCCCTTCGCCGCTCCGGATTCGCGGGACCAGGTTCACCAAAGGAGCCCGTGGTGCGCCGATCCCGGGTTTCGAAGGCGCCGTGAATCGCACGGTCACCTCTACATTGCCTTCCCCTCCCGCATCGGCCTCCTCAAACTCGAACTCCTCCTCCCCGGAAGCATTCCTGAGCCTCCCGGCCAACGAAAGCGGCACGCCGCCGTTCTGGAGAATTTCCGCACCCTCAAAGGGTTTCTCCGCGGCTACCCGCTCATACCATGAATCCTCGTGACGCTGCGCCGTGATCCGGGCTGTCTCGAAGTTCAACCCCGCCGCCACTTTCAGAACTCGGAACGGCGTCCGGTCGAAACCGCTGCGCAGGTGCGTGATGGTGATGATGTCTCCCGGCCGCAACCCGAATGCCTGCACCGTCGTCTCGAACTCCACATACTGGTTGCCCCGCAGATTTTTCTCAAGGTGGAGCCGGAGAATCCGCACCGCCTGATCGAAATGAGGCAGCCCCAGCGCGCTGTGAGCGCCGGAAACTTCGAAGCCTTGCAGGCGCGCGTCTTCGTAATCCACCAACGACAGGGACTCCGGCGCGTAGTCACGAAACGCGTCGGAATATTCTGCCGTCACGCGGTTCGGCACTTCCCCGGAACTACGGCGGTACACGCGAAAAGTGGACTCCCCTCCCGCCCGCCGCAAAATCCCGGAAATCCCGTTGCTTCCGTCCCCGAACTCATATGCCGGCCATCCGCCTTGCATCGGCGCGCTCGCGTTGCTCGACGGCGCCTTCGCCGGATGTTGCCGCTCCAGCGTGGTCTCGGGGCGCAAGCAAAGCTTCCCTTCCGCATTGAAAGAAAGCATCAGCCCCGAAGCCGACCGGATGCCCTTCACCGTTTCACTCAGGCTCCGGCGCCGGGTCAATGCCGCGTTCACTTCGAATCGCGGCCCCTCGATCGGCTCGCCGTCCGGACCGGTGAGCGTCACGAATTCGTCGCAATACTGCGCCGCGGATGCGAAACTTGCGAAATCAATCTCCTCCTTCCGCCATCCTGCCGACCGAAGCAGGTCAAGGAGAATCCATGCCGGATTCCGCGTGAAACTGGCGTCAATCACCTGACCCTGCGCATCGTATCTCTCCAGCCGCAACCCGTCCGCCAGCACTTCGATTCTCGGCAGCTTCCCCCTGTCGACAATCGCATTCGGCAGCACCACGCTCAAACAGGCCAGGCTTCCGTGCGGATCCCCCAGCGGCCTGCCCTCGCTGTCGGCGAACCCGGCGTTGAATCCTCCGTTCCGCTCGCCGTGCGTCAGCAACCGGTACCACCCGGTTCCTGTCATGTCGCGCCCGTCATCGGCTTGCGGGATCTCCACCCCGTTGGCGATGACCTTCCTCACCCCTTCGATCGGGCCAGCCCCCACCAGCGCTTCGCAGTGCGTCAAGTTCCCGTCGTTCCGGGCGAAAATTACCGGCGCCTGAATCCACGCCGTCCCGTAGATCACCGGAACCGCATCGTTCGGCCTCGCCCTGCCGTCCATAGGTTCCGACCATTGCGCCTCCCGTGCGCCATGGGCTCTGGTCAAGAGCCCCGCGGGAAGAAAGGCAAAACCGCCAAACCGCGCCGTCGGCCGGTTCTGCGTGTCTTTCTCGAACATCCCGCGCTGCTGACAATCCTCGCGCGTGTAATTGCAATCCGTGTACGGCGCTTCGCCGTTCAGATTCCCGGAGCCTCCCTCCACGTCCGGAGAGTAACCGCACCGGTAAAACTGCGAGTACCGCCCCTCGGCTCCTCCCGCCACTGCCTCTTCCCGCTGCTCCCGCGTGGATGGAAAACGCCAGGGACACCGCCCCTGAATCCTCAATTGCGGCGCCTGCACCCGCTGCAGGCTGAGCCGGTTGACGAAACTCAGCCGCGCATCCCGTTCTGTAATTTCATCGGCTGGATTCGCGAGTCCCAGGAACACCGTCACCAGTTCGCTGGCCGGCTCGCCGGTGGCCAGGTCGAAGAACCCGAATCGAACTTTCAGCCTCGCGCCCCGCCATCCGGGATTTGCATCGATCTGCGAAATCCGCCCGTCCACATTCGCCAGCGTCAACGTCAATCGGGATCCGTTATCCAGGCCGTCCTCGGCCCCGAGCCGCATCTCGAATCCGCTGTGCCGCAGCACGCGCGCCTCGTATGCCTTCCCCTCCGCTCTGACGGCGTGCGTACACCACAGCTCCTCCGGCCCCTCCGCAGGCTGGCACTCGAAGAGAAGGAGCGGCGTCAGCGTCTCTTCCTGTTGCTTCCAATCATTGATCTGGTTCACCCGCCATTCTCCATCACGCTTTCGAGAATCACTTCAGCCCGGTGACGGTCGGGCGCCACCGCCACTACCTGCAGGCCGTTGCCGGCGAAACGGGTCTTGGCATGGATTCCGCCCGTGTCAAACGTGCCTTGATAGTCGGAGGGAGCTAGCTGCGTCTCGGCCTGCAATCTGCGGACATGCACAGTTGCTCCCGCAGGGATCTCAAGTTCGACCCTCTGCGGTCCTCCTGCGCTCTCTCCTGTGATGAAAACCTTCGTCCAATCCTCGCGAGCCGCCACTGCGCGCATTGCCCCGCCGGGCGCCCTCAGCGCGACCGGTTCCCCCCGCACCTCGCCCGAGAAACAAACCGCCAGCCCCGGCGCAAGATCCAACTCCTGCCAGATCCTCGCCGCTGCAGCACTCCCATTGACGATCTGGAACTCCGCAGGCCGCGCCGCCGCGCCTCCGGGCCTGGATACCGTCAAACCCGCATCCTTGCCCCAAGCCGCAGCTTCCAGATCCTCGCTCCACTGCAACAAATTCCCCATCGGGTCGGCAAAAATGAGAGTGCGCCAGCCGCCGGAGCAGGCTTCGTAGCAATCCACGAGCGCCGCGGCTTCTTCATCTGTCAGGTCCTCGAACCTCAGTACCCAGCGGCGCAGCGCCGGTCCGTCGCTGGCGCTCCTCCACAGCTTCCCGCCAGGAGTCTCCACCTCACGGAACAGGGATTCCGTCGTCCTCGTCACCGGATACTGTGCCGGAACCAGGCTCGCCTGCACCGGAAAATACATCTCAGCCCCTCCCTTCGACGATCACCACGACGCTCTCCCGTCGCCCGGGTCCAACCGCTGACTGCATCTGCGAGCGACCTTCCAGATAGCACGGGAAATGCTCCCTGCCCGTCACCGGATCCAGGAATCGAAATGCCTCCCCCGTCTCCCGGTGCTGGAATGCGAATTCTTCGACCGCCGCCGCCTCTTCCTCCGACAGATCCCCGAACCTGATGACCCACCTCCGGCGGAGCCTTTTCACCGGAAACCTCTGCTGCTTGCCGTCCAGAAACGTGAATGTCCTCGTCTCTCCAAGAATTTCCCGCTGCACCGGATATTGCGCGCTCACTCCTGTCTTGAGCCGTGGAAATTCCAGCATTCTTTATTCCTCCAGGGCCCCGAAAATCCCTCTCATTCCCTCCGCCTCCAGAATTACCCGCTTCACGGCCTCGGCAATTTCGGGTGTCCGTTCCAGGAAGGACCTGCTGTCGATCGTGTCGATGTTGACCACGACCGTTGGCGGCCCCGCCGGCGCTCCTGCCCGCACCATCCCGCGCTCGTCCCGGTCTACCAGGAAGTAGCCTTCGCGCCCGCTCTCATAGCCAAGTTCGAGCCGCGCCGCCGCCGGCCGGACCGCTGCCGCCAGCAGGGCAGGAGCTTCCGGCTCTCCGCCTCCGAAGAGCCTCAGAAGGCCTCCCAGAATGGGATTCAGGCTTGACACTACCCCCGTCCACCCGCCTTCCAGGGCCGTAACCGCCGGCCTCGCCAGCACATCCAGCCGCGAAACCAGGTCGCCGAATGCTGTAGCCAGCCTCTCGGCCGGTCCGCCCGCCTCCGCATCTCCTCCGGTCGCCGCCTCCGCTTGGGATGCCGCCGAACCCGTCCGCCACACGCCTGCCGCCGCCCGCACTGCCTCGGCAATCCGCGCTTCAATCGCCAGTTCTTCGCGCTTCATCCTGCATCCTCTCCCACGCCTGCTCCAGCGCCACCATCGCCTCCAGGTCTTTCGCGCTCCAGCTGGGCCCCCAGCCCTTTCCTGTGTGCCTCCACGCACCCCACATCTCCAGCCGCGCCACGCTTTCCGGCGTGATCACCGTCTTCGGACACCGCGATGCGCTCGAGCCGTGTCTCGCCCACACAGGTGCCGTCCCGTCAACGTCTCTCGAACTCCAACGGCACCGCCGTTTCTCCTCCAGCCCCGCCCTCCGGCAATCCTCGCACCTCCACCCGGCGGTGCCTCCAACGTAGTAATGAAGGGCGAGGATCAGTTTTTTCGTTCTTCTTCGCTCAGCCGGCACTCCTGCCGGATCGCTGCCGCAATTTCCCGGCAAAGCTCTTCCGGACCGCTCTCGATCAGCGCCCGGACGTCGCACTCCGCCCCGTCGATCCGCAGCCCATCCACACGTGCTAGCCCCCATTCCACATACGCGCGGTCGATGCGGCTCTCCAGCTCGGCCGCCGCCAGCCGGTCCGCCACGCCCTCCCCCGACTCCCTGTATTCCAGCTCGGACAGCAGTTCCCGCACGTTCCTCGTGATCTCCGCCCGCCTCTGCAAAGACGGCCTCCGGATCACGTACCGCACTCCGGCGCAAACCTTCGACTCTCGAATCACCGTGCTTTCGTAGTCCACTCTCGTCCCCTCAGCCGAAGACAACATAAATCTCGTCGTCTCGAACGCCTTGCGCAACACTGCCCCGTAGCCGCCACCGGAGCCGTTCCTCTCCATCCAGAAATTCCGGAGGAGAAGGAACAAAACCCGGAACATAAATGCCGCACATTGCCCCCGGAACTTCTCCCATTTGAACCATGAGGGGCATCGGCTCACGACGACTCGCACTTGCATAAATCGCCTCGCACGCCGCTGCGTTCGTGCCATAAATCTCCAGGTCGATCGTCACTTCCCGGTCGCCGGGCACGGCGCATTTCGGCTCCATCAACCCGAAATCCCGCCACCTCGGATCCACGTTGTTCTTCACGCGGACGCGCGCTTGCGCCAGCGTCTCCAGAGGCCATGGGCCCGTGCCCGCCCACGCCTGGCCCAGATGTCCCGGCACAGGGGTCTCCAGAAGAGGCTCGGTCGCCGGCTCGGCGGGAAACGCCGCCAGCCCGCCCTGCCCGCTTTCGAACGTCCGGTTGTCGATCACGCCCGCCGACACGCCCCGAAACCTGAGTTCGTGGAAGTCCCCGTTCAGCTCCACTTCCAGTTCGTCCACCACGCTTCCGTTCAGGATCCGCTGCACGGCTCCCGCAGGCGTCCAGTATTCGTAAAGACTCACGCTGGGAAGCTCCCCCGCCAGCCCGTAGCTCACCGCGCCTCCGGTCACGCCTCCGCCGGCCCCTCGAAACGGCGCGCTCACCCATGCCGTCAGGTTGTCCGGAATCGCCGTCACTACCCTCAACTCGCCCCCGATGCTCAGGCCGTCGCCCGGCTGAAGGCCGTGGCTCGCGCCGAACACCACCGTGCTCCCCTGCACTTGAACCACCGGCAGCCCTCCGGCCGTCGCTCGCGGTGCCGCGCCCAGGGCCGCCTCCACCAGCGCGCCGCACCTCGGCGCCTCCTCGCCGGCCTCGCGCGCGAACAGGTAGGTGCTCAGTTCGAAGCTCGTCCGCTTCCGCAGCCGGCTTGCCACCCCTCCATAGGTGCGCGTGCCCGTCTTGTCCCGCCGGCGCGGCTCCTCGTGCTTCTGGGCCACCCGCAGCCAGACAGCGCCGAACCGGCCGGAAGCGCTGGCCGCGGCCACTTGCCCGAATTCCGCCTCTTTCGCCGCATAATAACGGTTGTTCCTCGTCGAAATGTAGCAACTCATTGCCCGCCTTCTCCGCTCATTCCCGGTTCACAATCACCGTACAAACCACTCGCCCGGCTTGCAGAAAATGACTCCCGCCCTTCTTCACCGGATCGATTTGGACTGTCGCTTCGCCGCTCAGGTACAGCCCCGGCCCGATGCAGCCGGCGCGCCTCTCCGTCACGTCTCTCACCGCGTCGCAGTAGTAATGCAATTTCTCCGTGATCCCTTCCAGCCGGTCCTGCGACACCCTCACTTCGATCCCTGCCTGCACCTCGCCCGAAAACCGGCGCAGCCGCTCCGTCGGGCGGCTCCGCACTTTCTCGCAGTAAAGGTTCACTGCCGGATACCGGCCGCCCCACGCTTGTTCCACGTACTCCGGCGGCGCCTTCAGCACCACGGTCCGCAGCGGCCAGCCCCGTTCCTCGGCTTCATATTCCCCTCTCAATTGCTCAAGGCTGTCCGGCAGTCCGCCCTCGCCTTCCAGCAGTTCCCGCAACCGCTCGAGCACCTCGCGAATCGTGAAAGTCATCGCTCAGCCTCTCAGGAGAATGAACCCGCCGGCACGGATCACTTCATCGGCCGCCTGGCCCTCGCCCGCCGGCCTCCCGCTTCTCACTCCCTCCGCCGGGAGCTCCCACGCTTCTTCCAGCCCCATCGGAGTTGCGTTCTGCAAGCCCGGCGCCGTGTCGTCCGCGCTCACGTAAACGTTCCAACCCGCCGCCCCTTCCGGCGCGTAAGGCAGCCGCGCGCGCAAAATGTGCGGCAGCGCCGCGGCAATCACCTGCACCGGGCAGGGCGCGCTCTCCCGCCCCTGCCCGTCCACAACCGTGGCCTGGATCCGGTAGCTCGCCGGCGGCGCCGGGCCGTCTTCGATCTCCGCTTCCACCCACGCCGGCCTTCGCAATGGCTCGTACGCAATGGCCACGCCCGCGTCGATATACTTCTTCGCCTGGCGGCCGGAAAGCTCGTAATAGTGCTTCCATTTCTCCCCGTAACGGTCGTTCAATTGGTTGAAATAGGCGTCCCGGTAGACCGCCTCCAGCGTCTTCAGCGCGTGCCAGTGCCTCAAACCCCTGTCCACCACAACTTGCGATAGCGCCCCGCGATCCTGGTCCCGCAGAAACGCCTCGATCTCCTCCTCCACCTCCGCCTGCGCCCGTTGCAGCTTTGAGCCAAGGTTGATCCCCTCTCCGTGCGCAACCTCCAGCACGCCGCTGTCCCATTCCCTCAGCTCGTCCAGGCCGTTGATGTCTCCATCCACCAGCAGCGCCATCTCGCCCTCCTAGCTCTTCTCCTCGCCCTTCCCGCTCCTGCCCGCCCGCGGGTCCGCTACCACCTGCACCTGGATCTTTCGCGCGAATTCCTGGCTCGCATACTCCGCCCTCCTCCGCTCTTCTTCCTGCTCGTACCTCTCGGCCTCTTCCTTCGTCGCCAGCCGCGCTCTCCCCTCCACGATCAGCCGGCACCCCAGCGTCTTGGGCACCTGCGTGATCACTCCCGCCTTGCCTCCGTCCGCCGTCTCCAGGCTCACCACGTAGATGTCTTTGCCCTCGATCTCCGCCTCCTTGCGGCGGAGCTCCTGATAGTAACGCCTCAGATCCATCCTGCCCTCGCTTTGCGTTCCGTCCGGCTGCGTCGGGGGGCGGCGCCGCGCCGCCCCCTTTCTCTCCTCTTCCGCTAGCTGCGCACCTGCACGCCGTGGCTGTTCCGCAGTACCCCCACGCCGTACAGAATGTCCACCGTGAACTGCTGCGCCAGCGTGTTCGGCTGGTAGCTCATCACCACCCGGATGCCGAAGTTGCCCACCTCGGCGTACTCCGCGATGGCGCCCGTCCCCGGTAGCGGCTTCGGCAGTCGCCGCACTGCCAGCCCCATCGCGTTCTTGGCGAAAGCAATGTTTTGCGTCGTCACCGGCGACGAGCCCGTCTTCTTCACGAACTGCGACCGGAAGACGTAGAAGTCCTTCAGCCGCCCGATGCTGCCGTCCACCAGCGCCCGCAGCCCGGCGTCGCCCGCCGTCTGATACTCGCTGAACCGCGGGATCTGCCGGAGTTGCGAATACGCCGCCCCGTCCACCACCAGGTACTTCTGCTCGCTCGCCGGAACCTTCGCGTTGAACAGCGTCGTCTCCGCCGCGTCCACCGCCGCTTCCGTCAGTGCCGTCCCGCCCGTGCCCAGCGGCGCGTTCGCCGTGAACTGGCTGTACAGGCCCAGAAGGTCGCTCTCCACCTTCTCCGCCAGCGCGATCATCGCCGGCTCCATGTACAGCCTCAGCAGGTCCGGAACCGCGATCACCTTCGTCACGTCCGGAATCTGGAACGTCGCCTCTGCGTGCGTGTCCAGCACGATCTGCGCCGTCTCCACATTCGGATTCTGCGTCTGCACCGTCCCGCCCTCGGCGATGTTGTTCGCCACCATCGTCGGCGGGATCGGCACGTTCACCGTGTCGCCGGCCTGCGCCAGCGTCGGCTCGAAGTCCCGGTTCACCAGATTGCCCATCACCAGGTGGCCCATCAGCGCGGGAAGCGCGTCCACCGCCACCAGTTTCACGATCGCATTTGCCAGATTGGCCGATGTGATTGCTGCCATCCTCTCTTTCCTTTCCTTGTTTCTTTACCAGCGCCTCGCGGCGGCTCCTGCCCTCCGCGCTACTCCCCTCTCAGGCTCTGCAGCGCCACCCGGCTGATCTGCTCCCGGATCCGCTGCATCTCCTCCTGGCTCATGCCAGGCCGGATCTTGTCCAGATCCACTACCGCCGGCGCCGACGGGCCGCGGCCGGGGCTCACCACCCCGCTCCCGCCCGCGATCCGCGCCGGCAGAAATTCGGGATTTTCCTGCACGAAACTCGACAGAAATTCCCGGAAATTCTTCTCCCCTTCCGCCGTCCGCGCCACCAGCGCGCCGTCCGGGGCCCTCACAATCTCGTCCTTCACGATCCGGAACGGCAGGTCCACCTTCGACACGCCCAGCCTCTGCAGCTCGCTCTTGATCTGCGCGTGGCGGTCGCTCTCCTCCGCCATCTGCCGGCTCCGCTTGTTTTCCTCCACCAGCTCGTTCAGCCGGCGCTCCAACTGCTCCCGCTTCTTCCTCTCCTCCTGAAGCTCCGCCTTGTACGCCGGCTCGCTCTCCTTCTTCTGCTGATCGAGATACTCCTCGATCACGCTCCGAATCACCGTCCGGATCTCCTCCGGCCGCGTCCCTGCGGACGCCTGCATCTCCTCGTGCTGTGCCTGCTCCATCCTTGCCCTCGCTCCTTGGTTCTGCCGGCCCTACTGCCCGGCGTCGATCTCGCGCGCGATCCGGTCCTTCAGCTCCTGGCTCGCGTCGCAGAGGTACTTCATCGCCAGCTTCTTCTGGATCTCCGCCCGCAGCGTCGCCGACGGAATCCCCATCCGCAGCAGCCGCTCGGCATCCTCCAGCTCGCCCGAAAACTCGCCGATGTCGAATTCGTCCATCCCCGCCACTCCGATCAGGATCTCGTCCTGCCGCGCCTCCGCCAGCGTCCTCAACAGCCGCTTCAGCATGTCCTTCACGCGGTCCCCCATCCCCCGCAGCACCTCCTGCGTCACCAGGTAGTCCCGCTGCTTGCTCACCCCCGTCAGCGCCGCGTTCTTCGAGAGCGATCCCCCCGCCTGGTGCAGCATGTAGCACACGCGGTAGATCTCCTCCTTCAACCGGTCGATGTTCTCCAGCGCAATCCGGTACACATGCCCCTCGGGCTCCGTCCACCCGAACCGGTCCTCCTTGCCCAGCTTCACGTAGTAGCTTTCACCCACTACCTGCTTGAACTCGCTGTCGCTGTAAATCACCGGCATCGCGAACAGCCCCATCGTCAGCGCCCACGCCAGCGCATTCGACTTGTTGAAGTGCTCCAGTTGCAGCGACGCCGCCCGGTTCATCAGCCACATCCCTTCGCCCAGCGTGAACTCGAACACCGGCACCCGCCCCAGCCCGGCCAGCCCGTGCAGCCCCTCTTCTTCCTTCTGCGCCCGCCCAGCCTTGCCCTCCGCCTCCTCCTGCCGCCAGATCTCGTACCGCTGGCGGTCGTACCTCACCCACTCCCGCAGCGTCCTCTTCGTGCCCGTCGCTTCGTCCACCACGTCCCGTTCGCTGCGCAGCACCACCCACTCGTACTCGCCGCGCTCGTCCTTCTGCCAATGGATTACGCTCTCCGCCGGATACTCGCTGAAATACCCGCGCGACAGCCCCAGAGCGTCCTCCTCCGCCCGGCTCCCCGCCGGCCTCCGCCTCTTCGGAAAGTCGATCGTGATGTAGCTCCGCCCCATCACCATCGCCTCCACCACCTGCCGCCGGAAAAAGTCGCTCAGCGTCGATCCCCGCCGGTCGCAGTCCTCCGCCAGGTCGTTGAAATACCGCCGCGCCGCCTCGTCGCGCCCCTCGAAGGTCAGAATCGGCTCCCTCCGGAACAGCGTCGCCGCGTACCAGTCGATGATCGAGCCCGCATAGTTCTCGTAAAACGCCCGGCTCACCCGCTCCCGGTAAACCGCCGCCGGCTCCTTCTGCCTCGGAATCAGGTACCGGTCGGCGTTCGCCGTGAACTGCTCCCCTCCCCCGTACAGGTCCCGGTATTTCGGCCACACGCTCTTCCAGGCCTTGTATTCCCCATGCTCCCGGTTGATGTTTTCCATCGCTCTCCGCCTCACCAGTACAGCCTTTGGTCCCTCTCTCCGGCCGGCGCGCCCGCCTGCTGCCGCTCCCACAGCAGATAGCCCAGCGCGTCGCTCAGGTGCGTGCGCCGCGGATCCCTGTCCTTGTCGATCTCGTTCGCCGCCTCCGCCCACTGCACACGCTCGAAGTCCAGAATCAGCTCCTTGCACCGCGGGTGCACCAGCAGCCCCACTTCCTCCGCCGCGTTCCTCAGCTTCGCGTTCACCAGCGCCGCCCGCTCCCTCACTGGCGGATTCTTCCTCGGAATCCGGTACGCCGGCCGCTCCCCTCTCTCGGCGAAAAACGCCTCGATCACCTCCCGGTCCGTCGTCCCGCTTGTCTGCATCCGCCCCGCGCAGGCGTCGCCGTAAATCACGACTCCCGCCTTCCAGCCCCCGTACCGCCTCGCAAACTCCTCGCACGCGTCCCGCGTCCCCGCCCGCCGCAGCACGATCTCATCCAGCACGTGGACCCGCCCCTCCACCTCCTGCACCACCACGCTCGACATCGGGTCCACGTTGAAGTCCAGCGCCCACAGCAGCTCCCGCTCCGGGTCCGCCTCCACTTCCTTCACGTTCGCCTTCCGGTCGAACGCGTGGTACACCAGCCCCTGCGCCGGATTCAGGTACTCGCCCAGCACTTCCTGCGCATAAAACGCCTCGTCGTAGCTGTGCTTCAATCGCTCGTAAAAATCCGGCACCTTCTCCAGCAGGTAGCGGTTCTCGAACGGCTGAGCCTGCACGCACTCGTACCCTTCCACCGGATCGTGAACGAACCGCTCCCAAACCCAGTCGAACCCCTTCGGCGTCCACACTCCGAACCCGCACAGCCGCTTTGCCTGGGGGTCCCTCAGCCTTCCTTCCAGCCGCACCCACGCCTCTTCGCTCGCATAGGTCAGCTCGTCCACCCCGAACCACGCAAGGTTCGTCCCCCTCAGCCGCTCGTACTCGTCCAGCGAGCGGAACAGGATCCGCGAGTCCGTATCCAGCAGCACCGCCTGGTTCTCCGCCTTGTTGAACTCGTAAGGAATCCCGCTCTGCCTCATCACCTCGAACAGCGCCGCCTGCGTCGCGTCCCGCAGCATCGGATACGTCGGCGCTCCGATCAGCCCCGTCCTCCCAGGGTTCAGGTACGCCAGCTTCAGCGCCTCGTGGCACAAAGCCTGGCTCTTGCCGGATCCGATCGGCCCCGAAAACCCCTTGAACCTCGACGCCGATTCGTGGAACCGCCGCTGCGACGGCAGCGGTGCATACGGTATGGTCCTGCGGATCTTCATTCCCCTTTCGGCTCCACCCACTCCACTTTCACCGAGCTCGGTTTCTCCAACCCCAGCGACTCCCGCAACTGGATCAGCCTCACACCCTCGCTTGTCGAGATCTTGCACTCGCCTTCTTCCACCTGCTCCGCTAGTTGCAGCAGCATCCGGTCCACCATCGCGCCCAGCTTCTTCTTGTCGAGCTTCACCGCCCGCTTCGTGGCGCCCGCCTTCTTCCTCGCCTCCCCGCTGCCCGCCTCCTTCGCCTTCGCCGCCGTCTTTGTTGCCCGTGCCTTCGGCTCCAGCGGCGTCTCCCGTCTCTGCGCCGTCTTGCGCGTCGCTCTCTTTTTCGCCTGCTTCGTTGCCATCGCCGTGCGTTCCCCCGCCGCACGAGAGCTTCCTCTCATCCCCTTCGCCGTCCGCCCCTTCTCTGCGCCAAATCCTGCAAAACAAAACAGAAATTTCTTGTTCACCTCCTGTGACAGCTTCCCTTCCGCCCCCGGCATCGGATACCGTAGAAGTGGATCAGCCCCGTATGCTGAGAGAGACGTTTCTCTTCCTCTCCCGCCGCCGCGGCCTCCGGCGGTGGATGGAAACCTCCCAGTTCGCCGCGCGGCTCACCAGCCGCTTCATCGCCGGCCGCCGCCTCCAAGACGTCGTCACCGTCGCCCTCCGCCTCCAGCAGGAAGGCATCTTCTCCGCCCTCGATCACCTCGGCGAAAACGTGGCATCATCGGACGAGGCTGCCGCCGCCCGCGCCTGCATCGAGGATGCCCTCGACGCCATCGCCCGCTCCTCCCTCCGCTCCACCGTCTCCATCAAGCTCACCCAATTCGGACTCGATATCTCCGATTCCCTCTGCCGCGCCAATGTCGAGGCCGTCCTCCTCAAGGCCCGCTCCGTCCAGTCCCGCGTCGAAATCGACATGGAGTCCAGCCAGTACGTCACTCCCACCCTCCGCATCGTCGAGGACCTTCACTCCGCCCACAACAGCCTTCGCGCCGTCCTCCAGGCCTATCTCTACCGCACGCACGACGATCTCCGCCGCCTCAACACCCTCCGCATCCCCGTCCGGCTCTGCAAGGGCGCCTACAAAGAGCCCCCCTCCATCGCCTGGCCCAGGAAACACGACGTCGACTCCAGCTACGCCCGCCTCGCCCGCCTCCTGCTCGACGAGGGCGAAGACCCAGCCTTCGCCACCCACGACCCCCGCATGATCGACGTCGTCCTCGAACACGCCGCCCGCTCCGGCCGCAGCCCTTCCACCTTCGAATTCCAGATGCTCTATGGCGTCCGCCGCGACCTCCAGCGCATGCTCGTCTCCTCCGGCTACCGCCTTCGCCTCTACGTCCCTTACGGCGACGCCTGGTACCCCTACTTCATGCGCCGCTTGGCCGAACGGCCCGCCAACCTTCTCTTCATCCTCCGCAACCTCGCCCGCCATTGACCCCGAACTTTAGGAACTGCCGCCGCCCCCTCAGCGTCTAACCATCATGAGGACGGCCCGGTGAAATACTGGGGCTTTTTCCTGGCGAAGCTCGCCGCCGCCGCCGCGGTCATGCATGGTCTCTGGCTCGCCATCGACCGCCTCCTCCCCGAACCCGAAATCTTCCTCTACACCCACTTGCCACGCTTCCCCAACGATCTCCCCTGGACCATCGCCATTCTCGTCTACTGCCTCTTTTCCCTCGGCTTGCTCGTCCTCATCGTTCTCGATCAGCGCTCCCGCTGCCGCATCTGCCTCCGCCGGCTCCGCATGCCCGTCGAAAGCGGCAGCTGGAGCCGCGCCACTCTCTTCGCACCGCCCCGCATGTCTCTCATCTGCCCTTACGGTCACGGCACTCTGGAAGAGCCCGTCGCTCACGTCTCTGCCCAGCCCCCCACCGAATGGCATCCCCACGGCGACATCTGGAAAGAACTCGAAGCCCTCGACAGGGATCGCCGTTAGCCGCCATGCCACAATAGAGGTGTTCGTCACCTGAAGAGAACTCCGTGAGCGCAAGACCCCGCAAGCCCGCCCGCTCCCTCCTCCCCCGCCACACCTTCGGCAGAGTCCTCGCCGCTCTCGTCGCTTTCTTCGTAGTCTCCTCACTCATCGCCTTCGCCGCGGTCTGGGTTCACTACTCCCGCCTCGTCGACGAAAAGCTCAAGAAAGGTCCCTTCACCCAGACTGCTCAGCTCTTCGCCACGCCTGAACCCGTCAGCGTAGGCGACTCTCTTACCCCCGACGAGCTCGTCGACGCGCTCCGCCGCCGCGGCTACTCCGCCGACCGGTCCAACCGCGTCGGCTGGTTCCACCTTCGCGCCGACGGCATTGAAATCTTCCCCGGCGTCGACGCCTACCCCCATTCCGAGCCGGGCGTCGTCTTCATTGAAAACAACACTGTCTCCCGCATCGTCTCCAGCCGCGACCACACCGAGCGCCCCCGCTTTTTCCTCGACCCCGAACTAGTCACCAACCTCCACGACCGCCGCCGCGAAAAGCGTCGCCTCGTCCGCTTTGACGACATCCCGAAGATCCTCGTCCACGCCGTCATCTCAGCCGAAGACAAGCGCTTCTTTGACCACGCCGGCTTCGACCCCATCCGCATCCTCCGCACCGCATGGGTCGACATCACCCAGAACCGCCGTTACGGCGCTTCCACCATCTCCATGCAGCTCGCCCGCCTCCTCTGGCTCTCCCGCGACAAAACATGGAAGCGCAAGGCCCTCGAAGCCCTCATCACTCTCCAGCTCGAACAGAAACTCACCAAAGAGCAGATTTTCGAGTACTACGCCAACCAGGTCGATCTCGGCCAGCGCAAGAGCTTCGCCATCCACGGCTTCGGCGAAGCCGCACAGGTCTACTTCGGCAAGGATCTTCGCGATCTCCGCATCGAGGAAGCCGCTCTCCTCGCCGGACTCATCCAGCGCCCCAACTATCTCAACCCCTACCGCCATCCCGAACGCGCCATCCAGCGCCGCAACGTCGTCCTCGGCCTCATGCGCGACAACGGCTACATCACCGAACTCCAGTACCTCGAAGCCGTCAAAGCCCCGCTCCGCCTTGCCGAAGGGGGTGAGGAATCCACCGACGCCCCTTACTTCGTCGACCTCGCCTACGACGAACTCCAGGAGAACTTCGCCGACCTCGACTTCCAGGCCAACTCCTACCGCATCTACACCACTCTCGACATGAAGCTCCAGCGCGACGCCATTGAGGCCGTCCGCATCGGCATCCAGGAAGTCGACGCCTTGCTGGCCAAAATGCGCCGGAAGTACCCCGAGCCCCAGGTCGCTCTCGTCTGCCTCGATCCCCACACCGCCGAGGTCAAGGCCCTCGTCGGCGGCCGAAGCTATGCTGCCAGCCAGCTCAACCGCGCCCTCGCCCGCCGCCAGCCCGGCTCCGCTTTCAAGCCCTTCGTTTACGCCGCTGCTCTCAACACCGCCCTCGAAGGCCGCGAACCCCTCATCACTCCCGTCACCCAGGTCGTCGACGAACCCACTACGTTCTTCTACGACGACCGCGAATACACTCCGAACAACTTCCGCCAGCAGTTCAACGGCAACGTCACCCTTCGCTTCGCCCTGTCGAAGTCTCTCAACATACCCACCGTCAAGTTCGCGGAGATGGCCGGCTACGAAAACGTCGCCGCCCTCGCCGAAGCCGCCGGCCTCCGCGGCGTCAAGCCCACCCCCGCCCTCGCCCTTGGAGCCTACGAGGTCACCCCGCTCGACATCGCCAACGCCTACACCGTCTTCTCCAACCAGGGAACCTGGGTTCAGCGCAACCTCATTCGCGAAATTCGCTCCTCGGACGGCGCGCTGATCTTCGAATACCAGCCCGTCGCACGGCCCGCGCTCGACCCCCGCATCGCCTACATGATCGTCAACCTGATGGAAGAGGTCCTCCGCTCCGGCACCGGCGCCGGCGTTCGCTCCCGCGGCTTCCTCCTCCCCGCCGCTGGCAAAACAGGCACATCCCACGACGCCTGGTTCGCCGGCTTCTCATCGAAGCTCCTCTGCGTCGTCTGGGTCGGATTCGACGACAACCAGGAACTCCCGCTCGAAGGCGCCAAGGCCGCGCTCCCCATCTGGACGGAATTCATGAAGCGTGCGCACCGGCACCGCGAATACCGTGGCGTGCAGCCCTTCTCCCCTCCAGATGGCGTCGCCATCGTCGACATCGATCCCTTCAGCGGACAGCTCGCCACCGCCGGCTGCCCCAAACCCGCCTCCGAAGTCTTCCTCGCCGGCACCCAGCCCGTCGAACTTTGCCAGCTCCACGGCGGCGGACGCACGCTCATCTCCAGTTGGGAGTCCGATCCGTCTCCCTCGCAGCAAACCGCCCGCGCCCCCAGCCAGCCTTCTTCACCCATGGCGGCGCGCGCCGCCCCGTCGACCCAGCCTCCTGCGCCCCAACCCGCCCCCCAGCAGCCCCAGCCGAAGCGAGGTTTCTGGGGCCGGATTCGGGCTATATTTAAGTAGGCTCATCGCCAGGGAGGGCCACATGCAGTCTCCCGCCAGACTCTTCTTCCTCGCTGCGTCTTGCCTCTTCGCCGCCGCTGCCGTCCAGCCGGCGCAGCAGACTCCTCCAGTCCCGCAGGCGGAATCCCCCAAACCCCAAATCACTCCCGAAATGCGCGGCGACATTTACATGGCGCGGCGCATGTACCGCGAGGCCATCGACGTCTATCGCTCCATCCAGCCGCCAACCGCAGTCATTCTCAATAAAATCGGAATCGCCTTCCAGCAGCTCGGCGACCTCGAGTCCGCCAAGAAAATGTACGAGCGCGCCCTCAAGCTCAACAAGAATTATCCGGAAGCCGTCAACAACCTCGGCACCGTCCATTACGCCCGCAAAAGCTACCGGCGCGCCATCTCCCAATACAAGAAGGCGCTCAAGCTCAACCCCGATTCCGCCTCCATCTACTCGAACCTCGGCACTGCCTACTTCGCCCGCAAGGACTACCGCCGCGCCGCGGAATGTTACGAAATTGCCATCTCCCTCGATCCCGATGTCTTCGAGCGCCGCGGCACCTCCGGCGTCCTCCTCCAGGAGCGCAGCGTCGAGGAGCGCGCCCGCTTCCACTACCAGCTCGCCAAGGTCTACGCCAAGCACGGCCGCAACGACCTCGCCCTCTTTTACATGCGAAAATCCATCGAAGAGGGATTCAAGGAAAAAAAGCGCTATCTCGAGGAAGATGAATTCGCCGAAATCCGAAAATTTCCGGAATTTGAAGAGATCATCAAAATAGAGCCTCGTGTCCTGTAGAAAATTCCTCCTCTTCGCGGCCGCATTCGCCGCGCTGCTCCAGCTCGCCGCCTGTCGCCGCAACCCGCAGCAAAGGCCGCCGCTTCGCCGTCTCGCCGTGCTTCCCTTCGAGGACCACTCTCCTCAGCCCTCCCAAGGATGGCTCGCCCGCCTGATCCCCTTCTCCCTTGCCCGCCAGCTTGCCGGCGCGCCCGGACTCCTGATCGCCGAGACTCGTTCCTCCGCTTCCATTCCGCAAGCCACCCATGAACTCTCCGGCTTCTTCCTCGCGCGCAATGGCACGCTCGAAGCCCACCTGTTCCTCTACGAACTCCCCTCGCACAAGCTCGCTCGCCATCAGGTTCTCTCCGCCCCCGCCACCGGCTGGAAAGATCTCCTCGCCTCCTCCGCCATCTTCCTCGCCTCCACTCTCGCCCCCGGCGCCGCGCTCCAGTCCCTCGGCGTGACGCAGGAGTCAGCCGCCCGGCGCCTCGCCGAAGCCCTCTCTTCGAACTCCCCGGAACAGGCGGAAACCGCCTTCCGCGCCGCCGCCGAAGCCGACCCCGCCTGTGGCTGGTGCTGGCTCGGATGGGCCGAAACCGCCGCCCGCCGCGGCGACCGCGGAGGCGCCCTCGCCGTTCTCGCGGGCGCCGAAAACCACCGCGCGTCGCTCGAACCGCTCACTCAGTCACGTCTCGCGCTGCTCGCCGCCAACCTGAATTCCGATTCGCGAGCCGCCGCTGCCGCCCTCGAACAAATCGCCGCCGCCACGCCCTCCGACCCGCTCGCGCAGGCTCGCCTCGCCGAGTCCCTCGTCGCGCTGCGCGAATACGTCCGCGCCGCCACCGCCCTCCGCCGCGCTATCAGTCTCGATCCCGGCGCCGCCGCCTTCTGGAACTCCCTCGCGTATGCGGAGGCTTATCAGGGCCGTTTCGATGAAGCCCTCAAAGCTGTCACCCGCTACGCCGAACTCGACGCCTCCGCCAACCCTGCCGATAGCCGCGGCGAAATCCTCATGATGGCTGGCCGGTTCACCGATGCCTACCAGGCGTTCGACGAAAGCTACCGCAAAGACCCCATGTTCAACAACGGCGCCGCGCTCGAAAAAGCCGCCCTCTGCTGGCTCCTCCATGGCGATCCACGCCGCGCTACGGAGACCCTCGCCCGCTTCTTCGAAGACCGTGCCCGCGCGGGCGACCGCGCCGCCGAACTCCGCCGCGCCCGCTGGGAATGGATCACCGGACAATCCGCCCTCGCCAGGGACCGCCTCTCCCGCATCTCCCGCGACTCGTCCAACCCTCTTGCCCCCATCGCCTCCTCCCTGCTCGCCCTCCGCCTCTCCGCGTCAGACCCGTCCGCAGCCGCTTCCATCCTGCGGTCCCTTCCCCCGCCGCGCGATCCCATGCACCAGATCTACTCCCTCTACGCCGCCGCCGGCGCAAGTCCGGCTGTCATCGATCAACTCCGCGACGCGCGCCTCCACGACGAACTCAGAGCGCTCTCGCTCACCACCCGCGGCGATTGGCCCAGCGCCGCCGCAGCATGGAAAACCGTCATCGAACGCTCCCCCGGCGGGACCGACAGCCCGTACCGCGAACTCCTCGCCTTTTGCCTCGTGCGAGCCGGGGACACCGCGCAGGCAACCACAGCCCTCGGCAATTCCTGGCCCCTCCTGAACCAGGGCCAGATGGAGTTCTACGATTTCCTCGTCTACCCGAACCTGCTCTTCACTCGCGCTGAAATCGCCCGCGCACAAGGCCGCATGGACGACGCCCGCCGGCTTTACGACACGTTCCTCCAGTTCGCAGGCGACCGCGCCGATCTCGCGCAGCCAGCCGCCCGCGCCCGCGCCGCAGCCCGGCTTTGAACCGCAGCTTTCAGGCTCGCTTGATATCGTCCCGCTCGAAATCCCACTCCACCATCCGCCGCGTCTTCACGCTTTCATTCACCATGTGCGCGCACGCCGCCGCGTGATTGCCGGCCACTTCGTTCTGCCAGTACGGCTTGCGCGTGCGGATCGAGTTCAGGAAGTGCCAGAAGTGGATGATCGTCGCATCCTGCCCTTCTTCGCGCCACACGTTGCCGCCGTCCACCATCCGCGGCTTGTTCAGGTGCCGCAGCTCTTCCTTCTGCACCTTCGGATCCTTCCAGTACTGCTCTTCCAGCCTCCGCGGCCAGCTTTCCACAATCCAGCGGTTGTCCTCTCGCACGTTCTCCGGCCAGTACCGCAGCTCGCCCCAGCCCACTGCGATTGTGCCTTCCGTGCCCAGAAACGTAAAGCTCGCCTCCGACGACGACTGGTTGTTGAACGTCGACGAAAGGTTCACCGTGAACCCCTCCGGGTACTCGAGCACCGCATTCAGCGTATCCGGCACCTCGCGCGACTCTTTCCACCGGTACAGCTCGCCCATCGCCACCACCCGGCTCGGCATCTTCGCATCCATCAGGTAGTGGATCGTCGTGCACAAATGCACAAACAGGTCCGTCGCGATCCCGCCCGAGTAGTCCTCGTAACAGCGCCAGCGGAAGAACCGCTCCAGGCTGAACCCGCGCTTCGGAGCCGGTCCCAGGAACATGTCCCAGTTCACCGTCTGCGGTCCAGCGTCCGGCGGAATAGGATAGATCCACGCGCCCGATGCCGTGTTGCGGTTGTATGCCGCCCGGATCATCGTCACCTTGCCCAGCTTCCCGGCGCGGATCAACTCCCTCGCCTGGTTCTGCGTCATCGACGACATCCCCTGCGAGCCCACCTGCACGATCCGCCCCGTCCGCTTCGCCGCCGCCATGATCTCCAGCCCTTCGCTCGAGCGGTAGGTCAGCGGCTTCTCGCAATAGACGTCCTTGCCCGCCTCCAGCGCCTCCACCACCATCTGCTTGTGCCAGTGGTCCGGCGTCGCCACTACCAGCACGTCGATCGACTTGTCCGCCACCGCCTCGCGGTAGTCCTTCAACGCTCGCGGCGCTGCGCCGCGCCGCCCGCGGATGCGCTCTGTCGCCCGCTCCACCCGTCCCGTGTAAGCGTCGCACACCCCGGGGATCTCGAACTGCGGGTGTGCCATCATCGCCTCCATCAATTCGTGCGCCCGTGCGCCGCACCCGATGAACGCCGCGCGCACCCGGTCGTTCGCGCTCACCCGCGCTTGCATCGAGGCAGCCATCGCCGCCTGCATCTCCAGAAATCCGCGCCTCGTCATCTCCATGGCTCGATTCACCTCCAGCGACTCGTATTGTATGCTTTTCCCCGGAGTCCTATGAGCCACCCGGCCGCCCCGCCCGCCATCCGCAGGGCCACCCTCGACGACCGCCAGGCCATCTACGCGATTCAGCGCGCCGCCATCCTCGAGACCTGCCGCCGCAGCTATCCCGAAGAAGACGTCACTGTCTGGGCCGGTCTCCTGTCGCCGGATTCCTACCATGCCATCCAGGACCGCTACTTCGTCGTAGCCGAGCGCGACGGCCGAATCGAGGGCTTCGGACAGCTCGATGAACAGGAAGGCGAGGTCGAGGCGATCTATGTCTCGCCCGCAGCCTCCGGGCGCGGCGCCGGCTCAGCCATTCTCGAGCACCTCGAGCAGCGCGCCCGCCAGTGCGGACTCAAGGAACTCAAGGTCCGCTCCACTCTCAACGCCGAGTCTTTCTACGCCCACCACGGCTACCAGCACCTCGCCCTCATCCGCTACCGCCTCGTCCCCTCCCTGATGCTGAACTGCGTCGAAATGCGCAAGCGCCTCGACTGACTTCCGTCGCCCGGCTGTATAAAGATCAACCGCCCCGCCTCGAAGCCGAGGGGGACTGACGCATCTGTCCCGCCCCGAATCTCCCTCAACCCTCCACCACCAGTCCGCCCGTGGACAATGCCGTCTGTAGCCGTGAGCGTTTGCACGCGGGGAGGGATGAAAATCGGGCCCGGTGCGATGACGCGAGGCTCATTGATCCGCGGCCGCTCGTCATCGTCCGGCCGCCAGAACGGATGGAGAGGCTCAAATAGGAACTCCGCCGCTACGGCTACGAGGTCGCCTTTCAACGCGCCAACGTGGAGTTAACGACTTGGCCGGGGATTTTCAAGAGCGTCCCTTTCCCCATCCACCCTATTGAATCCCGCAAAATATAGTGTCACCTTTTCCTAGCCCCGTGCGTCCATACAGGCATGGGAAACCCTCGAGGCCAGAAACGAGACTTTGACGCGCTCGAGCGCCGCCGCTTGGAAGCCCTCGCGCTCTTCCGCAAGGGCGTCCCCTAGCAGGTCGCTGAAATACGCGCTGTGAATTTGCCCGAAATGCTCTCTATCGTTTTCTCGGGCTTTTGAATCGGCTTTCCGCAGCCTTCCCACGCCCCGCGGTGGGCCCTCATCGGGCCCTCGCGGGGCTTCTTCGCCCTCTCCGGGCGCCCCTCACGCAGTCGCCGCCATCAGGC
>JBBIIK010000053.1:0-22273 GCA_037446555.1 Acidobacteriota bacterium
GCTCTTCCGATCTCCTCCTTGCCGACGCCACTTTCGCCGAGGAGGAGGACGTTGGCGGGGGTGGGGGCGACCTTGCCGAGCAGATCGAGGACGTGGAGCATGCGGGGGTCGCGGGCGACCATGGAGCCGCAGAGACCGGGTGTGGGTTCGCGGGCGGGTTCCTGCGGGGCGGGTTCGGCGGGTTCGGAGGAGAGGGCGAGGGCGCGGCGGACGAGGCGGCGGAGTTCTTCTGGGCTGCGGAGGGGTTTCTCGAGGTAGTCGCGGGCGCCTCGCTTCATGGCTTCGACGGCAGTGGCGACGGTGCCGAAGGCTGTGATGAGGACGAAGGGCGTGGCAGGCCAGCGTTCGTGGAAGAACTGCTGGACTTCGAGGCCGTCGCCGTCGGGCATCTTGAGATCGGAAATGACGAGGGAGAAGCGGCGGCGGGCGCCGGCGGCGCGAGCCTCGGAAAGCCGGGAGGCGGTCTCGACGGGGTAGCCTTCGCCCTCAAGGATGGCAGCGAGGAGCTGGCGGAAACCCGGGTCGTCGTCGACGACGAGGATCGGGTCCATAGAGGCCGGCCCTGGTTGCATAGCGTTTCATCTTACTGATGCAGATTTTGCGCGAGGGTGACTGGGAGAGTGGCAGCGGGAGGGGAACCAAAGGGGACTGCGGACTGTCAAATGCGGCGCCACAGGACAAGAGGAAAAATAAGCGACTGATTTTCAACCGAGTATGAAGCGGAGCGGGGAGCATGCAAGGCGCCTCAGTAGCGTCGCCTCAGGCCGGCGCAGGAAGGCCGGCCGAGAAAGGAGGCGACATGGACGGTTCCCCGATCGTGATCATTCTTCCCCCCGATTTCTGCTGAGAGTAGTTCTCCCGAGACGGGACTACTCCGTAGGAGGGAGTGAGTGAGCCTAGTCAGAAAAAAACCGGACGAAGGTCTGGCGACCCCCTGAGGGTTTCTGATATATTCCCTGAAGGGGAGTACTAGAAGTTCTAGTACTCCCCCGGGCGCTCCTGGCAGTTTTGGCGCTGATCCCACGAGTCGGCCTCGGAAAATCGGGATGGTCATCGGTCTCGGGTTCCTTCCACTCCTGCTAATGCCGCCGGCGATGGCACCGCCGGCCGCACCGCCATGCCCGATGGCGAAAACCGGCGCAGAGCTGGCGCGGGAAGCCGCGCGGGAGCTGTCGTCGAGCCGCTACGCGGAAGCGGAGAAGCTGTCGCTTTGCGCAGCGGCCGAGGCCCGGCGAGAGGGCGACGAGAGGCGGCTGGCAAAGATTCTCAACAATCTGGGCGTAGCGCGGCTGTACCAACAGGATTTTGCTGGCGCGCTGGAAGTCTTTCGGGAAGCTGGCGCTCTGTCGCAGCGGTCAGGCCGAGCAGAGACCGAGGCGAGCGTGTGGTCGAACGTGGCTACGCTGTACGGGATGCTAATGGCGATGCCTGCCGCGGAAGAGGCGCTGAAGCGGGCGCTCCAGATCATGCCCGCAGAGAGCCGGTTTCGCTCGGCGCTGCTGGCGCAGAGGGTGCGGATGGCGCGCGGGCGGCCGGACGTCGGCGCGGATCGATTCCTGACGCTTTGGCGCGAAGCCATGAACGAGGCCGAGAGGCTGAAAGACTGGCAGGTGCAGCGCCATTTGTGGGATGAGCTGGCAGATTTCTATCTGGATGCGGGACGGGCAGACGAAGCTGAAGCGGCAGTGGCGAACTCTTTCCGCGTGGTGACGCTGCACCGGCTGACGGATCCGGACTCGCTGTGGATGCTGGCAGGGAGGCTGAGGCTCGAGCAGGGGCGTGCGGAAGAGGCGCTTGGGTGGATTCGCAAGTTGCGGGGGACGCGGGCGGGCCGCCGGAATCCGGTGAGCGAGCTGCGGCTGGCGGCTTTCGAGGCGAAGGCGGAGTCGGCGACGCGTGGCGCGAGGGCAGCGCTGGCCGCGTGCCGGAGGAATTGGCCGAGATTGGCGGAATGGCGGCAGGCGGTGCTGCCGGACCCGCAGGTGGAACTGGCCAGCGACGTGGCGATGGCAGAGCTGGCGGATCTCTATGCCTGGGCGGCTCTGGCGGGGCAGAGGACGGCGCAGGGTAGCGCAGAAGCCTGGGCAGTGGTGGAACAAAGCCGGGCTCTGGGCGTGCTGCGGCAGAGGCGGCGGACGGAGCGGTTGCGGAGCCGGGCGGGCGGTGCGGGTGGCGAGGTGATGGTAGTGCCGACGGCGCATCATGGCAAGGGCGGGGACGAGGAGGAGCAAGACAGCCTAGATCTGGCGGGGGCGCCGGAATCGCCGAGGCTGTTGCGCCTGGTGCAAGGGAGGCTGAATGCGAGGCAGGCGCTGTTCTGTTTCTGGCTGGGCCGCGAGCGTTCGCTTCTTTGGGCAGTGACGCGGCAAGGATTTGCGATGGCGGAGCTGCCGAAGCGGGAGGCTCTGGTGAGGGATTTCCGGGCATTTCGGAAATTGATCGAGGAGGGAGGCGACGGGGGCGAGCTGGCGGCGGGGCTGTATGAGGAGACGTTCGGGAAAGCGCCGGACGAGGCGAGGCGCAGGACGCACTGGCTGATTTCCGCCGACGAAGAGCCGCTGACAGCTCCGCTGGCGGCGCTGCGCGCACCGGAGAAAGAGCGGCGGCACCTGGGGGAACTGCGAGCTCTGACGTTTGTGCCATCGGCGCTGTGGTTACTGGAAAGCGACAGGCAGGAGGCGCCCCGGAGGCTGGCTGCAGTGGGCGGACTGGTGCACAACAGCGCAGATCCACGCTTCAGAGATGTGGCGGGCGGCGCCCGAGGAAGGATGCGGGCGCCGGCGGAGGCAGAGTTCCCTTCCCTGCCGGGCAGCGGGAGAGAAGTGGCGGCGATCAGCGCATTGTGGAACCGGCGGGGGCTGGCGGTGAAGGAGCTGGAGGGATTCGACGCCACCGAGCAGGCGGTTGTGGAGGCGACGGCAGAGGGGGCGACGGACCTGCATTTCGCCACGCACGTGCAGCCTGCGCCTGAGCCACGGGCATACCCGATGCGGTTTGACGTCGCGCAGGCGGCGCCGGAGCTGATCCGGTTCCCTGCTGGAGAGCCGTTCCTGGCGCTTTCGCTGCAGCGGAGCGGAAGGCGGGCGGGGCTGGGGACAAGCGAACTTCACCGTCTCCGACTGGATGGGGCGCGGGTTGTGCTGAACGGCTGTTCGACGGGCGGCGGGGTGGCGCAGAGGGGCGCAGGGTTGTCGAGCCACGCGACGGCATGGCTGGCGGCGGGGGCGAGTTCGGTGGTGGCGAGCCTGTGGCCGGTTGACGATGACGGCACATTTTTCGAGGCCTATTACAGGGCTCTGCTTGGGGGGCAGCGGCCGGCGGCGGCGCTCCATGCGGCGCAGTCGGAGATGACCGGCAGTGGAAGCTGGCGCGCGAAACCCCGCTACTGGGCCGCATATATCCATCTCGGGAAGGACTGAACAGACATGTCGCTGAAGCCCAATGTGCGCCGCTCAGGGAGTTCCGACAATCCGCCGCGCGGCGGAGGAGCGCATTCGCCGCAGCCGGGCAGTTCGAGATGGACGCCGCTGGTAGAGGGGATCCGTTCTTGCGACAGCGGGGCGGTTGAGGAGCTATACCGGTTGTTCGGGCGGGGCATCCGGTATTTTCTGTGCCGTCACCTGGGAGTGCAGGACCTGGACGACCGCGTGCATGACACGTTTCTGATGGTGGTGCGGTCGATCCAGAACGGGGGGCTGAGGGAGCCGGAGAGGCTGATGGGATTCGTGCGAACGATCGTCCGGCGGCAGATTGCGGCGTACATCGAGGAGACGGTGCAGACGAGGCGGGAGCAGGCGGAGCTGGATTACGGGGGAAGGGTGGCGGACCACCGGCACGATCCCGAGGAGCGGCTGCTGCGGGCGCAGCGGATCCAATTGATGCTGGAGGTGCTGCGGAGCATATCGCCGAGGGACCGCGAGATCCTGACGCGGTTTTATTTGTACGAACAGACGCCGGAGCAGATCTGCGAGGAGATGGGTTTGACGGAGACGCAGTTCCGGCTGCTGAAGTCGCGGGCGAAGGCGCGGTTTGGAGAGGCGGGGCGGAAGCGGCTGGCGTCGAATCCGATCGCGCGGCTGCTGCGGCGGAGCGCGTCGGGGTAAGAAGAGAGAATTTAGCCACCCGTGTGTCCGAATCTGGCTGATTTCTGACATGCCAGTTTGATATAGTGGAAGCGGCTTGCGCCGCGGCCGGCAGCGGCGGCGCGGCCGGGTCCGGCTGGAGAGACAGCCGCCACGACACGATCAGGCAGACGGAGAACGCAGATGAAATACGGGTTGCAGATTCCTGCTTCGGGCGCGCTCGATTTTCTGAGCCTTGGAGCGCTGGTGCACCGGCTTGACCCGGGCATCATTCCCTTCCGCAAAGCGACGGAGTGCAAGATCCACGTTTCCGGCGGCGAGTACAATTGCGCGGCGAATCTGGCCGACTGTTTCGGGCTGAAGCCGGGGATCGCGACGGCGATGGTGGACTATCCGATCGGCGACCTGATCGCGGAGCGGGTGCGGGCGATGGGGGTGAAGCCGTTTTACAAGCGCTTCAAGCACAACGGCGTGAACGGGCCGAACATGGCGACGGTGTATTCGGACCGTGGATTCGGGGTGCGGCCGCCGGTGGTGTTCTACAACCGCTCGAACGAGGCGGCGGCGCTGCTGAAGCCGGGCGATTTCGACTGGAAGGCGTTTTTCGCCGAGGGCGTGCGGTGGTTTCACAGCGGGGGGATTTTCGCGTCGCTGTCGGAGACGACGGGCGAGGTGATCATCGAGGCGATGCAGGCAGCCAAGGCAGCCGGGGCGGTGACGTCGTTCGACCTGAACTACCGGGCGAAGCTGTGGGGCATCTGGGGCGGGCAGGAGAAGGCGGTTTCTGTGATCGACCGGATTGTGCGGCACGTGGATGTGCTGGTGGGCAACGAAGAGGATTTGCAACTGGGGCTGGGGATCCCGGGGCCGGAGGTGACGGCGAAATCGAAGCTGGACCCGTCTGTGTTTGTGGCGATGATCGGGGACGTGGTGAAGAAGTATCCGAACGTGAAGATCGTGGCGACGACACTGCGCGAGGTGCATTCGACGAACCATCACAGCTGGAGCGCGGTGGCGTGGATCAACGGCGAGACGTACCAGGCGCCGACGGCGGAGCTTCCGATCTATGACCGCGTGGGGGGCGGGGACGGTTTCGCGTCGGGCCTGTTCTACGGGTTGCTGACGGGAGAGGAGCCGCTGGAGGCGGTGAAGCTGGGGTGGGCGCACGGGGCGCTGCTGACGACGTTCCCCGGCGACACGACGATGGCGACGGTGGAGCATGTGAGGGCGTTCGCGCGGGGCGGCTCGGCGCGAATCCAGAGATAGATTTGTTTCCGGGCCCGGCTCGCGCGAGGCGGGCCCGTGACCGCAACCGCAATCTTACCGAGGGTCAGTAATCGATATGCCAGAACAACTCTCCGACATCGGTCTCACGGGGCTGGCCGTGATGGGCCAGAATCTCGCGTTGAACATCGCCGACCACGGCTTCCGCGTTTCCGTCCACAACCGCACGACGGCCACGATGGAGAAGTTCGTGGCCGGGAATCCGTCCACGCCCGGCGGGCTGGCGGGTTTCGCGGACCTGACGGATTTCGTCGCCAGCCTGAAGCGGCCGAGGAAGATCATCATCATGGTGAAGGCGGGCGCGCCCACCGACGCAGTGATCGACCAGATGGCGCCGCTGATGGAGCCGGGCGACATCCTCATCGACGGCGGCAATTCCAACTGGAACGACACCATCCGGCGGGAGCGGGACCTTAAGGCGAAGGGCATCCGCTTTATCGGCTCCGGGGTGAGCGGCGGCGAGGAAGGGGCGCGGTTCGGTCCGTCGCTGATGCCGGGCGGCGAGTACGAGGCGTACAAGGAGATCGAGCCGGTCTGGACGGCGATCGCGGCGAAGGTGGATGCGGCGACGGGCAAGCCGCTGACCGGGGCGAAGCCGGGGCAACCTGTTCAGGGCGGCGTGCCGTGCTGCACATGGATCGGGCCGAACGGCGCCGGGCACTACGTGAAGATGTGCCACAACGGGATCGAGTACGGCGACATGCAGCTGATCTGCGAATCGTACTGGATTATGACTCACGTGCTGGGGATGACGGCGCCGGAGTGCAGCGAGGTGTTCGCCGAGTGGAACCGGGGAGTGCTGGACAGCTTCCTGATCGAAATCACGGCGGACATCCTGCAGCAGAAGGACCCGTACAGGGGCGGGTATCTGGTGGATTCGATTCTGGACACGGCTGGCCAGAAGGGCACGGGCAAGTGGACGTCGGTGAACGCGCTGGACATGGGCGTGCCTGCGAACACGATTGCGGAAAGCGTGTTTGCGAGGTTCATGTCGGCAATCAAAGAGGAGCGCGTGAACGCGTCAAAGGTGCTGCAAGGACCTGCGGCGGCGAAGTTCGACGGCGACCGGAAGCAGTTTTTACAGGCCGTGCATGACGCGCTGTATTGTTCGAAGATCTGCTCCTACGCGCAGGGATTCCAGCTGATGAGGGAGGCGGGGAAGGAGTACAACTGGACGCTGAAGTTCGGCGAGATTGCGATGATCTGGCGCGGAGGCTGCATCATCCGGGCGCGGTTCCTCCAGAAGATCAAGGAAGCGTTCGACCGCGACGCACAGCTGCCGAACCTTCTGCTGGACCCGTATTTCAAGAGCGAGATCGACCGCTGCCAGGCGAACTGGCGGCGCGTGGTGGCCGAGTCCGCGCTGCGGGGCGTGCCGATTCCGGCGTTTTCCTCCGCGCTGGCGTACTACGACGGCTACCGCTCCGAACGGCTGCCGGCGAACCTGCTGCAAGGGCAGAGGGATTTCTTCGGCGCACATACGTTCGAGCGTACGGACCGTCCGCGGGGCAAGTTTTTCCACGTGGACTGGCCGGAGCCGTCGCGGCCGATGATCGAGGTTTGAACGGCTGCGCCCCCCCATGCGGGCGCCGGGCCTTTGGGGCTGCGGCGCCCGTTTTGTTTTCCTAGCGGGGCCTGAAACAAAAGCACCCTGTTTTGGTTTCGCCGTCCGTGGATCCAATCAAGAAAGCGGCTGGTGATAAAAGGTGACGGGTGCTCCGGGGCGAGGCCGGGCAGCGGGTCCCAGGGGGGCCGGAACAAGCTGCTGTCATGAACGGTGACACAAAGGGAACGGCAATCTGGGGCCATTTTCCACGTTCGGCGGACTTGGACAGCCGTGGCGGGGATCCTGACCGCCGTCCTGCTTTGAATCCTCTGCGTCCGCGGTTCGGACATCTGCGGTGGAGAGCATGTCTTCGCCCCTGCGGAACCATGCGTGGGTGCCTCTGGCGCGGTCTTCGGGAGTGCCGGCGCCGGAACGGGACTTCGCGGATTCTCGTGCGACCGGGAGCGGCGACGCGGCGGGAAGGGCACGAGGCGGCCACCGGCCTCGACGGCAGTGGTGGGGCGAGAATCGCCAAATGGACGGAGCGCTCCGTCCCCTTGGCAGAATTCGCGAAATGCCCGGATCAGGCTGTCCCCATCAGGCGAAACACGCTGTGGGACAGCAGGTTCACTAGTGGCTTGAGCGAGAACATTGAAGGGAGCAGAGAGCTCCGTCCCCCTTGCAGAATCCGCCAACTGCCCGTGTCAGGCTGTCCCCTTCGGGCATACTGGGACGAGGATGAGACAGATGCTGGCGATGATGGTGTTTCTGGCGGGCGGGGCGGACGGGGCTGCCGGGGCGCCGATGGATGCGGGGCTGGCAGCGCGCATGGCGCGGCTGGCGCTGGACTGCGTGCATCGCGAGTATCCGAACAAGATCGCGCACGTGCTGAATTCGGACGCCGATGCGCGGCCGCCGCGCGAGCTGACACCCGCGTTTTACGGCTGCTACGACTGGCACTCCTCCGTGCACGGGCACTGGCTGCTGGCTCGGCTGGCGCGCCTGTATCCATATGAGCCGTTTGCGGCGGAGGCGAAGCGGGCGCTAGCGCGCAGCCTCACGGCGGAGAGCCTGGCAGCCGAGGAGCGCTATCTGCAAGGAGCGGGACGGCAGACCTTCGAGCGTCCGTACGGGCTGGCGTGGCTGCTGCAACTGGCGGCGGAATTGCGCGAATGGGACGATGTGGATGCACGAAGGTGGTCGGCGGCGCTGCAGCCTCTGGAAGACGCGGCGGTAGCGCGGCTGCAGGCGTGGCTGCCGAAGCTGCCGCGCCCTGTGCGCACGGGCGAGCATTCGAACACTGCGTTTGCACTCGGGCTGGCGCTCGATTCCGCGCGCACGGCGCGGCGCGCGGATTTCGAGGCCGTGCTCGTATCGCGCATCCGGGATTACTACCTGAAGGACACCGCCTGCCCGCTCGCCTACGAACCTTCAGGGGAGGATTTTCTGTCGCCGTGCCTGGCGGAGGCGGATGCCGTGCGGCGCGTGTTGCCGGCGCTGGAGTTCGCTGCGTGGTTGCATCGCTTTTTGCCGCGGATCGACTTGTCGCCAACGGAAGTGACCGATGTCACCGATGGCAAGCTGTACCACCTGGCGGGGCTGAATTTCTCACGGGCGTGGATGGTGGACGGGATCGCGTCGGCGCTGCCTGCCGGCAATGCGCGGAGGAAGCGGCTGGAGGCTCTGGCGGCGAGGCTCGCCGAAGCAGGATTTGCAGCGATCCGGGCGGAGCACTATGAAGGCGGGCACTGGCTGGGATCGTTCGCCGTCTACTATGCCACGCGGCGCGGCATCACTTCTCATGAGGCGGGCTTGTCACCGTAAAGTTGCTGGAGCCGGGCGAGCTCTTTCTTGAGCGACGCGAGCGTCCTGGCGGAAGCGGGGTCGCCGGCGGCGTTGCTCATTTCGCGCGGGTCCCTGCGCAGATCGAACAACTCCCACTCGGGCGGCGTCTCTTCCTTGCGGCTGCCGGAGGCGTGGAGCGGCTTGCGGTAGTAATAGACCAGCTTGTGGGTGAGCGTGCGCACGCCGTAGTGGGCCGTCACCTCGTGGTCGCCGTCGAGGTGCATCCAATAGCGGTAATACATCGAGCGCCGCCAATCGCGAGGCGTGCGCCCGCCGGCGTTGGGGCGGAAGCTGCGCCCCTGCATCCATGAGGGTGTCCGGAGGCCGGCGTAGTCCAGGAACAGCGGGGCGAAATCGAGGTTCAACACGATGTCGCGGTTCACCGTGCCGGGACGGATCTCCCGCGGGTACCGCATCAGGAAGGGCATCCGCAGCGATTCCTCGTACATGAAGCGCTTGTCGTACCAGCCGTGATCGCCGAGGAAGAAGCCCTGGTCGGAGGTGTAGATCACCACCGTGTCCTGCTCGATGCCCTCCTCGCGGAGGCAATCGAGGACACGGCCGACGTTGTCGTCCACGCTCTGCACGCAGCGCAGATAGTCCTTGATGTAGAGCTGGTAGGCCCAGCGGCGCAGAGCGTTGCCGTGCAGCTCCGGCGGGAAGTCCGTCTTCAGGTCGGAGCGCATCATGTGCTCGCCGACGCGCATCTTCGCACGGCGTGCGGCCGAGGCGCGCCCGGCATAGTCATCCAGCAGGTTCTCGGGCTCCGGGATCGTCTCCCCGTCGAACAAGCGCGCGTACTTGGCCGACGGCTGCCAGTTGCGGTGCGGCGCCTTGTGGTGGGACATCAGGAAAAACGGCTTGCCACGGGGACGGCGCCTGATCCAGTCCACGGTGGAATCGCCGATGAGATCGGTGCAGTAGCCGGAGTGTTTCCGGCGAGCGCCCATCTCGATGAACTCCGGGTCGTGATAGGCGCCCTGTCCGGGGAGGATGTTCCAGTAGTCGAAGCCGGAGGGATCCTTGTGCAGGTGCCACTTGCCGATGATGGCCGTTGCGTAGCCCGCCGCCTGAAGCTCTTTGGCGACGTTGGGGCGCGCGGGATCGAGCGGATCGAGCAGCGTTCTGACGCCGTTGAGGTGGCTGTATTGACCGGTGAGGATGGTGGCTCGCGAAGGCGTGCAGATGGAGTTCGTGCAGAAGCAGTTCTCGAAGCGCGCCCCGCCCCGGGCGATGCGGTCGATGTTGGGAGTGCGGTTGATGCGGCTGCCGTACGCGGAGATGGCGTGGGCGGCGTGGGCGTCCGACATGATGAACAGGATGTTCGGCGGCGCGGCGGCGCCTTTGACGGCGGAAGCGCCAAGAGTGGAGAGCAGGAAATCCCTTCGCAGCACGCCCTAGATTCTAGCCGCCCCGGACGCGGCTGCGGCGAGGCGGCGCGGGCGCTACACTCGAGTTGCGGATGACGATTGTGATCGCGGCATTGCTGCTGGCGCCGCCGGAGGCGCAGACGGCGTACCGGCGGGGTGTGGAGCTGTTCGAGCAGAACCGCGCGGCGGAGGCGATCCCGCACTTCGCGGAGGCGGCGCGGCTTGCGCCGGAGAACGCGCAGTACTGGAAGGCGCTGGGCGTGGCGCATGCGAGGATCGAGGACTACCACGGGTCGATCGAGCCGTTCCGGCGGGCGTGCGAGCTGGCGCCGCAACTGGCGGATGTGTGCTATTACCTTGGGCGCGCCTACTATGCGGCGGACCTGTACGAGAAGGCGATCGAGCCTCTGAAGCAGGCGCTGAAGCATGATGCGGTGAAGGGTCGCGTGGAGGCGGCGCTAGGGCAATGCTATGAGGCGTTGATCCAGCCGCAAGAAGCGGAGCGGTGGCTCCGGCAGGCGGTGGGGCGCAACGACGGCGCGAGGCAGGCGGCACGGCTGGCGTATGCGCGGTTCCTGACGCGGCAGGGGCGCGCCGCGGAGGCCGTGCCCGTGGCGGAGGCAGCGCAGGAGCCGGAGACCGCCGAGGCCCGGTTTGAACTGGCCTTTGCGCTTTCGCAGTGCGACCGTTTGGTGGAGGCGCTGCGCGTGGTGGAACGGGCTCTGGAGCTGAAGCCGGACTACGAGGAGGCGTTCGTTTTGCGCTCCAAGATCCGCGCACGCCTTACTCCTCCGTCACAGTGACCGTGCGCCCGGCTGGGATGGCGCGGAGGGTCTGCTTCCTGCCGGAGGGCCATAGGATCTCGATTTCGTCGGCCTGCGCGGCGGCGCCGGTGCCGAAGCGCAGCGTCTTTTCGCTCGAGCACTGATACCCCGTGGACGTCGAGACGTGGTTGTACTGGACGAGTCCGCCGGCGGAGACACGGACTTTCGCGCCAATGGCGTCGCGGTTGCTCTTCGTGCCTTTGAGTTCGAGCGCGATCCAATTGCGCCCGGCGCCGAGGCGGTTGCGGTAGAGTTTGGCCGGCTCGTTCAGGACGCTGACGACGGCATCGGCGCGCCCGTCGCCGTCAAGGTCGCCGAGCGCCACGCCCCGGTGCTGGGCGGGGGTGCCGAACAGGGTGCTCGAGAAAGTCTTTCCGGCCTGGTTGAGAAATAGCTGGTTTCTCTGCTTTGAGGCGCGGCTGGAGAACAGCTCGGTATTGTCCTGCACGTCGCCGTTGGCAGTGAAGATGTCTTTCCAGCCGTCGAGGTCGAAGTCGCGGACGCCGAGGCTCCAGCCGCTGTGGGGAAGCGAGGCGGCGCCGATGCGGCTGCGGTAGGTGACGTCCTGGAAGACGCCGTTGCCAAGGTTGCGAAAGAGGGGGAAGGTTTCGTTGGCGAGGGCGGTGACGAAGATATCGGGCCAGCCGTCGTTGTCGAGGTCGCGGAATTCGGCGCCCATGGTGGAGAGGATTTTCCCGTCGTCGGCGATGGCGATGCCGGCGGCGAAGCCGGCTTCGGTGAAGCGCCCGTGGCCTTCGTTGCGGAACAGGAAATTGGGCACGGTGTCGTTGGTGACAAGGACGTCCATGAGCCCGTCGTTGTTGTAATCGGCGAAGACGATGGACATTCCCTTGCCGATTTTCTGTGCAATTCCGGCAGTTTTAGAGATGTCCATAAACGTTCCGTCACCATTGTTTTTCAGTAGTGTATTTGCCAACCCTTCATAGTATTTCGGGTGGCAATAGGTACGGTATCCGGCCCGCTTGTCGCCGCAGAAAGGTTCCGTCTCAGGATCCCAGACGCAGTAATTCACGATGAACAGGTCGAGGTCGCCGTCGTTGTCCATGTCGAACCAGCCGGCGGAAATGGGCCAATGGGTGGCGGGGATCCCAGCCTTCCGGGTGACGTCCTCGAACGTGCCGTCGCCGCGGTTGCGATAGAGGCGGCTGAAGTGGACGCTGGTGACGAGCAGGTCGGTCCAGCCGTCGTTGTCGTAGTCGCCGGCAGCCACGCCCATGGCGTAACCCTCGCCGGCGAGCCCGGCTTTTTCGGTCACGTCCTCGAATTTCCAATTGCCGAGGTTGTGGTAGAGGCGGTTCCACCATTCGGGACCGGACTTGACGAGGGAGGGCTGCGGGGCGCCGTTGAGAAAGTAGATGTCGAGAAAGCCGTCGTTGTCGTAGTCGAAGACGGCGACACCGCCGGGCATGGTTTCGATCTGGTGCTTTTCTGGCGTAGCGGCGTTGCGGAGGACGAAGGGGACGACGCCGCGCAGCTCTTCAAACGGCTCCGGGGCGGCGTCCTGCGCGCCAGCAGGAGCAAGCAACAGGGCAGCAGCGGCGAAGGCCACGCACCCGAGCGCCGACCAAGCTTGCCGGGAAGTCATCTCTGGACTATTGTGCCGCACGCGGGGCGCCCGGTTCATTTCACGCGCCGCCAAGCCCGGCCTTCCTCCACTTCGATGATCTGGCCGGCGTCCAGCGCTTCAATCTTTTGCACGGTTCCCGAGGGCCAGCGGATCTCGAGCGAATCAATGGCCTTCCTGGGCCCGATGCCGAAGTGCTGCCGTTTTTGGCTGGTGGCGCCGAAGCCTTCGCCGCCTTTCACCTCGCGGTACACGAGGAGGTCGCCCGAGCGCAGGGTCAGCTGCACGCCGACGGCGTCGCGGTTCGAGCCCGTGGCCTTCAGATCCACCGGAAGCCAGCCGTTGCGGTTGGCCTTGAGGTTACGGTAAAAGGCATTTCGTGCGAAATCTCCCGGATAATGTCCGCCGAGCTGGGCGTAAATATCGAGGTCGCCGTCCTCTTCCCAGTCGATAAAAGCCACGCCGTGGCCCTTGTTTCCGGGCCGCTGGAATTTCACAAAATCTGTCAAGTCGCTAAACGTTCCATTGCCGTTGTTACGGAAGAACCGGTTGGGTTCGAGGCGGGACATTTGTGGATCGCCGACGCCGAGGCAGAGATCCGGGAAGCCATCGTTGTCCAGGTCTTCGACGCCCGCGCCCATGACGCCGACGGGGAAGCGCAGCCCCGCCTCGAACGTCACATCCGTGAACGTGCCATTGCCGTTGTTGCGGAACAGGCGGCTCGAGTCGGGATGGACGCGCGTCTTGGGGACGACATAGTCGAGGCGCAAGGCGGCGGTGACGGATTCCCAGGCGGCGAGGCTGGTGGTGAGCGCGTCGGGCCAGCCGTCGTTGTTGTAGTCGAACAGGAAGCAGACGAAGCCGTTGTGGGGCGGCTGGACGAGGCCCGCTTCGCGCGCTACATCGCGGAACTTCCAGCCGCCGAGGTTCTTGTAGAGGCGATTGGGGGCGGGATCGAGGCCGTTGATAAGGATATCGACAAGCCCATCGCGGTCGTAGTCGCCGAGGGCGATGCCAATGGCGCCGTATTCGGGCGGCTCAACGATGCCCGCCAGGCGGGTCATATTGGTGAACGTGCCGTCGCCGTTGTTGCGGTAGATCTGGGGGACGCTTCCGTCCTTGAGGACGCCGTTGGCAATGGCGAGGTCGAGCCAGCCGTCGTTGTCGAAGTCGGCCCAGAGGGAGACGAAGCCGTTGCCCGGGTCGCCCGCGCCCGACTTTTCGGTGACGTCCTCGAACCGGCCTCCGAGGTTCCGGAAGAGGCGGTTTTTCATGGGGCCGCTCCAGCCGTTCAAAGAGATGTAGAGGTCGGGACGCCCGTCGTTGTCGGAGTCGACGAGGTTCAGGCTGTAACCGGAGGGGACGGCCTCGAGGGCGGCCTCTCGGGTGGCGTCGGCGAAGCTGCCGCCGGTATTGCGGTAGAGGCGGATGAATTCGCCGCTGCCGCTCTCGAGCAGGTCGAGATCGCCGTCGCCATCGAAGTCCGCCCATGCGGCGGTGCCGTTGCCGTCGTAGCGGTCGATGCCGAGGCGCGGCGCGATGTCCTCAAACTCGAGCAGGGGTGCCGACCGGGCGGGCGGCAGGAGCGGGCGCGCCGGGAAGAGGAACTGCTTTGGAATGGGCGGAGGCTCGCCGGGGATCTGGTCCATGGCCACTTTCAGCAGCCACTGATCGACGCTGTTGTTGTTGACCTGAAGCGCCTGGTAGAAGAGGCGCGCGGCTTCGCCGAAATCGCCCATGCGGTAATATGCCGCCCCCATTTCGCGCATCAATTCGTGGACCAGCACCGGCTCCTTCGTGCGTTCAAGCGCCTGCCGGAAGTACAAAAGCGATTCCCGGAAGTTGCCCCTGCGGACGAGCGTCTTGGCCATAGTGGCGAGGGAGGTGAGCTCCTCGTTGCTGTAGGGCATGGAGCCGTCGATGACCTGCTCGAGCAGGCCGACGGAGCGGTCGAGCCCGAGGAGGGGGTCATGGGGGACGCGGTGTCCGGTTTCACGCGTGAAGCGGACTTCGCCGCTCATCCAGTCGGAGAGGTTGAGGAGGAAGCCGTAGGCGTTGGGCTCGAGCCGGGCGACGCGCGCGGCCAGCTCATAGGCGAGGTTGGGATCGTAGTAGAGCAGCTCCGCGCGGGCGTGGATCACGGCCTTCGCCTTCAGCGAGGGGATGTGGTCGGGATCGCGCTTGAGAGCCGCGCCGAGCGCTTCCATGGCGAGGCTCAGGGCCGTGCGGCGCTTCGAAAAATCCGTTCCGGAATAGAAGTCGAGCAGGTAGCAGCGGGCGAGCTGGTACCAGGTCATGGCGTCGTTATTGCCGGCCTGGATGAGGCGCTGCAATTCGCGGCGCGCCTCTTCGGTCTTGCCTTCGCGGAGCATGGACTGGGCCTTGCGGAGAGGCCCTTCGCGCGCGGGCAGAGGAGCGGGCTGGTGCTTCTGGTCCGGCCGAGCGGGGCCGTGCTGCGCCGCGAAGGCGGCGGCGAGGAGGGAGAGCGCCGCGAGCGCGGCGGTCAAGCCTGGCCGTAGCGGAGTACTTTGACGCCTTCCCATGTCACCAGCCCGCTGGAGCCGCTGTCGCGGATCATTTCGTCGACTACGGGGAGGAACGTTTCGATTTTCGCCCGGGAGTCGACGATTTCGATGATGAACGGCAGGTCCTCGCTGAGGCGCTCGAGTTTGGCGGTGTGGAGGCGCGAACTCTTGCCGAATCCCATGGGCCCGCGGAGCACAGTGGCGCCGGCCATGTGGAGCTCGCGCGCCTTTAGCACGATGGCTTCATAGAGCGGGCGCTTGCCGAAGCGGTCGTTTTCGCCGAGGAAGATGCGCAGAAGGACCGCGTCCTCCGGGAGTTCCATAGTCAGAGCCTCTCGTTCAGAAACGTGGCGGCCTGATAGCCGGCCCAGACGCCTGCGAGGCAGAGCAGCAAGCTGGCGGCGATGTTGGCGCCGGCGTAGGTCCACTCGCGCTCCTGCAAGAGCCGGAGGGTTTCCAGGCTGAAAGTGGAGAAGGTGGTGTAGCCGCCGCACAGACCTGTCATGACGAAGAGCCGCAGGTGGGCCGGGACGAGAAGCCGCCCGTCAGGGCTGGTGAACGCGACGAAGAAGCCGATGACGATGCCGCCGGTGACGTTCACGAACAGAGTCCCCCACGGGAAGGTCTCGCCTGCGAGGCGGGCGGCCACGCCAGAGAAAAAGTACCGGAGCACGCCGCCCAGGGCCGCGCCCGCGGCGATCCACAGATAGTTCACTAACGATATGCTACTCCCGTGAGGACTTTTGCTGCATTGTTGCTCGCGCTACCTCTGCTGGGGCAGGACCCGGCGGGGTTGCTGGAGTCGAAGCTGATGGAGAAGCTGCGGCAGATCGATCAGAAGTTCGACGGGGTGATGGGGGTGGCGGTGATCGATCTGACGAGCGGGCGGACGCTCACGCTGAACGGCGACCTGGTGACGGCGCAGGCGAGCCTGATCAAGGCGCCTGTCCTGGCAGCGGCGTTCCAAAAGATTGAAAGCGGCGCGCTGTCGCTGGACCAAAAGGTGGAGCTGACGGAGAAAGACAAGGCGGGAGGCAGCGGGACGCTGGATGCGCGGCTGGGCACGCAGCCGGTGGCGTTGGCAGTGGAAGAACTGCTGACGCTGATGATCCGCGACTCGGACAACACGGCGACAAACAAGGTGATTGCGCTGGTGGGGATGGACAACGTGAACCAGTTGATGGCACAGCTGGGGCTGCGGGCGACGCGCCTGCGGCGGGTGATGATGGACGGGGCGGCGGCGAAGCGGAACGAGGAGAACACGTCGACACCAATGGAGATGGCGCGGCTGTTCGAGTTCATCTACCGCGAAAGGCTGATCAGCCGGAACGCGTCGCGGCGGATGATCGAGATCCTGAAGCTGGTGCAGGCGGATTTCCGTGCGGCGCTGCCGCGCGGGGTGGTCTCGGCGTCGAAGCCCGGCGGGGTGCCGGGCGTACGGACGGAGGCGGGGATCGTATTTCTGGAGGGGCGGCCGTACATTCTGTCCGTGATGTGCAGCCTGACGGCAGGAAATGCGAACCCGATTCGCGATGTAGTGGAGGCGGTGCACTCGTATTTCGTGCGGATCGCGCAGAGCAACCGCTACGGGCACCGGGTGAGTGAGCCGATTTACTGAGAGGCGCGGGCGCGGGCACATGCGTCCGGCCCATAGAAGCGCAAGAGGAGGACTGGAATGAAAGCCGCATTCCTGCTGATGACCGGCGGGCTTCTGTTTGGTCAAGGCTGGCAGGGCCCTGAAGCCGTGATCCAGATGAACATCCGTGGGGGAGGCAGCGCGGATCAGGGCAAGTGCACTGCAGAAGTGGAGGTCGATGGCGTCGCGGAAGTGGGCATTCAGGGCGGCGAGGGCCGCATCCGCACGCTGAGCGGGCAGCCGGCCACGTGGCGCCGCCTGGATTGCACCGGGCCGATGCCGTCGAGCTTCGTTGATTTCCGATTCAAGGGCGTGGACGGGCGAGGGCGGCAGACGCTGATCGTCGATCCCCGCAACAACCGAGGGCTGGCGGTCGTGAGGATCGAAGACCCGCAAGGCGGGCGCGAGGGCTACACGTTCGACATCGAGTGGCGCGCGGGCGCAGACTGGAACACCGGAGGCCGCGAGGGGGGCTGGCGGCGGGACCGCGAACCGGCATACGGCAATGCGCCCGCGGCCACGATTCGGGCCAACCTCCGGGGCGGCAGCGGAGACCGGGGCAAGTGCACGGCAGAAGTGGAAGTGGATGGCGTGGCGGAGGTGGGCATTCGAGGCGACACGGGCGAGATTCGCACGGTGAGCGGGCAGCCGGCGTCGTGGAGGCGGCTGGATTGCACGGGGCCGCTCCCTGTCAACCCCGGCGAATTCCGCTTCCGCGGCATCGACGGGCGAGGGCGGCAGGCACTGGTGGCCGAGCCGAACAACAACCGCGGCCTGGCCATTGTGCGGATCGAAGATCCGCAGGGAGGACGCGAAGGCTACACGTTTGATCTGGAGTGGCGGGGGGGCACGGGTTGGACCGGTGGACCCGGCACGGGCTGGGGCGGCGGATCCGGATGGGGGACTGGCACAGGAGGTTCGGGCTGGGGCGGCGGGTCCGGATGGGGCGGCGGCTGGGGCTCGGGATGGGGAGACACGTTCTCTCACCGCGGGCGCGGCAGCGGCGCATTCGTGCCGGACTCGGGCTCGGGGTACGACCTGCGCGGGGTGAGCGTGTATGCGGACCGGCGCAACGGCGAGGTGCAGATCCGGTTCGATTCCCGTTTCGGCGCCGAGACTTTGCAGTTGCGAGGACGGCTGGAGCGTGTAACGGCGGACGCGATTGAGGCGCGCATCGTGGAAGGCATCAACCGCGGCTACGCCGCGCCTTTGGACGGGCGGGCGCGCATTCTGCTGCGGGATGGGAGCCGCGTGCGTTCGATTGTAATTGAGGGGCGCGCCCGCAACGAGAGGTTCCGGGTGAATTACAGCGAATAGCCCTCAGGCTTCGATCACTGTCTCGAAGCCGAGCAAGCGGCCCATGCGTTCAATGGCGCGGGTGTGATCGCCGTAGAAGATGACGCGGTGCAGGCCGGCCTGGTAGTTTTCGAGCCACTTTTCGGCGTCCTTGACGCGCGTGCGGATCTGGCTGCGGCAGCCGCGGTCGCTGTCGCCGTAACCGGTGACGACGGCGGTGGAGAGGAGCATCTTTTTCGGGCCCACGAAGCGGGCGACAGTGATCGTTTCATCGCAGGGCATCAGCACCTGCATGACGGCGCCTTCGTGGGTCTCGAGGTGGTCGCGGACGATGTAGGGCGAAGCAGGGGCGTCCGGTCCCTTCAATTTGGTGGCCGAGACGCAGTGGGCGTGAATCACCTCGTTGCGGCTGAGATCGAACACCGGATCGCTGACAAAGCCGGGCACGCCGACGTATGAGGTGACCAGCATCTGGGTCACGGTGGAGTGGAGGTCGGCCTCGCAGACGCCGTACAAGCCGGCGTCGTTGAGTTTGCTCCAGCAGATGCAGGGGTAGCCGGGCAGGGTGTTGGCGGCGAGGGTGCCGAAGCAGTCGATGGTGAACGCGTTTGCCTTTTCGCGGAGCATCATCTGCTTCAGCGCGACGTGCATTCGCAGCCCGTTTTCGATCTCCACGGGCTTCGGCTCGACGACGCGCAGGGCATTGCGCGTGAATTCTTCGGCGAGGCGCCGCGCCTGCGCACGGTCAGCGGCGGCGAAGGCGTTCTTGATTTCGGAGCCAGGCACGAAGCGGAAATCGGCGCCAAATGCCGCTGTATATTCGTCGGCAATTTTGCTGCGGCTGGGCGGATTTTCCGTGCCCACGAGAACCTTGCTGTGGCGCAGGTGATGGACGGTGCGGAAGATGCGGAACCACGGATCGAGATCGCCGTAGCTGGATGTTGCGATGACGTCGACGCGGCTGCCGGCTTTGCGCAGCCCGGCAACGGAGGACCATGCATGCGTGGCGTAGGGGCGCGAGAAGACGAGGACGGGCGCGGGCGCCGACTGGATCAGTTCGGCGAAACCGGGAGTAGGCTGGGTGAGCGGCACGAGGAGGATGCCGTCGAGCGCCTGCTGCCGTGCGAGCCACGCCTTGACTTCTTCGGCGCTGCGCAGCAGCTCGCCGCCGCAGAGCTCCGCCAAGTGGGCGTTCTTGCGCGCCGCCTCGAGGAGGTGCGATTCGACCTCGCGGCGCTCGGCTTCGATGTCGAGCGTGGGCTTGGGCCAATGCGGCGCGCCGGCGAGATAGACGCGGGCGAGGCGGGCGGGGCCGTTGCATGGAAGGGAACGGAACGCTTCGAACTCATCGGCGCGGAGCAGCCCCCCGAAGGGAAGGCCGCAGAGGGCGGACTGAAACGCGCGGCGGGTGAGCGTCATGAGAGCCTCCTGATTTCGGATCATCAGCTCCTGTTTATCGCGGCGGCGCACGGAGCGCAAGCGGGAGGCTCAGCGGCCGGAGCTGCCAAAGCCGCCGCCGCCGCGGCGGGACTCGCTCAATTCGGCCTCGACCCACTCGATTGCTTCGTAGCGGGCGATGACCATCTGCGCGATGCGGTCACCCTTGTGGACGTGGTAGGGCGCGCGCCCGATGTTGAGCAGGATGACGCGGATCTCGCCGCGGTAGCCGGGATCGATGGTGGCGGGCGCGTTGGGCAAAGTAATGGCGTGGCGCAGGGCGAGACCGCTGCGGGGGCGGATTTGCGCTTCGTAGCCGGGCGGCAGTTCGATGGCGAGTCCGGTGGGCACAAGCGCGGGCACGCCCGGCTCGAGCAGGACGTCTTCGACAGCGTGCAGATCCATGCCGGCGTCTTCTTCCGGGCCGTGAGCATACTGCGGCAGGATCGCGTCGGGATGGAGCAGGTTCACAGGAACGCGCACTGCCCGCTATCATAACAGCCGTGCCCCGAGTGATCTCAGCCGGGCCGATGCCGCCCGAAAAACTCGCGTATGCGCTGGCGCGCTACAGCCGTTCGCCGGACTCGATCCGGGATTCGGTGGAGTGGGTGCGCGCGCATGATTCGTCGAAGTTTCTTGACAGTTTCTACTTTCAGTACGGGCACGCGTCGATCGCCGACCTGGGACATCTGGCTCTGAGCTTCGAAGGCGTGAGCGAACTGGCGGCGGTGGAGATCGAGGACGAGCCGCTGTGGGACGGGCAGGCGCGCTCGTCGCGCTATCAGGACTTCGCACGGAGCGGATTTGTGACGCCGCCGGAGGCGGAGGGCGAGGCGGCGGAGATATATGCAAGCGCGGGGCGCGAGCTGCTGGCGGCGTACCAGCGGATGCACGCGCGCATGGTGGAGCACCTGAAGGGGAAGCTGCCGCGGCCGGAGGCGATGAAGCCAGAAGCGTACGAGCGCAACATTGCCGCCCGCGCCTTCGACGTGGCGCGGTACCTGCTGTTTCTGGGCGTGCCGACGGGAGTGGGACAGGTGACAAGCATCCGGACGCTCGAGCGGCAGATCCGGCGCTGGCGCGCGTCGGAGTACGCCGAACTGCGCGGGATCGGGGACGAGGCGGCGGCGGCGTGTGCGCGGGCGCCGGATGTCGAGTGGATCGAGGGCGCGCCGCAGGAGCCGCTGGCGCCAACGCTGGCGAAGTATGTGGAAGCGGACCTGTATGTGCGGGCTGCGAGCGAAGCAGTGGCGCAATGGGCGCGGCAGAACCTGCCCGCGTGGAGCGGAGAGGAGCCGGGCGCGGCGCGGCTGACGCGGATCGACGAGCCATTGGCGGGCATTGCAGCGACGCTGCTCTACGGCGTGAAGGAATGGCCGTTTGAGGCGCTGTATGGGATGGTGCGTACGTGGCCGCGTGCGCGGCAGATGGAGGTGATCGAGGCAGCGCTTGGTCCGCGCGGGCGGCGGGACGAGTTGCTGCGCGCGTTTCGCACGGCGCCGTATGCGTTCGATCTGCGGATCGACATTGGCGCATACCGGGATCTGCACCGGCACCGGCGCTGCCATCAGACGCGGCAGGCGTGGACGTGGCGGCACGGGTTCGAGACGCCGGAGGCGGTGCGCGAAGCGGGAGTCGAGAACGAATACAACGCCGCGCTGGAGGCGGCGCGGGCGGCGGCGGCACGGCTGCCGGAGCGGGCTTCGCATTATCTGCTGCCGTTTGCGGCGCGGGGACGGTTCCTGTTTCAGATGGACTTTGCGGAGGCCGAGTACATCATCCGTTTGCGCTCTGGCGTGAAGGGGCACTTCAGCTACCGGCGCGCGGCGTGGGAGATGAGGCGGGAGCTGGAGCGGGTGGAGCCGGAGCTGGGGCGTCTGGTGGAAGCGACGCCGCCGTGGGTGGAAGACCCGCTGGTGAGGTGAGCGCCGCGGGTGTGATATTCCTGTGCTGAAGCCATGCAGGAAACGACGAACCTTGCCGCCGCGCTGACGGTGGTCGCCGGGGGCGTGTTGCACGGCAGCTTTGCGCTGCCGATGAAGAAGATGAGCGCGTGGAAGTGGGAGAACACGTGGCTCGTGTATTCGGTGAGCGGGCTGGTGGTGCTGCCGCTGTTGCTGGCGCTTCTGACCGTGCCGTCGTTCGGCGAGGCGGTGGCGGCGACGAGTCCGGCGACGCTGGCTTTGATTGTGGCGTGCGGGGTGGGCTGGGGTGCGGGCTCGACGCTGTTCGGGCTGGCGATCGACCGCGTGGGGATGGCGCTGACGTTCGCGATCGTGCTGGGGATCACGTCGAGCCTGGGGTCGCTGCTGCCGCTGCTGATCCAAGATCCGGAGGAATTGTTTTCGCGGCGCGGGCAGATCCTGCTGGGCGGGCTGGCGCTGGTGATCGCCGGAATCATCGTTTGTTCGAAGGCGGGCGCGCTGCGGGAGCAGAGGCAGAACGCGCAGGCGGGGCGCGAGCAGAAGCGCGGCGGCGTGTTCACGGGGCTGCTGATTTGCATCGCCTCCGGCGTGCTGTCGCCGGCGCTGAATTTCGGGTTTGTCTTTGGAGAGCCGCTGAAGCAGGAAGCCGTGCGGCTTGGGGCGAGGGCGGACTTTGCGGGCAACGCGCTGTGGGCGCTGGCGCTGGCGGGCGGGTTCTTCGTCAATGCAGGCTATGCGGTGTATCTGCTGGGAAAGAACCGCACGTGGAGCGCCTATTCGAGCGCCGAGGCGCGCGGCTGGTACTGGGCGGGCGCGGCGCTGATGGGGTTCCTGTGGTACATCGGCGTCAGCATTTACGGGATGGGCGCGGCGGCGATGGGGCGGCTGGGCGGGGTGCTGGGATGGCCGATGTTCATG
>JBBIIK010000054.1:0-22231 GCA_037446555.1 Acidobacteriota bacterium
CGGTGCGGGAATTTTGCCGATTTCCGCCCCCTCGTACACCACCACCAGTGGATGAATCACCGTGCCACGCCCCACTTTTGCCCGTTCCCCGATCACTGCGTACGCCCCGATCGAAACCCCCTCGCCGATCTCCGCCGTCTCCGCCACCACCGCCGTCAGATGAATCCCCGGCTTCGGCGCCGGCGGTTGGTAGAAGAACTCCAGCGTCCGCGCGAAATCAAGATACGGGTTCTCGCTCTCGAGCGCCGGGATGTGCAGCGCGCCCGCCTCCCTCGACACGAGGATCGCCCCCGCGCGCGTCTCTTTCACCTTGGGCGCGTACTTCGGGTTAGCCAGAAACGTGATCTCGTCCGGTCCCGCGTGTTCCATCCCGGCGACGCCAGTGATCTCCTTCTCGCCGTCCTCCGGCCGCGCCGCGCGCAGCTCGCAGCCCAGCCTTGCAGCCAGTTCCTTCAGCTTCATTTGCGATTAGCGTAACGCACCCGCCGCCGCTGCGTCGCCCGCGCGCCGGGACGATACACTGAAAACTGAGCGGATGCGCCGCCCGGTCCTTGCCCTGATACTCGCCGCCGCCCTTGCACGCGCGCAGGCGCCGCAGCGCCCGCCGCTCGAACAGGCGGCCGAGGAATTCCGCCGGTACACCCGGGAAATGGGCCTGCGCCCGGACAGCCCCCGCCGCACCCCGCGCGCCCCGGGCGCTGCCCGCTCCGCATTCCACGGCCGCCTCTACCACAACCTCCGCAACGATATCCTCGACGCCGTCCCCCACGAAATCCGCCAGCGCGGCGGCACGAAAAACCTGCTCCGCCGCAACCAGTTCGGCTTCAGCCTCAGCGGCCCCATCCAGATCCCCAGGCTCTACGACGGCGCGCGCAGGACGTTCTTCTCCCTCAACTACGAGGGTGTCCGCGAGCGCATCTCCCGCAGCTACCTCCGGACAGTCGCCATCGAGCCCGAACGCCGCGGCGATTTCAGCCTCACGGTCGATCCCTCTGGCAACCCCCTGCCCATTTACGACCCCGCCACCGTTCGCCCCAATCCCTTATACGATCCCTCCATCCCCGCCAGTCTCGACAATCTGGAATTCCTCAAGGATCCCTTCCCCTCGAACCGCATCCCTGCCGCTCGACACGACCCCGTTGCCGTCGCCGCCCTCAGCCACTACCCTCTGCCCAATGCCGACGCCGGCCCTTTCTTCCGCAACAACTACTTCGTCGTCTCGCCGGAAACCAACACCGCCGACGGCATGCTCACACGCATTGATCACAGCTTCCTCGAAAAACACCGCCTATCCGTCTCGTGGTCTTTCACCAATGGCCTCGCCGGCCCTGCCCGCCTCATGCCCGGGCCCGCCGACTCCGCCCCCGCCGACAACCAGTTCTCCAACCGCCGCAGCGCCCTCGAACACATCCTCACCCTCTCGCCCCAGACCGTCAACACGGCCTCCTTCGAGGCCCAAACCAATATCTCGGAAAATGTTTCCGAAGCCTCCGGCTGGCCCGAATCCCTCGGCCTCCGAGGCGTCCCCTCCGGCGCCTTCCCCCGCTTCGACCTCGCCAACTATCTCGACATGGGCCGCACCACCCCCCTGTCCCGCACCGCCCGCAATACCTTCACCTTCACCGAAGCCTTCTCCCACAAGCGCGGACGCCACAGCCTCCGCATCGTCAGCCAGTTCTCCCGCCTCCAGGTCAACACATTCATCCCCGCCATGCCCTCCGGCGCTTACATCTTTTCCTGGCGCTACACGAGCCTCCCCGGCATTGTCAACACCGGCCTCGCCTTCGCCTCCTTCCTGCTCGGCGGGCCCTCCAGCGCCGACATCGCCCTCGTCCCCTCGCCCTCTTACTTCCGCAACTGGACCTGGACCAACGCCGTTCAGGACGTCTGGGAGATCCGCCCCAATCTCACCCTCTCCTTCGGCCTGAGCTTCCTCGCCTCCGCGCCCCGCACGGAACGATACAACCGCCAGAGCATCGTCGATCTTCGCGTGCCCAACCCGGAAAACGGCCGCCCGGGCGCCCTCGTCTTCGCCGCCCGCGGCGGTTTCGGAAGCGCCTTCCAGCCGGTTGCCGTCAAACCCCAGCCCAACTTCTCCCTCGCGTGGAACCCCCGCGGCAACCGCCAGTCCGTCCTGCGCCTCTCCTACGGCATGAGCTATCAGGGCTACCCGGTTTACAACGGCCAGTGGGGCACCCGCGGCTTCAACGGCCACCCCTATTTCTACGCCCCCAACGCCTTCCTCCAACCCGCCTTCCTCCTCCGCGACGGCATGCCCCCGCCGCCCCGCCCTGTGCCCGACCTCACGCCGGAGGCCGCCGACGACACCGATGCCAATGTCCTCGATTCCAGCGGCCGCCTCCCCCGCTACCAGTCCGTGGGTTTAAGCTTTGAACGCCAGGTGCGCGGCGGCATCGTCCTCACAGCCGCCGCCGGCGTCTCCTGGGGCCGCGATACCTTCATCAGCAACTCCTCCGTCCGCCTCAACGCCGTCCACCCGGACTTCCTCGATCTCCGCGAGCAGCTCAACGATCTCGCCTTCAACCGCTCCCTCCGCCCTTTCCCGCAGTTCTACGAGATCGACGTCTTCTCCCAGTGGCCCGGCGGCCGCTACCGCCGCGAAGCGCTCTCTCTCCGCGCCGAGAAACGTACCGGTCAGGGCCTCTCGCTCAACGCAGGTTACGAATATTCCCGCCAGTTCGACGACTACTCCGGTCCCTACGGCCGCCAGGACTTCTTCAATTACAAGAACGAGTGGGCCCTCACCGCCTGGAACAACCCCCACCGCCTCTCGTTCTCCTGCATGTACGAACTCCCCCTCGGCGCCGGCAAGCCGTTCTTCAATTACCAAGGCTGGCGCGGCTATCTCGCCGGCAACTGGTCCATCTCCGCCATCTCCACCGTCGCCTCCGGCGAGCCCCTCGCTCTCCGCGCCCAGTTCAACAACACCGGCGGCGTCCTGCAGACCGTACGCGTCAACCCGGTCCCCGGCGTCGACCCGCGCGTCGAAAAACCATCCCCCGAACTCTGGTTCAACCCGGAGGCATTCTCCCATCCGCCCGACTTCCAGATGGGCGCAGGCCCCCGGACCCATCCTTTCCTCCGTGGACCCATCTCCCAGAACCACGACCTCTCCGTCGCCAAGCGCTTCCCCATCGACCAGGAACGCTCCCTCGAATTCACCGCCTCCGGCTTCAACTGGCTGAACCACGCCAATTGGACCGATCCCGACGTCGTCATCGGCCCAGCCTCCGCTCCCAATGCCAACGCCGGCCGTATCATCGGCTCGCGCGGCAGCCGCGTCGTCCAGCTCGGACTGAGGTTCAGCTTCTGATGACCCGCCGCCTCCATCTTGTTCTGCTCGCCGCCGCGGCTGCGCCCAAAGCTCCCTCGCCGCAAGGCAAGCGCAAGCGTATCGCCGCATGGCTCGCCTCCGGCTCCGTCGATCAACTCCAGGCCTCCGTCGACGGCCGCCAAGCCCCCATCGAGCGCCTCCTCGGCCCGCAGGATGACCTCGTCCTCATCCTCGTGCTCGACCTCGCCGGCGACATCACCCGCATCGACGCCGCCCGCCAGGCTGCCGCCGCCGCCATCGAACAGCTCCCCGCCAACGCCTGGGTCGGCGTCCTCTCCGCACAGGACGGCCTCCGCGTCCTCGCCGACCCCTCCCCTGACCGCGCCGCCGCCATCGCCGCCATCCAGTCCGCTCCCACCACGGGCCGCGCCGGCTTTCTCGAAACCGTCGACCCCGCCGCCCGCCTCGCCTCCGCCCTCATTCACAAGGCCCGCGTCCGCTCCGCCGTCCTCTTTCTCACCGACTCCGAAATCGGCAACTACCGCGAGGACTTCACCAACCCCGTCATCAACTACAGCGACACCCGCGACCTCTCCCGCCGCTTCCCCGACGCCCTCGTTCGTGAAAAATCCGCCCGCCTTGCCTCCGCTCTGGCCCCCAGCGACGCCCCCGTCTTCGCTGTCCATCTCGCCTTCCTCCGCGACCGCCTCAACGAGGCCTATCAAACCGGGCTCCAGCAAATCGTCGAATCCACCGGCGGGCAGGCCTGGTTCTGCCGCAACCTCGCCGAAATCCCGGACGCCGTCGCCGCCGCCTTCGCCCGCATCCGTTCCATGTACTGCATCGACCTCCGCCTGCCTCCGGGCGTGTCAAAGAACGCCACCCTCCAGTTGTCCGGCGCTGACCTCCAATACCGCGGCCGCATTGTCGCTCAGGCCCGGCAGTGGGATTGATCCCCTTCGCTCCGGCAGACCCGGCCGGCGATTTCGGGTACGATTGAGCGTATGCGGAACCCCGCCTTGGTCTCGCTGTCCGTGCTGCTGGGGCTTTCGCTCGCCGCCGGAGCCTGGCTGCTCCACACGCGCCTTCAGGTGCGCGCCACCCTCCAGCAGGAAATCGACCGCGCCCGCGCCGATGCCCGGAAAGAACGCGAGCGCGCCGATGCCCTCCTGCTCGAAAACGACACCCTCCGCAAGCAGCTCGCCGAAAAAGGCATCCCCGCCCCTTTGCCTCCCGCCTCCTCCCGCAGCGCCGAAGACGCCCGCCGCCTCGCCGCCATCCGCGAGCTCGCTGCCGCCCAGTCCCGCCTCACCGAAACCCAGTCCGCCCTCGTCGAGGCCCGCAACCGCGCCGCCGAACTCGAAGCCTCCCTCGAACGCGTCACCGCCGAAAACAGGCGGCTCACCGCCGCCGAAGCCGCCCTGCAGGAAGATCTCGATCACACCCGCCGCGTCGTCCAGGCCATGGAAGCCGAAATCAAAGCCAAGAACGACCGGCTTGCCCAGATCGAATCCTCTCTCCGCAAGACCCGCGAGGAACTTCAGGCTCTCGCGCAGAAGTCCGGCGCCATCGGCCCCATGATCACCGAACTCGCCGAACTCAACCGCCGCCGCGAGAACACCATCAATTCCCTCCAACGCCGCTACCGCGATATCGCCGATCAGCTCCGCGCCCTCGCCGTCCGCCTCGATACCCAGCGCGACAACCCCGCCGCCGCCATCGGCGATCTCTCCCGCATCCAGGCCGCCGTCCTCGCCGCCGAAGACGACCTCCGCCAGCTCAACACGCTCAACTCCCAAAGCCAGCAGCTCATGCAAAAACTCGCCGCCAGGTGAATCCGCTGCGGCCGGCGTTGTACGCTGTCGCCATGCGAGTCCTGCTCGGACCGCCGGGCGCCGGCAAAACCACTCAAGTCCTCGACGAATTCCTCCGCGCTTCCCGCTCCTCCACCGCCCGCCTGGTGGTCCCCACCGCCACCATGGCCACACACCTCCAGCACCAGCTCGCCCGCGAAGGCCATCCCGTCGAGCCCTCCTCGATTACCACTCTCGCCCGCTTCGCATCCTCTCTCGCTCCTGGTGCGCCCGCCGCGGACTCCGCTACCCTCGCTCTTCTCGTCGATCAGCTCCTCCCCAAACATCCTGACCTCTTCCGCGCCGCGCAGGGAACCGCCGGCTTGCCCGCCGCCATCGCCGCCGCCATCGAAGAACTCGCCAACTCCGGCTGCGATTCCCTCCGGTGGAAGTCCCTCTCGAACCTCGATCACCATTTCGACCCCGCTTTCGGCAAGCTGTACGAGGACGTCGAACAGGCCCTCTCCCGCCACGGACTGCGCCTCCGCGCCCAACTCCTCGTCCACGCCGCCAGCCATGTCCGCGACCACGGAGCCGGCGCGGACTACATCTTCTTCGACGGCTTCACGCTCTTCTCAAAGACAGAACTCGCCCTCCTCGAAGCCCTCGACGCCAAAGCACGGCTCACCCTCACCCTGCCGGAATGGGAGGGCGCTGCCGGCTTGGTCGATGAACTCAAAAAGAGCGGCGCGCACGTCCAAAAGCTCCAGCCCCGCCGCCCCGCGCCTGAGAAGGTCTTCCGCATCGCCGCCCCCACGCGCGAACGCGAAGCCGAGGAGATCGCCCTCCAGATCCTCGAAGAGCACCGCACCGGACGCCCGTGGCGTGAAATCGGCATCGTCCTCCGCAACGAGTCCGCCTACCTGCCCCTGCTCGAACGCACCCTCCACCGCGCCGGCATCCCCGCCAGCGCCTACTTCGGCGTCTCCCTCGCCAGCGAGCCCGTCACTTCGATCTTCCGCCGCTTCGTCGCCGCCGTCGAAAGCCGGTGGGGCGGCGAAGCCTGCCTCGATCTGCTCCGCCACCCGCTCTGCCGTTCCAGCCGCAGCATCACCGGCGAGCCGTGGATCAAGGCCATCGAGGCGCTCCCCTTTCAGGGGCTCGAAAATCTCCGCAAGCACCGCGGCGGCGCCGTGGATCTGCTTCAACCCTTCCACGAATGGCCGGAAAAGACCCTCGCACCCGCCGGATGGGCGCACGAACTCGCCTCTCTCGCCTCCCTGCTCGAACCCCCGCCCGCCAGCGGCGCCCTCCCTCCGCACCAGCTCCGCAGCCTGCGCCTCAACGCCGCCTCCTTTCACGCCATCTGCGGCGCTGCCTCCTCCATCGCGCCCCTCTTGCCCCCGGATCTCGTCCCGCTCGCGGAGTTCTGGGAAGCGGTGGAGGACGCCCTCGCCGAAGCCCGCCTCTGGCCCGGTGATGCCCGCCGCGACGTCGTCCATATCCTCGACGTGCAGGAAGCCCGCCAGTGGGAGCTCCCCGTCGTCTTTGTCTGCGGCTTGCTCGAAGGCGGATTCCCCCGCCGCTCCGGCCCAGACCCGCTCCTCCCGGATTCCCTCCGCCTCGCCCTCCGCCAGAAAGGCTTCCCCCTCCGCACGCGCGCCGAACGCGAGCAGGAAGAGCGCTTCCACTTCGAAATCGCCCGCACCCGCGCTAAGGAAAGACTCTTCCTCTCCTGGCCCGCCGCCAACGAGAAAGGCGACCCCACGCTGCCCTCTTTCCTGCTGGATCAACCCGGCATGGGCCAGAACGCCTCCATCCCGGCGCGCCGCCTCCGCATCCGCCCCGCGCGCGAACCCCGCCGCGCCCCCAAACCCGCCTTGCAGTCGGATCCTGTCTTGAACCAGGTGCGCTCGATCCACTCCAAACTCCGCGCCACTGCCATCGAATCGTTCCTGCAGTGCCCCTTCCAGTTCTTCGCCCGCCAAACGCTCGGGCTCCGGCCTCTGCCCGCGCGCCCCGCAGACCGGATAGATGCGCCCTGGCTCGGCACCCTCGCGCACGAGATCCTCGCCGAATGGCACAAGCGCCGCTGCGATATCTCCACCATCGTCGACGAATTCTGGGACCGCGAACTGCGCCGCAGCGGCATCCCCGAAACCCACCAGGCCATCCTCCAGCGCGCCGCCATGAAGCGCGCCCTCGCCGCTTACGCGGCAGACCCGGGGCTTCAGGAAGGATGGCATCTCCGCTTGGAGGAAGATCTCCAGCTCACCGAAGCCGGCGTCGAAATCCGCGGCCGCGCTGACCGCGTCGATGTCTCCCCCTCGGGCGCATGCATCGTCTACGACTTCAAGTACTCCGGCGCGCAGTCGATCCGCTCCCGCGAAAGCATCTCCGTTCAGGGCGGCCTTTACGCCGCCGCGCTCGAGCGAAGCGAAGGCCTGCAACCCGCCGGCATCTTCTTCATCGCGCTCAAGGACGAAGGCAAACGCACAGGAGCGCAGGACGCCGCGCAAGCGCAGGAGAAGATCGCCGGGGCGCTCACCAAGACGCGCACCGCCATCGAACAGATCCGCCAGGGCCGCATCGACGTCGCGCCCGCCCTCGGCGACCTCTGCCAGTGGTGCGAGTTCCTCGACACCTGCCGCTGGCAGGAACTCGCCCCCGCCCGCGCCGCCGCCGGCGAGGGCGAAGGCTGAACCTCGGTTTTGCTCCGCGCGGAACCCCGTTGCTACGATGATCCACATGAACCGCAGGGCATTTCTCGCCGGGCTCTCCTCGTTGCCTGCGCAAGCCCGATCGGACGCTCTGCCGCGCGCCAGCGGCTATCAGGGCATCTGGAACTTCAACCAGCCCACGAATGACTCGTACCGCTACAAATACCGCGGCGGATTCGCCACCTACCCGCAGCAGCACGTTCCGATCGCCATCTACGCGCCCGAGGCGCGCAAGACCTTTTTCTGCTTCGGCGGCATCCAGAACGGGCGGCAGCAGCTCCTGCACTGCGTTTCGTATTACGATCACCGCCGGCACGCGGCGCCCCGTCCGGTGATCCTGCTGAACAAGCAGACCGTGGACCCCCACGATAATCCGGTTCTCTCCATCGACTCCGAAGGCCATCTGTGGGTGTTCTCCAACTCCCACGGACAGAGCCGCCCTTCGTTCATCCACCGCAGCCGCCGTCCGTGGTCGATCGACAGCTTCGAACGGATTGCGGAGACCAATTTCTCCTACGGGCAGCCGTGGTATCTCCGCGGGCGCGGTTTCCTGTTTCTCCACACGCGCTACCGCAGCGCCACCGGCATGGGTCCGGAGACCGGCAGAGCGCTCTTTCAGCTGACCAGCCGCGACGGCCGTGTGTGGTCCGGGCCGCGCGAACTCGCATTCGCGCTCCGCGGTCATTACCAGATCAGTTGGCGCCACCAGGACAGGATCGGCACGGCATTCAATGTCCACCCTCCGCCGCTCGGCCTGAATCAGCGCACCAACCTCTACTACAAGGAAACCGCCGATGGCGGCACGACGTGGCGCACTGTCTCCGGCGCGCGTGTGGAACTGCCTGTGCGCAGCGAAGAACATGCGGCGCTCGTCCGCAACTACCGCCGCGACGGCCTGCTCTGCTACCTCAAGGATCTGCAGTTCGATGCCAACGGCCGCCCCGCGATTGTCCATCTCACCAGCCGCGGCTTCGAACCCGGCCCCGAAAGCGGCCCCCGCCATCTCAGGCTCGCCAGTTGGACCGGATCGGAATGGCTCTTCTCCACCCTCTGTCCGGTCGACCACAACTATGACCACGGCTCTGTTTACATTGAGGACGAGGGCCGCCTGTGGCGCTTCCTCGGTCCGGCAGGCCCCGGACCGCAACCTTGGGCCGCAGGCGGGGAAATTGAGGAATGGGTGAGCCGCGACTCGGGCCAAACCTGGAGCAAAACACGCGAACTGACTCGCGGCAGCCGCTTCAACCACACCTATCTTCGCCGCCCGCTCCATGCTCACCCGGATTTCTACGCCCTTTGGGCGGATGGCAACCCGCTGGAAACGTCGCCCTCTTTGCTCTATTTCGCCAACCGGAACGGGGACGTCTTCCGGCTGCCATTCACCATGCTCCGCGAGGAAGCAGAGCCGGAACGCATCCGCGCCTGAGACGGCAGCGGCGCGTTCCGGCCATCGCTGTCGCGGGCGGGTGCGTGCCTTCTACCAGGCGCGCCAAGCCCGCCCCGCGCCCTCAGCCCTGCTCCACCGGGCGGATCTTCAGCACGAACCACACCAACGCCACCGCGCCCACTGCAAATAGCGTGTCGCCCGGCGCCCGCATCCACCTCAGCGCCTGCATCAGCGGCGTCTGCAGGAACTCGATGCTCCGCGCATACCAGTAGCTCTGGCTCACGCTCGCCCAAGTCTGCAGCAGCCCCACCGGCAACAGGCTGAACACCGTCATCGCGAACAGCCCGCCGTTCATCGCCCAGAAGGCGAATTTCATGACCCGGTCGTTCCACTCCTCGCGCTGCCCCATCGCCCGCAGGCACACCAGCATCAGCCCGATGCCCAGCATCCCGTACACGCCGAACAGCGCCGCATGCCCGTGCACCGGCGTCGTGTTCAGCCCCTGCATGAAGTACAGCGCGATCGGCGGGTTGATCATGAACCCGAACAGCCCCGCCCCCAGCATGTTCCAGAACGCCACCGCCACGAAATAGTAAATCGGCCAGCGGTAGCGCCGCGCCCACTCGGTCGCCTTCCCGCGCCGCAGGTCGTCCAGCGCCCCGTACGCCACCATCGTCAGCGGCACCACTTCCAGCGCGCTGAACACCGATCCCCACGCCAGCGCCACCGTCGGCGTGCCTGTGAAGTACAGGTGGTGGCAGGTGCCGATGATGCCGCCCGCCAGATAAATCGTCGCCGAAAGCAGCGCCGCCTCCGCCGCCAGCTTCGCCCGCACCAGCCCCAGCCGCGCGAAGAAGAACGCGATCACCGCCGTCGCGAACACCTCGAAGAACCCTTCCACCCACAGGTGCACCACCCACCAGCGCCAGTACTCCACCATCGACAGGTGCGAATGCTGCCCCCACATGATCCCCGCGCCGTAGAACAGGCCGATCGCGCCCGCGCTCATCAGGAAGATCGTCAGCAGCGGCTTCTGCTCGCCTGCGTTGCGAAACGCGGGCTTCACGCTGCGGATCACCAGGAACAGCCAGATGAACAGCCCCGCCAGCAGCAGGATCTGCCACATCCGTCCCAGGTCCACATACTCATAGCCCTGATGCCCCCACAGGAACGCCTGCGCATCCGTCAGCCGGTTGTGCACGCTCAGCCATTCGCCCGCCAGCGATCCGACAACGATCACCAGCAGCGCCGCGAACAGCACGTTCACGCCCAGCTTCTGATGTTTCGGCTCGTGCCCGCTCACCAGCGGACCGATGTAGAGCCCTGCCGCCAGCCACGACGTGGCGATCCAGAAGATGCCCAACTGCACGTGCCAGGTCCGCGTCACGCTGTAGGGCAGCCACTTCGAAAGCGGAATCCCGTAAAAGCCGTCTCCCTCCACCCCGTAGTGCGCAGTCACCACGCCCAGCAGGATCTGCGCCAGGATCAGCAGCGCCACCACCCAGAAATACTTGAGCGTCGCTCTCTGCGAGGGCGTCGCCGCCAGCGGCAGCAGCGGGTCCGCAGCCGGACGCTCCACCGGCGCCTCCTTCGGCTGCGACGCATACCACCACACCATCGCGCAGATCCCGCCCAGCAGCATTAGAATGCTCACGCCCGTCCACATCACGCTCTCGCCCGTCGGGCGGTTGCCCACCAGCGGCTCGTGCGGCCAGTTGTGCGTGTAGCTGATCGTATCCCCCGGCCGGTTCGTCGATGCCGACCACGCCGTCCACCAGAAGAACGCCGCCAGCTTCCGCGCCCGCTCGGCGTCCGGCACGGCGCCCTTCGCAATCGCATACGCCGGCTCGCCTTCGGCAAACAGCTTCTGGTAGTGCGCCACATTGGCCTCGAACGCGCGCGCCCGCACCTCGTCGATCACGATCGTCCGCGTCGCCGGATCATATGTGTTCGTCCGGAACAGCTTCTCGAGCCGCCCTTGCAGCGCGCCCTTCTGCTCCGCGTCCAGCTCCGCGAATTTCTTGCCGTGCTCCTTCTCAGCCCACTCGTTCAGCACGAACTCCAGCTCCCGCCGCAGCGAATCCGCCGTCCAGTCCGGCGCCACATAGCTGCCGTGTCCCCAGACAGAACCCACCTCCATCCCGCCCATCGTCTGCCAGATGTTCTGCCCCTGCCCCACTTCGCCGTCGCCGATCACCACCCGCCCCTCCCGCGTCACCACGCGCTCCGGAATCGGCGGCATCTCCTGATAAATCCGCGTCCCGATCCATCCCAGAATCGAGAACGAAATCACGATCACTGCGCCAAAGGCGATCCAAAGGCGTTTCACAACACTGCTCCTTTCCGAATGACTCCACTACTCCATGTGTAATGTCGGGCCCGTGCCGCCCGCCATGACTCCGGTCACAATCCCGCTCCGATCCACTTCCCAGGCGAACGGGCCGCGACCGTCAGGGAGCGGTCGATCTCACATCCCCAACCTCCGGCCGCCTCCCCCAGTGGATTCCCCTGCACGCGAGCGCAGGGCCTCTCTCCGCAACAACCATAAACCCCGCCCCCCAAGGCGAAGGGGACTTACGCATCTGTCCCGCCCCGAACCACTCCCACCCTCCACCACAGGTCCACCCGTGGACAGTGCCGTCTATCCTCTTCGCCGGCCACCCGAGGCCCCTCTTGACATCGGATAGCAATGTGATATCATATTAATAGCGGCCACAGACCGTGCCGCGCGGAAGATCCGGAGGATCCATCTATGTTGAAAGAGCGCGTCATCGAAGCCTGGAACGGCATCCCCGTCCTGCTTCTCGTTTTGGCCATCCTGGTCCTGTCCGTGGTCATGCTCGTCTGGACGGCGAAGAACGCCCCTTACGATCAGCGCGGGCTGCTCATCACCGTCTGGATCCTTGTCCTTCTGGTGGACTCGGTGTGCCTGGGAGGCTTCTTCACCGTGCAGCCCAACCAGGGCGTAGTCCTCACCCTGTTCGGCAAGTACGTCGGCACGGTGACGGCGCCGGGGCTGCGCTTCGCGAACCCGTTCTACGCGAAGCGCCACGTCTCCCTTCGCGTCCGCAACTTTGAAACCTCGAAGATGAAGGTGAACGATCACGACGGCAACCCCATCGAGATCGCCGCCGTTGTCGTCTGGAAGGTCGTCGACACGGCCGAAGCCATCTTCCAGGTCGACAATTACGAGAACTACGTCCACGTGCAGAGCGAAGCCGCCGTGCGCAACCTTGCCACCGCGTACCCCTACGACGCGCATGAGGACCACCAAGTCTCCCTTCGCGGCAGCACCGCGGAAGTCGCCGCGCGGCTGAAAGAGGAGATTCAGGAAAGGCTCGCGGTCGCCGGCGTCGAAGTAATCGAGGCGCGCATCAGCTATCTCGCGTACGCCCCCGAAATCGCCGCCGCCATGTTGCGCCGCCAGCAGGCGTCGGCGGTCATCGCCGCCCGCCAGAAGATTGTCGAGGGAGCTGTCGGAATGGTGGAGATGGCGCTCGAGATGCTCGCCAACAAGAACGTCATTCAGTTGGACGGCGAACAGCGCGCCGCCATGGTGCAGAACCTCCTCGTCGTGCTCTGCGGCGAGGCAGCCGCGCAGCCGGTTCTCAACACAGGCACGCTCTATCAGTAGTGGCAAAATGGCGGAGCGCAAGTCCTTCCTGCTGCGCATCGACGCGGAAGTGCTCGAAGCCCTGAAAAAATGGGCCGGCGACGACTTGCGCTCCCTCAACGGCCAGATCGAGTTCCTCCTCCGCAAGGCGCTCCGCGAACACAAGCGCCTCAAGGAACCGGACCCGGGGCAGGACCAAAAGGCCTAAAATGGCCTGACATGCTGCCCGACTACGAAAAGCTCGGCGCCTTTTATCTCGGCAGGCTCAAGCCCGGTGGCGAAACGTTCCTTTACCGCAGCAGGGATCTGGCCACCCACGCCGTCTGTGTCGGCATGACCGGCTCCGGCAAGACCGGACTCTGCATCGGGCTCCTCGAGGAAGCCGCCATCGATGGCATCCCTGCCATCGTCGTCGATCCCAAGGGCGACCTCGCCAACTTGCTGCTCACGTTCCCGAACCTCTCCCCCGAAGAGTTCGAGCCGTGGGTCAACGCCGGCGACGCCCGCACGAGGGGCCTCGACCCGCGCGCCTTCGCCGCCGCCGAGGCCGAAAAATGGCGCAAGGGACTCGAGCAATGGGATCAGGGCCCGGAGCGCATCCACCGCCTGTGCGCCGCCTGCGAATTCGCCGTTTACACCCCCGGCTCCGACGCAGGCATCCCCGTCTCCGTCCTCAAGTCTTTCGATGCGCCCGGCGCCGAGGAGCTGTCCGACCGCGAGTCCCTCCGCGACCGCATCTCCGGCACCGCCACCTCCCTCTTGGCGCTCGCCGGCATCCAGGCCGATCCGCTTCAGTCCCGCGAGCACATCCTGATGTCCGCTATCCTCGACGCCGCCTGGCGCGAAGGCCGCAGCCTCGATCTTGGTGCGATCATCCAGCAGGTGCAGCAGCCGCCCTTCCAGCGCCTCGGCGTGCTCGACCTCGAGTCCTTCTACCCCTCCAAAGACCGCTTCGGCCTCGCCATGGCCCTCAACAACCTCCTCGCCGCCCCAGGCTTCGAAGCCTGGCGCGAGGGCGTGCCGCTCGACATCGACTCGCTGTTGTGGAACCCCGCCGGCAAGCCCCGGATCAGCATCTTCTCCATCGCCCACCTCAACGATGCCGAACGCATGTTCTTCGTCTCGCTCCTGCTGAACCAACTGCTCGCCTGGGTGCGCCGCCAGAGCGGCGTCTCCAGCCTCCGCGCGCTGTTCTACATGGACGAGATCTTCGGCTACTTCCCGCCTGTCGCCAACCCGCCCTCCAAGCAGCCGCTGCTCACACTCCTCAAGCAGGCGCGCGCCTTCGGCCTTGGCGTCGTGCTCGCCACGCAGAACCCCGTCGATCTCGACTACAAGGGCCTCTCCAACACCGGCACATGGTTCATCGGCAGGCTGCAAACCGAGCGCGACAAGGCGCGCGTCCTCGATGGGCTCGAGGGCGCTTCTGCCGCCTCCGGCGCGGGCTTCGTCCGCCAGCAAATGGACAGCCTCCTCGCCGGTCTCGGCAATCGGGTCTTCCTCATGAACAGCGTCCACCTCGGCCAGCCCGTCCTGTTCGAAACCCGCTGGACGCTCAGCTACCTCCGCGGCCCAATGACGCGGGCCGAGCTGCGCCGCCTTGCCCAAGCCGCCGCGCCGCCGGAAACACCCGCCGCGATGCGCCCCATGACCGCCGCCACGGTCTCCATCACCGCGAAGCCCACTGCCGCTGCCGCCGCGCCGCCAGTCCTGCCGCCGGGCGTCCCGCAATACTTCGCGCCCCTGAGTGGCGTCGCTTGCTATGAACCCCGCCTGTTTGGCGTCGCGCAGGTCCAGTATCTCGACCGCAAGCTCGGCGTCGATCTGATCGAAACGGCCGCGTATTCCTGCCCCATCTCCGATGGCCCCGTGCCCGTCGATTGGTCCAATGCCGAGCCGTCGGATCTCCGGCTCGAAGACCTGCGCCAGACGCCCGAAGAGGGGGCGGAATTCGCTCCCCTGCCCGCCGCCGCCGCGCAAACGAAGAACTACACCCAGTGGCAGAAGTCGTTCGCCCTGTGGCTTTATCAGAACCGCGGTCTCGAGCTGTGGCGCAGCCCCACGACGGGGCTCGTCTCGCGCCCCGGCGAGAGCGAGCGCGACTTCCGCATCCGCGTCCAGCAGGCCGCCCGCGAGGCCCGCGACCAGGCTGTGGCGAAGCTCGAGGCCCGCTACGAGCCGAAACTGCGCGTCCTCGAGGACCGCAAGCGCCGCGCGGAAATGAAAGTCGCTCAGGAGAAACAGCAGGCCTCTGCACAAACCACGCAGTCTGTGATCTCTATTGGCGCCTCCTTGCTCGGCATGTTCGGCGGCCGGAAAACCATCAGCGCCGCCAACGCCGGCCGCGTCGGCACCGCCGCCCGCGCCGCCACCCGCCTCGGCAAGGAGCGCGCCGACATCGCCCGCGCCGAGGAAACCGTGGAGTCAATCCAAGCGCAGATCGACGAACTCTCGGCGGACTTCCAGGCCGAAGTCGACCGCCTCCCCGCCATTGGAGAGGAGAGCTTCGAAACCCTCGCTCTCAAGCCACAGAAAACGGGCATCCAGGTCCATCTCTGCGCCCTTGTGTGGATGTGACCCGCGCGCCAGCGGTAGCGGAGTAATCCGAGGGCGCGCGAGCGGCTCAGCGATGCATGGAGGAGGGGAGACAGGCCCGCCAACGGGATTGTGGCCGCGTGAAATTGGAGCGGGAGACGGGACTCGAACCCGCGACGTTCAGCTTGGGAAATTAAACGCCGTTTGTAAACACAAGACTTATGCGTCCAAGGCGTTGATTCTTGGCCACGTAACTCACTGATTCCTCGTACCCGTTTTTCGCCGCCGTCCTTAATGGAGTAAATGGAGTAACGGCGGTTCCCCATTTCGTCCTTCCCATCCTGACGGCATAATCGCGCCGCTTCCCCGCGCACAGGACGCACAGCGTCCGTTGTGCGCGGTCCCTTGGAAGCCGCAGCCGTGAGGAAACCCCAACGTGAAACAGCAGAGTATTCGTGCGCCCCGGCGCGGGACGCCGAGCGCCACCACGCAGAAGATCATCGACCACCTGCTGCGGCTGGCCGATCCGGACCGCCGGGACGATCCGGAGGTCGAGACCACCATGCTCATCATGATGCGCGTCCAGCGGCGGACCATCCGCGAGGTGGCGAAGCCGTGAGTTGCCTGGCCGCAGCCATCGAGTACGCCAAACGCGGATTCCGCGTCTTCCCGCTGCACTCGGTTCGCGATGGTGTTTGCACCTGCCAGGAGTGGCGCGACAAGAACGGCAAGGGCCCGTGCCCGACGCCCGGGAAGCATCCGCGCTTCCGCAACTGGCAGGAACGCGCCACGTGCGATCCCACGGCAATCGAGGAGATGTGGTGGAATCACAAGGGCTCGAACGTCGGCATCGCGACCGGCGCCGCGTCGGGCGTGTTCGTCCTGGACGTTGATCCCAAGAACGGCGGCGAGGAATCCATCGAAGGGCTCGTCGCCAGGCACGGCCGGATTCCCGACACCTTGCAGGCCGTGACCGGCAGCGGCGGGAACCATTTCTATTTCGCGCATCCCGGCACGCCGGTCAAGAACGGCGTCGCCCTTCAGCCCGGGCTGGACATTCGCGGCGACGGCGGCCTCGTGGTCGCGCCCCCGTCGGTTCATCTTTCTGGCCGCCGATACGAATGGGACGGTCTGGCCGAGTTCGCCGGCATGCCGGTTCTCCGAGCGCCCGCCTGGCTGCTGGAACTGATGAATGGCAAGCCCGCCGACGGCAAGAAACCTCGCTTCGAACTGCCGGCCGAGATCACCGAGGGGGAGCGCAACGAGACGCTCCACCGATATGCCTGCTCTTTGCGCGGAAAAGGCAACGGCCTCGAGCTGCCCGAAATCGTTGAGACAGTCCTGTCCGTAAGCCGGAGCCGCTGCAAGCCCCCGCTGGACGAAGCCGAAGTGGAGAAGTTGGTCGAATCCGCCTGCCGGCACGAAAAAGGGAACGGGCGTTCCTCGGGCGAGGACGACGAGCGCCTGAGCACCAACCGGCTGGCCGACATGATCACCGCGGATTCACACTTTGCGGTGGACTCGGGCGGGAAGCTGTATGTGTTCCAGGACGGTGTGTACAAGCCCACCGGCGAGAACTATGTCAAGCGGCGCGTGAAGAGCATCCTCGGCGCACTAAACGTTCCGCAACAGTGGACCAGCCGTAAGGCCGAGGAGGTCGTCAAATACATTGCCGTCGATGCTCCCGAGCTTTGGGACCGTCCGGACGCCAATGTAGTGAACGTCGAAGACGGTCTGCTGGACGTGCGGACGCGCATTCTGGCGCCGCACTCACCCAGCTTTCTGTCGCCGGTCCAGATCCCGGTGAAGTACGACCCGGAGGCCCGCTGCCCCGCCTGGGACAAGTTCATCGCCGAGGTCTTCCCGGAAGACGCCGAGGCCATCGCGTGGGAGATCCCGGCCTGGCTGATGACACCGGACACCTCGATCCAGAAGGCGATCCTGCTCACCAGCGACGGCGCGAACGGCAAGTCCACCTATCTCCGCGCGGTCCTGTCGTTCATCGGCAAACACAACGCGTCCGCGCTCAGCCTGCACAAACTGGAGAACGACCGCTTCTCTGCCGCGCGGCTGGTGGGACGGCTGGCGAACATCTGCCCCGACCTCCCCACCACAGACTTGGTCAGCACTTCGGTGTTCAAAGCGATCACCGGCGGCGACCCGCTGATGGCCGAGTACAAGTTCAAGGACTCCTTCGAATTCATCCCGTATGCGCGCCTGATCTTCTCGGCTAACCATCCGCCCAAGAGCCAGGACGCCTCGCCGGCATTCTTCCGGCGGTGGCTCGTCGTCCCATTCGAGCGCACATTCGCCGACGGCGCGACCGGCACGATCCCGCGCGACCGGCTCGACGCCATGCTCGCCGCCCCCGCCGAGCTGAGCGGCGTGCTGAACAAGGCGCTCCAGGCCATCGCCGCGATCCGCAGCCGCGGGCTGAGCGAGAGCGACTCGACCCGCCGGGCCATGGACGAGTTCCGCAAGGCGACCGATCCGTTGGCCGTCTGGCTCGACAGGCACACCGTCCTGCGCCCCGACGCGGTGATTCCGCAGGACCGGCTCTACCAGGAGTACACCCGTAACTGCTTCGACGCCGGACGTCCCACTATCAGCAAGACGGCCTTCGGCCGCGCGATGAAAAAACTGCGCCCCACCGTCGACGACCGCCAGAGGACCGTAAACGGTGTGCAGGCCTGGTGTTACATCGGCATCGGCCTGCTCGCGAAGGAGGACGAGTGAGTCACGCGGTTCACACGGTTCACGCGGTTTGGCCTATCTTGTTGTTCACTACAAATCGCGCGGCCGAATGCATTGCATGCGTGTTGCGGGCAGGCGGCGCGGAGTGGAGAACAGGTAAAGCGGAACCGCGTGAACTGCGTGAACTGCGTGAACCGCGTGAGCCGGGACCGGCGGCGTGGGACCCTCTTGGCGCTCCGGGCGGCGGGTAAAACGATGGCACGCTGTGGTCAGTGGCAGGCAAGAAAACGGGTTGATAGGTTGATGGATGCTGCCGGCCTACAGATCCTCGGGCTTGAGGCCGGTTTTTTTCGCGAGGACTTTCATCGCCGTGGGGCCGAGCGTGACACGATCATGGTAGGCGAACAAGAGATCGGGCCAGCCGGGACGTTCCAAGATCCGATGGGAGGTTCCGCTTTGGCGTTTGATGCGCCAGCCGATGCGAAGCAGAGCCGCCAGGGCCCGCTTGGCCTTGGTGGACGGCCAATTCTGAATAGGCTCTTCAGGCCGCAACGAAGGACACGTCCATGGGGCCGGGAACCGCTTCGCCGTGCTCCAGGCGGTCGGCGATGAGCCTGAGCGCCAGCGCCTGCACGGCGGCGGTCGCCTGCTTCTTGGTCCGCCCATACGCCGTAACGCCGGGCAGGGCCGGAATGTCCGCCAACCAGCGGCCGTCCTCCTCCCGGTAGTACTCGATGGCGAGCGAGAATCGGCTCACCGAAGGACCTTTCGGCATATCCATATCATCCCACCAAACCCCTTTCAGAGGAACGTGGGTGCGAACCGATCATGCACAGCAATCTTGACGAGCCTCTAATGACCCAGTCGCAGTACGCCCGGCACCGCCGAAAGAGTCCGCAGTACATCGGGAAGCTTGCCAAGGCGGGCATCCTGGTCATGCGCGGCCGCCTGGTAGACGCCGCGGCGTCGGATGCCGTGCTCGATGACAAACCTGGTGACGCGCCGTCCGGCCGGCAGCCCACGACGTTCGCCCAGGCGCGGCTGGCGCGCGAGGTGTTCTCCGCGAAGCTGAAGAAACTGGAGTACGAGACGCGGGTCGGGAAGCTCGTGCCGACCGACGAGGTCAGCATCAAGTGGTTCACGCTGGGCCGCCAGATTCGGGACCGGCTGCTCGGCATGCCGAGTAAGCTGGCGCCGCAGCTCGCCGCCGAGACCGACGTGCGCCGGGTGCGCGAGATCCTCGACGCCGCGATCACCCTGGCTCTGAAGGGCCTGGCCGAGGAGATTCGGAATGGCCGCGCTTGAGCTGTGCTTGGCGCGCCTGGCGGATTCGCTCGAGCCGGCGCCGCGCCAGACGGTCTCCGAATGGGCCGACCAGAACCGCCGCCTTTCGTCGGAGGCGTCGGCCGAGCGCGGCGAGTGGCGCACTGACCGCGCACCTTACCAGAGGGCCATTATGGATGCCCTCTCGCCGTACAGCCCCTACGAGCGCGTCGTCGTGATGAGCAGCTCGCAGATTGGGAAAACGGAAATTCTGAACAACTTCGTCGGCTACATAATCGACCGCGACCCCGGGCCGTTGCTGGTTGTGCAGCCGCGGGTTGAGGACGGCAAATCGTGGTCCAAGGACCGCCTGGCGCCCATGCTGCGCGATACGCCATGCCTGCGTGGCAAGGTAGCGGATGTCCGGTCGCGGGACGCGAACAACACGACGCTTCACAAGCGCTTCCCCGGCGGTCACATCACCATTGCGGGTGCGAACTCCGCGGCAGGTCTGGCAGCACGGCCCATCCGGTACGTCCTGCTGGACGAAGTGGACCGTTACCCTGCAAGCGCCGGCACGGAGGGCGATCCCGTCTCGCTCGCCATCAAGCGGACGGCAACGTTCTGGAATCGCAAGATAGTGATGGTCTCCTCGCCGACCGTGAAGGGCGCCTCGCGCGTCGAAGCGGCATGGTTGAGGTCGAACCGGCAGAGCTACTGGGTGCCGTGCCCGGACTGCGGGCACTTCCAGATCCTGCGCTGGCCGAGCCTGGAATGGCCTGAGGAGGACCCCGCCGGCGCGGCCTATCGGTGCGAGCACTGTACCGTTCTCATCCCGGCGTTCAAGAAGCCCTGGATGCTGGCACGTGGTGAATCGCGCGCGGCAAATCCTGGCTCGAAGGTCGCGGGCTTCTGGATCAACCAGTCGTATTCATCCTGGAAGGAGTGGGGCGAGACCGCGGCCGAGTTTCTGGAGGCCAAGGAAAACCCGGAGACGCTACGCACATTCATCAACACCGCGCTGGGCGAGCCGTGGGACGACGAGGCGCACACCTCAGTGGACTTGGCGGCGCTGCTCGCCCGCCGGGAGCATTACGGACCGAAGTTGCCGGCGGGAGTGGCGGTGCTGACGTGCGGCGTGGACGTGCAGGCCGACCGGCTCGAACTCGAGCTGGTCGGCTGGGGCCGCGGCGAGGAATCCTGGTCCGTTGGATACCAGGTGCTGCCCGGTGATCCGTCCGCGCCCACTGTCTGGCAGTCTCTCGACGAATTTCTGGCGCAGCCATGGCCTCATGAGCGTGGCATCTCGCTGCCGGTCTCGGCGTGTTGCATCGACTCGGGCTTTCACACGCAGCAGGTCTACGAGTTCGCGCGAGGCCGGTTCCATCAGCGCGTCTTCGCGATCAAGGGGAAGGCGGGGCCACTGCCCGTCTGGCCGAAACGCCCGAGCCGCAAGAGCGGTACGTTGCTTTACACCGTCGGCGTGGACAGCGCCAAGTCCACGGTCTACGGACGCCTGAAGATCGTCGAGCCCTCGCCCGGCTTCTGCCACTTCCCGGCGGACCGAAGCCAGGAGTACTTCGAGCAACTGCTATCCGAGGTGCTGGTGACCAGCTACTCGCGCGGCGCGCCGGTTCGGGAGTGGCGGCGAAAGAAAGGAACGCGCGGCGAGGCCCTCGATTGCCGGGTTTACGCCTTCGCCGCGCTCCAGGCGCTCATCTCGATGGGACTGTCGCTCGACCGCGAGGCCGAACGCCTCCAGGCCCTCACCGGAAATGCGCACCCACCGGCCGCAAGCCGCATGGTACGCAGCCGGTGGATGCAGGAGTGATCAGGCGAGAATCCGGTAGCGTCTCTCGCCGGTTTCGGTCCGCGTGGACTCGACCTTCAGCCCGAGTTGCTTGCTGACAGCGCCGCTGATGAAACCTCGGATCGTGTGGCGTTGCCAGCCTGTGGCTTCCTGGATCTGGCACAACGCCGCGCCCTTCGGGTCGCGCAGCATCGCGAGGACGATGGACTTCTTGCTACCTTCCCGCACTCCGTGCGCGCCGCTATCCATCTGCCGCCGCTTCCTCGTCTTGGCCACTGGCCTCGCACATATGGCCGCGTCTGGTGTGGGAATTGGCGTCAGGTTCTGGATTACTGCCCAAATCCGTGCGACGGCAGTCTTGCGGTCCATGAACTTTTTGACCGGCCTCAAGCCTTCGATCGGCAGGTTGTTCCAGACCTCGGCCAACCTGGAGACCGGCCAATGGGCAGTTGCCTTCGCGAGTTCTTTCGCATTGTCGAACCGCACCCCGGTCGGACCGCCGGCGGGCGCCGCAGAGTGCATGGTGATGATGTTATCGTCGTCGATGGTGTAGATCGCCATAGCGACCCCATTCATCGCTCAGGTCCGAGGAGAAACCAAGCGCCAACCCGGGACTATGGCGCGCCGATAATCATGCGCTCAACCTCTGCTCGGGCGGCATCAGCCTGCGCCCTCGCGTTCTCTCGAAGAATGGCGATCTCGGCCAAACCGGCCCGTACCTCCGCCACGATCTCCCGTTGAACGTCGAGTGGCGGCAACGGGATTTCGAGGCTCCGGATTTCCTCGCTGTTAATGTTGTTTTGCATGATCTGGCGACTGATTGCGTTTACCTGCTGGCGACCGATCGAGGAGTTGATCACCCAGGCGACATAATTGGGGTCGGCCTGTGTCTCATCTACTTTTGACCGGATCAGGTAGGAGGCGAACACAAACGGATCCGTTCCGCTGAAAACTGCGCAAGTCCCCACCAGATCCCGGCTGCCGCTGGTTCGGAGGGGGCGTCCCGCGTTTAGTTGAAGGCTGGCGGTGAACGGCTGAAATCATCTTACGCTACTTTCTCCTTCTTCGACGCAGAACTGTCTCGGCCCAGGAGGGCCGCCAGCGTCCATAGCTCCTGGTGA
>JBBIIK010000055.1:0-21836 GCA_037446555.1 Acidobacteriota bacterium
GCCTGATGGCGGCGACTGCGTGAGGGGCGCCCGGAGAGGGCGAAGAAGCCCCGCGAGGGCCCGATGAGGGCCCACCGCGGGGCGTGGGAAGGCTGCGGAAAGCCGATTCAAAAGCCCGAGAAAACGACAGAGAGCATTTCGGGCAAATTCACAGCGCGTATTTCAGCGACCTGCTAAACTTTGTACCCATTTTGACGATACTAGGAGTAGCCGGAGACCGGGTTCCGGCGGAGGCGATAGGTGTTCAATGCGGTCGTCATCCTGGGAAGCAACGAATCGGCGCCGCTGATTCGTTCCTTGATCGCCTCCACGGGGCAGGTGACGGTGATGAGGGAGTTGCCTGCGCCGCCGGGCGACTACGAGCTGGCGCGGCTGGTTCACAGCCTCCTGCCGGATCTGGTGTTCGTGGACCTGACCGGGGGGCCGGCGGCGCTGGAGTGCATGGCGCGCGTGAGGGATTTATCGCCGAAAACCCCGGTGATCGGGGTGGGTTGCAATGCCGAGGCTCGCTTGCTGGCGCGTCACTTGGGGCCGGCGGGACTGGCTGCCCCGGATTGCTCGCCCGACGAGTTGCGGGTCATCATTCGGGAGGCGATGGAGGCGCACCATGGCGGGGTGGAGCCCAACCTGCACTCGTTCCTGCCTTCGAAGGCGGGCAGCGGCTGCTCCACCGTGGTGCTCCACACCGCGGTGGCGGCGGCGAAGCTGGGCAAGCGCGTGCTGGTGATTGACGCCGATTTGCGTAGCAGTGTGATGGGGCTGATGCTGGGCGTGACGCCGGCGGGCGGCATCCAAAACGTGCTCGCCTCGGCTTCGGAGCTGGACGCGTTCGTCCTGCGCCGGAACGTAACAGGCAAACACGGCGTCGACTTCCTGCTGTCGACGCGGGCGCTGGACGCCGAGCCCCCCGAGTGGGTGCATTACTTTCGGCTGCTGAATTTCGTACGCGGCGACTACGATCTGGTTCTGGCCGACTTGCCGGAGCTGATCAACCCGGCGACGGTGGAGCTGGTGCGCCGCTCGAAGCAGGTTTTCCCGGTTTGCACATCCGAGCTGCCCTCGCTGAAGCTCGCCTTGCAGCGGCTGGAGGAGCTGGGGCGGCTGAGCGTGGAGGCCGAGCGCATTGGAATAGTGGTCAACCGGGCGGCGAAGGGGACGCCGAAGACCGAAGAGATCGAACAGACTCTCGGCAGGCGGGTGGCGTTCGGGTTCCCGAACGACTACCGCGCGGTGTCGGAATCCATCCTGGAGGCCGCCCCCTTGTCTCCGGACGCTCCGCTGGCGCGCGCCTTCACCGAGTTCGCCGCCTCGCTGGCGGGCGTCGAAAATCAACGCCCCGGAGCTTCGTTGCGCGCGCGGTTGAAGGGCCTCCTCGGCCTCGCTTCCGCCTGAGCAGGCGCCCCGCGGCCACGCCATCCATCCGGGAGCGCATGTCCGGCCGGGGCGCGCCCCCCGGGTCTTTTTCAGCCCTTGACGCCCGCTTTGCGCAGGATCGTCATCATCGGGCACCAGTTGGTGAACGCGCTCTGGAACAGGTTCAGCCCGACGAAGGCGGTGAACCACAGCCAGCGCTGATCATGATAGACGCTCAACGCCAGGCTCAGCAGGATGAAGAACCCGGCAATCATTCGCAAAAGCCGTTCGACAGTCATGATTGTTTGCTCCCTCTGAGATGGAAGATGTAGTAAACGATCGGAACCGTGACACGCGACAGCAGCAGCGATGCGATTTCGCCCGCCATCAGCGCGATCGCGAGCCCCTGGAAGATCGGATCGAACAGGATGACGGCGCTGCCGACGACCACGGCGGCGGCCGTCAGCATCATCGGACGGAAGCGGACGGCGCCCGCGTCAATGACCGCCTGATCGAGCGGCATGCCTTCCTTCAGGCGCAGCTCAATGAAATCGACGAGGATGATGCTGTTGCGCACCACGATGCCGGCGCCGGCAATGAAGCCGATCATCGAAGTCGCCGTGAAGAACGCGTTCATGAGCCCGTGCGCGGGCAGGATGCCGACCAGCGAGAACGGGATGGCGGCCATGATGATGATGGGCGTCAGGAAGCTCTCGAACCAGCCCACCACCAGCACGTAGATCAGAACCAGCACGGCGGCGAAGGCGATGCCGAGATCGCGGAAGACCTCGTAGGTGATGTGCCATTCGCCGTCCCACTTCATGGCGTAGCGGGACTCGTCGCCCGGCTGCCGCGCGGTGTACTGCTCGATCTCGTAGCCCTGGCCGATGTCGAGCCTGGCGATCTTCGGGCCCAGCGCCAGGATGGCATAGACCGGGCTCTCCATGATGCCGGCGACGTCGGCAGTCACATACGTAACCGGCATCAGGTTCTTGTGGTAGATGTTCTTCTCGCTCGTCGTCTGCTCTACCGTGACGATTTCGCTCAGGGGGACGAGGTTCCCTGCCCTGCCCATGATGCGGAGGCTCCTGAGGCGCTCGAGATCGCTGCGGGTGGCGCGGTCCAGCCGCACGACGATGGGGATGTCCTCCTTGGCCTCCTCGAAGTGCATGAGCCCGGCCGGCAGACCGCTGGAAGCAGCCATCATCGTCTTGGTGACTTCGTCCACGGAGACGCCGTGGAGGGCGGCTTTGACGCGGTCCACGCGCCAGATCTGGCGGGGCTGGGGGTCTTCGACGTACCAGTCGGCGTCGACGACGCCCGGCGTCTCGTCGAACAGCTTCAAGATTTGCCGGGCGAGCTTTTCGCGGCCCTCGGCCGCCGGCCCGTAGATTTCGGCAACCAGCGTCTGGAGAACAGGCGGACCGGGCGGCACCTCGGCCACCTTGATGCGCGCGCCATACTGGCGGGCGATCGGAACCAGACGCTCGCGGACCTTCTTGGCAATGTCGTGGCTTTGCAAGTCACGTTCCTTCTTGCCGGTGAGGTTCACCTGAATGTCGGCGACGTTGGAGCCCCGGCGGAGAAAGTAGTGGCGGACCAGCCCGTTGAAGTTGTACGGGGCGGCGGTGCCGACGTAGGTCTGGACGTTGACGACCTCCGGCTGCTCGAAGGTTCTCTCGGCCAGCAGGCGGGTGACGCGGGCCGTCTCCTCCAGCGTGGTTCCTTCGGGCATGTCAATGATGACCTGGAACTCGCTCTTGTTGTCGAAGGGCAGCATCTTGACCTTGACGAACTCGACATAGACGAGCGACATGGAGCCGAGCAGAAGCACGGTGACCAGAGCGAGGAAGCCGTAGCGGTAGAACGGCACGTGAATCAGGCGGTCCATCACCTTGCGGTAAAGCACGGTGAGGCGGTCCTCGGCGTGGTCGTGGCCGTGGCCCGAGTCTTTCTTCAGGATGCGGATGGCCGCCCATGGCGTGACCAGAAAGGCGACGATCAGCGAGAAGACCATGGCGGCGCTGGAGCCGACGGGAATCGGCCGCATGTACGGCCCCATCAACCCGCTGACGAAGGCCATGGGCAGGATAGCGGCGATCACTGTGAGCGTCGCCAGGATGGTGGGGTTGCCCACCTCATCGACGGCTTCTACCGCCACGTCGGCAATGGGACGGCCGGCATTCTGGGGAAGACGCGCGTGGCGGACGATGTTTTCCACCACGACAATCGCGTCGTCAACCAGGATGCCGATGGAGAAGATCAACGCGAAAAGCGTGATGCGGTTCAGCGTGTATCCGTAGAGATAAAAGACGGTGAGCGTGAGCGCGAGCGTGACGGGGATGGCAATGAAGACAATGAGCGATTCGCGGAAGCCGAGGACAAACGCGATCAGCAGGGTGACGCTGACCACTGCGATGCCCATGTGAAAGAGCAGCTCGTCGGACTTCTCTTCGGCAGTTTCTCCGTAGTGCCGGGTGATGTCGACCGCGACGCCGGACGGAATCGTGGCGCCCTTCAGGGCCTCGACCCGCTCCAATACGTGCTCGGCGACGACGATGGCGTTGGTGCCCTTGCGCTTCGCCACCGAAAGCGTGACGGCGGGCTCGAACCGTCCCTGGCTCGCAAACTGCACATATTGGACCGGGTCCTCGCCGGTGTCCTCGACCGTGGCGACGTCGCGCAGGTAGACGGGGCGCCCGTTGTGCACGCTGACGACGAGGCCCGCGGCGTCTTCGGCCGAACGGATCCAGCTGCCGGCCTCGAGCACGGTCTCCACGTTGCCCGCGGCGGCCGTGCCGGCGGGCAACTTCTGGTTGGAGATGCCAAGGGCACCCGCCACCTGGAGCGGAGCGAGCTGAAAAGCGGCCAGGCGCGTGGCGTCGAGCATGACCTTCAGCACGCGGCGCTGCCCGCCGATGATCTTGACCTCGCTGACGTCGGGAACCTGCTTGACCTCGTCATGCACTTGCGCAACGACGCGGCGCAGCTGGAAGTCGTCGTAATGCGAGGAATGGAAGGTGAGGGCGAGGATCGGCACATCGTCGATGGAGCGCGGCTTCATCAGCGGCTGGCTCGCGCCGGGCGGAATCAGGTCGTAGTTGGCGTGCAGCTTCTGGTTCAGACGAACGATGGCATCTTCTTCGTTCTGGCCGACCTTGAAGCGGACGATGACGAGCGAGGCGCCCGGGGACGTGGTCGAGTAGATGTACTCGACGCCAGGGATCTCCCAGAGGAGCTTCTCCATGGGGCGGGTCACACGCTCTTCCACTTCCTTCGCGCTCGCGCCCGGCATGGAGACCATGACGTCGATCATGGGGACGATGATCTGCGGCTCTTCCTCGCGGGGCAGCATGAGGACGGAGAACGCGCCGACGAGGAGCGAGGCGACGATGAACAGCGGCGTCAGCTTGGAGTTGATCCAGCCGTGCGCCATGCGCCCGGCCAGACCATAGCGGGGCTTGTCGTTCTGCATGGTCACGGCCTCACCTCGACGGGGCTTCCATCGCGGAGATCGGCGGGGGGCGCAACCACAATGGCGTCGCCGGAGCGGAGTCCCGTGAGGGCCTCAAGCCGGCCGTTGTGCGCCGCGCCGGTGGTGACCAGACGCGCCCGCGCCGCGCCGTTCTCGACAACGTAAACCTGCTCCACCTGGCCCTGCCGGACGACAGCAGAGGCAGGCACCAGCAGCGCCTTACGCTCGCCGAGCGCGAAGCGGGCCCGGCCGAACATGCCGCTGCGCAGCAGCCCGCCGGAAAGCGCGATCTTGACGGTGAACGAGCGCGAGCCGGGATCGAGGGCCGGAACGATTTCTTCCACGCGGCCCTGCTGGGGCGCGCCGAGCGCGTCGAGCACGACTGCCACGCTCATGCCCGGGAGGATGCGGCCGAGACGCGCCTCCTCGACCGCGGTTTCCAGCCGGTAGCCGGCCGACTGTTCGATTACGGCGATGGGCATGCCAGGGGCTGCCAGCATGCCGGGCTCGGCCTTGCGCTCGACCACCACTCCGCGGAAAGGAGCGGTGATTTCCGTATAGCCCTTCATCGCCGCGGCCTGAGCGACCCCGGATTCGGCCTGCCGGATCTTTTGCTCGAGCTGCGCCCGTTTGGCGAGCGCCATTTCATGATTGGCGCGGGCCATGCGAAGGCGCGCCTCGGCCTCATCGAACTCCTGCTGGGTAATCGACTTCTGATCGAAGAGGGACTTCATGCGACGGTGGGTCGCCTCGGCGAGGTCCAGCTGCGCCCTGGCCGCGGCGATTGCGTTTTCCACCTCCGGCAGGGCGTTGCGCGCCTCGTCGCGAGCCGCCTCGGCCTGCTTGAGGCCGCTGTCGATCTCGCGCGCCTCGATGACAGCGATCACCTGGGCCGGCTGCACCGTGTCGCCCGCCTGCACGCGCACTTCGCGCAGGTAGCCCATCACGCGCGCCCCCACCACGGTGGAGACGCGGGCGCGGACAGTGCCTGTCGCCTCGTAGATCTCCGGAACCGTCTCCTCGGCGAGTTTCACGGTCCGCACGCGCACCGACGGCAGGGCTTCTGCCTTGCGGGCGGGTTCCTTGGCGCCGCCGCAGGCGGCGAGGCCGGCGGCGGTGATCACGATCAGGCCGGAGAATCCGGCCAGCCTGGCGTTAGTCGAGAACATTCGAATCTCCATTCAGCTTTCCAGCAGATCTTTCCACTTCCACCGCCGCCAGCCGCTGGTCGTGAATGGCGGCGAGGCGGCGCGTCTTGGCGTCGAGCAGCGCCGTCTGCGCGCGAAGCAGTTCGGTGACAGTGGCCAAGCCGCTCGAGTAACGGTTGCGAATGATGCTAAGGCTCTCTTCGGCCTGGGCTACGCCTGCTTCGGTGACGGCGATGCGTTCAGTGGCGGCATCATAGTCGGCGAGCGCCTTGGTGAGCTCCAGCCGCAGTGCGTTGGAGTACTGCTTCTCGGCTGCCGCAGCGGCGGAGGCCATGGCGCGCGCCTCGGCGACCGTCCGGCGCGTACGGTTTCCGTCAAACAAGTTCCAGCGGACCGAACCCATGACGAGCCAGTTGCCGCCACCCTTGTTGAAGAACTCCTGGCGGTCGGCTTCCACGGTGGCGCGGAAGGCGACCTGGGGCAGATAGCCGGCACGGGCGCTGCGCGCCTGCGCCTCGGCAGCCTGGCGCGCGAAGCGGATCTGCTCAATTTCGGGCCGCAGATCCGGATTGGCCGCTTCCACAGGGGGCGCAGGCGTCAGCGGCGTGGCCAGCTCATGCGGCGTTTCCAGCGGCAGCCCGAGCGCCTCGTTCAAGGCGGCGCGGGCCACCTTCAGGTCCGCCTCCCGCCGGATCACCTGCTCCTTCATCGCAGCAACATGCACTTGCACGGCCAGCACGTCTGCCTCGGTGGCAAGCCCCGCGTCGCGAACCGTCTGCGCGCGCTTGAGATCGGCTTCGGCGGTCTTCAGCGCCTCGCGGGCCACTTCCAGCGCCTGCGTGGCGAGCGTCACGCCGTGATAGGCGCGCGCCACCTGCGCGATCAGGTTCAGCTCGGCGGCACGCTTCTCGGCCTCCGTCATTTTCTTGCCGAATTCGGCGGCCTTGACGCCGTATTTCACGCCGCCAAAATCGTAAATCAGCTGCTCTGCAGTGAGCATGCTCTGGAAATTGTTCAGCGCATCGGGGCGGTTCAGGCGGGCGATATCGAAATTGGCGGCCGTGAACTGGCGCTGTGTCAGCAGGGCGCCGAAGACATAGACGGGGTTGTTGCCCCGCATGAGGTTCTCCATGTACTGGACGCGCGGCAGATAGCCAGAGCGGGCCTGGCCCACGCGGCTTCCGGCAGCCTCGATACGTGCGTCGGCGGCCTCGAGCGATGGGTGGCGGCCCAGGGCCTGCTTGACAGCGTCCCGGAGCGTGAGCGGGGTCTGGCCTGCCGCTGCCCACGCCATTAGCACGAGGGTGAGAATAGGTTTCCGCACATCTTCCAAGATGCGGCAGTTTTTGCGCCGTGACAGGCGGTCCGTGCGGAAATTGCGCGGCTCTCGCATCCAGGAAATGGCGGCGGCCGACGGTCACTCTCCGGCGAAAGCCGCATCTGTGGTTCTGGACGTCTTGGATCCGGGCCGGCGCTCCCCGTGAGAGCTCTGGCTGAGCCGCGGGACCAGCAGGAGCGGCATACGATAGAAGGGTGGCCACATCCTCGACCCCTCCTGCCGCCGCGGCGCCGGAAGTCGAATGGGCGCGGCGTCTGCTGGAAGGCGACGCCTCGGCTTTCACCCCATTCGTGGAGAGCATCCAGCACCGCGTATTCCAGTACACCTGGCTGATGTGCGGCCAACGGGAAGACGCCGAAGAGGTGGCGCAGGAGACTCTCCTGAAGGTCTTTGAGAACTTCGACCAGCTGCAGGATCCGGCGCGCGTCCGGGCGTGGGTGTTCCGGATCGCCAAGAACTTCTGCCTGATGAAGCGGCGCCGGAGCGTGTTCGCGCCCGAACGCGAGCTGTCGCTGGACGAACTGCTGCCCGGCACGGAGGACGTGGCCCGTTCGGCGCAGCTGGAGGACCGCGGCGAGCTGCCCGAGGAACGCCTCCTGCGCGCCGAACTCAACGCCGAACTGGAGCGGGCGTTGCGCGAGCTGCCGGAGACCTACCGCCCGGTGGTCCTGCTGCGGGACGTCGAAGGGTTGTCGACGGCAGAAACCGCGGAGATCCTGGATCTCAGCGTGGATGTGGTGAAACAAAGGTTGCACCGCGGGCGGCTGGTTTTGAGAAAGAGCCTGGCCAGGTATCTCGGCGGCAACGGTGAGGTGAATCAGAAATGACCCGCCACACGCATCATCATTCGCAAGGGGCGCGCGATCCGCACTGCCTGGAAATCTTCGCCCGACTCTCGGAGTATCTCGACGGTGAACTAGACGAAATGGACTGCCGCCTGATCGAGGAGCACATTCAGGACTGCGAGCCTTGCGTGGAGTTCGTGCGGTCTCTGCGGCGGTCGATCGAGGCGTCGCATGGCTATGCCGGGCAGGCGGCGCCGTCGCAGATTCCGCCGGAGCTCGAGGCGCGGCTCAAGCAGGCGTGGCAGACTTCCCTCGCGCGCCGCAAGCCGGCGTAGGCAGCGGGCCGGCGCCGGAACCCTGCACCGCGGAGAAGGAAGGAGACCGGAATACGGTTTGCGCGATTCAGGAGCTTCTCTTAGCCGTTGACGCCGTTGAAAGCGAAGAGATAACCGGCGGCGAGCGCTCCCAGGCACAACGAAGCCAGGGCGATCCAGAACAGGATGTAGCCGGCGAGGCTCCACCGCCAGAAGCGCTCCGCGTCCGGCGCGTCTTCCCGTGATCGGGACGGAGAGGCCAGGAACGCGTCGAGCGCGCCTTCCGCCTCCTGGCAGCGTTGCAGGAAAAGACGCTCGCAGGAACGCAGATTGGCAAGGGCGCCGGAAGGCGACTGCCGCCACTGGCGGGTCAATTCGTCGATATGGTCCACTGGCGAGCGCACGGTTCCTGCAATGAAGTGCGCGGCCGTCAGGGAAAATCTCGGCCGCCGCGGGGCGATGAAGGAAGTTTCAGACGCCCGGAACGGAGCGAGCGCTAGAATACGGTTACGATGACGATTTCACGATTCCTGCTTGCGGCAGCCGCGCTGGGCATTGCGGCTGCGTCCGCGCAACAGCCAAAGCTTCCCCCGCCCTTCCACACGCCCTCGGCGTCGAACCCGCCGCGGGTGATCGAGCGCCCCGACGGTTCCCGCCTGCAGGTGCCCGCCGGTTTCGACGTTCAGGAGTTTGCATCGGGCTTCGAGCGGCCGAGGTACATGATCCTGGGACCGTCAGGCGAGATTCTGCTTTCCGACTCGGCGCGGCAGGGGCGCGTCTATGCGCTGGTGGACCGCAACCGCGACAACCGCATCAGCGCCGACGAGAAGAAGGAGATCCTCAGCGGGCTGGACCGCCCCTTCGGACTCGCGCTCTGGAAGGACTACCTGTACGTGGCGGAGACCACGTCGGTGAAGCGCTACAAGTACGATTCGAAGAAGCTTGAGGCGTCGCAGCCGGAAGAGATCGTTCCCCTGAAGGAAGCGGCGACGGGCCACTGGACGCGCACGATTCTGTTTGACCGCAAGGGGGAGAAGTTTTATCTCGCCGTGGGGTCGCAATCCAATGTGAGTCCGGGCGAGCCGGAGATCCGCGCGGCGATTCTGCGCTTCAATCCCGATGGCACGGGGCGCGAGTTTGTCGCGACCGGCACGCGCAATCCCATCGGGCTGGATTGGCACCCGGGGACCGACACGCTGTGGGCGGCGGTGCAGGAGCGCGACGGGCTGGGCGACGACCTGGTGCCGGACTACTTCACGGCGATCCGTCCGGGGGGCTTCTACGGCTGGCCGTATGCCTACGTCGGGCCGAACGAGGATCCCCGCAACAAGGGGCAGCGTCCGGACCTGGTGGCGAAGACGATTGTGCCGGACGTCATTCTGCCGGCGCATGTGGCAGTGCTCGATGCCCGTTTCTATACGGGCAGGATGTTTCCCGAGAGATACCGCGGAGGCGCCTTCCTGGCTTACCACGGTTCGTGGAACCGGGCGCAAAGAATCGGCTATTCTGTCGTTTTCATTCCGTTCAAGAACGGAAAGCCGGCGGGCAATCCGGAAGATTTCCTGACGGGATTCATGCTGGATCCTTCGAAAAAGGAAGTCTGGGGGCGCCCGGTCGGGCTGCTGGAATTGAAGGACGGCAGCCTCCTGGTATCGGATGACGGAGGCAACCGTCTATGGCGAATCACGTACTCAAAGCCCTGATTCCTCTCCTGATACTCGGGGGCGCGGCAGCCGCGTTGACCGCGCCCCGCAGGCCCTTTTCCCACAAGTTCCATCTGAAGCAGGTCACTTCCTGCGAAAATTGCCACAAGGACGCACCCGCTTCGACGAAGGCGGAGGACAACCTTCTGCCCGACAACATGGCTTGCGTCACGTGCCATGACGAGGTGGAAATCGGCGAGCCGAACAAGAGCGGCGTGGACAAATTCAACCACGCGATTCACGTGCAGATGGGCAATATCACAGAGTTGATCTCCGCGGCGGTGAAGTCGAAATCCTATCTCGGGCCGAATCCCCCTTCCGCGGAGGCGCTGGCGAAGATTCAGGATCCCTGCTCGGCTTGCCACCGCGGAATCGCCGAAAGCGACGACGTGCCGCATGGCAAGAAAATTGCGGCGCACTTCCCCCACATGGCGGATTGCCTGGTGTGCCATGGGGAGATCAAGCCGCCGGACTCCTGCAAGAAGTGCCACGTGGAGTCGACGCCGAACTTCCGCCCGGCCAATCATACGGCGGAGTTCGTCGACAAGCACGGCGACAAGGACTTTCCCCGCGAAGGCTGCGCCGTGTGCCACGGGCGCAAGTTCACCTGCAAGGGCTGCCACTGAGGCTCCCCCGCCCGCGCAGGCCGCTGATATTATCGGTCGCATGCAGCGGCGAAGTTTTCTCACCCTGGCAGCCGCTTCCGCGGCAGCAGCCCTTCCCTCCTGCAACCGCGCCGCCGATGCGCGGCTGGCAGGATCGTGGCGGGGGGAGACGAAGAATGGATGGATCCCGGTCCGGCTGGCGGGGACGCCGGGGCAGATTGGGCATCAGCACGGATACCTGCTGGCGAAGGAGATCGAAGACGCCCTGGCGGTGACGCGCCTGAATCTGGAGCATGACACGAAGCGCAATTGGAGTTTCTTCCGCGAAACGGCGGAGCGGATCCTCTGGCCGAAGGTCCCGGAGGAGTATCAGCGGGAAATTCAGGCCATGAGCGACGGGCTCCTGCGCGCGGGCGTCGAGGCGGACCGCTACGACCTGACCGTGCTGAACGCGAGCATCGAGCTGGGCTATTACGTGGCTTGGCTGGAGGGAAAGGGCAAGTCTGGTGCCCCGGACCGCTGCAGCGCCTTCGTGGCGACGGGAAGCTGGACCCGGGACGGCGGACCCGTGATCGCGCACAACAACTGGTCCGGGTACCTGGAGGGCGCCCGCTGGAACATCATCTTCGAGATCCGCCCGCAGCGCGGGCACCGGATCCTGATGGACGGATTCCCCGGCTTCATCCACTCGGGCGACGATTTTGGGATCAACTCTGCCGGGCTGGCCATCACGGAGACGACCATCACGGGCTTCCGGGGGTTCGACCCGGAGGGAGTGCCGGAGTTCGCGCGGGCGCGGCAGGCGATGCAGTATGCGGCGACGATCGACGAGTTCGCGGCTTTCATGATCCGCGGCAACAACGGCGGCTATGCGAACGCCTGGCTGGTGGCGGACGCGAGAAGGAACGAGGTGGGGCGGCTGGAGCTGGGGCTGAAAAACGTTACGCTGGAGCGGACCAGCGACGGTTACTTCACCGGAGCGAACTTCCCCGTGAACCCGAAGCTGGCGGCGGAAGAGACCGTGTTTCCGATGAACGATCCCGGCGTGAGCGCCAATGCGCGGCGCGTGCGGTGGGAGCAATTGATGGCCGAGTACATGGGGAAGATCGGGCTCGAGGAGGCGAAGCGGTTCCTGGCGGACCACTACGACACATTCGAGAAGAAGCCGGATGCGCCCGGAGAGCGGACGCTGTGCGGGCATGTGGACCTGAGCCCGCGCGGCATGAAGCCGTGGCAGGACGAGTACGGCCCGGCGGGCACGGTGCAATCGAAAGCCGCCGACGCGCGCATGATCCGCGCAATGGAGTTGGAGGCAGCCATGGGGCACGCCTGCGGCATTGGTTTCCGGGCGGAGGAGCATCTGCAGAAGCACCCGCAGTTCTCGTGGATGAAGCCGCTGCTGCGGGACCTGCCTTCGCAACCCTGGACGCGGTTCCGGGCGGAGTAGATTCTGGCCGGAAATTGTTTTCCGGTCCGGGCGGTGCAAATGAGCGCGATGCTGTGACTCGGCCCCGAGTGCGGCTCGAAAGGAGGTTGAAATGATCGTGCGTCAGTGGATCAGCGTCGTTCTTCTGGCGCTGGCGGGCTCTTTGCCCATGGCGCCGCAGCAGCAGGCGGCGCCGCTGGTGCGGCTGGCGGAGATTGAGGTGGATCCGGCGCGCCTCGTCGAGTACAAGGCGGCGCTAAGGGAGGAGATCGAAAAAGCGATTCGACTGGAACCCGGCGTGCTGGCACTCCAGGCGGTCGCACTGAAGGACAATCCGGCGCAGATCCGGATCCTGGAGATCTACGCCAGCCGGGAAGCATACGAGTCCCATTTGAAGACGCCACATTTTCTCCGGTACAAAGAGGCGACCAGGGACATGGTGAAATCGCTGCGGCTGCTGGACGCCGAGCCGGTGATGCTGGGCGCGAAGGCGCGGTGAGAAAAGGCGCGCGGGCTGTGCTGCGGGCTGCCTAGTTCGCCGGCACCCACAAGGCGTTTGTAGTGGTGGCCCGCTCCTTGCGGTAGCCGTAGGAGGCGAGCAGGCTCTCGAGTTCCTCGGGGCTGGAGCCCATCGAGACAAGTTGAGAGGGGATGGTTTCCACGAGAACCACCGGGCGGTGTTTCCGGAGTGTTTCAGCCGCGCCCCGAAGGACGAAGGTTTCCGCGCCCTCGGTGTCGATCTTGACGGCGGTAATGCGCACGCCGCCCAGGCCGGCGGCGAGCTTGTCGAGGGGCTCCACAGGGACTGCTGCGACGACTCCGACGTCGGCCCCTGCCGCCCCGGCGGTCTCCGGGGAGAACGACGACATGCTGGTATTGCGGCGGCCCGAGGAGTAAAGCGTCATTTTCGCTGTCTTCTCCCCGCAAGCAGCTTCCACAATGCGAATGTTGGAGAGCCGGTTCAACGCAATGTTGTGCTTCATTCGCGCGGCATTCCTGGGATCCGGCTCAATGGCGAGAACCGTTCCGCCGGGCCCCACGCGCAGGGCAGCCCGCAGGGCGTACACGCCATGATGAGCGCCCACATCGAGAAAAGCATCTCCGGGGTGAAGCGCCTGTTCCAGCCACATCCATTCAGTCTCCTCCCACGTCCCGTTGGCAATCAGGTGGCGGTCAATGTAGTCGAGCGGGTCAAGCTGCATGGTGACGCCTGAACGAAGGCGAACCGTCTGGAGCACGGGCGGGAGAATTCCGAATTCGCGGAACAGCGCTTCGGCATACTCCGGCAGCGATCCGATCCTGTGGGCGCCATTCCGCCAGGCCAGGGAGAACCGGATCCAGTCGGCATAGCGCCGTTCAGGTCCCCGGAAGTACGCGTACAGTACGGCGGCAAAAATCAGAATCGCCGCGACCGCGAACATCAGCCGGGCGCATCGACGGACCGACGAAGGAGCCTTCATCCTTCCGGATCATCCTCGAGATTCGCAAAAGTGGCCTGCAGCCGGCAGGCTACCGCTCAGGTTATCAGGGTCTGCGGCTGGCATGGGGATGAGACAGCTCCGGAAGCGGCTCATCAGCCGGAATACACCGGCCGCTGATGCCGTGAATCCGAGCCAGGCTACATCAGCTTGCCGCCGAGCGGCTCGAAGCGCGCCTGGAAGAAGCGCAGGAACTTCGGTTCGAAGGTCATGCGAAGGCCGCGGATCTTGCTGCGTTCTTCATACACGCAGTAGACGCTCTCAGCGGTGACATCCATGTGCGCCTGCGTGTAGACGCGGCGCGGAATCGTCAGGCGGACGAGTTCAAGCCGCGGCTTGCGCTCCTCTCCGGTCTGGGGGTCGCGTCCGGCGCTGACGATGCCTCGCTCCATGGCGCGGACGCCGCTGTCGAGATACAGCGCCGCAGCGAGCGCCTGCGCGGGATAGTGCTCCTGCGGCACGTGCGGCAGGAAGCGGCGGGCGTCGAGAAAAACGCCATGGCCGCCCACCGGCAGCACGATCGGGATGCCCCAGCGCCGGAGCTTTTCGCCGAGATAGAGCACCTGGCCGACGCGGGCGCGGATGTGGTCGTCCATGACGGACTCCTCGATGCCGATGGCGACGGCTTCCATATCGCGCCCTGCCATGCCGCCGTAGGTGTGCAGGCCCTCGTAGACGACCACCAGGTTGCGCGCCTGCTCGGCCACGCCATCGTCGTTGACGGCCAGAAATCCGCCGATGTTGGCCAGCGGGTCCTTCTTCGCGCTCATCGTGAAGCCGTCGGTGAGCGAGCAGAGTTCATAAACGATCTGCGCCACGGACTTGCCCGCCTGCCCAGGCTCGCGTTGCTGGATGAACCAGGCATTTTCGGCGACGCGCGTGGCGTCGAGAATGATCCGCGTGCCGTAGCGTTGCGCCAGCGCGCGGACCTCGCGCAGGTTGGCGAGCGAGATGGGCTGTCCGCCGGCCATGTTCACCGTGGCGGCGACGCTGATGTAAGGCACGCGCCCGGGGTGGCTCTTGAGCAGGTCTTCGAGCTTTTCCAGATCGACGTCGCCTTTGAAGGGATGCTCGCTCTCCGGATCGTGAGCCTCGGCGATGATGACGTCGACGAACGTGGCGCCGGCCAGTTCCTGGTGCAGGCGCGTGGTGGTGAAGTACATGTTGCCGGGAACCACGTCCCCCGGGCGGATGAGGATGCGCGAGAGGATGTGCTCGGCGCCGCGCCCCTGATGGCAGGGGATGACGTGGCGGTATCCATAGAAGCGGCGCACGGCGTCTTCGAGGTGATAGAAGTTTTCGCTGCCCGCGTAGGCTTCGTCTCCCAGCATGAGCCCGGCCCACTGTCGGTCGCTCATCGCTGATGTGCCCGAGTCAGTGAGCAGGTCGATGTAGACATCGCGCGACTTGAGCAGGAACGTGTTGTGGCCCGCCTCCTGGAGGGCCTGTTCGCGCTGCTCGCGCGTGGTCATGCGGAGCGGCTCGACCATCTTGATCTTGAAGGGCTCGGCCCAACTGCGGCGTTCCAGTGGCATGACCGAATCATAATCCCGGCCGTACGCTGTGGAAATCCGGTTTGGAAACCAGAAGGGCCGTTTTTGTTCAAGAATGGAAGCTGTCATGTCGCTTCTTGCTTCGAAACGTTTGGATGCGGCCTCCCGCAGGATCCTGGCAGAGCTGCAGCGAGACGCGCGGTTCTCCCTGAGCGAGCTGGGCAGGCGCGTGGGGCTGTCGACGCCCGCGGTGGCGGAACGGGTGCGCCGGATGGAAAGCGCGGGCGTGATCCGGGGCTATGAAACGCGGATCGACGCGCGCGCGGCAGGACTCGCCGTGCTGGCGTTCGTCCGGATCCGCCTCGCCGGAACGGAGACAGCCGCACGCAAGCTGGTGAAGCTGTGCGCGGCGCTGCCCGAGGTGCAGGAATGCCACCGGTGCACCGGCGAGGAGTCCTTCCTGCTCAAGGTGCGGGTGGCGTCGGTGGCGCATCTGGAGAAGCTGATCGACCGGCTGACGCAGTTCGGCATGACGTCCACCTCGCTTGTGCTTTCCTCGCCCGTGGAGCGCAGCGAAGTGCCGCTGGATCTGCTGCCGCCGCTGGAGCCGTAAGGCCCCGGGTTGCGGATGCCTGGATGACGGGAATAGAGTCTCCTGCATGATCCGGGAGGCGGCGCTCCTTTGTCTCTGCCTGGCAGCCGCGATGCCGTTCCCTGCGCGCGGGCAGCAGAAGACCGTCTATCTTGTGCCGAACACGCACGGCACCATTGGCGGTTGGCTGGTGGACTTCGACACGGAGCGGAACTACGTGCTCAACAACTACCTGGAGCATCTGGCGCTGGCGGAGGTGAGTCCGGCGTACCGCTTCGTGTGGTCCGAGGCGCCGAATCTGATCAGCCTGCTGGAGCTGGAGCCCGAGCGGGAGGCGGCGCTGAGGCGCATGATCGCGGAGGGCAGGGCCGAGTTGGTGAACGCCTTTTTCCTGGAATCCGATGTCACGCTGACCGGGGGCGAGACGCTGGCGCAACTAGGAGTGCGGGGAATCCGCTGGCATGAGCGCGTGTTCGGCGTGCGCCCGCGCTTCGGTTGGGCGATCGACATCACCGGGGCGCACCGGCAACTGCCGCAGATTGTCCGCAAGCTGGGGCTGGAGGCGGTGGTTTTTTCCCGCAACAATCCCGCAGGCAAGACAGCGTTCTGGTGGCGGGCGCCCGACGGAACGAGGGCGCTGGCGGTGACCGCGCAGTCCTACATGGAGATGCGGGAACTGTTCCGCGCAACGGATCCGGGCGATGAGGCGGCGCACGCAGCTGTGCGGCAGGCTGTGGAAGCGCGGCAGCAATTCAGCCCCACGCCGCGGCTGGCGCTCTTCCTGGCCGGCGCGAGCGACTACAGCCTGCCGCCGCTGCTGGGCGCGCGCCTGGAGGAATTTCTTGTGCAATGGCGGCGGCGCGAGCGGGGTGTGGATCTGCGCTTCGCGACGATGTCGGACTATCTGGGAGCGCTCCGCGGAGAGCTGGAACGGGGCGCCGCGCTGCCCGAATACTCGGGTGATACGGCCTACTGCTTCAACGGATTCTGGAGTGCGATGCCCGAAGTGAAGCACGCGTTCCGCCGCACGGAGAGGCTGTTGCACGCCGCCGAACTGGCAGCCGCCTCGGCAAGCCTGCACCGGGCGGTTCCCTACCCTGCCCGGGCTCTGGACGAGGCGTGGACGCTGCTGCTGCTGAACGCCGACAGGAACACGATCTGGGGCGCGGCTGCGGGCGAAGTGTTCCGCTCGGAGAAACATTGGGACGCCTGGGACCGGTTCCAGGGCGCGGAGGAGCGCCTGCGGGCTGTTCTGCGGTCCTCGCTCGACGGGCGTGCCGGAGAGGCGGCGGTCTTCTCATCCCTGAACTGGAAGAGAGAGGACCCGTTGGAGATGCGGCTGCCGGAGGGGAAGACGCCTGCAGGCGCTCTCTGCATGGAGGACCCGGCCTGGCGTGGCCTGGCGCGGTGCCGGATGGTGCTCCCAGAGGGGCAGGCTGTGCGCCTGCGATGGGCACAAACGGCTGCGGAGACGGCAGCGCGGATCGACACGCCCGGAGTAATCCGGACCCGCCATTATGAGGCGCGTATTGACACGACTACCGGAGAAATTTCCGGCCTGTTTTCTGCCAGCGGCAAGAATATTCTGGCCTCGGGCGCCGGGCGCATCGAGATGGAAGAGCCGCCGGAGAAGATCGCCAAAACAGCAGCGGATTTTATGGCGCCGAAGCGGCAGAGACGCGCAGTCGCCGCCTGCGAGGCGAGGCCGGCAATGCGGGCCTGGCGCGGCCGGCTGGCGACGGTGGTGGAAGCGGTGCTCGATTGTCCCGCTTTCCGCATGGAAAAGCGGATGTGGTTTTACGAGGCTTTTCCGAAAATCGATTTTGATATTGTTCTGGATCTGAGACGCAGCGACGTGCTGGTCACGGCGGATTTTCCGTTTGCGGGCAAGGTGGACCGGCGCACGCGGGGCATTCCGTACGGCTTTAGCGAAGGACCGGGGGAGGAAAGCTGGCTGGAGCCGCAGCCCTATTTCCTGGCGCGTGCAGCCGAGCACAACTTGCTGGGCTACAGCGCGGCGGTCTTGCCTGCGCTGGGGTGGTCGGATTACCGGCTGGCAGCGGGCGGAGGCATGACGCTGGTGGAAGCCGGGCTGGCCATGCACGAGTTTTCCCCGGACCGCCTGACGCTGGGGCTGGTGAACGCCGTCAGCACATACAGGGGATTGCCGAATGAAGAGCTGCGCGGAGTGGGAAGGCACGAGCTGCGTTTCGCCATCCTCCCGCATGAAGGAGATTGGCGCGCGATCGAAGCGCCGAAGCGGGCCAGGGAATTCGCCATGCCTCCGCACGTGGTGGAAGGCGCCGTCCCGTTGCCGCCGCTGGTGCGCACGTCAGAGAACCTGATCGTGGAAGCGTTGCGGCGCGAGGGGCGCGATCTGGAAGTTCGGCTGACAGAGTGGCGTGGAGAGGCTGCGATGGCGTGGGTCGAATGCCGGGCGCCGCACCGCGATGCACGGCGGACGAATCTGCTGGGCGAGGAGCCTCGTCCGCTCGGGCGCGCCGCGCGCTACCGGTTCGCGGTCATGCCCCAGGAAATTGTGACGCTGCGGTTCCGCCTGGACAGCGCCGTGGAGACGCCCGAACCTCTGCGCACGTGGGCGCCTCTGGTTCCTGAGGCGAAGCGCGAAGGGCTGCGGATGCGAATCCGGGAGAAGGGCCACCCGCCGCGGCCGTTCTGAAAGACGGGCTCAGGCGCTCTGCCGCCACCGGCGGCCAAGGCTCAGCACCTTCTTCGCGTAGTCAAGGCCGCGCTCGACGTGGTCGCGCTGCTGGTGCTGGATGGCGGCTCGGAAGGCTTCCGGCACTGGCCTGCCGGGAATGTCCTCGATGACCATGCGGCCTTCATAGGGCCGCCCCTTGCGGGCGAGGTCGAGGAACTTCGCGAGCTCCCCGGCGCGGGCCCGCGGATACAGTTTCCAGAAGTCCTGTTCGAGGTACGGAAGGACCGTGGGCGGGCGTCCGGTGATCGGCTTGTTGTAGACGTGCACGGAAGGGCAGAGTTCCGAGAGGCGGCGGACGAACGCGGGGAAGTCGATGACGCCCTCGCCGAGCGGCACCCATTGGACGGCGACGCCGCGGGGGTGCTCGTAGATGACCGAGTCGCGCAAGTGGGCGGAGCAGACGTACGGCGCGAGCGTTTCCAGCGTGGTCATCGGGTGCTCGAGCACGAACACGGGATTGCCTGTGTCGAGATAGACGCCCACGAGGTCCTTGCCGGCGGCTTCGACGACTTCGCGCAGCTCCCACGCCTGAAGGTCCTTGTGGACTTCGATGATGGCCTTCAGCCCCGCGCCGGCGAGTTCCGGGCGTACGGCGCGGAGGATCTTCACCGCCCACTCCATGCCCTGTTCCACGGAGCCGGGCATCGAGGCGCGGTCGGAGGCGAGCACGCAGCGGACAAAGGGCGAGCCCATGGCGGCGGCGCGCTCGATGTGGCGGCGCAGCGTGGCGATGCTCTGCGGGATGTCTTCCGCGCGTTTGGGCAGGATGCCGCCCCCGCCGGTTTCGAGGTGCAAGCAAAGCCGTGCGGCCATTTCGCGCACCTCTTTCCAATGGGCGGGTTCCATGGCGCGGGGATCGAGAGAGTCCTGAAGGAAGATGGCGTCGAGGCGGTGTTCGGCGGCGAACTCGAGCAGCTGCGCGTCGTTCCACCGCAGGGCGCGCAGACAGTAGGTGTTGTAGCCGAGAGGGAGGGGATGATCCGCCATTCCTGTCATGATAACGGGCGCGCGATGGTGTATGTTGGTGGCCGTGATGCGGCGCAGAGATTTCCTGATGACTCTTGCGGCCTGGCAGGCGCGGGAAGCGGCGCACGCGCTGCCGGGCTCGGTGCTGGTGCACGAACACATTCTGGTGGACTTTGGAGGCGTGAAGAACCCGTCGAAGTATGACCGGGGAGAGGCGCTGCGCGTGGCGCGCCCGCATCTGGAGGAGCTGAGGCGCTACGGGTGCGTGCGGCTGCTGGAATGCACGCCGCAGGGGCTCGGCCGGGATCCGCTGCTGATGAAGATGGCGGCGGAGCTCACCGGGCTCGAGATCTGGACGAACACGGGCATCTACGGGGCAGCGAACCGCTCCGGCGTTCCCGAGTGGGCGTGGAAGGCGAATGCGCAGGAGCTGGCCAGACGCTTTATCACAGAGTGGAAGAAGGGCGTCGACGGCGTGCGCCCGCGGTTCATCAAGACAGCGGTGAACGGGTATCCGCTGGAGGAATTGGACCGGAGGCTGATCGAGGCGGCGGCGCTCGCTTCGCTCGAGACGGGCATGACCATCGCCTCGCACACCAACGGCGGGGGCAAGGCGGCGGAGGCGCAGCTCGAGATTCTCGACAAGCTGCGGTGCCCGTTGAGCAAGTTCGTCTGGGTGCATGCCCAAAACGAGAAGGACCACGCCTATCACGAGCGCGTGGCGCGCGCCGGGGCGTGGGTGGAGTTCGACGGGCTTGGACCCAAGAGCCGGGACTGGCACCAGGAGTGTGTCCGGTTCATGGAGAGTCAGGGGTTGCTCGGGCGGACGCTGGTTTCGCAGGACGCCGGCTGGTACCACGCCGAGATTCCGGGCGGCGGCGAGTACCGCGGCTACACGTACATTTACACGGACTTCTTGCCGGAGCTTCCTGACGAGGGACGCAAACAGCTGATGGTGGACAATCCTCGGCGCGCCTTCGGAAAGTGAGCAATCGCGCGCATGCGGCTCAGGCATTTCCCTGAGAAAAAACGGCGCAGCAGGACACTTTCTTCCTGACAGGACTGCTGCGGCGATGAAGCAACTTGCGTGGACGATCGCGGCTTGTCTTTGCCTTTCAGTCGCCCTGCCAGCGGCGACGGTTTCCTTTGGATCGGATCTGGAAAACGAGTGGAACAGCGTCACGGGAGTCAACGTGACGATCCAACCGCATGCGGCGTGGGCGTCGCTGGCGCCTTGGCAATGGATTTCCTATGCGAACACGGGCGTTGGACCGGGCGCGATCTCTCCGCCTAACTCGCCCTATGACAGACGCCCCGCTGCAAGCTTCTGGGAGGCGCTGCCCGAAACGGCGTGGTTCGTGCGCCTGAACGTGTTCGCGGACGACACGGCAGCCGTGTATCTCTATGATCTGGACAACCCCTCGGGACTCCTTCTGGCGCCCGCCAATTGGCGGCAGGACGGCGCCTGTGCGCGCGGCCCCATCGGGTGCCAGCCGGGCGAGGGGCTGCTGCTGGAATTCGCCGTGAACCGGTTCGGGCCGGCGCTGTTGCGGTTCGACGTGTTCCAGCAGGGGAACGGGCCGTTCGGATTGCTCTACGGGGGCACCGCGGACGTCGTGCATACGCCGGAGGAGGCGACGTTGGTGCTGGTGGCGGCGGGGCTGGCGTGGGTGTGGTGGCGCAACACGAGGAAAGAGCGGAGACTGCGAGACGAGAGGTGGCAGGTTTCCCGCGGTCAAATGCCCATCGCGGTTCCGAGAAGCTGAGAGCGGCCGAGGCCATGCCGCTTGAGCAGAAGTTCCCAAGGTACTGGTAAGCCCCAGGGCAAGGCATAGAAGTACTCCAGGCCGGTCCCTATTGATCGATACACGGCCGGACTCCAAGGTGGAAAAGAGTGGTGACGCGTGACTTCACTCCAGGAGGACTTCAGATGAGTGGAAGAAGGATTTTCTTCAGACTGCTTGCCTTGGCGAGCGTTCTTATAACGGCAGGGTGGGCTACGATTCTACCCTTCGGTTCGGACTTGACGAATGAGAGCAACAACATAACGGGCACCAACGTCCTGATCAATGCTCACCCGGCGTGGGGATTATTGCCGCCTTATTCGTGGGTTTCCTACGATGACACGGGATTTCAGGGCACGGTCAGCCCGCCGAATACCTCGATCCCGGGAACCCCGACGGCCATCTTCACTGAGATCTTGCCAGCCTGGACGGGCGCGGTCAATTTGACAGTGTTTGCCGACGACACTGCAGGCGTATTTTTGTACGACCAATCGAACCCTACGGGGCTTCTGCTGGAAGCGCCGAATCCAAATCAAGACAATGCGTGCGCCGCGTCCCCCGCCCCACGATTTCGTTGGACACCGATTTGCGATAAGAGGTGTGAGTATGTCCAACACGAAATCACCAGTTTCCGGGGCCGCAGAGGGAGCCCG
>JBBIIK010000056.1:0-21771 GCA_037446555.1 Acidobacteriota bacterium
GGGTAAAATCGTGCCATGCTTAAAAAACCTTCGCGTCGCACAATCGCTCACCATTATTGGCTGGTTTCTGCTCGTTTCCACGCTGGGCTGTTTTGCAGGAGCAGGTGCGGCATTCGGTGCCGGCTACCCCTGCACTCCTATGGTGAGTAGGGGAAGGATGAGTTCCTGCCTCAGCGTGGACTGCAACGGATCATGGGTGTGGATGTGTGCTATGGGCTCGTGCTACGTCACTCCTGAGGAGGGACAAAGGGGCTGTGTCCCACAGCCAGGCCAGAGCTGCGCGCTCTTTGGGTGCTACACGGTGTATGGTTGCTATCCATGCCCGTGACCAATAATGATCCATAGGCTCAAGTGAAGGAGAAACGTATGTCCAGAACCCGTCGTGTTGCCCTTGCAATGTCGCTGTTTCTTCTCTGCTGCGTCGCCACATTCTTCACATTCCGGTGGATTTCCTCCACGGTTGTTACGGCGCGGGCGCGGACTATTCTTCGGGGCAAACCATACACAATGATGCAGGTGACTGTCGCGGTTGGCCAAGACGGATCGGCAAAGGTCACAGAGCAGAAGACGATCGCCATCAATCAGGAAGGGGCGGAAGTGTGGATCAGTACATTCCCGCAGCACCCCGAGTCGGGCACGATTCGGAGACTTGTCCGAACCGATGGCAGAGCGTCAATCGCTTTTGAGCAGTTTGCCGTGAAGATGACGCAGTATATTCCGACGAAGATCCTTGCGGCGAGAAATTCCTTTCCGGACGATGCCGGGCCTGAGTGCCGCTTCTCGTATGAAAAGGACTTGGGCCGGTCGGTGCTGTCGGGCGTCACGGTGAGCGTATCCGAATTCATGCCTTCGAATGCGAGGAGGGAGACGGTCTGGCGCGCCCTGGATTACGCATGCACGCCGATGGCCGTCCGGATCGAACAACTGACCGATGGCCGCTGGAATCTTCTGGCTGAGTCCAGCACAGTCTGGTTCAAAGCGGGAGACCCGGCCCCGGACTTGTTTGACGAAGCGTGGTTTGAGAGACTCCAGGAAGCGTCACCTTCCGAGGTCCTCCGGCGAATTGCTGCCGCCACGGGGATTGACGCCGTGAAGTGTCCGGCCTGCTACAATCCTGCCGCCCTGGAGGAAATTGAGAAACAGTATTACAGAAATCAGACGCCGCAGATGTGAGGCGGTTCAAAGCGCTTGCCCCGAAGCCTCCGGAAAGGTCAACCTTTGTGAGGTTCGGCGCGTCTTTGCATGCCCTGCCACAGCGCCGCGGGAACCAAGCCCATCAGACCGGAGCAGACAGCCAGCACCCGCACGGGCACGCCCCAATCCACCAGCTCCCCGGCAGCGAAGCTGACTGCGCTCATCGTCAGGAACAATCCGGCAAAGTCCGCTGAAAACACGCGCCCGCGGAACTCGTCGTCCGTCATCTTGTGCAGCAGCGTCGTGGAGAACACCCACGCCATGGAAGAGCCCGCGTGGCCGATGGCGACATACAGGCACGCCAGCCACAGCGTTGGCGCGAAGCCGAGCGCGGCGTAGGCGGCGGCGGTGAACAGGAAGGCGAACAGGATGCCGGAGCGCATCTTGCGCTCGTCGTTCTTTGCCCAATAACCGGAAGCGAACGAGCCGATGAAGGCGCCCACGCCGCGCGCGCTGAACAGCAGGCTCATGCTGAGCGCCCCGCTCCCTTGCAGAGGGAAGATGCGCTCGCCGAAGACGGGCAGCAGAACCCAGTGCGCGCCGGTGAGCCCCATGCCGGCTTTGACGAGCAGCGTGGACAACCTTCCGGAGTGGCCGCGCACGTACTGAATGCCGTCCCAGATGGGCTTGAAGTCGAACAGGTCACGGAACCGGAACGGCGGCAGGCTGTCGGCGTGGGTCTCCCGCACGCGCATCGCCGCCAGCAACAGCGCGGAGACTGCAAACGACGCGGCGTTCAGAAGGAACACCGAGGTGCGGCCGAACTTCCACAGCAACAGCCCGCCCAGCCCGCTGCCGAGAGCCAGATTGATGGCCCACGTGGAGGAAGAGAGAGCGTTGGCCACCAGCAGCTTGTCGCGGGAAGCGACGATGTTCGGGATCAGCGCCGTGCGCCCCGGCTCGAACAGCGCCCACATCACGGTCTCCGTGAACAGCAAAACCCACACGAGCCACACGAGGTCCGCCGAGGTGACCATCATCATGCCCAGCACGATGAAGATGCGCGCGATGTCGGCGGTGATCATGATGGCGCGGCGGTTCAGACGGTCGTTCAGCACGCCCGCCGTTGGCGCCACCAGCACCTGCGGCAGCAGTTGGAGCACGACGGCGATGCCGACGCTTTCGGCTTTTCCGGTGAGCTGCAACAGGAGCGAGTAGACGGCCACGGCGTAGAGCCAATCGCCCAGCTCGCTGATCACCTGCGCCAGCCACAGAAGGCGGAAGTCGCGGTTTTCCCCGAGCAGGCGCAGATAAGCGGCGAAGGAAAAAGAGGGTGCCCCCGCGGCTTCCATGCGCGGCTAGTCCGTGTAGATGCCCATGCGCTCTTTGACGAGGCGGACGGTGGAGTTCGCCACCGGAGAAACGCGCTCGGCCGACTCGCGCAAAACGCGTTTCAGATACCCCGGCTCTGTGGTGATCTCGCGGTAGCGTTGCTGGACGGGCTCGAGACCCGCGACTACGGCTTCCGCCACGGTCTTCTTCAGGTCGCCATACCGCATACCGGCGAAATGGGAGCGGATCTGCTCGTCCGTCCATCCGGTGAACGCCTGGTGGATGGTGAGCAGGTTGGCCACGCCGGGCCCGAGATTTTCGAAATCCACGTCCGGCAGCGAGTCCGTGGTGGCGCGCATGATCTTCTTGCGGATCAGGTCGGGCGGATCGAGCAGCCCGACGGCATGGTATGCGTTCGACTCGGACTTGCTCATTTTCTTCGTCGGATCATCGAGGCCCATGATGCGCGCACCCACGGCGGGCAGGCGCGTCTCCGGCATGACAAACGTTTCGCCATAAAGCGAGTTGAACCTTTGCGCGATGTCGCGGGTCAGCTCCAGGTGCTGCGTCTGGTCCTCGCCCACGGGCACGACATTGGCCTGATACAGCAGAATGTCGGCTGCCATCAGCACCGGGTATTGCAGAAGCCCGTCGCCGACGGACTCCTGCTTGGCCGCCTTGTCCTTGAACTGCGTCATGCGCTCGAGCCAACCCAGCGGCGTGACGCAGGTGAGCAGCCAGCAGAGCTCGGCGTGCGCGGGCACGGTGGACTGGATCACGATCGAGCTGACCGAGGGATCAATGCCCGCGGCGAGAAACAGCGCGGCGGTTTGCTCGATCTTGCCGCGCAGCTCCGCGGGATCCTGGTAGACCGTGATGGCGTGCAGATCGACGATGCAGAAGACGCACTCGTAGTCGTGCTGGAGACGCACCCAGTTCTTCAGGGCGCCCAGATAGTTGCCGATGTGGAGGTTTCCGGTCGGCTGGATGCCGGACAGAACTCTTAGTTTCATGCTGAAGTGAAAATGAAGGGCTCCTATTATCGTAAAGGACGGGCATGGACCAAGCAAAAATCGAGAAGTGGGTGTATGGCGGATGCGGACTGGCGCGAACGGAGCAGGGCGTCGTGCTGGCGCCGTTTGTGATGCCCAGAGAAACGGTAAAGCTCGGCGAGCCGAAGCGCCGCGCAGGAGTGGCGCAGGCGCAGGCGTTGGAGATCCTGGAACCTCACGCGGAGCGAGTGTCGCCGCGGTGCCCCGTCTTCGGGCGGTGCGGCGGGTGCCACTACCAGATGGCCCCGTACGAGTTTCAACTGGAGGCGAAGAAAGCCATCCTGCGCGAGGTCTTCGAGCGCGTGGGGCGGCTGCAGGCGCCGGAGCAGATCCGTGTCGTGAGCGGCGAGCCGTGGGGCTACCGCAACCGCGCGCAATTCCATTTCGGGAAACACACGCTGGGGTACAAGATGGCGGGCTCGGACAAGGTGGTCGATGTCGAGGAATGCCCCATCGCGGCGCCGGCGTTGAACACGGCGCTGAAAGCGCTGCGCGCGGCGCGGCGCGACCGCCGCTTTCCGCGCTTCCTTGAACAAGTGGAGCTTTTCACCAACGGCGAGCGCACCATGGTGAACGTGCTGGAGACGGGGCTGGGGCGCGGCGTGGCGCGCGGCTTCTTCGCGTGGCTGGCAGAGCGGATCCCCGGCGCGGCCGATGGCGAGCTGTTCTACGAGGCCTGCGGCGAGCGGTTCCGCGTCAGCCACAGGTCGTTCTTCCAGACCAACCGGTTCCTGCTGGAGCCGCTGGCCGAGTGTGCGCTGGAGGGCGCCGCTGGGGAGGACGGGCTGGACCTCTACGCGGGCGTGGGGCTGTTCACCATCCCGCTGGCGAGGCGTCTGGCGCGGGTGACGGGCGTGGAGAGCGACGGCAGCGCCGCGCGCGACCTCGAGTTCAACATCGCCGCCGCTGGCGTCGGCGCCGGGACCCGCCGCATGCAGGCCGAGCAGCACCTGGAGAGTCTGACAAAAGCTCCTGATTTTGTTTTGGCTGACCCTCCCCGCGCCGGGCTGGGCAAGCGCGTGGTCAAGGAACTCGTCCGGTTGCGCCCGCCCCGGCTGAACCTGGTAAGCTGCGACCCGGCGACGCTGGCGCGTGATCTGGCCGCCCTCTGCTCGGACGGCTACGTGCTGGAAGGTCTTACGCTGGTGGACCTGTTCCCGCAGACCTTTCACATTGAAAGCGTGGCCCGGCTGCGGCTGCCATGAAGAATCAATGGCCGCCGTTTGGAGCACCGTTGCCCCCGGCGGCGCGCGCCGGCCGGGGCTCGAGCGCCTCGATCAGGGCGGGCGCCAGGCCGGGATCCAGAGCCAGAGCCTTCTTCCACGCCTCCTGCGCCTCCTCCAGCCGGTCGAGAGACGCGAGCGTGCCGCCGTAGTTGAACAGGAGGACGGCGTCTTCTGGATGCACGGCGAGCGCCATCTCGTAAAGACCGGCCGCGAGTCCGAATTCCCCCTTCTCCTGAAGCAGGGCCGCCACGGAGGCGCGCAGCTCCGCCAAAGACGGGTCATCGGGGGCGGCGCCGAGCTGCACGGCTTGATCGAGCGACCGCCGGGCCTCTTCCATCCTGCCCGATTCTGCTTCGAGCAGCCCCAGGCGAATCCAGCCCTGCACCAGGGAGGGCTCGGATTCCAGCAGGCTTTGAAGCGCCTCGTGCGCCTCATCCATCCTTCCCGCCAGGCGGAGCGACTCCGCCAGCGCGAGCCGCGATTCCACGTGACGGCCGTCGACCAGCAGAGCGGACCGGAACGACTCCGCCGCCTCGGCGTACCTTCCCAGCCGGAACTCGCACAGCCCCGCCTGGTACCACGGCTCCAGGAATGCGGGCGCGGCCTGGGCCAGCGCCCGGAAGGCAGCCAGGGCCTCTTCATACCGGCCTTCAGCCAGGTCCGCGTGGGCCAGGGCCTCTTGCGCAGGAAGCGACCCCGGGCTGACTGCCGAGACTCGCAAAGCCAATTGCCGCACCTGCGGCCAATCCGCCGCGTCCAAAGCCGCCCTGAGGGCGTTTAGCAGAAGTTCCTCCTTCTGCGGCGCGGACTCAAGCAGAGGCAGATACAGCTCGAGGGACTCACCGTGCTTGCCCTGCAACTGCAAAGCGGCGGCCTTGCCGCATACCGATGGCACGTAGCCGGGCCGGAGCGCCAGGCACTGGCCGAAAGCGGAAGCCGATTCGGCTGCCCGATCCAGATGCAGCAGCGCCACGCCCAGCAGATACCAGGCCTCGGCGTGTGAAGGAGTCAGGACGACGGCCCGCTGTAAGGCCTCTGCCGCGGACTGCCACTCCTTGAGCCGCACATGGCAAAGCCCCTCGTTGAAGGCGGCGTAGGGGTGGTCCGGCGCCAGTTCGGCCAGGCGGTGGTAGAGCAGCGCGGCGCGGGCCGGATTGCCGCTTTCAACGGAAAGCTGCGCCGCAAGGAGCAACGCGTCCGTGTTGTCCCTGGCCACAGCTGGCTCGAGCGCGGCCAGCGCGGCTGCCGGCGCTCCGCGCAGCCAGTGGCGCACGGCTTCCACCATGGACGGCTCGGCAGCGGCGCGGGCGGCGAGCCCTGCGTGCGCCGGGGAAGCCTCGAACAGAGTCCGAACCAATTCGTCATCCACGATCCAGAGCCAGGAATCGGCGGGCAATGGGATCATCTCCGAGTCAACCTCCAAAGGAGCCGCCGGGAACCTGCGCCACAGGCAAGCCGGAGCGAGGCGAGCGGCCGGTTGCATCCGAGGCAGGCGTAAACCGGTAGCCCGGCCGCAGCGGCATCGAGGCCGGCCTAGGCGCCAGCAGCGGCGGCGCAAGGGCGAGAGTAGAAAGAGAGACCAGCGGCGCAGAGCGAAGGCGTTGGTGCGCACGGTGTGGGCTGATGATCAGCCGCCGGAGCGGCATCCGGTGCAAACGGAATGGCTGCATCGCCGAAGTCTGATCGTTTAGCAGCGTTGGCGTGGCGCAGAAAGACGGGCGCACCGCGGCAGGCGGCGCGAGGACCGGGGGCGGGGCGGCCAGCCGCCGGGTTGGCATTCGATGGCAGGCTCGCGCCGGGGGACCGCACCAGAAGGGAATGCAAGGCGACGGGTTCACAGCAAGAACCGGCTCGAGTCCCAGGTGCACGGCGCGGCTGCGCATTCCGCCTGCGTCTCCGGCAGAGGGGGCCATCGGATCCGTCCTGCCAGGATCCTGCCTCGCCCCGGGCTCGAAGGAGAGCACCAGCACGGAAAGGGCTCCCCTCCCTGCGACTGCGGAAGGAGTGTCCCCTGATCCAGGCATGGATCCATAGGGACCGTCAGGGCTGTGAGAGCGACTGGAAAGTTTCTCGAGGGCACCGCCCGCAGTATGTTCCCATTCCGGCGCGGGAACTGCACCGGCCAGCAGCAGCATGGATGCAGGAGGTGCAGGCCGGTGCGCGGGAACGATGACCCGTCTTCGCGGCCGGAAGGGTGCGGAGCGGGAGAAGAGGACAGGCGGCCGGCAGGCGGGTGCCACATCAAGCGGAACAATTCCCGGCTGGGGCCAGTCTGGGTTCGGGCCGAAGGAGTCTTCTTGCTCGGGCGTCCAAAAGTCGCTGGTGGGTTCCGGTGCGGGCTCACCCGCGAAACTCTTTTCGGCCGCCGCAGCAAGGCCCTCGCCCGCACCAGCCCGCGGTGCGCCGGGATCGCACCCCACATCAGAAGGAATCCGCGCGGACACTTGTTCGATTTCAGCTGTGCCCGTTCGGCCCTCAATCAGGCCTCCCACCTCGGCCGGGCCGTGATCCTTTGCAGGGCCAGTTCTTTGCGTCGGAACCAGGGCATCCACGTCGCTGTGCTGCCCGGCCCTGGCTCTGAGTTGTTTCCTGTGCTCGCGAGCACACTTGCCGGAGCAATAAGGCGCCGCCCCAATGAGCCGATGCAGCCATGGGAGCCGTCTGCCGCAGCAAGCACAAGTGAGCATCCGGCCGATCACTCCTTCTGCCCGGTTATCGGCTGTTTCAGGCGAAACCTTGATGGCGTTGAGGCGGAAACCTGAGGGACACGGCACCCGGAACCGGAGTCCCCTGTGCGCGCTAATGCGCCCGGTCCTGCCAGCCGATGGAAGAAAAGACGGGCCATGAATCCGTTTGAACGGCTACGCGAAATTGTCACTGCCCTCGGGCTGTCCTCCGGCGACTCGGACCAGATGTGGTTCGACGGGTCCAACCCTGTGTGCCTTGAGGCGGAGAGGATGCTGCGAGCCGGCCGCGCCGCCGAGGCCGAGGCGGCATTCCAGCGGATCCTGACGGAGCCGCGGCATGCAGCATTAGCGAAGAAGCATCTGCCGCGGATCCTTCTGGCGCTGGCCGAAGCGCAGATCCGCCAGGAGAAATGGGAGGCGGCGGAGCAGACGGGAGCGCGCGCGTGGGCGCTGCTGAGCGAACTGCGCTTCCGCACCAGCCCCGAGTTCGCCGAATGCTGCCGGCTGCGCGCGCAGGCGGCCAAGGGACGCGGCGCGCTGGAAGAAGCATTGGTGCTCAGCCTGCAGGGGCTGGCGGCTGTGGAAAAGCAGAAACACCCGAGACCGGCGGAGATCGTCCGCCGCCGGATCGAGGCCGCCGCTTTGCTGCGCGAACTAAAGCGCGTGGAGGAAGCCGAACAGCAGGCGGCCAAGGCCGTCGAGCACGCGGCCAAACACGCAGAGGGCAGCCGCTATCACGGCGATGCCTTGCTGGAATGGGCGCTTTGCCTCGCGGCGAACGAGAGGTTTGCGGAGGCCCGGGAGGCGGGCGAGAGGGCGGCCAAGATCCAGCGGGCAGCCTGCGGGGATTTCTCCGGCGAAGTGGCGCTGGTGTACGAAAAGCTGGGCTCGATCTGCCAGCAGCAGGCCGACTACCCGGCGGCCGTCGCCTATCTGGAGAAGGCGCTGAATGTGAAAGAATACCAGGTGGGCGGGGACTCGAGCGAGTTTGCTCTGCTGCTGGTGGCTCTGGCAGACCTGTACACGCTGATCGGCCGGCTGGCCCCTGCACTGGAGCTCTTGCAGCAGGCGGTGGGCAAGCTTGGCCCTTCCCGGGACAGCAATCTGGCAGGCGCGTTGGAAAAGCTGGCCGCGATGTACGTGCGCACCGGCCGGTACGAGGATGCGGCTGACTGTTACCAGCGCGCCTTCGACTTCTGGTCCGGTGACCCCGACATGTACGCCGAGCGGATGACGGCCAACCGTCAGGCGGTGGAAAGCCTGCTGCCGTGGCTGCCTGAGCCTGAGACGCCATCCGTCCAGGAGGCACCCGATCCGGGCATCTCTGTGCTGCGGCCCGACCGGCAGCCGGGCGAACCGAGTGAACTCGCCGCTGCGCCTGTCCCTGGCGGTTTGCCACTGGGCAACGCCGCACCGGGGGGAGTCCCTCTGGCGGCACAGGCTGGCGCTCACGCGCCGCCTCATACCACCGCCGGGCAGCCTATGCAGGCGTTGCCGGGTCCCGCCCCAATCCGGTCCGCAGCCGCGCCCGGAGGCAGACTCCAGACCCCGCGTGTCGAGGCTTCCGACTGGCTTCAGCCAGCGCTTCCAGCCCCAGCGGCGACGCCAGCCCCAGGCAGTGTGCCTGCAACGCAAGCCGCTTCTCCGGTTCAGGCATCGCCCGCCGCGCCGCAGGCGCAGCTTCTCATACACAACGCCGCCGGTGCCGGCTCTCCCGGATCCGCTTCACTCGCCGCCAGCCTGAGCGCACTGAACGCATCCGTGTCTGTCCGGAGGGACGCGAACGGATTCTGCGGCTGGGAGGATCTGGAGTTTGAACCTCTGCACCACTGAAGGCTGGCTTTCCTTTCATCTGCGCGCTGAAAGGGGCTAAGGCCCGCTGCGGCTTCTGACGCATGAACACCCTGCTTGCCGCTGGCCTCATGCGGCCCGCGGCAACGCGGCTGAAGGCGCGGGCACTCCGCGTCGGAGACGGCGCAACAGCACTTCAGTGTAGTTCAACAGGAGCGCCAGCACGAGCAGCCCCGGCCAGAGCCTCAGCCTTGTCTGAAGAGACCGCCCCGCCGGATCGAACACGTCCCGCGGCTGTGGCTGGAACCGCCCGCCCGTGTAAGAGGAGATTTGTTGCAACAGGGAGGGATTCTCGCCGTAGTCGGCCAGCTCCTGCTCGGGCAGGTACAGGCCGACCTCCGGAAACGCACGCGATTCCTCCAGCGGGCGCACGCGGAACAGGCCGCGCCGCCCCCCAACCGGAATCGTCGCCTGAAACAGCCCGGATACGAGCTTTTCGGCACGCACGGCGCGCCGGAACCCGTCGGGCCCGAAGGCGTACAGCGCCGGCGCCTCCTCCGGCAACGGAACGGCGGTCGAGTGACGGTATTCGGCCAACAGGACGCCGCGGGCCGGGTCATGACTGAGGGACGCCTGCCCGGGCTGCGCCTGCGGCAGCAGGTCGCGAAAGACGTTCGACCAGAACCGGTCGAAACCGTTCCAGGGAATCCATTGCGCCGCCCAGCGCGGCTTGGCGTCGGAGGCAAACACGGCGGCACGGCCAAGCCCGTACTGCCAGCGAACCAGCAGCGGATCGGCTGAACCGGCGGAGGGCGGTTGGGAGGGGATCGCCAGCAGAGTCTCGGCCGCCGGCTTGGCCGAAAAGCGCACGTAACCACGGAGCTCAGGGAACGACTCCGGGGCAAGCCCGGACAGGATCTCGGCCTGCCGCAGCAGGCGCGGCCGGAACGGACGCTCCACTGTCGTTGAGCCGGTGTGCTCCATCACGTCCTTGATCAGGATCTGCTCCAGCCCAGAAGGATCGGTGAGGAAGTATGCCTTGCCGAGCGCCGCCACGGCTATGCGCTCCAGAAAACCGCGGTTGACGTCCTGCCCCAGGCCCACGGTGGAGATCGTGATGTTGTTCAGCGCGGCGTCGCGGGAGATGGCCATCGAATCGCCCTCCTCGCTGATGCCGTCGGTGAGCAGGACGATGTGCTTGTAGACGCCCTGCGCGGGCAGCATGCGCTTGTAAGCCTCCGCCAGCGCGGGCGCGATCTGAGTGCCACCGTCGGCGACGATTCCAGCGATGAGCCGCTTGATCATCGTCTTGTCCTCGGCGCGCCGCAGCGGCACGGCCCACTGATGGGTGTTGTCGAAGATGAGGATGCCGACCTGATCCACCGGCTTCAGGTTCTCCACCACGCCGATGGCCGCCAGCCGGGCCAGCTCCATCTTGCGGCCCTCCATGGACGACGACTTGTCGACGATGAGGATCACCGCCGAGCCTTCCGGGCTGCGGGGCGGAGAAATGGTGGCCGGCAGGGCGCGGTGCAGCGGATCCGACTCCGGCTGCTTGCGCTCCACATAGACGTTGCGCTCACCGCCGATCACCAGCAGCCCCCCGCCTTGCTCGACGAACCGCTCCAGCCGCTGCTTCAGCGCCAGCGGGAGTGCCTCGAAGTCGAAGTTATTCAGCACGAGAATCTGGAAGCCGTCGAGACCGGCGGTGGGCAGCGCGCCTGTCACAGTCACGTCGAACTGGGCGGCAGACAGCGTCGCTAGCAGGTTCCGCTCCGCACCCGGCGGATCCTGCGTGAGGTACAGGACGCGAGGGCGGCGCACTGAAACGGCTTGTTCGAGGCCCCCCTCCCCGAGCGCCCCCGCGAGCAGGCGGAGCTGCAGGTCGATGGCGCCGGGCGTAGAGACCGAAGCCCGCACGGAAAGCCGGTTGGTTCCCTGTTGCAGCCGCACGGACGCTTTCCCGATCGTCTTGCCTTCGGCGAGAATCTCCAATTCCGCCTCTGCTTCCCCGGGAGACTCCACGGAAAGCGTGACGGGAAACCGCTCGCCTGTGAACGCGACCGAGGGCAGGCGGGCGCTCTCCAGGCGCAGCCTGGGCGCGGGGCGTCCTGCAACCAGAAACGTGTCCACCGGAATCCCGAGTTCGCGCGCCTGCCAGGCGGCGCGCAGGGCCCATCCCGAGTTCTCGCGTCCGTCGGTGATCAGGGCGATCCTCGGCACCAGCCCCGGCGGGCTGGAGGAGATCGCTTCCCGCAACGCGGCCTCGATGTGGGTGGCGCGCCCGGCCTCGCCGGCGGCGGCGCGAAGCTTCCATCCGGAGGCTGCCTCCTCCGGCGCGGGCAGGCGCACGGAGCGTGCGAAGGGCATGACGCGCAACAGGTGCCGCCCGCGCGCCCGCTCGAGCGAGGAAAGGATCTCCGAAGCGCGGCGCAACCCCTGCGGCGAGATGCTGGCGCTCGTGTCGCCCAGAACAGAAACGGCCATTTTTGTTTCATTTACCGGCAGCCCGGGCTCGGCCAGAGCCGCCAGCGCCGCCACGATGGCGGCCGCTTTCAGCGCCGGCGAAAGCCAACCGCCCGGCCGGAGGCGGAACAGCGCCCACTCGGCTGCCAGCAGGGCGCAGCCCAGCAACACCAGCCACTGCCAGAAGTCCCGCGGCCCCGGAGAAGAGGCAATCCTCCCGCCCGCGCCTCGCGGCGTTCCGGCCGGCGGCTCCCATGCGTCCGGCGCCAGCGCCGGCAGAGAGAGTGAGTAGACACGCTCCACCGCCGGAGCGGCGATGCGCACCTGCGATGGCGAAGGGGCGAAGCAGCGCAGGGTGCGGCCCTCAAGCGAGAACGGCAACGGCTCGCCGTTCTCCCCGGCGACACGCACCCGCTCCGGCGGCGACGCCTCCGGCAGCTCCAGAGTCACCACTCCCGGCGCAGACGCCAGCACCTCCTGCGGCTGGAGCTTGGCCGGCGCAAGCCATCGCAGAACGCTGGCAAACAGCAACGGCGCGGAGACGTGATAGCGAAGCGAAGGCGCGCCGGGATGGAAACCCAGCAGCACGCGCCGCGGGGCGCCTTCGCGGGCGAGCGCCACCGGACCTTGCGGCGTGGCGGCGAGGACCGCGTCGCCACGCTCCGGCGCCAGCACTCGCGCTGCCTCCAGCCTCACGTCCGAGCTGCGCAGATGGGCCGTCGCCTGGTGCGCCGCGTTCCACGCGGTGATTTGCGCGGCGGCCTGCCCCGGACGCACCAGCAGCGTGGGACGCAACGGCAGCCGCGCGGGGTGGAACGAGTCGAGAATCACCACGTCGGCCTCGGCGGCGGGGTTGTATTGCGAGACAGGCAGGTACCGGGCGTCCAAATGGGGGTCGCTGGCAATCAGGGGGCGCAACTGCCCCGGATCGTCAGTGAAAACCGCCAAGCGAGCCACCGGGGGCGCGGGCAGTTCCAGGGTGGCGCGGTCATCCGACGGCACGGCGTCGCGCGCATCGATCCGCACATCCACCCAACCGGCCACGGGGGCGCGAAACTCGAACGCCGCAGCAGTCTCGCCATTGGCCGGCAACTGAAGGATCCGGCTGACCACGATCGAGCCGCCGAAGCCCGCCAGGAACGGCACAGCGCGCGGTGCAGGACTGTAGTTCCGCACATGCGCCTGCGCCTCCACGCGCATGGGATCGGCGGCGGAGCGGCGCAGGAGAACACGCGTGAGACCGGCGTTCGGCGGCAGGGGCCGCGTGGGGAGCAGGCGCAGGCTGGGAGGCGGCGAGACGTCCTCCGCGCCGGCAGCATGGAGCGGTCCCGCGTATACGATCTCGCCGGCGCGCGCCGCGTGCAGCCTCAGCGCCTGCGCGGCCAGCTCGAACGCCGGCGCGAGGTCGAGTGCAGTGGAGGAGGCGGCGGACTCGCGAATGGCCCGCGCGGCGGCGGCCCTGTCTCTGGTGAAGGGCGTGAGCGGCGTCGGCAGGGCATCGGCGCGAACCACCTGAACGCTGTCCTGCGCCGGCAGCGAGCGCAGCCAGGCGAGCGCCTGCCGCTTGGCGTCCGCCTCGATTTCTGGGATCTGCATCCACGCCGATCCGTCGAGCAGCAGCACGTGCCAGGAGCCGGTCTCCGGACGCGGCCCCAACCGCGGCTGGGCGATGGCCAAAAGCAGCGCCGCCAGCGCCAGCAGCTGCAGCAGCAACGACCAGGGCTGGTCGATGCGGCGGCGGCGCTTCTGCTCCAGCGCGCGCTGCGCCTGCTGCCAGAAGCGCAGCGTCGGTACGCGAACACGGCGGCGGGCGCGAATCAGCAGGTAAAGGGCAGCGGTCGCAGCCGAGCCTGCAGCCAGCAGGGAGAGAAACTCGATCAGCGTGAGGTTGGCGAAGAACACGGCTCACGCTCCCCGCGCCGCGCGCTGAAGTTCGGCGCCGGTCAGGTCGAGCGCCTCGAAGATCGCTTCGTCCAGCGGAACCGCCGTGGAGAATGCCGCGTAGCGGCCACCCGCGCGAAGCACCAGATGTTCGATGGCGGAGGCGTAGAGATCGAACGCCTCCGTGTAGGCGCGGCAGGCACCGCCGTCAAGCGAGAGCTGCAATTGCGCGCCCGTTTCGGCGTCTTCGAGCGTCGTCTCCCCGGAAATGGCAGGCGCGCGCTCGGACTCGCCGTATACGTGGACGGCCAGCAGCTCGTGCCCGAAATCGGCCAGGTACTGGAGCGGCTTCAGCACCTCGCCTTCGTCGAGGAAATCTGAGAGGATCACCAGCAGCCCAGGCTTCTGGTATCCGGAGATGAACTGCCGCGCCACCTGGAGCAGGTCCGAGCGCCCGGCAGGCACGAGGGCGGCCAGGAACTCATTGACGGGCCCGAACCGGTGGCGCCCGCCGCTGGCGACGTGCGGATCGCCGAGCCGTTCATGGAACGGCAGCAGGATCACCGTGTCATGCCGCACCATCGCGACATAAGTGAGCGCGGCGGCCAGCCGGCGCGCATACAGGAACTTGTCGGGATCGCGGAGCAAAGGCGAGACGGCCATCGAGGCCGAGACGTCCACCAGCATGCGGATGGGCGTGCGCGGCTCGGTCTGGAACATTTTAAGGAAGAGCTTCTCCAGGCGCAGGTAGGCGCGCCAGTTTACGGCGCGCAGGTCGTCGCCCTGATGGAAGCGTCGGTGATCGAGAAACTCGAGCCCCGGCCCCGAATAGCGCGAGAGATTGCGCCCGCCCACCAGCCCGCGGAACGACTTGTGCCAGCGCAGCGTGAGCCGCTCCAGTCGTTCCAGAAGGCGGCGGTCGAGCAACGGTTCGGCCATGATCAGCGGGGCGGCGCAGTGGCTGCGATGATTTCGCCGAGCAACGTCTCGGGCGTGTGACCGTCGGCGTGCGCGTCGAAGTTCAAGATGATGCGGTGGCGAAGCACCGCGGGCGCCACAGAGCGGACGTCATCGATAGAAAGGTGCGCGTTGCCGCGCATGAAGGCGTGGACGCGTCCGCATTCCACCAGCGCCTGCGCGCCGCGCGGCGAGGAGCCGTACCGGATGTACTTGTCCGCCAGAGGGTGTGCCTCGCGCGTGCCGGGCTGCGTTGCCAGCACGAGAGACACTGCGTAGTCGCGCACGTGCGGCGCCACGACCACCTCGCGGCAAGCGCGGCGGATCGAAAGAATCTCTTCCCGCGCCATCAACTGCCGCAGGTCCGGGTCCTCGCGCTGGATGGTGCGTTCGACGATCACGTTCATCTCCTCGCGGGACGGGTAATCCACGAGGATCTTCATCAAAAAGCGGTCCAGTTGCGCCTCCGGCAGCGGATAGGTGCCCTCCATTTCAATGGGATTCTGCGTCGCCATCACGAGGAAGGGGGATTCCAGCTCATGCGTGGTGGAGCCGGAGGTCACTGTGCGCTCCTGCATCGCCTCCAGCAGCGCCGACTGCGTTTTGGGCGTGGCGCGGTTGATCTCGTCGGCGAGGACAAGATTGGCGAAGATCGGACCCGGCTGGAACTTCAGCGCCTTCGAGCCGCCCTCGAGCGTCTCCATGATCATGCTGCCCACGATGTCGGCGGGCATCAGGTCCGGCGTGAACTGGATGCGCGAATATTTCAGGTGCAGCACGCGCGCCAGCGTCCGCAGCAGCGTCGTCTTGCCCAGCCCGGGCACGCCTTCCAGCAGCACATGGCCGCCGGCGAGCAGGCAGATCAGCACGCCGTCGACCACCTGCTGCTGGCCGACAATCACTTTGCCGATTTCCGAACGGACTTCGTCGACCCGGGCAACGGCTTCAGGCAGGGACGCAAGCGCTGGCACGCTTTCATTGTAGGCCACGGCGCGAATCGTCCCCTCCCGGACCACTCCGCTCGGGGACGGACTCCCGGAAAAGGGCCGCTCGGGGCGGGCAATGAACGGGGGAATCACCTTCTGTTCTCTTGATTTCCTGCCGCTCCGGATGTACCAATGAAGAGGGGTGCATGTCATGTCCACCGGGATGAGGACCGGGGCGCTGGTCCTCTTCATCCTGCATCCCCTCTCGGCAGCTCGGTTGCCCTGCAGGATTTATACCATTGCCGACGGGCTGCCGCACAACCAGATCTACAGCATGATCCAGGACTCGCGCGGGCTGTTCTGGATGGCCACCCCGCAAGGGCTTACGCGGTTCGACGGCGTGAATTTCCGGACGTATGACGAGCGGGACGGGCTTCCGCACCGCGCTGCCAGTTTCGTTTACGAAACGAGGGACGGCGCGCTATGGGTTGGGACGCCGCGCGGTCTTTGCCTGCTGCTCCCCAGGCGAGAAGGCGGGAGGCTGTTTCAATGCTGGGCGCCGGGGCAGGAAGCGGTGGACAAGCAGGCCATGGGGATGTATGAAAATTCGCGGGGCATGCTCTGGCTGGGCACCGGTGGCGGGGCTTTCCGGGTGCTGCGCAATTCAGGGGCGGCAGACCAGATCGCTTTTGAGAGGGTAGACCTTGGCCTGCCCCCGGAGGAGACGGAACATGCCATTCGAAGCTTCTCCGAGTGTCCCGACGGAGTGTTCTGGGCTGCGGGGGGTGGAGGTCTTTTCCGTTGGGGGCGCGGAAGCAAAGTCGAGCGATTCACGGTTCGGGAAGGGCTCCCGCAAAACGCGGCGAAAAACGTCTTGTACGACAGCCGTGGAAGAGTGTGGGCAGGCTTTTGGGATCAAGGGCTGGCGTTGCTGGTTCCGTCACCGGTCCCCGGGCGGGCGGCTGTGGAGTGGAGATACAAGGGCTGGGGTCCTCACTTGGGCAACAGCGTGGGGAGTCTGGCGGAAACATCGGACGGGAGAATCCTTGCGCCAGACGCCAACGCGCTGACCGAATTCTTGCCGCTGGGAGGAGGCCAGAGGCCGCGGGTGCGTAGATTCGGCAAGAGCCAGGGACTGGGATCGGACCAGATTTCCGCAATTGTGGTGGACCGGGAGGGGAACCTGTAGGTAGCGTCCACGGATGGCGGTGTTACGAAGATCCTGAAAAAAGGATTTACATCTTTCGGACGCGAGGACGGAATCCTGAATCCGGATACCTCGTGTCTTGCCGATGTCGAGGGCGAGGGCGTGGTGATTGGCAGGCCCGGGTTCCTCCAAACGTTCGACGGCACGCGCTTCCATGTTGTGCGGCTGAATCTGCCCGCAGAGCTGTTTCATGACGTGACGCGTCTTGGGTGGGGCTGGGGCAGTGGATGCTGCGATACCGGGAAGGCGAATGGTGGATTCCGACCGAGGCAGGGATTTACCGGTTCGCACGCCCGGCCAAGCTGGCGGACCTCGCCACTGCCATTCCAAAGGCGCATTACACGATGAAAGAAGGGCTGGCTTCCAACGGGGTGTTCCGGCTATTTGAAGACAGCCGCGGGGATATCTGGATCTCACTGCTCGCTACGGACCATCCTGTGGCGACATGGGTGCGGCGCAGCGGGAGTTTCAAGAGCCAGGAGATCCTCGACGAGGCGGGCAGGCAGAAGAAACTGGCGGCGACGGCATTTGCAGAAGACCGCCTCGGGCAGGTCTGGGTCGGCGTTTACGACGGCGGGTTGGCTCGCTGCTGCCGCAAAGGGTGGGAGTATTTCGGGGCAAAGAGTGGGGCGCCAGCCGGATTCGTGGACGCCTTGCTGGTGGATGGGAATGGACGGCTGTGGGTGGGAAGTGGCGACGGGCTCAGGCGCGTGGACGATCCCGGCGCATCCAAACCCGGGTTTCACTTTTATGGCCGGGCGCACGGGCTCCTGTCGAGGCCTATGACGGCGCTGGCGGTGGACAACTTCGGCCGGATCTATGCGGGGATGCACAGCCGGATCTTGAGGTTGGATCCCAACGACGAAGCCACGGGCGGGACGCTCCGGCTGGTTCACTACACGGCGGCGGAAGGGGTCCTGAATGGCAACGTCAGAACGATGATCCGCGACCGCAAGGGCGCGATTGGGACCGGCGGGCCGAACGGCGTGTCGCGGTTCGATCCCGGCGAATGGCAACAGAGCCCTCCTTCGCCGCTCATCCGGTTCATGGGAGTGAAGGCAGGCGGCGTTCCCTTGCTGATTTCCGAGTTCGGCGACCGTCACTTGGGCGGGTTTTCGTTCTCTGGCAGGGGCGGAGCGCTGGAAGTGGAGTTTGTCTCCGAGGGCGCCGCGAGCGCATCAGGCAGGATGTATTCGTACATGCTCGAGGGCTCCGGCGGGGATTGGAGTCAGCCCTCGCCGGTCCAGACAATCACATTGACAGGGCTGAGCGTGTGACGGTACCGTCTGCTGGTGAAAGCCGCCGGCGAGGGCCGGGATTCCGGCGGGGAGCCGGCGATTCTCGAATTCACAGTCACGGCTCCTCATTACCGCCGCGGATGGTTCCTGGGCATGCTCGGCGCAGCCGCGGGGTTTGCCGCTTACTGGATCCACTGCAGCCGCCACAAGCGCGCGCTGGCGCTGGAGAGAATGCGGATGCAGATCGCCACCGATCTGCACGACGAGCGGGCGCGGGACTGACGCAGGTGGCGCTGACGAGCGAACTGGCACGCCTGAGCGGCGACGAGCCATCCAGGGCGGCTGCGCTGGAGCAAGTGGCAGGGCTGGCGCGGGAGATGATCGGTTCGGTCGGCGATCTGGTTTTCGCCATCGGCCCGAGACAAGACGATGCGATGAGCCTGGCTCTGCGGATGCGGACCTTCGCCACGGAGGCCCTTTCGGCAGCAGGTCTCCGTCTCGATTTCGAAGCAACGGAGGAGGCAGCGCGTGCGCGCCTCGATCCGGAGCAGCGGCGGCAAGTTCTGGGGGTGTTCCGGGAAGTGGTGAATAACGCGGTCAAACATTCTGGCGGCACAAGCGTCACCGTGAGAATGCGGCTCGAGGGCCCGGTGCTCGTGCTGGCGGTTTCCGACGTCGGGCGCGGGGTGGCAAACTCCCGCCCCTTCGAATCCGGACAGAGGCACGGGATCGCCGGAATGCAGTGGAGGGCGCAAGTGCTGGGCGGGCGGCTGGAGATGGGCCCTGCGGGCGAGAAGGGACTGAAGGTGACGCTGCATGTGCCCTTGCGCAGGAACCTGAACAAACGGCTGGAAGCACGCAGGAGAAAGCAGCAAGCGTCGCCCGGGCAGGCAGGATCATGCGCGTCTTCTGAAAGAGGCGCGAGGTGACCGAAGTCGTGATCGTAGAGGACCAGCAGGAGATCCGCACTGGGATTGCCATGCTCATCGGAAGTATGGAGGGGTACCAGTGTACGAGAACGTTCGCCTCTATGGAACAGGCGCTGAAGGCGATGGAGGAGAAGCCTGCGGATCTGGCGCTGATCGACATCGGGCTGCCCGGAATGGATGGCATCGAGGGAACGAGGAGACTGAAAGCGCGCTGTCCGGAGATGCAGATCCTGATTCTCAGCATCTACGGCGACGATGACCGGATCTTCCGGGCCGTTTGCGCCGGGGCAAGTGGCTACCTCCTGAAGAGCACTTCGCCCGTCCGCATTCTCGAGGCGATCCGGGAGGCGGCTTCGGGCGGAGCGCCGATGTCGCTAGAGATTGCCCGCAGAGTGATGGAACTGTTCCGCCGCCACCACCCGCCCCCTGGTGCGGACCACCGCCTCAGCCCGCAGGAGATGCACCTGCTCAGGCTGCTTGGCGATGGGCATCATTACAAGACCGCGGCGGCCGAAATGAATCTGAGCCTGCACACGGTGGTCACCTACATCAAGCAGATCTACCGGAAGCTTCACGTGCATTCAAAGTCGGAGGCCGCAGCGAAGGCGCTGCGAGAGGGTTGGCTTTCCTGAGCGGCTCCACGTCTCGGACCTGTCACAGCGCAGACCCGGCCTTCGCGCCCGTGAGCCGTCTTCCTGGACCCCGTCGGGATTGCGGCGCCAGACTCCCATGTTTATGCGGCTAGGCAGATGGACCCGCCCTGCTTACAGTCGGGGTAGTGGTTCGGCGGCGGCCCGGGTTGGATCGCGAACCAGCGCCCCTCGGCCCGGCCATCTGCAACAACCGGGTCCGGGGAGACCGGGAGCGGAGCTGGATATTGCCCCACCCACGCTGCCGGAACAGGGAGGAAGCCATGCGCGGACGCATCGCATTGTTGTTCGTGGCGCTGTTCGCCGCGGCGCCACAGGTGATGGCGCAATCGAGGGTGACTGCAGAGATTCCGTTTGCGGTTACCGTTCATGACCGCGAATACAGCGCGGGGGAGTGGGAAATCGTTCGTCTTCCGGCTCCCATTTTCACTGTCAGAGCTATTAGCTCTGACCTGCGCGAGTCCTTTGTTCTGGTCATGAATTCTTTCGAAGAGAGGTCATTGCAGAACGGCCAATGGCCGACGAAGCTGGTCTTCAACCGGTATGGCGACAAACACTTCTTGTCGGAGATTCACTTCGGCGGGCAATACTACGGACATGCCGTGCCCGGCAAGCAGGAGAAGGCCCTGCGCGTGGCCGGTGTGAAGCCGGCAAGAACCTGGATTTTCGCCAGATTGAAGAAGTAGCTCCGTGGTGGGTCCGCCGGGGAGTCTGCGGACGAAAACGCAAGTCGACGGAGGGAGCGGCGCCCAAGCCGGAGGATTGGGCGCCGCTCCCGGCTCTTTTCCCTCGCCTGCTCCGGAAGCTGGTTCCCCCGCGAGGGGCAGTCGCGCGATCCATGCCCCTCAGGCGCTGCCGGCCAGCGCCACCGCGCCGACAGCCCCTTGGCGCAGGCTCCTGACATCGCGCGCCGGCGAACGCCCGAACATGCGGCCGTATTCGCGCGTGAACTGGCTGACGCTTTCATAGCCGCATTCGTAGGCGGCGCTGGCCACATCCAGGCCGTCTACCAGCATCCGGTCCCGCGCCGCCTGCAGGCGCAGCTTTTTCTGATACTGAAGCGGACTCATGTTGGTGAGCGCGCGGAAGTGCCGGTGAAAGGTCGATACGCCCATTGCGGCCATGTCTGCCAGATCGGCGATGCGCAGCGGCTCGCGGAAGTGGCGGCGGATCCACTCCACGGCTCGCCCCACGCGCTGGCTCTCTTCGCCGAGCAGGGCAATCTGGCGCAGCCGCGCGCCGGCGGGGCTCCGCAGGATGTGGTAGGTGGTCTCGCGCCGCACAAGACCGCCGAGCACTGCAAGGTCCTCCGGCGACTCGAGGAGCAGCACCAGCCGGCGCAGAGCGTCCAGCAGTTCCGCCGTTACCGGTCCAGTGGCCATCGCAGGGCCACGGGAAGCGGGCGCGTCCCTGCCCGGATCCATGCGCGAGAGGAGATCCCGCACAACCGGCATCTCCAGCGTCAGCGCTAGGCAGACATAGGGCTTCTGCGGGCTGGCGCTGGTCACCCGGCTCATCACTGGCAGGTCCAGCGAGGTCAGCAGGAAGCGCGAGGCGTCGTAGACGATCGTGGCGCCGCCGAGATCAATCTGCTTGCGCCCTTGGACGACTACCGCGAGGCTCGGCTCATAGGTGACCGCAAGCGGCCCTGTCGGCTCCGTCCGGTGGATCAGCTTGAGGCCCGCCGCCGGGAATTCCGAGACTTCTTCCGGGCGGGTCCGGGCAAGGACCAGCCTTGCCAGCTCGGCCCGGAGCGCTTCGAGAGCCGGAGCGGACCGGTTTTCGGCAACGTGCATCGAAGTGCGCCTCCATTCCGATCCTAAAGGGCCGGCCCGCCGCGGGGGAAGACGTTTCGCGCACACGCGAGAGGATCAGGCAAAACTTCGGCAGGAATGGACTCGCCTGCCCATGCCCGCCATAGCTGGCACAGCCCGCGGGCGGCGGAGTGCCAACACATTGCGCCGCTTGTAGCGCGCCGCGACCAATCCCCCTGAGCCGGCCGCATCGGGGCTGCAGGCCCTTGTTGGCGAGGTGAATTTGCCGGGCTTGCGAACCCCGCGCGGCAATGATTGTGATGTCGGTAGCATGTCAAGATGTCCGGTCTAACTAGCAAGTGAATTGTCCGCTGTTGCCTGGCGGGGTCGAGTTCCGCCAAGCTGCAGCCACCTGGACGGAGGATAGAGCTCTGCGGGGACGCAACTGGAGCGCCGTTCCAGGGCCGGGATTGAGGGAGCAGGTCAACAGCCTGCTCCTGGTCCTCAATCCTGGCCCAAAGCGTGAAATCCCGGAGGTCTG
>JBBIIK010000057.1:0-21621 GCA_037446555.1 Acidobacteriota bacterium
CTGTCTCTTCCACGTCGCCACCAGATTCGGATGCAAGTCATAGGCCTTGGCGATCTCTGCGGCCGTCCGCACCCCTCGGATCGCCTCCACGGCCACCTTCGCCTTCAGGCTCGGCGGATAGGTCTTTTGCGCTCTCGGCATGGCTTCTCTCCATTCTCCATGCCGCCAACCCACTGATCCGGACTGTCCAAAAATCGGGGTCCACTTCTGAGAGCCCGGCAAGGTGGACTCCTCCATCGTCGATTCCATGCTGGAATGGGCCGCCGCCAATGGGATCCCGCTTCGCGGCCACTGCATTTTCTGGGGCATTCCCCGTTATGTGCCCGAATGGCTCAAGCCGCTGGGCGATGCGCCGCTGCGCCTCGCCGTCGCCCGCCGCGCCCGCTCCATCGCGGCGCGCTACCGCGGACAGTTCGCCGAATACGACCTGAACAACGAGATGATCCACGGCAACTGGTTCGAGCAGCGACCGGGACAGGAAATCACCCGGGACATGGCGCGATGGGTGAGAGAAGGCGACCCGGATGCCGTGCTCTACTTCAACGACTACGACATCCTGACCGGGCGGCGGCTGGAGGACTATGAAAAACATATCCGCGCCGTTTTGTCATCCGGCGCCCCCATGAGCGGCATCGGCGTTCAGGGGCACCTGCATGGCGACTCCTTCGACGAAGCTGAACTCCGCCGCGCGCTGGACGGCCTGGCGGAACTGAAAATGCCGGTGCGCATCACTGAATTCAACTTCCCCGGGCAGCGGTCGAAGTATTACCAGAAGCGCGATTTGCGCCTGAGCGAGGAAGAGGAAACAGCGAAAGCGGATGCGCTGCGGCGCTACTTCCGCATCGCCTTCGCCCACCCCGCCGTAACGGGCATTCTGATGTGGGGCTTCTGGGAGGGCGCCAACTGGATTCCGCAGTCCTCCCTGTACCGCCGCGACTGGTCTCCCACGCCTGCCGCCGAAGCCTACCGCAAGCTGGTCTTCGGCGAATGGTGGACCCGCGCCAAGGTGAAGGCCGACGGAAAGGGGCTTGCTGCCGTCCGCGTCTTTTTTGGCGCCCACCGAGTGCGCGCCGCCGGGCGTGAAGCCACTGTCACGCTTTTACGGCGCGAGGGGGCGAAGGTATTCGATCTGGAGTGAACAGCGGCAGGCGGATCTCCCGCCGCCCGCCCCTACTTCTTTGTTTTCAGACATGCCACCAGGTCGGCAATGTCGGAACCGCCGAACGCGGGCCACTTCATGCCCTTGCCGCGCATTTGTCGCAGCATTTCCGGTCCGTGGCTCCACAGCACGGCCACCATGCCGAAGCTATTGTCGCCTTCGCCGTGCGCCAGTTTCGGCACTCCACTCGCATGGCAGCCGTTGCATCCCTTCGACGCAAACGCCTTCTCCCCGGCTGCCGCGCTGCCGCCTTCATCGGCGAATTGCAGCGTCCACAGGTAACCCACAAGGCGGGTGACCTCCTCGGGGCGCAGTTCACTGTTTTTCGGCGCCTTGCCAGGATGGTTCCACAGGGCGGCTGCGAGTTCCGCATTGCTCTTCGGGCCGCTCTTGCCAAGCTGTTTCGCTCCCGCGTGGCAGCCGGCGCAGCCCTTCACCTTGAACAGCTCCTCACCAGTGGCCGCCGAGGCAGGCGCATATTTCGGTGCAGCCTTCGAGGCTGTCGGCAGGCTCTGCAGATAGGCCGTGATGTCGCCCATCTCGGCCGCCGTCAGCTTCGGCAGCGCCGCTTTTTTCGCGGCCATCGCGCCCTTCATCTGCGGCGAGTGGTTCCACATCTGGCGCGCCAGCTCGATCGGATCCGTCACCGCCGGCCACTGGCTCACGTCTGGCGCGCCTCCGCCCCCGCCCTGATGGCATCCCGCGCAGCCCTTTTCCACAAAAAGCTTCTTGCCGCGCGCCGCGTCGCTCTTCTGCTCAAAGAACCCGGCCGAATAGAAATACGCATAGAGGTCCGCAGCCTGCTGGGTGGATAGCTTGACGGGCTTCATGCTGGCCCGTTCCATCGCCTCCCACATCTGCGGCGCGTGGTTCCAAATGAGCGAAGCCATCGTCGCCGGCGTGTAGCCCTTGCCGACAGTCTTGCCCAGGTCGGGGCCGGACTTGCCGCCCTGCCCGTTCACGCTGTGGCAGACCACGCATTTCTGCTCCTGAAACAGCTTCGCCCCGCGCGCCGAATCGCCCAGCGGCACGGTGGCAGAGCACACCAGACTGCCCACAACCGGAATCAGTAACCAGCGCAACATAATTGCCTCCTGGGAATCGCTCTTCCTCACTCTACCCGAGCCGGGCCAAAAAACAAGGGGCAGGCCGAAACCTGCCCCCATCTTGATCCTGAATCCGGGTTTCTTACATCAGCAGCCTCACGCCGCCCATGTACATGTGCGTCCGGAAGCCTTCGAACACATGGATCGTCTGGCTCAGGCCGAAATACCGGTATTCGCTGAAGAACTCCATCTTCGGCGTCACCGGCAGCACGAGGCGCCCCTGCGGCTGATAGTAGTCGGTCGGGCGCACCCCGGAGGTCGTCGTAAACGAGCCTCCGGCGCTGATCCGCCCGCTGTACCTAGGCGCCAGGGGCAACCGCAGGTCGATAAACATCGACCCCGTATGGGCGTAGTCCCGGTAATTGCTCGCCACCGGGAACAGGCCCAGCGGATACAGGAAGTCGATGTCGCTGCGGACCGTCGAGCGCTGGTATTCGGCGATGATCGACGCGTTCTTGCCGCCTCCGGGCAGCCACTGCACGCTACCCGTCAGCGCCTCGCCGAAATACCAGTACTTCACGTCCGGCAGCGGATTCTCGTTGGTGAACCGGTTGTAGTTCACGTTCAGCCACAGGCTCTTCGGCAGCTCGAAGCGCGTTTGGAACCGCAGCCGCGTATAGTCGTACAACCCCGTGCGGTAGTACGTCTTGATCCCGTCGATGAACTCCAGGTCGCCGGACAGGCTCACGCGCTTCACCGGGCGCAGAACAAAGCCGAACACGCCGCCCTGCCGTTCCATCTCCAGCCGGTCGGCCGTGGCGCCCTGCGAATAGGTGCTGGCCTTCATCAGCGACCGGCCCCACTCATAGCGGTGCCCGCCGCGGATGGTGATCTGCTTCGACACGTCCCAGATGGCCTCGATCTGCTGCCGGTGCCGCGACACCTCCAGTCTCTCGCCGCCCGTGAACACGAGCGTCGAGCTCGCCGTGGGGCTGAAAAACAGCGCCGAGCGCAGCGTCTGCAATCCGGTCGTGTGGAAGCGGTCCGTCTCCCAGCTCTCCCGCAGCCGGATGCGCGGACCAATCCGCGCCTCCGCCGCTCCGCTGGCCGAGACGTGCGGCATCGTGGCATTGCCGAAGAAGTAGTCCGTGGTTCCGGTGAGCAGCAGCAGCGGATTGTTGGGATCCACGATCCGCCCCTGCTGGAACTGGTTCAGCTCGCTGTAGGTCTTCGGGCGGCTGCGGATGAAGCTCCCGGAAAGATCCAGCCAGTCGAACGGCGAAGCCGTCACCAGCGCCTTGGTGTGCTCCGCTTCCCCGCGGATGCGGTACAGCTGGTTGCCGCTGGTGAGCGAAAGGATCTGGCCCAGGTAGGGCGTCGAGCGGTTGCCGCGCAGCGCCTCGGTCGAATACACGGACTGATCGTCGCTGAAGCGCCGCCCGCCCTGCTCCACCGTGGCGTGGAAACGGTTCAACTCCACGCGCAGCCCGCCGCGAACCTCGTACAGGCTCCAGTCGATCACGTTCCGCAGCGGATACTCGTTGGGGGGCAGCACCAGCGGCGTGATGCCCGTGCCGTAGCTCGTGTTTCGGCTGAAGCCCACGTACGGCATCACGCGGGCGCCAGGAAACAGCGTCAGTTCGTTGTCGTAGTTGCGGATGCGGGTGTCCATCGTCCGCTGGTTGAAAAACGCCGCCGAGCCCGGCGTGCCGATGTTGGCGAACGAGGGCAGCGCGTTGAACATGGCGATGTTGGAGTAGGTGCTGTTCAGCCTGTAAGCGCCCCGCTTCACCACGTCCAGCCGCGCCGTGTTGTAGGGATCGCCGCCCCAGGCGGTCATCGTCAGCAGGCCGCTGTCCAGGAGCCTCGAGTTCTTCGGCTCCAGCCTCAGCTGCCCGTTCGTCATTCGCGTTCCCTGGCTCAGGTTCACCAGGCTCCGGTAGGTGTTGAAGTCGCCCGCGCGCGTCACCCACCGCGCGCCGAGGTCGATGTGGCCACCGAAGACGCTCTCCGTGCCCGTCGGCTCAGGGTTCACCTCCCACTTCTTCTCGGCGCCTTGGGAGGCCGCAGGCTCCTGCGCAGCCTCGGTTACTTCGGCGGGCCGGGCCTCCGAAGCCGGCGTGGACGGCGCCGACGGCAGCACCTTCGCCGAACGGATCTTCCGCAGCTTCTTCGCCGCGGGGTTCGCCGGTGTGCGGTTCGCTTCTTTCTGGATGGGCGCGCCCTCCGCCAGAAGCGCCAGCGGAAGGGCAAGTGCCAGCAAGATCCTCATCGCAGCATCGCTCCGTTCACGTTCGATCCGTGCACCTTCTGGTGGCACGCGGTGCAATTGCGCCAGCGCGGCAGCCGCAGGTCGTGCGTGGCGATGGCCACGCCGCCCGCCGCCGACGCCTTCGGCGGCGACTGGAGGTTGGAATGGCACTCCAGGCACAGGTTGGCCACTTCATGCCTCGTCATCATGCGCGGGTTCGCCGATCCGTGCGCCTCATGGCAGATCGTGCAAGGCTCGTTGCGCACCGGCGCATGTTCGAAGACGAACGGACCCCGCTTGTCCGAGTGGCACTGGAAGCAGCCCGGCTGCTGCCCGCTCGTCAGCCGCATGTTCCGGTTCAGGAAGCTGGCGTGGGGATTGTGGCAGCCCGTGCAGGACATGGCCCCTTCCGGCAGCGGGTGCCGGTGCGGTTTCTGGAAGCTCGCCCACACGTCCATGTGGCACTGCCGGCAATTCTGGTTCACGCCCGCCGCGCGGCGGAACTGCCTCGCGCTCGCCTCCTCGCCCGTCTTGTGCACGTTGTGGCACGACGTGCAGGCCACGCTGTTGCGCGCATGCCCGCTCTGGATGCGGCCCACCTGAGTCTGCTGGTTCTTGTGGCAGGAGAGGCACATCTGGTCGATCGCCGCCGGCGTCATGTTCTTCGGCGACAGGATGTCTTCGGCCGAAGTGGACTCGGCATGCACGGATCCCGGTCCGTGGCAGGACTCGCACGCCTTGCCCTCCCACCCGCGGCGCTTGTTTTTCTCAAGAATGATATGGGCGTTCTTCTGGAAGTTCGTGTGGATCTCGTCGTGGCAGCCCGCGCATGTGTCCGACCCGACATAATCCTTCTTTGCCGGAGCAGACTGGGCGGCGGGAGCCTGCTCTTTCTTGGCTGGTTCCTGGCCACCCGGCGCTGCCGCCATCCAGCCCGCCCACACGAGCGCGGCCATCAGCGGCACATGGAAAACTCTCATGGGATCTCCCTTGGATGGAATCGGGGCAGGCGCCCCTGACGCCTGCCCCGTCTTGCCTGCCCGGTTAGCGGGCGTGGGACTTGTTCACGCTATAGGTCGCGTTCGGCCCGTGGCACACCGAGCAGCTCTCGCCGAGCGTGGTCGTGTGCGCCAGCGCGTGCGACGCAGCCTCCTTGCTGCCGTGGCAACTGAGGCAAGCGGCTGAGGTCGGCGGCATCGGGTCGAGCCAGCCGCGCGGGTCCACCGTGCTCAGCGCGCCCTTGGAAGGCGCCTGCTGGCTGTTGTTCACATGGCAGAGGTTGCAGCTCGCGGCCGTCGCCGGCGGCGGCAGCAGCACATGATTGTAATTGTGCGGCGTGTTGCCGAAGCCGTAGATCGTGTAATCGCGCGGCTGCTCCTCGCCCGTGTGAATGCGGTGGATCATTGCCACCATGTTGATCGACTCCGAAGGCGCCTGCGCCGCCGGGCGCCGCGCCGCGTCCGTCATCGACGGGTTGTGGCAGATCACGCAGCTGGCGATCTCGTTGCGGTTCTCGCCGTGGAACGACAGGCTCGAGTGGCATGCGTTGCAGGTGGCAGTGGTCGTCACCACGCGCCGCGCCTGCACTTCGCTGCCATCCACGGTGAAGTTCTTCACGTCGTTCGGAATGTTGACCCTGATCACCCGCTCCTTCAGCGTGCCCTCGAGGATCTTCTCATCCGTGCGGCCTTCGAGCGCGATGGTCCAGGTGCCTTTGGCGCCCGCCGGGATCGCGTTGGTCATGGTGTAGGTATACAGCCCCGGGCTGCCGCTCACGCTCGCCACCGTCGCCTGCTCCTGCACGTAACCCTTTGTCGATGCGGTGCCGAAGTCGAGGCCGTAGTCGGTGTCCAGAGGCGCCAGCGTGAACGCCAGCCGGCCGCGGCCTGCGCCGGGGATCAGGTCGCCGATCGCCATGGCGTTGCCCGCCCGGTCCTTCAGCGAGAACGTGATGGTCGGCTTCTTGCCTGGTTCGGCGTTCTCGATCTTCTCGATCTTGGCCACCGCGCCGCGCAGCAGCGACGAGTTCTGCTCCACCACGTGGGCGCCCAGGATCGACGCGTCGAAGTCCAGCTCGCCCTGCGGAATGTGGCAGTTCTTGCACTGGTTGTCGGAGATCTGGATGATCCCGAGGTGCCCCTCGCCGGTGGCGAAGTTCACATTGTCATGGCAGCTGCCGCAGGATGTGCGAGTCGGATTCGTCAGCCATGCGTCTTTCTGCGCCGCCTTGTCGTTCTTTTCCACGTGGCACCACTGGCAGTTGTTCGCCCCCGAGGGCATCCCGACCTTCGAGTAGTCCGCCACGGAGTTGCCGAAGCCGACGATCTGATACGGCTTGCCCGCCTGCACGCTGGGCAGGTTGGCGCCCATGTGGATCTTGTGCGCCATCACCGTCATGTCGATCGTGTTGTCCGTCTCTGGGTTGGTGTTGTCCACCGTCACCCCGGCGATCGTGTACGACGGCGCGTGGCACAGGATGCAGTTGTCGATCCCCCGGCGCGAGCCGCCATGGAAGGACAGATCCTCGTGGCACTTGTTGCACGATTCCGTTGCGAACAGCTGGCGAGTCTTCTTCACCGCAGAACCGTCCGGAACAAAGTAGTAGTTGTCCGTCGCGTAGTTCCTGCCAAGCTCGAACTCGCTGAGGTTCCGGTTGCCATACATCGAGATGGCGTGCGTGGCAGTCTTGTCATAATCGGCCGGCAGCTTCGTGCGGAACGTGTAAATGTACTCCCCGTCCGCAACCTTCTGATAAGTGCCGCCGGAATCGGCCGACGACTGCCTCGCCTGCTTGCCCGCCGTCGGCGGATACGTGCTTGTCTTCAGGCGCGTGGTGTAGGTCCGGTAGTGCGACCCATCGTTGGGCAGCACCGCCAGAATGAAGCTTGTGGACACGGGCCCGGGCGTGTTGATGCCCTCCCTCTCCAGCGGAACCCCTGTCGGATCCGTGATCCGGAACCGCACCTTCACCGTACCGTCACTGGCGATTTCATGGCCAAGAATCTTGAATACGAGTCCCGGTCGAACAAAATTGATCGTCGCTTCGTCGGCGTAGAACGCCTTGTCACGCTGTGTGAACGGGGATTGCGTCGAGCTGACAAGCGCTGTTGAAGTTACCAACACCAGCACTGCCAGCGTCCACTTCATCCATCCGCCTGAGCGTCTCAATGAACGCATAGTGCACTCCTTATTTCCAGTACGAACAAGAATTCCATGCTTCCACGGGTGTCGAACCATCCTCGCAGCCGATACACGGCTCGGGAGTTCCATTGCAGGAACCAAGCCAAACCTATCGCATCCGGCGCTCAGAGTCAAGCGTCTTCATATCAATGACTTCTAAGTAGACTTCCAGGCCTGTGGAAATCTGGAATTCCAGACCCTTGTGGGTGATGTTCAGCACCTCTGCGCCAAGTTCCCCAATCGCGTCGGCTTTTTTACAGCCAGCTCCTGCCATGGCCCATCTAGTCTGTTGATGATACCTGCTGCCGCCCTTCCTACTGCTCCGCCAGCCGCCTCCCGGTTCGCGGTAGACCGCCAGGCTGTGGAATTTCGCCTCGAAGCCGTGCTCTCCAACGGCAAGCCCACCCCCTTCCGTCAGGCGATGCAGTACGCCGTTCTCGGCCAAGGTCAGCGATTCCGCCCCATCCTTGCCCTCCGTATCGCCCGCTTCTGCGGCCAGGAAAACCTCCCCACCCTGCGAGCCGCTTCCGCCGTCGAGATCCTCCACTGCGCCTCGCTGATCGTCGACGACCTGCCATGCATGGACAACTCCCCCACCCGCCGGAACCGCCCCTCCACCCACGTGGCCTTCGGCGAATCCACGGCGCTTCTTGCTGCTTTCGGCCTTGTCGCCCTGGCCGCCCGTTCCGTCGTCGAGCAGCCCTGCCTTCCCTCGCAGCTCCCCAGTCTCGTCCGCTTCCAGTCCTACCTGTTGCGGGCGCTCGATGTTTGCGGCCTCTGCGAAGGACAGGATCTCGATTTGCGCGCCGCCGGCTGCGAGCGTGCCCAGCTCCGCAACTGCATGAATGAGTTGAAGACCGTGCCGCTGTTTGAGCTCGCCGCCCGCGCCGGCCTGCTCTTCCACGATCCCCGCTCCCCGGCCGCACGCACCCTCATCCGCTTCAGCCGCGACTTTGGCCGCGCCTTCCAGCTCGTCGACGATTACCTCGACAAGGAAATCGCCAGCCTCGCCGCCGTCGAGGCCAGCCTCCGCCGCGCCGAAAAGACCCTCGCCCAGCTCAATCCCGCCCCCGTTGAACTCCTGGAAATGGTGGAGGTGCTCCGTGCCCGTTGCCAGTAGCATCCCCGCCCTCGCCGGCTCCGAAACCGGCGCCCTCCGCCGCCGCGTCGTCGTCATCGGCAGCGGCTTCGGCGGACTCGCCTCCGCCATCCGGCTCCAGGCCCGCGGCTACCAGGTCGACCTGCTCGAGGCGCGCGACCAGCTCGGAGGGCGCGCCTACGTCTACCGCCAGGACGGCTTCACCTTCGACGGCGGTCCTACCGTCATTACGGCCCCTTTCCTCATCGACGAAATCTTCGCCGCCGCCGGGCGCCGCACGGAGGACTACTGCCGCATCGTTCCCGTCGATCCCTTCTACCGCATTGAATTCCACGACGGCCGGTCCTTCGAGTACAACGGCGACGAGGCAGAAACCGAGCGGCGCGTCGCCGCCTTCTCGCCCGGCGACCTGGAAGGCTACCGCGCGATGATCCGCAAGGCCAAGGCGATCTTCCAGAAAGGCTTCGTCGAACTGGCCGACAAGCCCTTTCTGCGCTTCAGCGACATGATCGCCATCGCGCCCGACCTGATCCGCCTCCAGTCCTACAAGACCGTCTGCCAGTTCGTCTCGCAATACGTGAAGGACCCGCTGCTGCGACGCGTCTTCAGCTTCCACACGTTGCTGGTTGGTGGCAACCCGTTCCAGACCACCTCCATCTACGCCCTCATCCACTACCTGGAACGCCAGTGGGGCGTGCATTACGTGATGGGCGGCACCGGCGCGCTCGTTTCCGCCCTCGGACGCCTGTTCGAGGAGCTCGGCGGCCGCGTCCACCTCTCCTCGCCTGTGCGCCGCATCGAGGTCCGGGACGGCGCCGCCCGCAGCGTCGTCACCTCCGATGGCCGGCAGTTCCCCTGTGACGCAGTCGTCTCCAACGCCGACGTCGCCAACACCTACCGGAAGCTCATTGCTCCCGAACACCGCCGCAAGTACACGAACCGGAAACTCGAACGCATGCGCTATTCCATGGGGCTTTGGGTCGTCTATTTCGGCACGAAGCGGCAGTACCCGGACATCCGCCACCACACCATCCTTCTCAGCCCGCACTACCGCGAACTGCTCGACGACATTTTCAACAAGAAACGTTTGAGCGACGAGTTCTCGATCTACCTCCACCGCCCCACCGCCACCGACCCCTCCATGGCGCCCCCGGGCTGCGACTGCTTCTACGCTCTCGTTCCTGTCCCCAATCAGCTCTCCGGCATCGACTGGCGAGAGGAAGACCCGCGCTTCACGCGCCGGGTGCTCGAGTTTCTTGACCAGCGCTATCTCCCCGGCCTGCTGGAAAACCTCGCCACCCTTCGCACCCTCACGCCGCTCGGCTTTGAAACGACGCTCAACTCCTACGCCGGCGCCGGTTTCAGCTTCGAGCCCGTCTTCTCGCAATCGGCGTGGTTCCGCCCGCACAACCAGAGCGAGGACATCCCGAACCTTTACTTCGCCGGCGCGGGCACGCACCCTGGCGCGGGCGTGCCCGGCGTGCTCAGCTCGGCCAAGATCGTGGAGAAGCTCGTATGCGCGAATGTGCCCGTCTAGCCATCGCCCGCGGCTCGAAGACGTTCTACTTCGCCACGCGCTTCTTCCCCCGGGAAGTCGCCGAAGCCGCTTGGGCCGTCTACTGGTTCTGCCGCACGACCGACGACATGGTCGACGAGGCGGATGCGCCCCCGGATCTCGACGCCTGGCGCCGCCGCCTGGGGCAGGCTCTCGAGTCCGGCGAAACCGGCGACCCGGTGCTGGACTCCTTCGCCGCTGCCGCCCGCCGCTTCTCCATCCCGCACCGCTACGCCTTCGAGCTGATCGACGGCGTCGAGATGGACCTCCTGCGCAGCCGCTACGAGACTTTCGAGCAGCTCCGCCTCTATTGCTACCGCGTCGCCTCCACCGTGGGCCTCATGATGATGCATGTCGTCGGCTACTCCGGACAGCCGCACCAGCAGGCCATCGATCTCGGGGTCGCCATGCAGCTCACCAACATCCTTCGCGACATCGGCGAGGATCTCCGCCGCGGCCGCCTCTACCTTCCGCTGGACGAACTCGGCTCGGTCGGCATCGCCCTCGCGGACCTGGAGGCGGGCTGCTGCACTCCCGCCTTCCAGAGCCTGATGCAATTCCAGATCGCCCGCGCCCGCCGCTTCTACACTTTGGGCCGCGGCGGTCTGCCTTTCCTCCACCCCCGCGGACGCCTTGCCGTCGACCTCGCGTCGCGGCTCTACGCCCGCATCCTCAACCGCATCGAATCCTCCGGCTGCGACGTCTTCTCCCGCCGCGCCGTCGTCAGCCGCCCGGAGAAATACTGGATCGCCGCCCACACGCTATGCTCCGCCGCAGTCTCTTCGTTTCCAGCATTGCCTCGCTTGCTTTCTGCGCGCTGAATTACCTGCTGTTCCTCGCCGCCGGCGTGCTGCTGCTCACGGACCGCATTGCGGAGTGGATCATGGCGCGCACGCCGAACGACTATGCCGTCTTCTTGCTGACGCAACTCGGCGAATGGGCCAAGCCGCTTGCGGCCACGGGCGGGCTCGCCGCCATTGGCGCCGTCTCCTGGGGTTTCGTCTTTACGGTCCTCTTCCTGCGTTCCCGCGCCCGCCGGGGCAGGGAAGCGGCGCCCGCGCCTGCCCCCGCCGCCCTCTCGCGCCGAGAAGTATTCACGCCGCTGCTGATGGCCGGCGGCACTGCGCTGGTCGCCACGGAAAGCTTCCTGCGCAACCGCGCCTACGCCGCCCGCGCCGTCGAGCCACAGCTGCTGCACGCTTTCCAGCCTCGTCCGGACACCTTCGGCGAGGATCTCGTCCGCCCCTTCATCACGCCCGTGGAAGCCTTCTACGGCATGAGCAAGAACACGGTGGATCCCTCCATCGACCCCCGCCAGTGGCGCCTCGAGATCACGCTTGACGGTCGGCCCCTGCGCTCGCTTTCTTACACGGAACTGCTCGCCCTGCCGCGCATCCAGCGCATCACCACCATGCGCTGCGTCTCCAACACGCTCAAGTCGAACCTCATGGGAACCGCCGAGTGGAGCGGTGTCTCCCTACGGCAGTTGATCGACTCCTCGCGCGTTCCCTCCAGCGTCGTCGAAATCGCCTTCATCGGCATCGACGGGCACGACGACTCGCTCCCGGTGGAGTACGCGTTGTCCGAAGAGATCCTGCTTGCCCTCGGCATGAATGGCTACACGCTCAACCGCGTGCACGGCTTCCCCTTCCGCCTCGTCGCGCCGCGCTACTACGGATTCAAGAGCGTGAAGTGGCTCCGCGAAATCCGCCTGGTCACGCGTCCCTACTACGGCACTTGGCCGAAAATGGGCTACACAAAGGAGCCCGTGATCCACACCATGAGCTACATCGACCGCGTCCGCCCGCAGAACGGCTCGCTGCTCCTCGGCGGTGTTGCCTTCGCCGGCACGCGCGGCATCCGCAGCGTTCAGGTCCGTTCCGACCAAGGCCCCTGGGTCGATGCGCAGTTGGAGACGCCCATGGCGCGCTTTACATGGACGCGGTGGAAAGCCACGCTCCCTGTCGCGCGGGCGGAGGTCGTGCAAGCCCGCGCCCAGGACGGCGACGGCAACTGGCAGGCGGATGTCGAAAAGCCGCTCTTCCCTGACGGCGTCGCCGGTCCCACCATCAAGCGGTTGTCGTGAATCCCGCTCTTGCCATTGCCGCCCTTGCCGCCGCGCTGATCCTCTGGTTCGCGCGCCGCTCCCGCGCGCAGTACCTGCGCTTGCCGGAGCTTCTGCCCGTCGAAGAGGCCATCGATCCCAGCCCGCTGGCGACCGCCGTCATCCCCGCCCGCGACGAGCAGGCCAACATCGCCCGCTGCGTGCGCTCGCTCGCGCCCTTCGTCCCCGTCATCGTTGTCGATGACCACTCCCGCGATGCCACCGCGGAGGAAGCCCGCGCCGCCGGCGCCCGCGTCGTCTCCGCCCCGCCGCTGCCCGAAGGGTGGCTCGGCAAGCCGCATGCCTGCTGGACCGGCGCGCGGGAGGCCAAAACAGAATGGCTCCTTTTTGTCGATGCCGACACCTGGTACGAGCCCGCCTTCCTTCCGTCGATTCTCGCCTTCGCCCACGACCGCGGCCTGGATGCTGTCACCGTCTTCCCGCGCCAGGTTTGCCTCCGCTGGTATGAATCCGCGCTGGTCGAATACGGCCTCGGCCTCTACTTCTCCGGTGTAGATGCTGCACGCCTTCTCGATCCGGGCTCGCCGGACGCGCTGGCCAACGGCCAGTGCATCCTGATCCGCCGCGATGCCTACCTGCGCATCGGCGGCCATCAGGCCGTGGCTTCCTCCGTCACCGAAGACGTCGCCCTCGCTGCGCTCCTCAAGCGCCGCGGAGTGCCCTTCGCCGTCTGCCGCGCCGAACGGCTCGCCTCCGTTCGCATGTACAACTCGTTCCTCTCCTTGTGGCGCGGCTTTCAGAAGAACTCCTTCCGCGTGCTGTTCCACAATCCCCGCACCGGGCTACGGGTCGTGCTCGCCACCATCGCGATGACCTCGTGGCTGCCCGCCGCCGCGCTTCTTGCCGCCTCCGGCCACTGGCTTGCCGCGGCTTTGTCTCCGCTCATCCCCGCTGCCGCCTGGCGCCCCTGGTACGGCGCTTGGCGGCGCGCCCTCTGGGCGCCGCTCGCCATCTATCTGTTTCAGGGGATCGTCGTCTCCGCCATGCTCGCTTCGCTCACCGGCAGAGGCGCCGTCTGGAAAGGACGCCGTGTCTGAACCCGTCTCCTACCCGGTTCCCTGGGATCTGGTCTTCGGGCTCACGGGATACATCCGCCGCGGCACGCGCCGGGACCTGAACGACTTCACGGCGCAGGTGGTCGCGCGGATGCAGCCGCCGCCGCGGGTCGAGGGCGTCGAACACCTGCCGGACGATCCGCGCTTCGTCCTCGCCGCCAATCACTACCAGCGCAGGGGCCTCTGGATCCTTCATCCGGCCAGCGTGCTGACGCAGGCCGTCGCCGCCCGCTACGGTCCGCTCGATCCGCCTGTGCGCTGGCTCGTGACGGCTAACTGGCCCCGCTGGCGCTTCGGCCCGTTCACCTTCCGCTCCCCGGGGGATCTGCTGCTGCCCCGCGTGGCGCACGCGCTGTGGTGTTTCCCGGTCAGCTTCCACGGCGCCGATCCCGCCTTCACTGCGCGGATCATCCGTCAGTTGCTGCGCGAGCTGCCCTCCATCGCCTGCCCGATCGGCGTCTTCCCCGAAGGAGCTGCTGGCGTCGCCGGGAAGCTTGGCCCTGCGCTGCCGGGCATCGACCGTCTGCTGCGCCGCATCGGCCGGCCGGTCGTCCCGGCGCTGATCGGCGAACGCGGCGGGCGCCTGGTTGTCCGCTTCGCCCCGCCTGTCCCGCCTGATAGCGACGTCATGAGCGCCATAGGGAGCATTGCCCGGGCTGGGCAGTCCGGTCCGTAGGGCAGTTCTCCAAGCCGCCACGCCTCGACACGCGGGTGCAAGACACGCCCGCCGGCCCGGGTCCTCAGATGGTCCCAGGCCGGCTTCCTCCGGGCATGCCCCCGGACACTTCTCAGTTCCGGCGACGGGTCAGCGCCGCCGGATCACTTGGAGCCTGCGAGTACTGAAATCTTTTCACCTTGCCGGCGCGCGGCCATGAGCGCCCGCTCCTGCTTGCCCGGCGCAAAGTAGGTCCCCGCTTTGCCTGTGCGCCAAAGCTCCGCAAGAAAGTACTTGCCCTCGTAAACATTGAAGACGACACGGGCGGGATCAGAGGTCTGCAAGCTTCCCGTAGGAAGCGTCGCGGCGAAGAAAGTCTCGCTACCGCCCTGCCGGGCGAAATTCAGCAGGCCCGGATTCGCTGCTTTCTGGGTCACCACCCAGACTCCCGCCGGGTGCTCGGTATTGTCCACGGTGAACGCGAACGGGACCTCCAACCGGGTCTGCGTCTGCGCGCAGACCATGGGCGCGGCAAACAGCACCGCGGCAAACACGGACAACAGCGTTGACTTCATCGGAATCTCCATTGCCTCTCTGACATTGGCGTCCTCGGGACGGAACCGTTGATCCCGGACCGGAGGCGCGTGCCCAGGGATGTTGCACCTGGGTGGCCTATTCCTGCCATCCGTCTGCCATGCCCGCCATCTGACTGCAATACAACGGGCCCGCCGTTCCAGGTATGCCGCTCCATCGCACGGCATGCTCGCCCCTCGTGCCTTTTCCGGCAACATGGCAGTTTCCAAATCGGCAAGCCGGTTTGCATTAGAGCCCCCCAGGCCCCATACTTGAGGGACGGCGAAGAGGGAGGCAGTCCGGATTGGCCTGACGCCAAGGACGGGGAGGCGGACTGCCTGTTTCCCGTTTTTCCTTTGGAACGAGCCCGCAGAGCCTTGAGGAGAGAGGATTGCCATGCCATTCGCGCTGCTCGGTGTCGGAGGGCTCGCCCTTGGTCTCGATCGGGCTCTGGGCGAGGAGTCCCTCACCATAGGCCGGGACTCTTCCAACACCCTTTCTCCCGAAGACCCCCTGCTGTCGCGACGCCATTTCGTGCTGGAAAACCGTGACGGCGCCTGGATCCTCCGCGACCTGGGCTCGTCCAACGGCACGTTTGTCAACGGGGACCGGGTGGCCGAGCGCCGCCTGGCTCACGAGGACCAAATCCGCGCCGGATCCTGCCGGTTCCTGTTCCTCGACGACACTCTGGTTTCCGGCGGGCCGCGGCTTACGGAGAACATCGGCGCCGGTTGTGCGACGGAGACGATGAGGGTCGACATGGGGGCATGCCGGCCGCTGGACCCTGCCGCCATTTCCAGCCACGGCTGTGGTGAGGATTGCAGGGGGCCGGATCTGGCCGCATTGCTCGGCCTGGCAGTTTCCCTGCCCGCCGCAACGGATTTCGGCGCCGCGCGAAAACAATTCTTTGAAGCCGTGTTTCAAACGGTCCCCGCCGAGCGCGCCGTTCTCGCCGTGTTCGATCCCACCACCGGCGTTCCCGGCCCGGCGGCCGGTTGGACCCGGGATGCCGGCCCTGCCCCGCCTTTCCCACTACCCGAGCCTTGCGTCGCCCAGGCGCTGGAACAGGGCGCGGCACTTTCGCTCGCACTGGAGGGAGGGCGGCGGATGCTGCAAGTCCTTCCCCTGCTATGCGACGTGGGCGCGGCAGGCTTCCTCGCCCTGGAAAGCCCGTCAGATGGCGGCGCGGTGGAGCCCCACCATCTGGAATGGCTTTGCGCCGCTGCCAGACTGGCCGCCGGCCCACTAATGAACCTTGCCCAGATTGATCGCCTGCGGCGCGAGAACCGCCTTCTCTCCGACGAGCTGAATTCGAGCGGCGTTATCCTCGGGGAGACGCCCGCCATTCTGGCGCTCAAGGCCCGGATCCTGAAGGCCGCCCCTTCCGGCGCCACCGTGCTCATCACCGGCGAAACTGGCGCCGGCAAGGAGCCGGCCGCCCGCGCCATCCATGCCGCCAGCCGCCGCGCGAAGGGCCCGTTCGTCGCCGTCAACTGCGCCACGCTGTCACCGACGCTGCTGGAAAGCGACCTGTTCGGGCACGAGCGCGGCGCCTTCACAGGCGCGGTCTCCCTCAAGCACGGCAAGATCGAGGCAGCCGCCGGAGGAACGCTGTTCCTGGACGAAATCGGCGAGATGGACTCCGCCATCCAGGCGAGGCTGCTCCGCGTCCTGCAGGAACGCGAATTCGAGCGCGTGGGCGCCGTTTCCCCGCTCCGCGCTGACATCCGGCTCGTGGCTGCCACCAACCGCAACCTGGCCGCCGAAGTCGAAGCGGGCCGGTTCCGGAGCGATCTGTACTACCGGATCAACGTCATCACAATCCATGTGCCGCCGCTGCGCGAGCGCCGTACCGACATTCCGCTGCTGGCCGCCCACTTCCTCGCGCATTTCGCCCGTTCAGGCGCGCGCCGCGTCCATGGCATCTCGGCCCAGGCGCGCCGCCGCCTCATGGCGTACGACTGGCCCGGCAACGTCCGCGAGCTGCAAAACGCCATCGAGCGGGCTGTCGTGTTCTGTTCTGGCGCCGAAATCCTCGAAGAGGACTTGCCGGAGTACGTCTTCGACGTGGACGATCCGGGCGCGGCAACCGAAAGCGGCTACTATGCCACCGTGCGGGAAGCGAAACGGAAGATTCTGCTCACCGCGCTTGCCGAATCGGATGGCGTGCAGCAGGAGGCTGCCCGCCGGCTCGGGCTGAACCCAAGCCACTTCTCCCGGCTTGTTCACAGTTTGGGGCTCAAACCAAAGCAGGGGGCGTGAGCGTTGGCGCGGCCGCCTCGCGGCCGGCCGGCGGCGAGCCCCCGCGCTTCGGTAACCTGCCCCGCCCCGGCCGCGCCTCATGAGACACTGCCTGAAGAGGGATCCGCGATGCTGTCGATGACCAAACATTTCACCTGTCTTTTGATTCTTGCGGCTGCGGCCGCCGCCCAGCCTCCCAAGTCCCCGGCACCCGAGTTTCTGCGCGAGGGCCAGAAGCTCATCCGCGCCGGGCAGCTTGAGGACGCTCTGCGGCTCTACCAGGCCGAGATCCAGAAGAACCCCGCCAACACGGCTGCCCTGAACGCCGCCGGCGTCGTGCTCGATCTGCTTGGGCGCACCCGGGAGGCGCGCCAGTACTTCCAGAAGTCGATTGACGCCGCCCCGGACGAGGAAGCGCGCGCCGCCGCCCGCCGTCAGATGGCCATGTCCTATGCCTTCGACAACGATTGCGCCGGTTCGGCCCGCCTCGGCCGGATGCTGCACGACTATTGGCTCCAGCGCGGCAATCAATTCGCAGCGGGCGAAGCCGCCAACGAGGTCGCCCGCGTCTGCATCGAGGCAGGCGCCTTCGACGAGGCCGAGAGGCTCTACCGCCTCGGAACGGAAACCGGTCTCAAAGAGCCCAACATCAGCGAGGACCGCCGCGCCCTGTGGATGTTCCGGCTGGAGCATGCCATGGCCCGCCTCGCCGCCCGCCGCGGCCAGAAAGACGAGGCCCTGAAGCATGTCGCTGCCGCGAAGGCTTTGCTTGACGCCCATCCCGAGATGGCAAAACAGCAGCAGCCCTTCTTCCCCTATCTCGCCGGATATGTGGCCCTATACACCGGTGACGTGGCGGGCGCCCTCGAGCACCTGAAGCAGGCCAACCAGAACGACCCGTTCATCCAGTGCCTGATGGGTATGGCGCACGAGAGGCTCGGCCATAAGGACGAGGCGATGGCCTGCTACCGCCGCGCCTCGCAGACCACGGCGCATAACCCCCCCGCGGCTTTCGCCCGCCCCTTCGCGCGCCGCAAGCTTTCCGGCCAGTAGGGCGCGCTGCGGCGCGGTTTGTTCCGGCCGCCGGATGAGATTTGTTCGAGCCGGTTCTTTCTTGTCGCGGCAACTTCATCAGGCTTGCCATTCCTCACTGGCAGCCCATGACAAAGCGCTGGCTCGAAGGAACGTGCGACTTCGTCACGCCAGTAGCAACCTTGCGCGTCCCGCCGTTGATCCGGTCTGTGACGATGGGTGCAGTCCCCAGCCTCGTGCCGCCCTGTGACGGGCGGATCAGGGTTTCCGGGCAAGCCAGCATTGTGATTCAGCAGGTCGATTCCAGAGTCAAGCGGACCGTGCAGACCTTCCGGGCGAAGGCGGCGGAGGACGGGAAGCAACCCGGCAAAACCAAAACCGGAAACTCCTCGCGCAAGGAACCGCCGTCACGCCGCGGAGACTTCTGCCGTGCGTTCGCGATCGGCCAGAGAAGGCCCCCCAGTAATAAAGCGGGTCAATGCTCGCATGGGCTGTCTTGAGGTCGGCGTCGAAAGATCCCGGTTTCCAGCTTGTACCGGCAGGAATCGATCCTTGACCGAGCCCGCCTCTGCTTCATCCGCCACACCGGTTGGGCATCCAAATCGAAGCACTGGCGCTTCCCAGGGCGGCAATGCGCAACGGCCTCGCTGGAGACCACAAGCGGCCCCGTTGTTCAATGCGCAAACGGGCCGGTCCATTTCCGGAAGGAAGCGAACCGGCCCGTTTCTTCCGTCGCCACGCCCGTAGGGGCGGCTGCGGCGACTGCCGTTAGAAGTAGAACTTCAGGGCCAATTGCACGGTGCGGGACTAGATCGAGTTCTGGTTCAGCCGGTAGAAATTGGTGTTCAGGTTGAGCACCCGCGCGGCGCACGCCGGGCTCAGCGCGACAGTGGCGTTGCCGAGCTCGGCTGCGTTGGACGGACAGCCGGGCTCGCCGGCGCCCGGCCCGGCAAGCTGGGAAATGGCGGTATCCACATTCATGCCCTGGCTCTTGTTGATGATGGCGTCCCAAACGCCCGGGGAGCGCAAGGCCGCGAAGTGGTTCTTCACGTTCGCGATGGGCGTCTGGTTCGGCCCGGTGCCGGCGAGCAGCGGATTCTGGTCGCCGCTTGAGAACAGGGTCGTGTTGAAGTTCGGGTGGAATGTCTTGTGATTCAGGATGTTGAAGAACTCACCGCGCAACTCGAAGTGCCGGCGGCTCTCCTTGAAGGGGCGGATCCGCTTGGAAGAAGAGGCGTCGAAGCTCTGCACCCACGGCATGCGCACGGAGAAGTTGCGCGCGGCGTTGCCCCGGCGGCCGGGTTCCGGCCAGTCGAAGGCCCGCGGGTTCATGTAGGGGGTGAAGAGGGCGTCCTCCGGGGTCCAGTCGGGATTGATCAGCGGGACGCCGGGGATCAGGTCGGGGCGGAGTTCACCTCCGGGAATCCCCGTGTCCACCGAGTTGCTCCGGCCGAGTTTGGCCGACAGCGGCCACCCTGAACGGATCTTGGACAGGCCCGAGATCTGCCAGTCACCGGCGAGTTGGGACCACCAGCCGCGGGTTGCCCAGCGTTTGCCCCGTCCGAAAGGCAGCTCCCAGAAGCCGATCAGATTGATGTTATGCGGCGTGTCCGTAGAAGAGACGCTGCGGTCGTTCTGCAGCCGGTAAGGGTCCTGGTTCCGCGTGATCGGCACATCGCCGGAAGCATTGGTGAAGGAGTTGTTCGGAATCGGGAAATTGATGCCGCCCGAGGAGTCGTCGATCAGCTTGGACCAGGTGTAGTTGGCCCGGAACTGAAGGCCACGGGTGAAGCGGCGCTCGATCTCCGAGGTGAAGGCGTTATAGCTGGAGCTGGAGTTGGTCGTGTTGATCAGGTAGATCGCGCCGCCAGCCCGTCCTGCGAAGCCAGGGATCGGCACCGCGCCTGTGAACGGATCGCTCCGGTTCAGGTTGGCGGGTGGTCCGAAGAGGTGGCGCCCCTGCGATCCCTGGTAGCCCAGCGTGACCACCGTGTTCTCCATCACCTCGAACTGAAACTGAAGCGAATAGTTGTGAATGGCCGGCATGCGGAAATCCCGGTTGCCGAGGATGCCTGTCGCCTGGTACCGCACGTCCTGCCGAACAGCCCCACTGGAGGTGGAGCGCTCGGCCACATCGCCGGGCCGGATGACGCCGTTGGCGGGGATGACGAACAGGCCCGGAGCAGAGGCCAGAACCATGTTGTTGAAGCCGAGCTGGAACGGTACGTTATTCTCGCTGCACCGCGCCAACCCGCAAGTGGCGGTGTTGGTTGGCGGCAGCCAGTCGTTCGAACCGAGCAGGTAGGAGAAGCCGCGGAAAGCAGTGAAAGTCTGGGAGCCGAGATTGGGCAGCGGCTCGCCGTCGTTGCCCATCACTGTGGCGTGCGTCAACCCGTAGCCGCCGCGGATGACGAACTTGCCAGATGCGTTCCACGGCACCGGTGGCGTCCAGGCAAAGCCGATACGCGGTTCAAAGACATTCTTTTGCGGGGGAGTCAGATAGCGCGAGCGGCCGTCCACGCCGGCGAACTCGAAGACTGGGGCCATGTGCGGCTGGCCGTCCGGACGCAGGACGAACGGATTGGGCTCCATCCGGTCCAGACTCAGCATGCCCTGGAAGTTGTTCTTCTCCCAGCGCGGCGACTGATACTGATAGCGGACGCCCAGGTTGAGGGTGAGGTTGGGGCTCACGCGCCAATCGTTCTGGAAGTAGGTGCCGATATTCTTCCAGCGATAGTAATACGTGGCGGAGAGGTTTTCCTTCTGGGTCTGAACCCATGTCGGCACTCCGATGAGGAAGCTGGCGAGCTTGTCGCCGCCGATGGGATTGCCCGAGCAGCCCGGGATGGTTCCGCCGATAGGAACGGAGCGGCACCACTTCTCTCCGGTGGTCTCGCGGTTCCAGGAGAAGCGTCCTCCGGCGAGCGACCCAACGCCAAGGTTGGCCTGGTTGAGCTGGAGATGGGAAGCGGCGAAGCCCATCTTCAGGGTCATGTTGCCCCTGATGGTGGAGAAGTCGTCGGTGATGCTGTAGGTGTGCTCGATGTTCTTCCCCACATCCTGCGGCTGGTTGAAGCCGGCGCTGCCGAACCCTGCGCCGGAGGTGGAGCCGTTGAGCCCCGTGGGCGCGCCGCCGTCGTACCAGCGGAGCATGCCGTAGCCGAGCAAGTTCACGGCGCCCGCGCCGGGTCCGCCGATGTTCAGATACTCGGACGTGTAGTCTTTCTTCAGCAACGGCTCGGGGAAGTTGCGCCCGAAGTTGCCGTAGACGTAGGAGGCCCGGAATTCGTTCACGCTGGTGGACGTGAAGGATCCGGTCCAGTTCAGTAGCGCCTGGCGGCTCTTGTTGGCGTCGGAAATGAGGCCGTCGGTGACCGGGTCGCGGAAGAAGCGGTCGCCGAATTGCGGCTGATCGGTGTAGCGGAAGAACAGCCGGTGGTTCGCCGTCAGGTTATGGTCAAAGCGCAAGGACCAGCGGTCGTCGCGGTATTCGGTCTTGCGGAAATAGACGTATTGAATCCCGCAAAATATAGTGTCACCTTTTCCTAGCCCCGTGCATCTATACAGGCATGGGAAACCCTCGAGGCCAGAAACGAGACTTTGACGCGCTCGAGCGCCGCCGCTTGGAAGCCCTCGCGCTCTTCCGCAAG
>JBBIIK010000058.1:0-20862 GCA_037446555.1 Acidobacteriota bacterium
CTCGCCGATCCTGCGCCGCCCGCCCCGGTCGTCGTCGCCCCGCCGCCCCCGCCTGCCCCGCCGGCCCCTGTGCCCGACCAGGTCATCACCATCCGCGGCGTGGAAAAGAAAGTGGAAGTCTTTCAGCCCGTGAAATCTGCCCAGGACTCCGGGAGGAACCAGTGAAACCCTTTACGCAATTCCTTCGATCCGCCGCGGCGGTGGCTGCGGCATTCACTCTGGCCGCACCGGCCTGGTGCCAGGGCGGCCCGGAAGAGATCCGCGTCATGCTCGGCCGCAGCGTCGTCATCGACTACCCGGAGGACGTGAGCCGCATCTCGACCTCCAACCCCGAGGTCGTTGACTACGTGCCCGTCTCCACCCGGGAGATCCTGCTCCATGCCAAGGGCGTCGGCTCGGCCACCCTCGTCGTGTGGGCCAAGTCCGGCCAGCGCAACTTTTACAACGTCAATGTGGAAATGAACCTGGAGCCGCTGCGGAAGCTCCTCCGCGAGACTTTCCCGGGCGAGGACATCCAGGTGTCGGCGGCCCGTGATTCCATCTCGCTCAACGGCAACGTCAGCTCGACTGCAGTGGCCGACCGCGCCACGGCCCTCCTGCAAGGTGTCACGAAGAATGTCGTCAACAATCTCAAGGCCAGTCCGGCCCCGGTCGACAAGCAGATCCTGCTGCGCGTGAAGTTCGCCGAGCTGAACCGCAACTCGCTCCAGCAATTCGGTCTGAACCTGATCTCCACCGGCGCGACCAACACGCCCGGCATCGTGACCACAGGTCAGTTCTCGCCGCCCAGGCCTGGGAACCTCCAGGGCGTCATCCCCGGTACCGTGACCGGAACCACCAGCGAGTTCACTCTCTCCGACGCGCTCAACATCTTCGCCTTCCGCCCCGACCTGAACCTGGCCGCCACCATGCGGGCGCTCCAGCAGCAAGGGCTGTTGCAGATCCTGGCCGAGCCGAACCTACTCACCAGCAACGGCAAGGAGGCCAGCTTCCTGGTGGGCGGCGAATTCCCGGTGCCCGTGTTGCAGGGCGGTGCCAACGCCGGCGCGGTCACCGTGCAGTTCCGCGAGTTCGGCATCCGGCTTACCTTTACGCCGAATCTGACCGAGAACGGCACGCTCAAGATGTACGTCAAGCCCGAGGTTTCCACCATCGATCTGGCCAACGCCATTACCCTGAGCGGCTTCACCATCCCTGCGCTGGCCACCCGCCGCGTGGAATCCAACATCGAACTCGGGCCTGGCCAGAGCTTCGTCATCGGCGGCCTCATCGACGACCGCACCAACGAAATCATGAGGCGCATTCCCGGCCTTGCCAGCATCCCGCTGCTCGGCGCCCTGTTCCGCAGCCGCAGTGAAAACCGAAGCAAGACGGAACTGATCGTGCTCGTCACGCCTGAAATCGTCGAACCGATGTCAGCTTCGGATCCCGCGTTGCTGCCCAAGGCGCCGCTGGGCGTCCTGCCGCCGGCGATGCTTCCGGGCGGGATGACCGGCTCCTCCAACGCCGGAGTGGGCGCTGCCGGCGTCAAGCCGCAGCCTGCCGAGCGGCGCAAAGAACTGTTCAAGCCGGCGGGCAAGTCCCGTTGACGCCAGACCCAAACGGCCGGCGAAGAGCGGAGGGCAGGCGATGATCGGCGGTACAGGTGCGCACGAGAGAGCTCTCACCGCGGTGCTGGTGGCGAAGGACCGGGTTCTGGCCGAATCCTTCCTTGCGGCCGCCTCCGAATCCAGGGTCTTCGAGATTCTGTCGGACCTGAAGGAGTATCCGCCGGCGGCGACGCTCGAGATGCGGCTCCGCCAGATCCAGCCGGACGTGCTGCTGATCGACGTCGCGTCGGACTTCGATGCTGCCTCCCGCCTCATGCAGGCGGCCGGGTCGGTCCAGCCGCCCATCCACGTCGTCGGCCTCCACCACCGCACCGACCCGGAAGCCGTCATCCGCTGCTTTCGCGCCGGCGCGGCCGAGTTCCTCTCTGCGCCCTTCGAGGCCGCCGCGCAGCGGGACGCGGCGGGCCGCCTCCGCCGGTTGCGCGATCCTGAGCCGGGCCGTCCGCAGGAGAACGGCGCCGTGGTGGCCTTCGCTCCCACCAAGCCGGGCTCGGGCGCGTCGACGGCCGCCACGCAGTGCGCCTTCGCCCTGAAGCGGGCCACTGGCGGCCGTGTCCTCCTCGTCGACCTCGACACGCAGGCGGGCTCGATCGCCTTCCACCTGAAGCTCCAGCCCACCTACTCGGTGCTGGACGCCGTGGAGCGCTCCTCGCGCCTCGACCCCGGCGCCTGGTCGGCGCTCGTGGCCAGCGCGGGCGGTATCGACGTGCTGGCCGCGCCGGAAATTCCGGCCCCGGGCGAGATCGACTCCAACGGCCTGCATGAGGTCCTCGAGTACAGCCGGATGCTCTATGACTGGGTGGTCGTGGATCTGCCCTCGGTCTTCCACCGCCTCACCTTGTTTGTCCTGTCCGAGGCCGACGCAGCCTGCCTGGTGTCCACGGCCGACCTGGTCAGCCTGCACATGGCCCGCCGTGCCGTGGGCCTGCTCGGCCAGCTCGGCTTCGCGCGCGACCGGTTTCAGATGGTGGTCAACCGCCTGGACCGCCGCGCCGGCCTGTCCGCCTCCGACATGGAGAAGATCTTCGGCTGCCCCGTCTTCGCCACCCTGCCCGAGGATCCCCACTCGGTCCACCGCATGGTGACGCGCGTCGAACCGCCCGGCAAAGACTGCGAACTCGGCCGCGCGCTCGACCAGCTGGCCGCCAAGATCCGCTCCCTCTCGTCAGTCGGAGCCAGGCCGGGCCGGGCCGAGGGCCGTGTGGCGGTCGCCGAAAGCTGAGAGGCGGGCTGAAGTTTTGGCGCGCGCCAGCCGATGAATAAGCAGCAGGCAGCTTCACGGCCTGCACGGTCTTGAGGTAGGAGCAAGGCTTGATGATCCCGAACCTGGAACAGAAACCGGTTCCTCAGCTTAGTTGGGAGCAGCGACTCCTGAAAAATGCCGGCCGCCCGAAATCGGCCCTGAAGCCCGAATATCAGGAACTGAAATTCACCCTCCACCGCAAGCTTCTGGACAAGATCAACCTGGAAGCGCTGGCCACCATCGACAACCAGCGCGTTCGGGCCGAGGTGCGGCAGGCGCTGATCTCGCTCATCGACGCCGAACCGACCCTGCTGAGCGCGCTCGAAAAGCAGCAGATTTGCGACGAGGTCCTTGACGAGGTCTTCGGCCTCGGCCCGCTCGAGCCGCTGCTGCAGGATCCCACCGTTTCCGACATCCTCGTCAACGGCAGCAAGCAGGTCTACGTCGAGCGCAAGGGCGTCCTCGAACTGACCAGCGTCACCTTCCGCGACGACGCGCACCTGCTGCGGATCATCGACAAGATCGTCAGCCAGGTGGGGCGCCGCGTCGACGAATCCAACCCGATGGTGGACGCCCGCCTGCTTGACGGCAGCCGCGTCAACGCCATCATTCCGCCCCTGGCTCTCGACGGCCCGGTGATGTCGATCCGCCGCTTCACCCAGGACAAGTTGATGCCGGCCGATCTGGTCGAGCGCAAGGCCATGACGCGCGGCATGATGGAACTGCTCGAGGCCTCGGTCAAGGCGCGGCTCAACATCATTATCATCGGCGGCACTGGCGCCGGCAAAACGACGCTGCTCAACGCCCTTTCGTTCTTCATCAACCCCAAGGAGCGCATCGTCACCATCGAGGACGCGGCGGAACTCCAGCTCAAGCAGCCCCACGTCGTCCGCCTCGAGACCCGGCCGCCAAACCTTGAGGGACACGGGGCTGTACGCCAACGCGAGCTGCTGATCAACAGCCTCCGCATGCGCCCCGACCGCATCGTGGTCGGCGAGGTGCGCGGCCCGGAGGCGCTCGACATGCTCCAGGCGATGAACACGGGCCACGACGGCTCCCTCACCACCATCCACGCCAATAGCCCGCGCGACGGCATCAGCCGCCTCGAGGTGATGGTTTCGATGGCCAACGCCAGCATGCAGCTGATCTCGATCCGACAGCAGATTGCGAGCGCCGTGCACCTTCTCGTGCAGGCAGCGCGCTTCAGTGACGGCTCCCGCCGCGTCACCAACATCACCGAGGTGACCGGGATGGAGGGCGAGATCGTTACCCTTCAGGACATTTTCGTCTTTGAAAAGCGCGGCCTCTCGCCGGAAGGCCGCGTCCTCGGACGCTTCGCGGCCACCGGTATCCGGCCGAAGTTCTACGAAAAGCTCCTGGCCGCCGGAATCCGGCTCCGGCCCGACATCTTCGACGAAGTCGAGGAGGTTTGAGATGGCAAGCTTCCTGATCCTGTTCCTCGTCGTCTGGGGCGCGGTCCTGGGGGCGTGGTTTCTTCTCGGCAAGAGCGCGAAGAGCGCCGGCGCCGAAAAAATCACCACGCGCGTGCTCGGCCTGCCGGAAAAGAAGAAAAAGAGTACCCGGTCCAAGCCGGGCCATGCCAGATTGTTCACCGAAGAGGACCAGCAGACCGGCAAGTTCGTCCTCCGGCTCATGAAACGGCTGGAGCTGCAGGACCGCTTGCAGCGCCTGCTCGAGCAGGCGGGACTGAAATGGAAGGTGGCGCGCCTGGTCCACTCCTGCCTGGCCCTGTTCCTGGTCGGTTTCTGGATCTCCTGGGGCGTGCTGCCTCCACTTTATAGCGCCGCAGCCTTCCTGATCGGCGCCGCCGTGGGCTCCCTGCCGCTGCTTTATGTCGCCAGCAAGCGCAGGACAAGGCTGCGCAAGTTCGAGGAGCTGTTCCCGGACAGCCTTGAGTTTATGGCCCGCTCCATGCGCGCCGGCCATGCCTTTTCCGTCTCGCTCGAGATGATCCACCGGGAGTTCCAGGAGCCGCTTGCCGGCGAGTTCCGGCGCGCCTTCGAGGAGCACAACCTTGGCATGCCGCTCGACACGGCCCTGCAGAAGCTCGACCAGAGGGTGCCTTCCCTCGACGTGCATTTCTTCGTCTCCGCCGTGCTGCTGCAGAAGCGCACTGGCGGCAACCTGGCCGAGATCCTCGACAAGCTCGCCTACGTCATCCGCGAGCGGTTCAAGCTCCGCGGCAAAATCCGTGCCATCAGCGCTCACGGCAGGATGACGGGCATGGCCCTCACCGCCATCCCAATCGGAGTGGCTGCCATGATGTTCGTCGTCAACCCGGACTATGTCACCTTCTTCGTCCGTGAGGAGGTCGGCAATCTGATGATGGCCGGCGCCATCCTGCTCCAGATCATCGGCTACGCCATCATCCGCAAGATCGTCAACATCGAGGTCTGAAACAACAGGAGCCGAGGCCCATGACTTCCGTTCTGCTTGCCACGCTGGTCTTCATGGCCGTCGCCGTCGGCGCCGCCTACCTGGGAATGCGGATGTGGGTCAAGCCGCAGGAGTACATCGAGCGCGTCACCGGGCTGGTCGTTGAGCCGGAAGAAGCCCCCGTCCACCCCAGCCTCGTCTTCCGCGACATGCTCAACCGCCTCGGCTCGCTCGTCCCCGCGTCGCCGAAGGACATGACCGTCATGCAGCGCCGGCTCATCCGCGCCGGCCTTCGCGGACCTAACGCCCTGAAGCTGCTCTACGGCGCCAAGCTCGTCCTCGGCGTCGGGCTGCCTCTGGTAATGACCGTCGTCGTCTGGGGCTCGGCAGCCGAGATCTTCAACAAGTTCATCGCCGTCATGGCCGCCGCCGGTGTCGGCTTCTTCGGGCCGAACGAGTACGTCAACTGGATGAGCCGCCGCCGCCAGAAAGAGATCCGGCGCGGCCTGCCAAACGCGCTCGACCTCATGGTGGTCTGCGTGGAAAGCGGCCTCGGCCTCGATCAGGCCATCCTCCAGGTCGCCAAGGAGCTCGAACACGCCCACCCGGAAATCAGCGAGGAGTTCGCCATGGTGAACATCGAGCTCAAAGCGGGCAAGCGCCGGGCCGAAGCGCTGCGCAACCTCGCCGAACGCACCGCCGTGGACGACCTGAAAAAACTCGTCGCCGTGCTCATCCAGGCCGATCGCTTCGGAACCGGCGTCGCCCAGAGCCTTCGCGGTCACGCCGACTTCATGCGCGTCCAGGCCCGCCAGACTGCTGAGGAAAAAGCCGCCAAGCTCGGCGTCAAGCTTGTCTTCCCGATCTTCTTTTGCATCCTGCCCTCGCTGTTCGTCGTGACGGTGGGGCCGGTGGCCGTCAAAATCGTCCGGGAACTCATCCCGATGATGACTGGCATCTGAGGCCGGCAACGCGGAGCCGGCCCGGAGAGGAATCAACATCCGCGATTGAAATAGGAAAAGGAGAAACACTCATGGATAGCAACTCGATCGTTCGTATCGTCTGCGCCGTGCTGGCGGTGGTCCTGTTGGGCGCCATCATTATGCGCCGCAGGAACCGCAACGCCGAAGACTGACCGGCAGGTGCGCAGGGACGCCTGGATCCTCAGAGGGCGGCAAATGCCGTAGCGCCCTTGCCGCCCCCATCCAGCCAAGATCCTCCACGCCCCGGCAAGCCCTGGCTCCACGCCCCTCCCAAGAACGCGTCCCACGGGCGGACTGGCTATGTGCGCTCCCAACATCCTGCCGCCGCACACTCCAGCGCGAGCGAGAAGTGAGAACAAGTGCACCCGCTCAAGATTCCTGCACGAACCCGCACTCCACTCCTCGTGGCCTGATGCCACCGCCCGCCCAATCGTCGCCTCGCGCCAACCCCTTGCCCCTGGCCCCAGGCGCCTGATCCTCCCCCCGGCCTACTGCACCTCGGAACTTCTTCCCCTGGCAGCCCCACGATCAGCCGCCTTCAGCCGCCGCCCTCACCGGAGACTGCCCGTTCTGTTGCATCTTCACCAGGCGCAAACAGTGCACGCCCACCGAAACGCGGGCCTTTCCCGCTCTCCTGCTGAAAGACCGCCCCGGCATACAGCCATGCGCTCATCCGCCGCAGCGAAGATCATTTGCACCCCACCTCTTTCCACGTCAGCTTCTTCCCGGGACACGAATCCGGGTTCCCGGCGTATCATGGGGAAAGCCTCTAGCGGCATGTCTCATCAGCGCACATGAGCAACATCGAGTTTCTCTTTTCAGTCGGGCTCCTGGCCGGCACCGTCTGGCTCGCCGCCAGCCGTGTGCGCATGCGCCTCGACAACAACTGGCCGCTGTTATACTACTTCGCTGCCGTTGTCTTCCTGAACACCTATTACCTCGTGCTCAATCCATACGTTGTCTACGTGGCTGTCATCTGCGCTCTTTTGCTCCGCTTCGAGTTCATGAACGAACGGCTCGTGGCCCTTGTGCGCCTCATCGAAATCGGCGCCCTCGTCCACGTCGGCTGGCGCCTGTTCACAGCCCTCTGGCGGGACCTGCGCTGAGCCCGGAAGGCTTCAGCTCCCCCCTTCCGGCGAGAACAGTCCTCGCCGTTCCAGCTCCGCCTAGAACACCCGCCGCTTCAGCCGCGCCACGTTGAATTTTGCGGTGTCCGCCACCGCCATCACCGTCATCACCCCCGCCTGCACCGGGTCACTCACAACGAGGTCCGCCGCGTCCGGAACGCTGCCCGCCATGTTCAGGCTCACCACCAGCAGCCCCTGCGCGCGCACTTCCCGCACTGCTTTCTCGATCTCCCCGCCCATCAGCGATCCCGCCAGCACCAGCGCCTTCGCTCTCGGCAACCGCGCCACCGCGCGTACCGCCGCCGCGAGCGCTTGTTCGCCCACCAGCGGGATCGTGTCCACGCTGATGTGCTCACCCCGGATGTTGTGCCGGTCCGCCTCGCTGATGGCGCCGATCGCCACCTGCCCCACCTGCGCCCCGCCTCCCATGATGATGATCCGCTTGCCGTAAATCTTCTGCAGGCTCGGCTCCTGCGTCACGCTCCTCACTGCTTCCACCGCCGCAAGGTCTTCGAGCAGCGCCCGGGCCTCCTTCATGCCCTCCAGTTCGAAATACAGCCGCGATAGCCCCTCCACCGGACTGCCCAGAATCTCCACGCTCGCAATGTTGGCCTGATGCCGCGCGATCACGCCAGTCAGCTCGTGCAGCACGCCCGGCGCGTCGCGCGCCTCGATCACGACGCCGATCCGCTCCGATTTCATCGCTCACACCGCTTCATAGTGGCGCAAGATCTGCTCCCACTTGCCGTGAGCCTCCAGGATCAGCTCCGTTGCCTCCCGCACCGCGCCCGATCCGCCCGCAGCGGCGGTCACGTAGTGCGCCATCGCCTTCACCTCCGGCACGGCGTTCGCCACTGCCACTGCCAGTCCCACGCGCTTCATCAGGATCGCGTCCGTCAGGTCGTCGCCGATGTAGGCAATCTCCTCTGGCGCGAGCCCCGAGTCTTCCAGAATCTCGCGGAAAATCGGCAGCTTCTCCGTGTTGCCCATGTAGCAGTACGCCATATGGCTCGTCCGCGCCCGCTCGCGCGTCGACTCCGCGTCGCGCCCGCTGATCACTCCCGTCCGGATCCCGGCCCGGTGCAGCCATTGAAGCGCGATGCCGTCCTGCGAGTCGAACATCTTGACTTCGAACAGTCCGCCTTGCGGGTGCGGCACGTGAAAATACTTCCCGTCGGTCAGGACGCCATCGACGTCCATCAGCACCAGCCGTACGCGCGCGGCGCGGCTGCGGATCTCGGAAGAAACTTGCGGCGGCATGACTCCTGCTTTGTTCCGTCTCCGGCGCAGGCCGCTCCACGCTTCTCCGGCGCCTGCGGCCACGGCCCTAGAATGGGTACGGGTGCTCGTCGAAAGGGTTCGAGAGACTATTCTCCGTTATAGCATGGCGCCCGCAGGCGCCCGCATCGGCGTGGCCGTCTCCGGCGGGGCGGATTCGGTGGCTCTCCTCGATCTGCTCCACCGGCTTGGTTACCCTCTCGCCGTGCTCCACGTCAACCACGGTTTGCGCGGCGCTGAATCCGACGCCGACGAGCGCTTCGTCCGCACCCTCGCCGAACGCCTCGACTTGCCCGTCGACGTCCACCGCGCCCTGCCGCCTCCGCCCGGCGGAAATCTCGAACAGGCCCTGCGCCGCATCCGCTATTCGTTCTTCGACGACGCTCGCCGCCGCCTCAGGCTCGAACGGGTCGCCACCGGCCATACTCTTTCCGACCAGGCAGAAACCGTGCTCCTGCGCCTCGCCCGCGGCGCCGGCGTTCAGGGGCTTTGCGGCATCCACCCGGTCACACGCCACGGCGTCATCCGCCCCCTGCTCGCCTGTAGCCGCGAAGAGGTCCGCCAGTATCTCCAGGCCCGCAGCCTGCTCTGGCGCGAGGATGCCTCCAACGCCGATCCCCGCTGGCGCCGCAACCGCGTCCGCGCCGAACTCCTCCCGCTCCTGCGCGGCATGCTCAATCCCCAGGCCGAAGCCGCCCTCGCCCGCGCTGCCGCGCTCGCCTGGGAGGACGGGCAGGACTGGCAGCGCAGAGTCCGCGAACTTGTCGAAACGCTGGGCCCCCCCGCCGGCGCGCGCACCGTCGAAGCCGCCTGGCTGCGCAGCCTGGGGCCCGCTGTCGGCCGCCGCGTCGTCCGCGCGCTGTTGGCCGAGGCTTCGGGCTCCGGCCGGCGCCTGACGCTCGAACACGCCGACGCGGCGTGGCGCCTCGCCGCCGGCATGGAAGGCCGCGGCCGCGTCCGCGTCCCCGGCGCCGAGGCATGGCGCTCGCACGGCTGGGTTCGCTTCGCCCGCCCGGAGCCTCCGCCCGCGCCCGCTCCTCCCGTCGTCTTGTCCAACGAGGGCCAGGCGAGTATCGGCAGCTGGCGCATCCACATCGGCCTGCGCCAGCCGGAGGGCTGCTATGATGAGGTCAGCGAGCTGGACGCGCATGCCGTGTCCTTTCCCCTGACCGCGCGTTTCTGGCGCCAGGGCGACCGATTCCAGCCGGCGGGCCGCGAGGTTCCGCTCAAGTTGAAGGAATTGTTCCAGAAATCGGGGATCCCCTCATGGGAACGCCCGCAATGGCCGATGGTGGAATCAGGCCGTGGCATCGTCTGGTGCCGCGGTTTCGGCGCGGCCGCCTGGGCTCTCCCGGGCAAGCCGGTGGCGGCCAGGCTCTGGATCGCCGCCGCGCGCGAGCAGTAAATCCCGGCTGCGGAATTGCTTACGCAGTCGAGCGCGATGAATCGGAACCGCTTTCGGCGGCGTCTGAAGTAGTGTAGAGTGCTAAGAAAGGCGCTGGGGTCGGATTCGCTCGGAGGGCCCGCGCTGGAGCAGGAATGAATTCCAACGTCAAAACCGCCATCTTCTGGGTTGTTCTGGTCTGTATTGCCGTTCTTCTGTGGACGGTCGTGAAGACCAATGCCGGCCGTCAGGTCAGCGATCTGTCCTTCACGGACTTCATCAAACAGGTCGAAGCCGGACGCGTCGTTGAGGTGACCATCTCCGGCACAGAGGTCACCGGCAAGTTGCAGGGCAATGCCGAAATCCGCACGGTCATCCCCGCCGGATACGACAAGGTCTACGACCTGCTCACAGAGAAAAATGTCGTCACCCGAATCAAGGAGCCGAGCACCGGCAACTGGGTGACTCTGCTGGTGAACGCCATCCCGTTCGTCCTTCTGCTCGCCTTCTGGATTTTCATGATGCGCCAGATGCAGAGCGGCGGCAACAAGGCGCTCTCCTTCGGCAAGAGCCGCGCCCGCATGCACAGCTCGCAGCAGAAGAAGGTCACCTTCAAGGATGTCGCCGGCGTCGAAGAGGCCAAGGAAGAGCTGCAGGAGATCATCGAGTTCCTCCGTGAGCCGCAGAAATTCCAGAAGCTTGGCGGACGCATCCCGAAGGGAGTTCTCCTCATCGGGCCGCCCGGCACGGGAAAGACCTTGTTGGCTCGAGCCATCGCCGGCGAAGCCAACGTGCCCTTCTTCTCCATCTCTGGTTCTGACTTCGTCGAGATGTTCGTCGGTGTCGGCGCCAGCCGTGTGCGTGACCTGTTCGAACAGGGCAAGAAGAACGCCCCCTGCATCATTTTCATCGACGAGATCGACGCCGTTGGCCGCCACCGCGGCGCCGGACTCGGCGGAGGACACGATGAGCGCGAGCAGACCCTGAACCAGTTGCTCGTTGAAATGGACGGCTTCGAATCCAACGAGGGCGTCATTCTCGTCGCCGCCACCAACCGCCCCGACGTGCTCGATCCCGCGCTGCTCCGCCCCGGCCGCTTCGACCGCCGCGTGGTGGTGAGCCTCCCCGACGTCAAGGGCCGTGAACAGATCCTGAAGGTTCACACGCGCAAGACGCCGCTCGCCGACGACGTGGATCTCTCGATCATCGCCCGCGGCACGCCCGGCTTCGCCGGTGCGGACCTGGCCAACCTCGTCAACGAGGCCGCTCTGCTGGCCGCGCGCCAGAACCGAAAGGTGGTCACCATGATCGACTTCGAGCTGGCCAAGGACAAGGTCCTCATGGGCGCCGAGCGCCGCTCGATGATGCTCACCGAGGAGGATCGCAAGGTCACCGCATATCACGAAGCCGGCCATGCCTTGGTCGCAGCGCTTCTGCCTGACGCCGATCCGCTCCACAAGGTCACCATCATCCCGCGCGGGCGCGCTCTCGGCGTCACCATGCAGCTGCCTACCGGCGACGTGCTCAACCGCACCAAGAATCAGCTCACGGCCCGCCTCACTGTCGCCATGGCCGGTCGCATCGGCGAGATGCGCTACACCAACCAGCTGTCTACCGGCGCCCGCAACGACATCGAGCAGGCCACCGAACTCGCCCGCGCCATGGTGTGCGATTACGGCATGAGCGATCTCGGGCCCCTCAGCTTCGGCCGCAAGGAAGAGCAGATCTTCCTCGGCCGCGAGATCGCCCAGCACCGCGATTACAGCGAGGCCACCGCCATCCGAATCGACGAGGAGATCCGCCGTCTCGTCGACAACGCCCACCGCCGCGCCGAAGAGCTGATCAGCCAGTACGACTGGGCGCTCGAGGAAATCGTTCGCACCTTGCTCGAGCGCGAGTCCATTGATGGCGCCGAAGTGAAGGCCATCCTTGAGCGCGGACCGCGCCAGGCTGCCGCCGCGCCCGCCCCCGCACAGCCCGCCGTGGCTGCCGCTGCCGAGGAAACCCAGCAGGTGCTGCGTCCCGAAACGCGCCCGGTCACACCTGGCCTGATCGACGGAGAACACCCGCAGCCCGCGTGATCCCTCCGTTCCAGTTGTACCTTTTCGACGTCGACGGCACGCTGCTCGACTCCGCCTCCGATATTTGCGCCGCCGTCCGGCAGGCGCTTGCCGAAGAGGGTGTCGACGGGCTGCCCGAGCCCTGCCTCCGCAGCTTCATCGGCCATCACCTCTTCGCTCTGTTCCGCGAAGTGCTGCCCTCAAGTTCACAGCAAGACCACGAGCGGCTGTTGGCTCGCTACCGCGCCATCTATCTGGCCCGCCGCCACGCTTCCACGCGCATCTACACCGGCATCCCGGAGATGCTCGCCGCCCTCGGCGGGCTGAAATCCACGGCCACCACCAAGAGCAGCGAAACCGCCCGCAATGTCCTCGAACAGTTCGGTCTTGCCCGGTACTTCGATCACGTCCAGGGCACCGACGGCTTCCCCTCCAAGCCCGCGCCTGACGTCATCCTGAGGTCGCTTGAGATGTTCGGCGTCGCCCCGGAGCAATGCCTCCTCGTCGGCGATGCCGCCCCGGACATGGAGGCCGGACGCCGCGCCGGCGTGCGCACATGCGCCGTCTCCTGGGGCTACGGCGATCCCGAAGCCATGCGGGCACACCAGCCCGATTTCTGGATCCACTCCCCGGCCGAATTGCTATCATAACGGCGGAAGCCGAATCATGCAGATGACACGCAGGACTCTTCTCTCCGCTCTTGCCGCCTCTCCTCTCGCTGCCGCTCCCGCTCCGGGGCGCTTCAAAGTCTCTCTCGCCGAGTGGTCCATCCACCGCCTCATCCAGCAGGGCAAAGCCACCAACCTCGATTTCCCCCGCATCGCTCGCGAAAACGACTGCGAAGGGCTTGAGTTCGTCAATACGCTTTGGGCCTCGCCCACTGCCGGTTACATCGCCCGCCTGAAGAAGCGCATGGCGGACACCAACACCAAGCCCGTGCTCATTATGGTGGACGACGAAGGCCAGCTCGGACACTCCGATCCGCAAGTCCGCCGCAAGGCGGTCCAGAACCACCACAAGTGGGTCGATATCGCCGCCGAGCTCGGCTGCCACTCGATCCGCACCAACATGCACTCCAACATCACCCCGAAGTCGCCAGCTGAGAACGACACCGTGCTCGGCTACTGTGCCGACAGCTTCCGCGCGCTCTGCGAGTACGCCCGCCAGGCCAACATCTCCGTGCTGATCGAAAACCACTGGGGGCTGTCTTCCGATCCTGACGCCGTCGTCTCGCTGATGAAGCGCGTCAACCTCCCGAACTTCGGCACCCTGCCCGACTTCGGGAACTTCCCGCCCGAAGTCGACAAGTACCAGGCCGTGGCCAAGCTCGCCGTCTACGCCAAGGGCATGAGCTTCAAGTGCTACTTCGAGGGGCCGGACTTCTCCGAGAACAGGTACGACTTCGCCCGCATGATGAAGGTGGTCGAAGACTCGAAATACTCGGGCTACATCGGCATCGAATACGAGGGCAACAAGCTCGGCGAACTCGAAGGCATCGCCCGGGCCCGCAAACTACTCCGCGAATACGGCATCTAGCCGCTTGCCCCGGTTGTTGGCGGCCGGATCCGCGGCTTTGGCCCGCCGGCCGCTTCTTCCCGGGGATTCCCCTTAGATCCGCCCCAAAACACACCGAAAATCGCGGCAGAGCCGCGGTTAAGTGTGGACGCGCACCTCCATTCCCGCGATATTGATTGCAGAGCAGGTTCTGCCGGCGTACCGCAGAGGCTCCGGCTGCCCTCGGATCGTGCCGGTCAAAGGCCGGGCGGGCGGAGGCGTGACGGTGCCGCAGGAACGGCCAAGGAGGGAACGCGATGCAGCTTCGGAAACGGACCGGCCGGGCGGGCCGGAAGGGATTCGCCCTGGTGATGACGGCCATCTGCATCATCGTGATGATCGGGATGATGGGCCTCGCCGTCGATCTTGGGCGGGCCTTCATCGTCAAGAACGAGGCGCAGTCGTTCACCGACGCCGCAGCTCTTGCTGCGGCGATCCAGCTCAACGGCAGCTCCAAGGGGATCCAGAATGCGAAATGGGTGGTGGCCTCGCTCACCAGTAGCAACAAATGGCAGTTCAACAAGAGAACTTTCAGCAGCGTCCTGCTGGAATTCAGTGAGAACAAGGCCAGCTGGAGCCAGAACCCGGCATCGGCTACCACCGTCAAGTACGCACGCGTCACGGCTACTGTCACTGATCTTCCTTCCTACTTCATGCCCGTGGTGGGCGCCTCGCGGCTGATGCGCGTTTCAGCCCGGTCCATGGCCGGTTCGGAGGTCCCAACGTCCTTTCCTCAAGGAGTTTTCCCGTTTGCCCCGTTCGCCAAATCAACCACGCCGCCGGATTTCGGTTACAAATTCGGCGATGAGCTGACGCTGCTCTGGCCTTCCAGCATTGGCAGCAATGGACCGGTGAAGATGAACAACCTCTGCAAGGCCGACCAGAACCAGGCAGCTCTGGATGCTGTGAGGGAGGGCACGACCGCCGACCGCGGCTACATCATGGACACCAGCGCCTCTGCTATCGCCGCCGCCATCGAGGACGACCGCATGGATTACACGGTCTCGCTCGGCATGCCGGTCTCCCGCAGCGGCGGCGTCAAAAACACCGATGTGAAAAACAGCCTCGCCGACCGCGTGGCCCAGGACTCCAACCCGAACGAGAACAACTACCAGAGATACCTGAACAACCACGATGCCGGACCGCTAAGGCGCGTCGTGATTGTTCCGATCATCAGCAACGCCACTGACGCCATTGTGCTCGGTTTCGCCAAGGTGTTCCTTCCTCCCAGCCAGCCGCCGAATCCGAACGACGCCAAATGCGCCATGTACATCGGCCCGGCCACAGGCCCGGTCGGCAACACGGCCACTGGCGCCAACTTCGTGAGGTTGCTCGAATGAAACGCACTGTCAGAAACCGCCAGCACGGGAACGCATTCATCGAATTCGCCCTCGCTGCCGGCATCCTGCTGCCCGTCATGATGGGCGTCTTCCAGTTCGGCTACACGTTCTACACTTACAACCTGCTTCAGTCGGCGGTCTCCAATGGCGGCCGCTACGCCGCCTACCGGACCTACCGCTGCCTTGCCGGGCAGACGGACGTCGACAAGTTCCGCCTTGCCGTGAGAAACATGACCGTCTACGGCTCGCCGGCGCCCTCCGACGGAGCAGTTCCCGTGGTCAAGGGACTGAAGCCGTCCGACATCGACGTCTCCTTCACTCTGACCGCCACCCAGATCCCTACCTCCGTCACGGTTCGCGTGAAGAGCTTCACCGTGGACGGCATCTTCGGCAAGTACACATTCAAGGGCTATCCCACTTACTCCGTTCCCTACCTGGGCCGTTATGCGTCTGAAGAATCCGAACCCTGAAGCGCGGAACCGGCGGCGCGGCCAGTCGCTGATTGAATCCGCTTTGATTCTGGTCGGGGCGATCTCAACGATCATCGCCATCCTCGACTTCTCGCAATTGCTGTTCACGCACCAGCTGCTCGTCGAGCGCACGCGCGCCGCGCTTCGCTGGGGCATGATCAACAAGTGGGACGGCACCGGCGACAAGATCGCCAGCATGGTCTTGTATGGCAAGCCCACGGGCGGCACCGGAGCCGGCGCGCTCGGCCTCACCCGCTCGAACGTCCGCGTCACCCTCACGCCCGGTACCGTTGACAACCCGAACGACGCGAGGCTCACCGTCGCCATCGTTAACTACGACTACCGCTTCTTCACGCCCTTCATCGCGGGCAAGTTCCGCAACAACTACGCCGTCGTCGAGTCTTCTCCGTATACTTACCTCGAGTGACCGCGCCCGGCGCTCTTTTTCCGGGCGTGGTGCGGAGATCAGCCCTTCTCAGTCCCGGTCCGTGGTGGCCCGCAGCTCGTCCTTCCGCAGCCGGATGCGCAGCTTCGTGCCCGCCGGGGCGTCTGCGGCTTCTCGCACCACTCGGCCATCCGTGCGACGCACGATTGCATAGCCGCGATCCAGCACGCCGAGCGGGCTGAGCGCCTCGAGCCGCGCCCGCGCCAGCCTCTCTCGCTGCCTGGCCTGCTCCAGATGCCGCTGCACGCCCTCGGGGAGCCGCAATACCAGCAACTCCGCGCGCAGCCGCGCTTCGTGCAGAAGGCTCCGCATCCGCTCCGCCCCGCGCCGGTCCAGCCGGTCGAGTTCTGCCTTCGCCGCTGCCAGACGCGCCCGCGGGTCCCTCCGCCGCAGCCTCTGATCGAGCTCGTCCAGCGACTGCCACGCCAGCGCCACGCGCCGCCGCACAAGTGTCTCCGCTCGGTCCCTGCCCCGCTCCTGCAATTTGTGCCGCGCCGCGCTCCAGTGCAGTTGCATGGCGCGCCAGGCGCGCCTCAAAAGCCCGGCGAGGTTGTCGAGCAGATCGGCGCGGTTCTTCACCACCAACTCGGCTGCCGCCGAGGGCGTTGGCGCCCGCAGGTCCGCCACAAAGTCCGCGATGGTGAAATCGGTCTCGTGCCCGACAGCCGAAATCACCGGCACAGAGCACTGCGCAATCGCCCGCGCCACCGGCTCTTCGTTGAACGCCCACAGGTCTTCGAGCGAGCCGCCTCCGCGCCCCACGATCACCACGTCCGCCCAGGGGTGCTCGGAGAAGTAGCGCAGCCCCTCAACGATGCCCTCGACCGCGCCCTCGCCCTGCACCGGCGTCGGATACAACCGGATATGGAGCCCCGGGAATCGCCGCTCGAGAATATTCAGCATGTCCTGGATCACCGCGCCTTGCGGCGAAGTGACAATCCCGATGCGCCTCGGGTAGGGCGGCAGCGGACGCTTCCTCTCCCGGTCGAAGAGCCCCTCCGCCGCGAGCTTCTGCTTCAGCTGCTCGAACGCCACCTGCAAAGCGCCTGCGCCCTGCGGCTCGAGCGACGTGACGATCAGCTGGTACTCGCCCCGCTCCTGCCGGACCTCCACCGCGCCGCGCGCCACCACAGCCATCCCGTCGCCCGGCGTGAACTTCAGATACCGCAGCACCTGCCGGAACAGCACGCACCGGATCTGCGCGCCGTTGTCCTTCAGCGTGAAGTAGGCGTGTCCGGAAGTCCACAGCTTATAGCCGGAAATCTCGCCCATCACGCGCACGTCATCAAAGTGCGCCGACAGCACCCGGTGGATGGCCGCCGTCAGCGTCGTCACGGTGTAGATCTTCGGCTCCGCGCCGAAAAGCTCCTGCTGCGCCATGCGTGTTCTCAGCCTCTCACAACCGCCGCCGTCTTGCCGTGCCGCTCCAGCATCCTGTATGATTCCGTCAAGCCATATCAGGAGGTGCGTGTCTGAAACGACGAGCCTTTCTTGCCGCGCCCGCTCTCGCCGCCGCCTGCCGCCGCGCGCCCGCTCCCGCCGCGGGCTACCGCTTCCTGACGCCGAAGGAAGTGGAGACGCTTGGCGCGTGGGTCGACACGCTGATCCCGCCGGATGAGGATCCCGGGGCGAGGGAGGCGGGCGTGGATCGCTACATCGATTTGCAGCTCACCCGCTGGTTCCGCCGCCATCAGGCGGAATACCGCGATGCACTGGCGCGGATCGAGCGGTGGAGCCGCGCCCGGCACCGGCGCGCCTTCGCGCAGCTTTCCCCGGAGGAGCGCGAGGAGATGCTCGCCCTGATGGAGCAGGGCCAGGCGGACGAGGAGCATTTCCCCGGCGGAGGGAAGAGCGCGTTCGAACTCGTGCTCGCCCATGCCATGCAGGGCTTTTACGGCAACCCGCGCCACGGCGGCAACCGCGGTTACGCCTCCTGGAAGATGATCGGCGTGCCGCCCATGCCTGTGCGCGGGCGCGAACATTACGAAGCCTCCCGTACATTTCCGGAGAAGAGCTGATGCCGCTGCCGAAAGTGGATGCCGTAGTGATTGGCGCGGGCGCCGGCGGACCCGTCGTCGCCAAGGAGCTTGCCGTCGCCGGATGGCGCGTGGTGCTGCTCGAAAAGGGGCGGTGGTGCACGCCCGCCGACTGCCACAAGGACGATCTGCGCAACCAGCGCAATGCGACGCTCGGGTATCCGTTCGGTCCCGACGAGGAAGGCAACCCGCGCGTCTTCGTGGACCTCGACGGGCGAGAGCGGATCGTCAAACCCTCCGAGCCCGGCTACAACAACAACGCCTTTTGCGTGGGCGGAGGAACGCTCTCCTACGGCGCCATGGCCTGGCGCTACCACCCGAATGATTTCCGGATGCGCAGCGTGTATGCGTCGAAAATCCCGCGCGCATTTGAAAATTCCACACTCGAAGACTGGCCCATTTCCTACGAAGACCTGGAGCCTTTTTACGAAAAAGCAGAGTGGGAGATCGGCGTTTCGGGCGACGTCTCCGGCGATCCTTTCAAAGGGCCGCGCCGCCGCCCGCTGCCGATGCCGCCGCTGCCGCCCACGCGAGAGCACGAGATTCTCGAAAAAGGCGCGCGGCGGTTGGGCTTGCATCCGTTCTACATTCCCATGCTGCGGAATTCGGTGCCCTACAACGGCCGCCCCGCCTGCATGCGCTGCCGCTGGTGCGTCGGTTTCGCCTGCGAGGTGGATGCCAAGAACGGCACGCAGAACACGGTTCTTCCCACCGCTCTTGCTACCGGAAATCTCGAGCTGCGCACCGAATGCTCCGCGCGGGAGATTCTGGTGGACGAGCGCGGCAACGCCACCGGGGTGGCCTACTTTGACCGCGACGGTCGGCTGTGGGAGCAGCCGGCGCGCTATGTGGTGGTGGCCTGCGGCGCCATCGAAAGCGCGCGCCTGCTGCTCAATTCCCGCTCGCGGCTTTATCCCGAAGGTCTGGGGAACCGCCATGGTTGGGTGGGGCGCAACCTGCAAGGCCACACTTACACCGGGGCCAACGGGCTGTTTGAAGAAGTCGTCTACGACGACCTCGGCCCCGGCGCGAGTATCGCGATTTGTGATCACGTTCATGGCAATCCTGGCCTCGCCGGCGGCGCCATGCTCGCCAACGAGTTCATCCGCCTTCCCTATCAGTTTGTCTCCGGCATCCGCGAACCCGGCGTGCCGCGGTGGGGCTGCTCGCACAAGGAGTTCGTGCGCCGCGCCTACCGCCGCATCATTCCCGTGCAAGGGCCCACGCAGGAGATTCCGGTGTTTGACTCGCGGGTCACCGTCGATCCGCGCGTGCGCGACAAGTTCGGCATCCCGGTGGCGCGCATCTCCGGCTACCGCCACCCGCACACGCTCGAGATCTCCGAGTACATGGCCGAACGCGCGGCGGAGTGGCTGCGCGCTTCGGGCGCCGTCAAGGTGTGGCTGCGGCGCGCCGGGCGCGGAGTCAGCGGCGGTCAGCATCAGGCGGGCACCTGCCGCATGGGCGCGGATCCGAAAACTTCTGTCGTCGATCCGTGGTGCCGCGTGCATGACACCGACAACGTCTGCGTGACGGACGCGAGCGTTCACGTCACCAACGGCGCCTACAATCCGGTGCTCACCATCATGGCCATCGCCTACCGCGCGGGCGGGCATCTGGCGCGGGAAGGGAGGCGCGCATGAAAGCCGCGCTTGCCGCCCTCTTGCTGGGCTTCGCCGTGTTGCTGATGATCCCCGCGGCGAGCTTTCTCTATGAGGCGGGCGCGCCGGATGCTTGCGCCCGCTGCCATGAGATGGGCGCGCCGGTGGGTGAATGGCGCCACTCGACGCACCGCGGCGTGGCGTGCAGCGCATGCCACGGCGATGCGCTGACCACGGATCCGCGCTTTCACCTGGCCAATGCGCGGCGCGTGTGGCAGCACTGGCAGGGGGAAATCCCCGCGCGGGCATCGATTGGCCCGGACGAGGTTCGCGCCATGCTGCCGCGCTGCCAGAAATGCCATCAGCAGGAATTTGCGTCGTGGTCCAACGGCCCGCACGCCATTGCTTACCGCAGCATTTTTCTCGATGAAAAACACAATTCCACGCGCCATTTGATGGACGACTGCCTCCGCTGCCATGGAATGCATTTCGACGGCGGCATCCGGGACCTGGTGGAGCCGCTTTCGACGAAGGGGCCGTGGCGGCTGCGGCGTGCCGCGCTTGCCGAAGAGCCCGCCATTCCTTGCCTCTCTTGCCACTCCATTCACCGCCGCGGCGCGATGCATGCGGAGCGCCGTCTGGAAGCGAAGATCTCCGGGCAGCGGCAGGAGAAATTCCGTCCGTCGCTGGCGTTCTTCGACCGGCGCTCGATGGCGCCGGTGGAGGTTTCCCTGTTGCCCCTGCCGGCGATGCGGGAGGGGGATCGTGCCGTGCGGATGAGTCCCGATCCGAGGCAGGCGCTGTGCTACCAATGCCACGCGCCGCTGAGCACGCGTCAGGTGTTTTCGGGCGATGACCGGACGCCCGTTGGGGTGCACGAGGGGATTTCGTGTCTGGCGTGTCATGACAAGCACCGGCAGACGACGCGGGCTTCGTGCGCGAATTGCCATCCGCGGTTGTCCAATTGCGGGCTGGATGTCGAAAAAATGGATACGACTTTTGTGAGCCGCAATTCGAGGCACAACATTCATACCGTGATGTGCGCCGACTGCCATCCCAAGGGCGTGCCGCCGCGGCGGCGCGCGGCGGATTGAGAGGAGCGCCAAGTTTGCCGGGCGGGGGTGAAAAAACAAATCTTTGAGATTTTGGTTTTGGCGGGATGAGTGAGGGTTGCGGAGTTTCCCCCGGGCTGAAGCCCGGGGCAATGCCCGGGGGAATGGGGAGTTCGTTGGGGCGGGGTGGCCTGAGTTGCGGAGTTTCCCCCGGGCTGAAGCCCGGGGGAATGGGGCGTTCTTGGGTGTGGCGGGAGGGGCCGGGGGTCGGGCTTCTCAGGA
>JBBIIK010000059.1:0-20624 GCA_037446555.1 Acidobacteriota bacterium
GCGAGATCCGCTTTCTCGGATTGGAGTCCTCGCCGGCTTTCGTGCGCGAGCCGGAAGGCAACGGCTGCATCGAACGCTTCTTCCGAACTCTCAAAGAGCAGCTGCTCCGGGTGCGCCACTTCGAGACAGTGGAAGAGCTGGCTGCGGCTCTTCAGGAATTCCGCCAGCGCTACAACGAGCACTGGCTGATCGAAAGGCCTCATTTCCAGACCCCGCGGGAGGCTCACCAGGCCCGGCTTGCCCTCGAACCTGCCGCATGACGATAATTCAATAAACTGTCCAAGAAATCAGGGGCGGTACAGAAATAGCCGCCGGGCTGCTTGCCGTATTCCGCCGAATTGCTGTTGGTCACGACCTGGATTTCGGCGATGGCGTCCACGTTGGGCATCTGAAGAGAGGAGTTTCGCCGTACGTTGCTGTTGTCGGCGCCGTCCAGATAGAACGTGTTCTGCTGCCGTCTGCCGCCTGCAACGTTCGCGCTGGCGCCGTCCGTTCCGAGCAACTGCGATCCGCCGGTCATGGAGCCCGTTTGCATCTCCACGCCGGGGACGAGCTCGGCAAACCGGGGCGCGTTTCGCGAACCAAGAGGCAGGTTGGCAAACAGGCGCGAGGAGACGTTGGCCTTGACGCTGGCTGCTTGGGTGTCGATGCTCTCAAGAGCCGCCGTGACTTCAACGCTCTGGCTGACCTCCCCCGGCTGGAGCGTCACGTCGATGATCGTGTTGTTCCCGATCTCAACCTGTATGCCGCTCACTTGCGCTGTCCGGAATCCCTGGAAAGCCGCCCTCAACTGGTAACTGCCCGGGGGAAGAAGATGGAAAACGTAGACGCCGGAATCGTTGCTCCGCGCCGAATGCCTCTGGTTGGTCGCCGCGTTCACCAGTTCCAGGCTCACGCCGGGAACCACGGCGCCGGATGAGTCTGTCACGGTGCCCTGCACGGTTCCGGTCGTGACCTGCCCCCTTAGCGCGGCGGCAAACAGAATCAATGTAAGGATCGCACTTCTGCACATCTCTGCGTGCCCCCTTTGAAGCACAGCCGAAGTATAAGGGCAGGACCCGCTCTATCCCAGTAAGCTGGGGTTAGCGGTTCCAATTAACTGGCTCTTAGCGCGCCAGGATGCCTGAACCGGCCGCCGGGAAACACACTTCCGACGATCGCTTTTCAGCCGCGGTCAGCGGGGCCTGCGTGCCTCCAGGTGCGTTCAATCCGGCAGGATGCCTCAGTTGGTTCCCGATACATGGCCAATGCCTTGGACCAATCGATCGCGATTCTTTCCACCACGGACCCCGTGTCCTGGCAGCGCGAGGCGAAAGGCCCCGGCGTGGAGCGCCTCCTCATGGCAGCCCTTGTGCCGGCAGGGCGCGGAGCAATCCCCGCTTCCGGCACGACGCGCCCTTCCAACCCTTCGCTTTCCCTCCCTCGCCACCAAAGCTGCTGTATCGTGGTATCACCAGATCGTTCTTCGAGATCCGCCATGCGTCTTCTCTGCTCCGCTTTCCTGCTGTTCGCCGCGCTCCCGTCCGCGCGCGCTGCCATCTCGCTGGAAAACCTGACCGTCGAATACCGCACGACTCCGCTCGGGATCGATGCCCCCCGCCCGCGCTTCGCCTGGCAGCTCTCCTCTTCCCCGCAGGAGCGCGGCATCGCGCAGACCGCCTACCGCATCGTGGTTCGCGATCCCCGCGGCCGCGCCGTCTGGGACTCCGGCCGCATCGCTTCCCCCATCTCTGACAACATCCGTTACGCCGGGGCGCCCCTCTCGCCTGCCACCCGCTACTCCTGGACGGTCACCGCATGGGACCGCTCCGGCAAGTCCGCCTCTGCATCTTCGTGGTTCGAAACCGGACTCATGGATCCCTCACCCAGGAGCCCCGCCTGGAGCGGCGCCCAATGGATCGGCGGCAGCGGCGAGGACCTGCCCCTCTATGCGCCCTACCTCTCCATCTTTGATCTCTCTTACACGGTCTCCATCGCCCCCGGCAGCACGCGCGCCAGTCTTGTCTACGGCGCAAACGATCCGCGCCTCATGGACAAATACAAGAACATATATCAACTCGAGAACGCAAAAGACCAGAGTTATATCCGTATCGAACTGGACATTTCCGGCTTGACGAAGACTCCACCCGCCAAGGCTCTTCTCCACGTCTACCGCGCCGGTTATCAGAAGACCGACGATCCGCGCAAACCCTTCCGGACGTTCGAAATCTCCCCCGAGATCCTTCACCCCGGCAACGCGCACGCCCCCCACCGCGTGGACGTGCAAAGCGTCTTTGGGCTGATCACCGTCCGCATCGACCGCAAGGACTCCCTCGCCGCCGCCGGCGCGCCGGAGCCCCAGCCGCAGGGGCCCATCCGGCGCCGCGTGCCCCCCAATGCCGTCAATCTCAACCCCGCCGGTCTCGGCGGCGACTATCTCACCTTCGGAATGCTGTGCGACATCGGCTTCGCCGTTGATCCCGGCCAGTCCGCCTCGTTCCGGGACGTCGAGGTCCGCCACCAGCGCGCTCCGCGCAACGTGCTCTTCCGGGAAGACCTCTCGCAGCCCTACTCCGGCATCTTCGCCGATGCGCTTCGCTCCGGCGGTGGCTTTTCCGTCAGCGACGGCGCCTACCGCCTCGAGGGCGGCAGCTCCGGCCTGTTCCTCGTCCGCGATCCCAGCCACAACTCCATGCCCATGTTGCGCACTTCCTTTCAGCTCGAAAACCGCCGCATCTCTTCCGCCCGCCTCTACGTCACCGCCCGCGGCGTCTATGAATTCTGGCTCAACGGCAAGCGCGTCGGCGACGACTGGTACACGCCCGGCTTCACGCAGTACAACCGCACCCACCTCTACCAGACTTATGATGTCGCGACCCTTCTCAAGCCCGGCGCCAACGCCATGGGCGCTATGCTCGGCGAAGGCTGGTGGAGCGGGCTGCTCAGCTTCGGAACCATCTGGAACCACTTCGGCGACCGTCAGTCCCTGCTCGCCAAGCTCGTCGTCCAATATGAGGGAGGCGGCTCCGGCGTCTTCGTCACCCATCCCAAAGACTGGCGCTATTTCAACAGCGGCCCCGTCATATACAGCAGCCAGTATATGGGCGAAGTCTACGACGCCACCCGCGAAACCGCTGTCCGGGGCTGGTCCGAGCCCGGCTTCGACGACAGCCGCTGGAAGCCTGCCTCCGCGGTGCCGCTCGAAGGCACGGCCTATCTCGATCCCCCTTCCTCGCCCGATGCTCCCGCAGCAGGCCGTCCCGCTTCGGGCACGCCACTCGAATACTCACGGCTGCAATTGGTCGGACAAATCGATGAACCTGCCGGAGTCTTTCAGACTCTCAAGGCGAAAAGCGTCCGGGAAACCCGGCCGGGAGTCTACGTCTACGACCTCGGCCAGAACATCACCGGAGTGCCCCGCATCACCATCCGCAACGGTCGGTCGGGCCGTAAAATCACCGTCCGTTTCTCGGAAATGCTTTACCCGGATCTGCCGGAATCCGGCCCGAATGCCGGCATGATCATGACCGAGAACTACCGAGCCGCCCTCAGCCAGGACGTCTACGTCATGCGCGAAGGCGAGCAGATTTTCCAGCCGCGGTTCACCTCGCACGGCTTTCAGTACATTGAAATCACCGGCCTCGACAGCCCGCTTCCGCCGGAAGACGTCGAGGGGCTCGCCATCAGCTCCATCCGCCGCCTCGCCGCAGACTTCCGCTCATCCAACGGGAAGGTGAACAGCCTCTGGCAGAACATCGTCTGGTCCAACGTGGACAATTTCCTCTGGATTCCCACCGATTGCCCGCAGCGCAACGAGCGCATGGGCTGGTCCGGCGACCTCAATGTCTTTTCCCGTACGGCGACCTACGTCTCCAATGCCGCGCCGTTCCTCGAGCGCCACCTGCGCGCCATGCGCGACGTCCAGTCCGCCGCCGGGCGTTTCACTGACATCGCCCCCGTCGGCGGCGGTTTCGGCGGCATACTCTGGGGTTCGGCGGGCATCGTCGTCCCCTGGGAGACCTACCTTCAGTACAACGATCTCGCTCTTCTCGAGGAGCACTATCCGGCGATGAAGGCTTACATGCAATACCTCGAGTCCTCCATCGACCCCGCCACGGGTCTCATCCGCGATGCGGCCCTCGGCGATTGGCTCGGCTTCCAGAACCAGAAGCTTGGCTCCGCTTTTCTTGCCGCCGCCTATCACGTCTGGTGCCTCGACATCCTGGCGCGCGTGGCCGAATTGCTGGGAAAACCCGAAGAAGCGAAAAAGTTCCGGGAGGATTACGAATCGCGGAAAGGGTTTTTCAACCGGACATTTGTGAGCCCCGAAAAGAAAACCCTCGGCATTCCTTCTCACGGTTTTGGCGGAGGCGCTGCGGCAGCAAAGCCGGAATTCCGCCTCGCCGACACGCAGACCTCCTACGCCGTCGGGCTCGCCCTCGGCGCCTTCAGCGAGGACAACGTCCCCCACATGGCGCGCAATCTCGCCGATACGGTCGCCCGCGCCAACGAGGATGATCAGGGAATCCTGCGGCCCCCGTATTCGCTCATGACCGGCTTCATCGGCACCGCCTGGATCAGCAAGGCGCTATCTACTCACGGCTACACGGAGCACGCCTACCGCCTCCTCCAGTCAACCCACTTCCCCTCCTGGCTCTATCCCGTCGAACAGGGCGCCACCACCATCTGGGAGCGGCTCAACGGCTACACCATGGAGAACGGCTTCGGCGGCAACAACAGCATGAACTCCTTCAACCACTACTCGTTCGGCGCCGTCGGGCAGTGGCTGCTGGCTCACTGTCTCGGCATCGAGCGCGCTGAACCGGGCTTCCGCCGCTTCATCCTTCAACCCGAACCGGATCCCACCGGCGGCATGACGTGGGCGGAAGGCCATTATGATTCCCTCTACGGCACGATCCGCAGCGCCTGGAAGATCGAGGACTTCACGCTGTTCTACCGCGCCACCGTCCCGCCCAACACCACCGCCACGCTCTACCTCCCCGCATCTTCCGCTGACGCGGTGACGGAGGGCGGACGCCCCGCCCGTTCCTCGCAAGGCGTCACGCTCCTGCGTTATGAAAACGGCAGGGCCGTGTTCGTGCTCGAATCCGGCAGTTACGAGTTCCGGGTTCCGCGCTGAAGCGCAGCCGGGAATATGAGCATTGTCAGATGCCGCCCCATGCCATAATGTCGGGCGATGAGAACTGACCGCCGCCGGTGGCTGCAGTCCGCGGTTGCCGCATCCGCCTCACCTGCGCTCCACCGGTCAGCCCACGCTGCAGGCCCCAACCTCGCCCGGATCATGGAGGCGCCGGTGCTCCGCACGGATCTCCTTCGCGAACCCCTCCGCGTCGAGGCGCTCGATCTGCTCCGCTCCGGGCGCTTCTTCCTCGTCCGCGCCCGCGCCGCGGGGCTCGAAGGCTACTGCGAGGCCCACAGCACCGTCATGCGCGCCGCCTGGCCCATCTTCCTCCAGAAAGTCGCTCCGCATTTCATGGGCAAGGACGCCCGCGAGCTGGAACGTACCTTCCACGAGGCCTATCTCGCCAACTCGAACTACAAGTGGCAGGGCCTCCCGTTCTGGGTCTCGATGGCCGCAGCCGAAACCGCCATTCTCGACCTGCTCGGCAAGGCATGCGGCAAACCTCTGGGAGAACTGTTCGGCAAGGTGCACCGCCGCAAGATCGCCGTCTACCGCGCCAGCGGGAACCGCGGCAATTCCCCCGAGGCGGAAATCGAATATTTGCAAAAAATCACTGCTGAAACGGGCGCCAAAGCGGTCAAATTCCGCCTCGGCGCCCGCATGCGCTACGACGGCGCCTCCACCCGCCGCGACCTCGCCCTCATTCCCCTGGTCAGGAAAACCTTCGGCAAGGACATGGCCATCTATGCCGACGCCAATGGCTCATACGACGTGCCCATGGCTCTGCGCATCGGCCGCCTGCTGGAAGAGCAGCGCTACGCTTTCTTTGAAGAGCCGGCCCCTTTCGATTACTACGACGAAACCAGGCAGATCGCCGATGCACTCGACATTCCCATCGCGCTTGGAGAAGAGGAGATGAGCCTGCGCAACTTCCGGCGCATCATCGAAACGGGCACCGCGCAAGTCATCCAGCCGGACCTGCTCTATGGCGGCGGGCTCATGCGCGCCGTGAAAGTCGCCCGCATGGCCAACGCCGCCGGCTTGCCCTGCACCCCCCACATGTCCGGGGGCGGCCTCGGCTATCTCTACGTCGCGCACTTCGCTTCCTGCGTGGAGAACCCCGGCCCGCACCAGGAATACAAGGGCGAGGAAGACACCCTTCCAGTCGAGTGCGCCACTTCCTCGCTCAGGAGCGAAAATGGAATGCTGACTGTCCCCTCCGGTCCCGGACTCGGGGTGGATGTTGACCCGGCAGTTTTAAGACGAGCGGCGACCGTCGCCGCATGACGCCGCCATCTCGCCGGCGGGAGGCAACGATGTTCTTCTCGGCGGTGCCGATTCGCGCAACCTGGGCGCTGGCCGCCTTTGCCGCCACTCTGCTTGCCCTGGACCATGGCAAGCCTCCCTCGCAGTACAGCCAGGCACGGTGGCAGGTTGCAGACGGCCTGCCGGACAACTACATCCAGACGCTGCTGCAGACGCGCGACGGCTATCTTTGGCTGGGCACGACAGAAGGGCTCGTCCGCTTTGACGGCATGCGCTTCGCTGTCTTCGACACTCGCAACACCCCCGCCTTGCGCCACAACTCGGTGGTCACGCTTTGCGAGGACAGGACCGGCGCGCTGTGGATCGGCACCAGCGGCGGGGGCATTGCAGTGTATCGGGACGGGCAGTTTGTGGCAAGCTATGACACCCCCGGGGGGCTGCCGAACAACTACATCCGCTCGATCTACGAGGACCGCGACGGCGTCATCTGGATCACCGCCCACGCCGGCGGCCTGGTACGTTTTCGCAATGGACGATTCGAAGCAGTGACGGAACAGGACGGGCTGCCGTCGGACTCCCTCCGCGTGGTTTTCCAGGACTCGCATAGAACCCTGTGGATTGGCACGGATGAAGACGGCATCTGCCGGATGCGCGGCAGGTCCATTGATTGTTTCGGCCACGACAGCGGACCGCGCAGCCGCCAGATCCGCGCGCTCTTCGAGGACAGCAAGGGGCGGATCTGGGCAGGCACACGCGCCGGCGGCCTGCACCGTTTCGACGGCCGGCGCTTCCGTCCCGTGGCGCTGGCAGCAGAAACTCCCGCGGCCGCCGTCAGAACCATACTCGAAGACCGCCAGGGGAATCTTTGGGTGGGAACGGAAGGCGCGGGCCTGTTTCGGATCTCCGGCGACCGCATCGCGCGATTGACGGCGCGCGAAGGCTTGCCCCACAACTTCGTTCGCGCTCTGGCCGAGGATCGCGAAGGCAATCTCTGGCTGGGAACTCGCGGCGGGCTGGTTCGTCTGCGCGACAAGACAGCGGCAACCTGGACGACCAATGAAGGGCTGGTGAATGACGACGCCCGCGCCCTGCTGGCAGACGAGGCAGGTCGCGTCTGGATCGGGTCCCGCGCCGGCCTGAACCTGATTGACAACAGAACCGTCTCCACCATCCGCCTGACGCGGGAGTGGTCCCGGGATGTCGTACGCTCTCTGGCGGCCGGACCAGGCGGGTCGATCTGGATCGGCGCGGACACGGGGCTTTTCCTTTGGCGCAATGGGGCGGTGCAGGCGGTTCCACTCCCCTACGCGATGCCGGTCCGCGTCCTGTTGACGAGGCGGGGCGGAGGGCTCTGGATCGGGCTGTGGAACCGGTTACTGAGAATGGATGCCAGCGGAATCCGGGATGTGACTCCGGGCCTCGGCTTGCCTGTGGAGGGAATCAATGCGATGGCCGAGGACCGCAAAGGCGCTCTGTGGATCGGCACGGAGCAGGGTTTGTTGTCTTTCGATGGCCGGTCTGCAGTCCGGCACACGTCCCGTGACGGACTGGCCCACGACCGGATCACGTCGCTCCTTGTCGACGGCGGCAACGTGCTCTGGATCGCCACCCGGGGCGGACTGACGCGATTCGAATCCGGAGAATGGCAGGTCTTCCGGCGTCGCGACGGCCTGTTGAGCGACAACTTGTTGCATGTGTCGGAAGACCAGATGCGCCATTTGTGGCTGACCAGCCGAAGAGGCATCATGCGGATCGACAAACGGGAGCTGGAGGAATTCGCCGCCGGCAAGATCAGCGAGCTGCACCCGGTGTCTTTTGATACATCCGACGGCATGAAATCGGCCGAATGCAACGGGGACGCGCACCCGGCCGGGACGATGACTCCGGATGGCCGGATGTGGTTTCCTACTGTGGCGGGCGTTGTGGTCTTCGATCCTCAGAACCTGCGCACTGCCTCCGCACCGCCCCGTGTGCTTGTCGAGCGGATCTCCGCGGGCCAGCAGTCCTGGCGGGTCTGGTCAACGCTACTGCGCATCGGGGCAGGAAGCGGCAGTCTGTGGTTTGAATTCACAGCCATCAGCCTCAGCGCGCCGGAGCGTGTCCGTTTCCGCTACCGGCTGGAAGGCTACGATGCCGATTGGACGGAGACGGTGCGCGACCGCACGGCTTATTACGCCAACCTTCCTCCGGGCGATTACCGGTTCCGTGTGCTTGCCGACGCCAAGGACGGCTCCTGGCCGCGCGAGGAGGCGTCGGTGGAGATCGTCCTGGAACCGCAGTTCTACCAGACGCCTTGGTTTTACTGCTGTGTTTTGCCGCCGCCGCCCTCCTGGCGGCGGTTGTTCACCGGACCCGGATGATCAGCATTCATCGGCGCTACGAGGCGGTTCTGAAAGAGCGGGCGCGAATCGCCCGGGAGATTCATGACACGCTCATGCAGGGCGTCACCGGGGTCTCCCTCCAGCTCGAAACGGCAACGCGCAGGCTGCCAGCCGAACCCCTCGAGACCAAGAAGCGAATGGAGCGGTCTCTCCCGGCTGGATGAGGTGATTGCCGAGGCACGCTATACCATCCTGGAACTCCGTTCCGACACGCTTCCGTCAGACCTCGGCCGCGCGCTGGAGGAACTCGCTGATGAGCTGCGAACGGAATCCGGCATCGAAATGGATTTCGTCGTCGAAGGACCACGGCTCCCGCTGTCGGAAACCGTCTGCCGCCACCTGGTCAGCATCGCCCGCGAGGCTGTGTTCAATTCTGTCCGCCATTCCGGCGCTTCGCGCATAACACTGCTGGTGCAGCGCGGCCGGCGTGCCATCCGTCTCGTCGTCGCCGACAACGGGCGAGGGTTTGACGTGAGCCGGGAAGACCCCCGGCATTTTGGCCTCACCGGAATGCGAGAACGGGCGAACTCCCTCGGAGGGAGGCTGGAAATCCGATCTTCGCCCGGCGAAGGAACCACCGTGGAAGCCGAACTGCCGCTGGAGCCCCGATGAGAACGCGCCCGGAAAACCGGCAGCCAGTGATTCGCGTCCTGATCGTGGACGACCATCCTGTGCTGCGCGAAGGTTTGGCATCCATCCTCGGCGATGAGCCGGACATGATTGTCGCCGCCGAGACCGGCGCCGGCGAGGAGGCTGTCGGCCTGCACCGGGAGATCCGCCCGGATATTACGCTGATGGATCTTCGCCTTCCTGGCATCTCCGGCGCCGAGGCAACTGCGGAGATCCTGAAGGAGACCCCCGCAGCAAAGATCATCATCTTCAGTTCCTACTCTGGCGATGAGGACATTTACCGCTGTCTTCGCGCGGGGGCAAGCGCATACTTGCTGAAAGACATGCTTCGCACCGAACTCGTGGCCGCGATTCGCGCTGTGATGGCGGGACAGCGCTATCTGCCGCGAGCCGTGCAGCAGCGGCTGCGCGAGCGGCAGTCGGCCAAGAACCTCACCCAGCGGGAAACCGAGATCCTGGAGCTGATCGCAAGAGGTCTGCGGAACCGCGAGATCGCCGACGTGCCGGGCATGAGCGAAGGCACAGTGAGAATCCACGTCAGCCACATCCTCGCAAAATTGGGAGCCACGGACCGCACGGAGGCGGCTGTGCAGGCAATTGCCCGTGGCATTGTCTCGCTGGACTGAACTCCAGCCCGGAACCGGCGCTGGAAGGTGCCGCATCCGGGCGCCCGGCCGGAAACCGCGCCGGCCGCGGCGTGGACGTGGATATGACACTTCTCATATTGGCAGCCGGCGGAGCCTCTGATAGCGTTGGGGCAACAAACGTGAGGTTTGTCATGTCACTTCTCAAGAAGACTCTGTCTGTCTCTCTCTTCTGTCTCGCCGTCCTCGCCCAGGATCCGCGCGGAACCATCAGCGGCTCGGTCACCGATCCGAGCGGCGCCCCCGTGGCCAACGCCCGCGTCTCCGCGGTCAACACGCTTACCAACGCCGTCTTCCAGGGCGTCAGCTCGGCCGAGGGCGTGTACACCATCCCGTATCTTCCGCAGGGCGTATATTCGCTCTCCGTCGAGCTGGCGGGGTTCAAACGCTCCGTTCGTCAGGGCATCGAACTGCGCATCTCGGAGCGGGTGACCGTCGACTTCCGCCTCGAACTTGGCGCCATGCAAGAGACCGTCAGCGTCACTGCCGAAGCCCCGTTGCTCGAGTTGGGCACCGCCACGAGCGGTCAGATCGTTGACCGCCGCCGCATCGCAGAACTGCCGCTTGGAGAGGGCAATCCTCTGACCCTGGTCCAGCTCGCACCGGGCATCGTGGTCACCGGAGGCTGCACCTCGAACTCCGCTCTCAGCAACAGCGGCCCATCCAACTTCGAAGTGAACGGCTCGCCGGGCGGCAATGAGTTCACACTGGACGGCTCCCCCAACACCGCGGACCGCCAGACGCAAGGGGCCGCCCGCGTGGGCCTGCAGCCGCCCACGGACGCGGTGGCGGAGTTTAAAGTCGTCACCGCGAGCTTCGACGCCCAGCAAGGCCGCACCGCCGGCGGGAGCGTCGACGTCTCCATGCGCTCGGGAACCAATGAGCTTCACGGCACGCTCTATGAATTCGTGCGAAACGACATTCTCGCCGCCAATTCCTTTTTCAACAACCGCCAGGGCATCCCCCGCCAGGCGCGTCGCTACAACCGGTTCGGCGGCACAGTCGGCGGCCCGGTGTGGATTCCCCGCGTGTACAGGGGGAAAGACCGCACTTTCTTCTTCACCAGCATCGAACGCATCCGCACCATCGCTCCGGAGTTGGAGACGCTGACCGTTCCCATCGAAGATTTCCGCCGGGGGGGACTTCTCTTCCCTGCTCAACCGCCCCACCCCGCTTTACGTCTACGACCCGTTCACCGCCCGCATGCAGGGTTCCCGCGTTCTTCGCGACCCGGTTCAGTGCAATGGGCGCATCAACGTCATCTGCCCGGACCGCCTCAGCGCAGTGGCGAAGAATTACCTCTCTTTTCTGCCGCTGCCGAATGTCGCCACCCCCGCATCCACAAACAATTTCATCGGCCGGACAGGAAACGACAACACGTACGATGTCCTCTTGCTCCGCATCGATCACATGATCAATGAGCGCCACCGCTTCTTCGGCCGGTCCTCCCAAAGCTGGCGCACCGAAATCGACGAAAACACCGCCGGAAAGGTCAACGGTGTTCGCATCAACGGACGCCTTGGCCACCGCGGCAACCGCGGCGGCGTCCTTGACTACATCTTCTCCCCCTCTGCAACCACCCTCCTCAACCTCCGCTCCGGCTTCACCCGCTTCCGCCAGGACCGCTTCTCGCTCGCCTCGTTCGACTATGACGTCCGCACGATGGGATTCTCCGAAGCAGCCCTGCGCCTGTTCGCCGCCAATACGCTTCCCCAGATCAACACCAGCAACTACTCTTCTCCGGTCGAACCCACTGGCTTCAACATCTCGACGCCTTTGTGGTCCTTCCAGCCGACGCTGACCAGGATCGCCGGCGCCCACTCCATGCGCGCCGGCTACGATTTCCGCGTCTACCAGGAAAATCGAATCGATCAGGCTTTTCAGGCGGGCCAGTATACGTTCACCAACCAGTTCACCCGCGCCACCGATCAGAACCCTTCTCTTCCGCTGGAGCAAGTCCAGGCACAGGCCATGGCCTCGTTCCTTTTGGGCCTCCCCTCCGGCGGCAACTTGCCCCTCCTGGCCAGCCGTGCCGCCACGGCGAAGTATCACGCCCTTTTCTTCCAGGACGACTGGCGGATCAACCGGCGCCTGACTCTCAACCTCGGCATCCGCTACGAACTGGACCTCGGCACCACCGAGCGCTACAACCGCCGCATCCATGATTTCGATCCGGACGTCGTCAACCCCGCGGAAGCCGCCGTCAAGGCACGCTATGCCTTGAACCCTACCCGGAGATCCCGGCCGATCAGTTCCGCCTTCGCGGCGGCCTCCTCTTCGCCGGACCGGGGCAGCGCGGATTCCGCGCCGACAGGAACAATTTCCAGCCCCGGCTCGGCGCTGCCTTCCAGATCAACGAGCGCACCGCAATCCGGGGCGGCTGGGGATTGTTCATGGTTCCGTTTGTCATGGACGCTCTCAACCAGAATGGCTTCTCCCGGAACACTCCTCTCATCGCCTCCCCCGACAATGGCCTGACTTTCCTTGCAACCCTGGAAAACCCGTTCCCGAACGGCTATGTCCCGGAAATCAACCGCGACCTCGCCAGCCTGCTCGGTCAGAACCCCGGCACCATCGTCCCGGCGAACCGCAAGAACGGTCTGGTGCATCGCTGGCAGGTCAGCCTCCAGCGGGAGCTCCCCGGACGGTGGCTGCTGGAAGGAGCCTACATCGGCAACCGCGGCTACGACCTCACCACGGTCATCGACGCCAATCCCGTCTTTCGCCAATATCAGTCCACCAGCCCGGTGCGCGATCAGGCGCTGATCAATTTCCTCGACACGCCCGTGGCCAATCCCTTCCGCGGCGTTCCGGGCTATGAGGGAACCAGTCTGTTCACGGCCTCCGTCATCTCGCGAAGCCAGCTTCTCCGGCCATACCCCCAATACACCGGCCTCTCCATGGAGCGCTACGACGGCGCCAGCAGCTACCACGCCTTCCAGGGACGCGTCGAAAAACGCATTTCGCAGGGCTACACCATCCTCGCCACGTATGCCTGGTCCAAATATCTGGAGCAGCTCACACGCCTGAACCCGACCGACGAAAAATACGAGAAGCGTCTCAGCGCCAACGACTCCCCGCACCGCCTCGCTATCAGCGGAATCTACGAACTTCCTTTCGGACGCGGCCGCTTGCTCGGCTCCTCCTGGTCCGGCTGGAAGCAGGCCCTGTTGGGAGGCTTCCAGTTGCAGGGGATCCTTCAGTACCAGGCCGGCCGGCCGCTGACGATCGGGAACGTCTACTTCAACGGGGACCTGTCCAGCCTCAAGCCCGTCATCAACAGCTCCACCATCGGCGCCCTCGGGACCAGCAACATCGACGACAACGTGTTCCGCACCAATATCCAGAACACGGGCTTTTACTTCAGCGACGGTGCCGTCCGTACAAACGGGCAACTTGACTACTCCAAACAGCGCAACGACCCGCGCATCAATCTCTCGCAGAACATCCGCACGCTGCCATCGCGAGTGTCGAACTTCCGCGATCAGGCCATCACTCTTCTTGATCTTTCCGTGATCAAGAACTTCCATTTCAACGAGGAAACCTATTTGCAGTTCAGGGCGGAGGCGATCAATGCTCTGAACAAGCCGCACTTCTCCGGTCCGGTTCTCAACCCGCGGGACGCGAATTTCGGCCGCGTGACGAGCACGAGTTCGCCCACATTGCCGCGCGAATATCAACTGGGACTCCGTCTGGTATTTTGAGGGCCGCACTCGGGGGCTGCCGGGTCGGAACACATCACTCACACGGCCGTGACGGACGACGGCGTCCGTCTGGCCCTTCACTCGCCTCATGTCTGCAGGGACTTCAAGGATGTCCTGGCCCGCAAGATGGACGTCTGCCGGTTCGCAGCCATGACGCGCTCGGGCGACATGTTTACCGTCGCCCTGCTGCGCAAGCTTCGCGATCATTGGCCTTCGCGCCGCCCCGGCGGCCTGGCGGAAGACAAGCTGGCCTTCTTGCTGGCATGGCGCTGCCATCTCGCCGCTGACCGCACTTTCAAGCCTGTTTACCGGATCCTGGACCCGGCCCATTACGAGAAGGGGAGCGATGAGGAAGGGGAGACGAGCGACGTCTCCATTTATCACGATGTCGTCGTGTTTCGCGAAGTCTACGGCCACGGCCGCGCCGAGCCCCTCTCTCCCGCCGCGCTGGACTATCGCCTGGGATCTCACCCGGCAGCCCGGGCTCTTCCCGCGCTCGCTTTGGACCGCTTGCTGCTTCCCCTGTGGCAGCGCGAGCTTCTCGCCATCCAGTCCCGCCCGGCGCTCGCGCGGTTCCAGACGCATCGGATCACGGTTCTCCGCTATTCAGCGGCCTATTTCGCGCCGGACGAGGACAAAGTGCGGCGCTACATCGTGGAGCCGAACTTTTACGATCCTTCCGATCCGGTCAACGCGCTGGCGCGTTCCCTGCAACGCGGCGCGCCCGGCAAGGAGATTTCGCTGGATGAAGCCATGGCCCTCGCGCCCCGCCAGAGCCAGTATGCACAGGCCCTCGAGCGGGCCGTCCGCTACATTCACGCCGCCAGCGAGTATTTCGAAAGGAAAATCGACGAGCCGGAGCTGGAACGCCGCTGCGACGTTGGCAAGCCGCACGTGCCGCTCGAACTCGCCCCCCGCCGGAGGAAGAAATCATGATCAACCGGCGCGATTTCCTCGCGGCTGCGATCACCGCGCCCGCCGCAGCATCGGCCGGTTCCTCTGCCGCTGCCCCGGATCTGACCGGACGCCTGGCGCGCCTCATCTTCCTGGAGGACCTGGCATCGCTGCTGGCCCTTTCGCCCGCCGTTCCGGCGCAGACCGGCCGCGCCATCGCCAAACACAAAGAACTCTTTCTCGCGGGCGCCGCCCTGCAGCCACAGGAGCTTCCTGACGCTGCGCAAGCCCTTGCCGTGCGCGCCGCGCGCGAGGCGGAGCGTGCCTATGAGCCTCTGCACCCCGGCACGGCTCCGGATCGCCTTGCCTGGGACGCCCGCCTGAAACGAGAACTGGCTGTACGCGAAGGACTCTCCGCCTCCACGCGCCCTGGCGCGCCGCAGATCGCGGATCTCTTCGATGCGCTGAGCCGGCGCGTCCTCATCGCCCTTCACACCTATATTCCCGACGATGCGGATGTCGAAGGCTGGATGGAGCGGCTCATCCTGTTGCACGAATCGGCGCGCGAATACTGGAACAGCCTCGGCGCTGCATTTGGCGCTGTGGCCGCAAAACGGGATCACCGCTTCGACGCCGCCGAGCCCTGGATCCAGGCCGCCGCAGCGCTCCGCCACGGACCGCTGGAGCGAAGCGTGATCGCCAAGGCTCTCGAAAGCGAACCGCGCTCGGCCTATGCGCGGGCCCTCGCCGCCGCACACTCTCGCATCGCGAGCCTGTAAAACCGCCCCCTACTGCCGCCGCGCGCCGGGCTGATACGCTGGCAGCGCCAGAGGGTCTTCCACCGCCTTCAGCCGCTGGAACTCGGCCAGCTCGCGCGCCGCGTCTTCCTTCCGCCCAGCGCGGCGGTAAGCCTGCGACAGGGAGTAATGAATCTGCGCATTCCCCTGCACCAGCCGCGCCGCTTTTTCCAGCCGTGGAATCGCCTGATCCAGCCGTCCCGCTGTCAGGTGCGCCTGCCCGATGCTCGCGTGGCAAATCCAGCGGTAGCTCACCGGCACAAGGCTCAGCGCCCGCTCCAGGTTCTTCAGCGCCTCGTCCGGCGCGCCCTGCCGGATTTGCAGATTGGCCAGCATCAACAGCGCCGGCCAATGATCCGGCGTGTTGCGGATCTCCTCCTCGAACCCCTCCAGCGCCGCCTTCGGATCGGTCTCCATCAGATACAACGCCCGCGCATTGTGCACCCCGGGCGCCTTTGGATAGCGCCGCACCATCTCGTCATAGAACTTCAGCGCCTCTGCCGGACGCCCCGTTCCGCCCGCCCACGCAGCTTTGCCCGCCAGCGCCACGATCTCCCGGCGCTCCGGATCGAGCGATGCCACCTCCCGGTCCACCGCCAGCGCCGCCAGCCCCATGATTTCCTCGATCGCCGGGTGATTCACATTCCGCTTCGACAGCGGGTACATCTTGCCCATCCCTTCGTCGAAACGCCCTTCGGCGATCAGCAGGCGCGCCATGCGCACCCGCGCCGCCACCTCGAACCCCAGGTTCGCGCCCAGTCCCAGTTGCTCCGCCTTCGCGAAATCCGCCAGCGCCTGCTCGCCGTTGTCCAGCTCCGCCTCGCACATCGCCAGCAGCGCCCACGCCGTGCCGAACCGCGGCGCCAGCTCCAGCCCTTTCCGCAGCGCGTGCACCGCCTCCGCATAGCGCTCCAGGCGGTGCAGCGCCGCGCCCATATACAGCCAGCCCTCCACCCACGCCTGACGGATCGACAACGCCTCGCGGTACAGTTGGACCGCCTCCGCGGGGCTCGCATCCAGCACCGCTTCCGCCCGGCGCGCCAGTTGTTCGAACCGCTCGAACGAGGACGCCTGCCCGCGCGCCGCCGCCGCGGCCGCCAGGCACAAAAACAGAACTACCAAAATCTGTTTCACTCGACTCCCGCCCCCGCTCTGCCGCATCGCGCTTCCAACTCTAGAATACCGGGCGGGCGGCTATCATGAAAGGGATGCGCGCGCTCCTCCTGCTGGCGGCGCTGGCGGCCCCGGCAGCGCAGCCTCCCTCTCCCGAACAGCTCTTCCGTGAAGCCGTCGAGGCCCAGCAGAAGGGCAACGACGCCCTTGCGGTGCAGAAATACACCGCCCTGCTGAAGCTCGCTCCGAACGTGCCCGAAGTCCACGCCAACCTCGGCGCCGCCTACGCCCGCCTCGGCCAGTTTGAAAACGCCATCCGCCACTACCGCACGGCGCTGTCTCTGGATCCCTCCAACCGCGCCCTTCCGTTCAACCTGGCGCTGGCTTATTACAAGCAACAGAATTTCCGCGAGACGCTCCGTGTGTTGGAACCTCTCCTCGCCTCCAGCCCCGAGGACCTGCGCCTCGCGCTCCTCGCCGCCGATTGCTACAACCGCACCGGCCAGGAGGCGAAAACGGTGGCGCTGCTCGGCCGCCTGGAGGCCGCCCACAAGAACGACATGGCCCTTCACTGGCTGCTGGGCGCCGCGCTGGTGCGCACCGGGAAAAAGCAGGAGGGCATCCTTCGCCTGGACGGCCCTGCCCGTCAGGGAAAGAGCGCCGAAGCATGCCTGCTTGCGGGGCAGGCCGCCATGGAGATTCACGAGTACGAACTCGGCCGCGAGTACGCCGAGCTTGCGTTGAAGATCAACCCGGACCTGCCCGGCGTCTGGACGCTTGCAGGCATGACCCGCCACTACCTGGCGGACAACGAGGGCGCGATGGAGGCGTTCGCGAAGGCGCTCGCCGCCAATCCGGACGACTTCGAGGCGCTGCTGGGCGCCGGCACCATCCTCCTCGTTCAGCGCGATCTCGACGGCGCCCGCCAGCACCTGCAAAGGGCGCTCAAGTTGAAGCCCGCCGACAAGCTCGCCCACTATCAGATGGGACGGCTCGAACGCACGGCGGGCAACCTTGAGGCGGCCGTGAAGCACCTGGAACTGGTCGTAAAGGCCGACCCGGATTGGGCTCAGCCGCACATTGAACTCTCCGCGCTCTACTTCCGCCTGAACCGGCCCGAGGACGGCGAGCGCGAGCGCGCCCTGTTCGACAAGCTCAACGCCAAAGGCCAATGACCCGCGCGCGGCGCGGGCTGTCACTTCGCCCAGGCCAGGCCGTCTGCCTCTTTTCCTGCAGGGATCAGAGATTCGAGCTTCCAGTCCGTCGTGCGGATGGCCGCCACCTGCCCGCTTCGGTCGCACGAGACATAGACCACCTTGCCGTCCGGCCGCATCAGCGCCATCTGCGGCGTTGGCGGCACGTCGATCCGGTGAACCACAGCGCGAGTGCGAAGATCGACCACCGCCACCTGATTGGCGCGCGGCATGGCCACCACCAGCATGAGGCCGTCGGGCGTGGGAGCCGTGCCGTATCCTGTAGCGGGCAGCGGGATCCAGCCGGACACTTGATTGAAAGCGGTGTCGATCACCGCCAACCGCGGCGTGCGCTGATCCGATGTGAATACATGCTTGCCGTCGGGCGAGATCGAGATCCGTTGCACGGTTTCGGCGACGGGAATCACCGTGACGAGCTTGCGCGCGCCAAGGTCGAGCACGGAGACGCTCCCCGGACCGACGTTGGCCGTGTAGGCGCGGCGGTTGTCCGGGGCGATGACGAGCATGTGAGACTCGGCGGCGCCGGTAGGAATCTCGGCCAGCACCTTCAGCGTGGCGGGGTCGATCACGGTGACCGAGTTTGCAATCTCCGTGGTCACATAGAGCAGCCCGTCCTTCGGGCCGATGAGCGGGCAGTGGGGGCGCAACCCGCGTCCGAGGTCGATCTCCGAAACAAGGCGTTGCGAGGGGATGTCGATCACGGCAATGGTGCGGCCGTCGGTGCCCGGGCGCCCAACACCCGAGTTGCCGAACACCGGGACAAAGGCGCGCTTGCCGTCGGGCGACGCGATCACTTCATGGCCGGTCACGCCGTTGACCGGAATACTGGCGATCATGCGGCCGGCAACCGTGTCGATGATGCCGAGGCTGCGGCCGCCCTTGTTGGCCACAAGGAGATATCCGCCCGCGGAGGTCTGCGCAGCCACCAAGGAGGCGCCCAGACAGCCCGCGGCGATGCAATACAAGAGCCCGTGCATGGTGGCTTGATGGTACAGGGAAGGGGCCTGCCGGGTCAATGCGCTCTGCGGCTCAGGCCCGCGGCCGCCGCAGCGGCAGGATCAGGCAACAGCGCGAGAGGATCGGAGTGCCACACGGCGAACGAATCGGATACTCTATGGGCAGCGTGACTTCATAGAAAGAGATCCGGAACCATGAAACAGGATTCTTCCCGCAGGGACTTTCTCGCGGCCGGGCTCACCGTGCCCGCGGCCACGCTCACGCCCCGCAGGAGCCCGGAGCCTCAGGCATCCGCAGCCGGCGCGCTTGCTTACCGCACGCTCGGCAGGACGGAGCTGAAGGTTACCACGGTGGGATTCGGTTGCATGGTGACCACGGACGCAAGCGTCATCGAGCGTGCCGCCGACATGGGGATCAATTATTTCGACACGGCGCGCGTCTACGGCAACGGGAACAACGAACCGATGGTGGCCAGCGCGCTGAAAGGGCGGCGGCAGAAGGTGATCCTTTCCAGCAAGTCCGTTGCGCGGACCGCCGCGGAAGCCCGCGCGCATCTGGAAACAAGTCTGCGGGAATTGCAGACCGATTATCTCGACATCTGGTACATGCACTTCCGCGACAATCCGGAGGCGATCAGCGATGAACTGCTCGCCGCGTGGGAGGACGCGAAGAAGCAGGGCAAGATCCGGCATATCGGCGTCAGCACGCACAACCCCTCCGCGATTGCCGGCCGCGTGCTGGAGGCGCGCATTGTCGAGGTGGTGCTGTCGGTGTACAACTTCGCGATCGGCTCTGCGCACGATGCGGCGTTCGACCGGATGCACAAAGCAGGAATCGGGCTGGTGGCCATGAAGGTGATGGCGCCGTCGAACCGCGCCTTCGGCTTCCAGAGCAACGGGCAGCACCTGGAGAAGCCCGGCGGCGCGCTGTCGGCGTTGAAGTGGGTGCTGAAAGACCAGCGGTTCGCTACCACGATTCCCAGCATGACCGACATCGAACAGCTGGAGGAGAACTTCCGCGCCATGTCGGAACGCTTCGAGACGCGCGACGAGAAGCTGCTGGCGCGGATCAACGAGGAGATCCGCCCGCTGTATTGCCGCATGTGCTACCGCTGCGCGGGCCAGTGCCCGAGGGGCGCGGCGGTGCCGGGGACGCTGCGGTATCTGTCCTACGCCGACTTCTACGGGCAGTTCGCCCTGGGCCGCGAACACTTCGCCGCGCTGCCCGCGCCGCAGCGGGAAATCCGCTGCCGTGACTGCAATGAATGCGCCGTTCGTTGCCCGAACGGCGTACATGTGGGCGAGCGCATGAGGCGGGCGCAGGAGCTGTTCGGCTGAATCCGCGCCGCCGCATGAGAGCCGCCGTGGAGCGCGGCGGTCCGCTCGCAAACCGTGTGGCCGGAAGCCGGGCGATGCACATCCATGGGCACGCACCGCAGGCAACCGGGCGCGTGAAGCGACTTCCTTCCATCCTGCACGCGGCTTCGCCGCCCGGCGCGCGGATCGCCGCCCATCAAAGCAGCATCGGCGGGGGAACCCTCGCAGCGGCGGTCATGCCCGGCGCGGCGGGCGTCAGTCGGGCTCGCGGAGCGTGACGATGCGGTCCGCGGCCACGTTTTCCTGCACCTGCACCTTGCCGGAGGGCCATCGCACCTCCACCCGGTCTGCTTTCGCATGCTGGCCCAGCCCGAAGCGGACGGGGCCGAGGCTCGAAGACGCGTAGCCCAGGCTCGACGTCATGTGGTTCCACTGCGCTCCTGCGGGTGTTTCCACCCGGATCACCGCCCCCATCCCGTCCCGGTTGCTCTTCACTCCCTCCAGCCGGAATGCCAGCCAGTGCCCCGCGCCGGGCGAACGGTTCAGCCACACCTCCGCCGGGCGCGCCAGCGCGCTCACCACGACG
>JBBIIK010000060.1:0-19205 GCA_037446555.1 Acidobacteriota bacterium
GCTTCCGGCTGGCCCAAGCCGCTCGCCGGAGGGGCACGAAGGGGACAGCCTGATACGGCGAGTTCGCGTATATTCCAAGGGGACGGAGCGCTCTGACGGTTTCACAGAATCCGGCATTTCAGCCACCGGCCACGCTTCCGGCTGGCCCAAGCCGCTCGCCGGGGCGAAGTGGACAGCATCCGCGCGCAGCGGCCGTGGACGGGGTGCAGCAGAACGGCGAGAGAGACTTCGGCCTCGGGTACGGCGACCAGGTGGATCCGGTTTGACATCAGGCACCACGCAAGGATCCGCACGCCGGTTTCTCCCGTGTTCGAAGAAAGCAGCCTCCCGTGAGGCTTGCGGTCCGAGTCGGTTAGGAAGATACACTGGCCGTTGGTGCCGCGTTGGGTAAAATGATAGAGGATGGCGGGCGCGACGCAACGAACGTTTCCGGGCATTCCGGCGAAACAGTGGGTTCGCGGGGCTGGAAACTGCGAAGGGGACGGAGCGCTCCGTCCCCTTGGAATATACGCGAACTCGCCGTATCAGGCTGTCCCCTTCGATGAATGTGTATCATGAGTGCTTGTCATGAGTGCCAGCGTTTCGCCTCCTCGAGTCTGGTGGAGAAAGGTGACTGTCTCGGTTCTGGCTTCAGTTGCCGTCTACAACGCGCTCATCCAGTTCGGACTCTCTGATCGGTTCGCCTCCCTCCGCGCCGACCCCTTCAACGTGATGGAGATGCAGTCCCGCGTGGGCCCCATCCTGGACCGCATCCCTTTGACGGAACGCGTCGGCTACTTCTCCGACGTTCCGATGAGCGTAACCGCCGGCAGCGCAGCATTCCTCGCCGCGCAGCACGCCTTCGCGCCGCGCATCCTGATCCGGGAAGATGCCCCGGCCGCGAAGCAGGCCCGCTACTGGCTGGCCGTGTTTTCGAAGGAACAGGACTATGTGGCGCCTGGCGCCCAGCGCGGACTCATCATGGAGCGGGATCTCGGCGGATATTTGATCTTCTACCGCAGGCGGGAGGCAGCCCGGTGAACGTCCTGTCCTGGCTCGCCGCCGGAGTAGCCGGGTGGTTCTGGGTCGAGGCCCTACTGCCTCGCGTGACCGCTCCGGCCTGGATTCGTCACACGTTCGCCGCTTCCGTCGCGCTCATCTTCGGGACAGGCGCCACGTCGTCGCTGTTCTTCACTCTTCTTTGGTTAGGCGCTTCTCCGGCGGTGTCAGCGTGGACGTCCGACGCGCTGATCCTCGCCGCCGGTGTTGCCGTGTGGCTTCTTCGCCGCCGCGCCCGGCACATTGCTCCCGCGGAGCCCGCCCGCCCGGTCCCGCTTGCATGGCTGGGCGGTATCGCCGCGGTGGTCTGCGCCGTGGCGTTCTTCGCCGGAGTCTATGTTGTTCTGACCGCCAGCCCTCAGGGAGACTGGGACGCATGGACCGTGTGGAACGTCCGCGCCAGATTTCTCGCCCATGATGGGTTGTGGCGCAACGCCGTCTCTCCGGAGCTGGTCCTGTCGCATCCCGAGTATCCGCTCCTGTGGCCGGCCGCGGTGGCGCGCGCATGGAGCCAGAGCGGCAACATGTCGCAGGCGGCGCCACAGGCGGGCAGCTTCTTCCTGAGCCTGGCGCTGGTGCTGATCTTCGCCGCCGGCCTCGCTGTGCGCGGCGGGTGGCAGTGGGCGGCGCTGGGTGTTTCTGCCCTGTTCATGACCACTTCCTTGTGGCGATCCGCGCCCGGCCAGCACGCTGACCTCCCGCTGGCGGCCATGATCCTGGCCTCCGTAGTCTCCGCGCTCCTGTCGCAGCGCGCCGGCTGGAGCGGAACGGCGCTGGCGCTCAGCGGCGCCCTCGCGTCCATGGCCGCATTCACAAAGAACGAAGGACTGGCCTTCTTCGTGTCTCTCGCTATCCCCATCGCCGCCATCGCGCGCCTCCGCGCGCTGTGGTGGTTGGCTGGTGCGGGACCGGTGCTGATGCTTTCGCTGGCATTCCGTTTCCTTCTCGCGCCGGACGCGCAGATGGTCAGCGGTGAAAGCTTCCGCCAGCTCAGCCGCCTGTGGGCCGGGTTGCAGGGTATGGCCACGGAGTTCTGGAAGCTCGGCGATTTCCCTGCGCACCCGCTGCTGTTTGTTGTTCTGCTGTTCCTCGTGTTTCGCCCGAATCGGCCTTGTCGCCCCTTGTGGCCACTGGTGGCGGCAGCCTTGCTGCTGGCGGCGGACGTTGTCTTCCTCTGGGGCTCTCCGGGCAATCTGGCAGATCAGCTTCGGACCGCCGGCGACCGTCTGCTGCTGCAGGCGTGGCCGGTGCTGCTCCTGTGCATGTTCTGGTGGTTGGCGCAGGCGGAGCCGTCTGCCGGCGCCGAGCCAGCCCAGCCGGGGGCGAGGCGCAAGACAAAACCTGCTTCAGTTGCCAAGCGCTGAAAGCGCGCGCAGCACCACAGGGTCCGCCCTAAGCTCCACCTCGTCGCCCGCCGCCACGCCCACCGCCTGGTTCAGGATCTCCTGCTTCAGACGGCGGCGCACGGTCTCCCGCTCAGCGGTCCATTCCGCCAGGGAAGGGCGGATCTGCCGGCGCGAAAGCCACAGCTGGAACTCGTCGAGGATCTCCGCCGTGATCTCCATCTCGCGCTTCGCCTCGCCCGGATGCGCAGCCAGCCATTCGGTGGCGAAGTTCGGGTATGCGCCGGACGCCTCCAGCACGCGTCCGAGCGGCGAATAGGCCTGCTGGTACACGAGAAAGTCCGGCTCGATGCCCCCGCCTCCCCGCACGGCGCGCCCCAGGCGCGTGCGGAACTCCTGCTCCTGTGCGGCGGTTGCCCGCTCGAGTTCCGTGCCCTTCAGGGGCTTCTGGATCGAGCGGCCGCTGGGCGTGTAGTAAAACGCCGTCGTCAGCGCCAGCCCGGTTCCACGGCTCAGAGGATACACGCGCTGCACGAGGCCCTTTCCGAACGTGAGTTCGCCGAGGAGCGCGCCGCGGTCGTTGTCCTGGATCGCCCCGGCGAAGATCTCCGCCGCGCTCGCCGTCTTCCCGTTCACCAACACCGCCAGCCGGAACCGGTACGGCTTGAACCCCTCCGGCACCTTCAGCTCCTCCGTCGGCGTGTTGCGGCCGCGCGCGGAGAAGATCACCGAACCCGCCTCCAGAAACAGCGCCGCCGCTGCCACTGCCGACTGCACTACGCCGCCCTGGTTGTTCCTCAAGTCCAGCACCAGTCCCTGCAGCTCCTCGCCGCCCAGTTGCTGGATCGCCTCGCGCAGCGCCTCGGCGGTCTTCGCATCAAAGCTCGAAACACGAACGTACCCGACGCGAGGCTGAAACAGAAACCTCCGATCCACGCTTGGCGCCTCCAGCTCTGCCGGTGAGAGTGTCACAGGAAACGGCCGCGTCTCGCCCTGCCGCCTCACGACCAGATGCGCCTCCCTCTGGCGCGTATACGAAAGCAGCTCCACCAGCTGATCCAGATCGAGGTAGGCCAGCGGAACATTGTTGATCGCGATAATCTCGTCGCCGGGCGAAAGCCCCGCCTTTTGCGACGGCGAGCCGGGCATTGTTTGCAGGACAATCACGCGGCCCGGCAGCAGGCTCACCACCGTGCCGAAGCCCTTGGTCACGCTGCGCTCCAGCTCCTGCAATTGCTGGAATTGATCCGGATCGAAGAAGACCGAGTGCGGATCCAGCCGCCGCAACATTCCCGGAATCGCGCCTCCGTATATGGCTGCGTCCAGGTTTGGAGGCTGCGCGCCATGCTCCATCACGATAGCGAGCGTCTGCACGATGCGGCGCACCGCATCCTCGAGATCTTCAGTCGATCCAGGCGGCGCCTGCGGCCGCGCGGGCAGGCAGGCAAGCAGCAACAGGGCAGCGGCGCGCCGCATCACCGTTCGTACCGAAGCGCCTGGCGCTCGCGAAACCGTTCCAGCGCCAGCTCCACCAGCCGGTGCACCAGCTCCGTCATCGGCACGCCGTCGTAGGCCCACATCTTCGGATACATGCTGATGCTTGTGAAGCCGGGAATCGTATTCAGCTCGTTCACGAACACTTGGCCCGTGGCCGCCTCGACCAGGAAATCCACCCGCCCCATGCCACAGCATTCCACCGCGCGGTAGCATTCCACCGCCAGCCGCTGTACTTCGCGGATCGTGCCCGCCGGCACTTCAGCCGGAATCACGGCGCGAGCCTTGCCCAGGACGTACTTGTCTTCGTAATCATAAAATTCCCGCGACGGGAAAATCTGGCACGGCGTCGAAGCAACCGGCTCGCGGTTGCCCAGCACAGCGCACTCCAGTTCGAACCCGCGCACGGCGCGCTCCACAAGCACTTTGGTGTCGTAGCGCGCCGCATCCTCCAGCGCGGCTTCCAACTCCTTCGCATCATGCGCCTTGTGAATGCCCACCGACGAGCCGAGGTTCGCCGGCTTGACGAACACCGGAAACCCAAACCGACGCATCACTTCCGCCGGCACCGTCTCGCCCGGGCGCAGCACGAGATACTCGACTACCGGCAGCCCGCGCTCCCGGCATAGGCGCTTGAACAGCTCCTTGTCCATGGCGGCGGCTGACGCGAACACGCCCGCGCCCACAAAGGGCAGCGCCGCCATCTCCAGCAGCCCTTGCACCGTGCCGTCTTCGCCAAAGGTGCCGTGCAGCACCGGGAACACCACGTCGATATCGGGATTCGCGCCAGGCACGGGCAGAATAGGCCCCGGGTGCCATCGGCCGTCCTTCGCAATCAGATATGGCGCCACGCGGTAGCCGCGGCGCTCCAGCGCGTCCATCACCGCCTCGGCGGAGCGCAGGCTCACCTCATGTTCGCCGGAGCGGCCGCCGTAGAGCACGGCCACGCGCAACACGCTCATAGAATGCGCTTCCCCATGGCCGACAGCGCCAGCTCCACCGCCAGCTGCGCCGTGCGGTTCGCGACGTCGAGAATCGGGTTGACCTCCACCACCTCCATCGAGCGCAGCAGCCGCGAGTCGCACAGCATCTCCATCGCCAGGTGCGCCTCGCGGTACGAAATCCCCCCCCGCACCGGCGTGCCCACGCCGGGCGCCTCGCCCGGGTCGATCCCGTCCATGTCGAGCGACAGATGAATACCCACCGTCCCGCGCGACGCCACGGCAATCGCGTCCGTCATCACCGCGCGCATCCCCCGTTCATCAATGTCGCGCATGGTGAACACGGTGACGCCCGATTCGCGCACCACCGGCCGCTCGTCGAGATCCACGTCGCGGATTCCCACCAGCGCCACGCAGCGCGGGTCGATCGCCGGCGCGAACCCCGCCAACTGCGTCAGCTCCTTTGGTCCCGCCCCCACCAGGCACGCCAGCGGCATCCCATGAACATTTCCGGAAGGAGACGTCTCGGGCGTGTTCATGTCCGTGTGCGCGTCGATCCAGATCACCCCCAGCCGGTGCCCGCGCCTCCGATAGTGCGCCGCCGCTCCGCTCGCCGTCCCCACAGCCACCGAGTGATCCCCGCCCAGCACCAGCGGAAACCGCCCCTGCCTCAGCGCGCGCTCCACCCCCTGCGCCACCTGCCGGCACGTCGCCGCGATCGGCTTCAGATACCGCGCATTGGCAGGCCCCGCCTTCGCGGACTCCTGCTGCTCCACCGCCACGTTGCCCAGGTCCTCCACGTGGTACCCCAGTGCCTCCAGCCGCGCGTTCAGCCCGGCCACACGCAGCGCCGAAGGCCCCATGTCCACGCCGCGCCGCCCCGCGCCCAGATCCAGCGGCGCGCCGAGGATGGCGATCGTCTGCGGCATCTTCCTCATGGGCGCGTCCTGTACAGCATGCGCGGGAAGGCGATCGTTTCACGGATGTGGTCCAGCCCGCAGACCCACGCCACCATGCGCTCCACTCCCATGCCGAAGCCTGCATGTGGCACCGTGCCGTATCGACGCAGATCGAGATACCACTCGAAGGCATCTGGCGGCAGATTGTGCTCCCGGATGCGCTCCAGCAGAAGCTCGTAATCATGAATGCGCTGCCCGCCGCCCACCACTTCCCCATACCCCTCGCTGGCCAGCACGTCCACGCCCAGCACCACTTCCGGCCGTTGCTCGTCCGGCTGGAAGTAGAACGCCTTGATCGACGCCGGGAAGCGGTCCACCATCACCGGACGGTCGAACTCCTCCGACAGCAGCGTCTCATCCGTTCCGCCGAAGTCGCCGCCCCACTGAATCTCCGATCCCTTGCGCTGCAGAATCCCCACCGCCTCGTCGTACGAGATCCGCGGAAACGGCGGCCGGATCGCCTCCAACCGGCTGACATCACGCTCCAGCGTTTCCAGCTCGCGCCGCCGCCGTTCCAGCACGCGCCCCACGATGAAGCAGATCAGCCCTTCCGCCACGTGCTTCACGTCCTCCAGCGTCGCCCACGCCATCTCCGGCTCCACCATCCAGAACTCCGTCAGGTGGCGCCGCGTCTTCGACTTCTCCGCCCGGAACGTCGGCCCGAAACAATACGTCTTGCCGAAAGCCATCGCCGTGGCTTCGTTGTACAGCTGCCCGGACTGCGTGAGGTAGACCTTTTCGTCCTCGAAATAGTCCACCTCGAACAGCGTCGTCGTGCCCTCGCAGGCAGCCGGCGTGAAGATCGGCGTGTCGACCAGCGTGAAGCCGTTCGTGTCGAAATAATCCCGGACCGCCCGGATGATCTCGTGCCGCACGCGCAGGATCGCATGCGGCCGCCGCGAGCGCAGGTGCAGATGCCGGTGGTCGAACAGAAACTCGGTGCCGTGCTCCTTCGGGGTGATTGGATACGGCCGCTCCTCAGGAATGCGGTGCACGATCTCCGCATCATCCACATCCAGCTCGTATCCGCCCGGCGCGCGGCTCTCGGCCCGCACACGCCCGCGCACCACCAGCGACGACTCCTGCGTGAGGTCCCGCAGATCGTTGAAACATTTCTCGCTGATATTGGCCTTGACAGCCACGCATTGCAAAATGCCCGTCCCGTCGCGCAGCAGCGGGAAGATGATCTTCCCCGACCGCCGCAAATTGTACAGCCAGCCGGCGACCTCCACGGTCTGCCCGTCATACTGCGAAACTCGTTCGATCGTGACTCTCGGAATGGAAGACATCAGAGGGACTCCATGTGGCCGGCAACCTGACGGGCCGACTCAATCGCGTTCGGAAAATCCGGCGATTCCTTCAGTTCCAGCAAAAGTGGAAACTGCTCCGCACGATCTCTGAGCAGCGGCATGATGCGCCGCCATTCGATCGTTCCGCCCGCCGCCAGCCCCGGGAACAGATGAATGTCCCGTTCCCCGTCGTTGTCATGCACGTGCGTGGAGCGGATCCGGTCCTTCAGCAGATGGAAGGCGTTTTCCACGCCCTCCATGATGTGCGCATGGCCGGTGTCCAGGCAGAAGTTCAGGTTCAGGTGCGTGACTTCGTTGAAGTGAAGAAGGCGCTCGGCAGAAGACAGCCTGTTCGGAATGTTCTCGAGCAGCACCTCCACGCCCCGGTGCTTCGCAAACAGGCAGATGTCCTCCAGAGCCGTGAACGCCGCCTCGATCTTGCGTTCGTCGTACTCCTCCTCGGAGACACCCAGATGCTGGATCAGATAGCGGAAGGGAAACTTGTCGGCCACGTCGAGCGCCCGCTTGATCTCGTCCACCGCCGCCAGCCGCTTCGGCTTCGACAGCTCCGTGATCGACACCACCGCCCCGGGCCCGGAACGCCCCCAGCAGTCGTCGCTGTACATCGGCGAGTGCAGCGAATGGCAGCGGAGATCCGAGTCCCGGAACCAGTAACCCAGCTCGGCCACCTGCGAGCGGTTGTGGTAGTCGAAGTGCTGCCGCGCGCAAAAAATCTCCACCAGCGGGAAACCCGCGTCGTGAATGCGCTCCAACCAGACCGTCGTGAGACGGTGATTGACGATCAGGTGCGTCGAAAGGGCTCGCTGCATAGGTTCAGAATCCCGAGGCCTTTCCCGCGCTGCGTCCGTTCTGCGCGGCGGCCAGCCAGCGGATGCGCTCGGTCACGTTGGCGCCTTTGGTGGTGGCATCCTCCACGGAACGCACCCGCGGCTCCTCCACCAGGATCGCCTCCACCGAGCCGACGGCGTAGATCGGCGCCAGTTCATGGCCGCGCTGCCGCAGCAGTTCCAGCGTGTCCGGCGACAGGCCCGGCTCGTGATACAGCCGGTCCGGCATCCACTGGTGATGGATGCGCGGCTGATCCACGGCCTGCTGGATGTCCATGCCGAAGTCGATCACGTGCAGGAGCACCTGGAGCACGCCGGAGATAATGCGCGGACCGCCAGGCGCGCCCAGCGCCATCACCAGCCGTCCGTCTTTTTCGACGATGGTTGGCGTCATCGCCGACAGCGGGCGCTTGCGCGGCGCAATGGCGTTCGCCTCTCCCTGGATCAGCCCGAACATATTCGGCTTGCCCGGCTGCGCGGCGAAGTCGTCCATTTCGTTGTTTAGCAGGAATCCGAGCCGCGGCGCCGTCACGGCGCTTCCGTAGGAATTGTTGATCGTATACGTCAGCGCCACGGCATTGCCCCGCGCGTCGATCACGTTGAAGTGCGTCGTGTCTTCCGGCTCGCGCGCCGGCCGCCCCGCGCCTATCTCGCTGCTCGGCGTGACGCGGTCCACCCGGATCGAAGCCCGGCGCGACGCCAGGTAACCCGGATCCAGCAGCCCGCGCACCGGCAAGCGCGCGAAGTCGGCGTCGCCCAGAAACTCGGCGCGGTCGGCGAACGACCGCCGCATCACCTCTGCAATCCAGTGCAGCGAAGCTGCCGCCCCTGCGCCTTGCTTCTCGTAGCCGGTCTCCTCCAGCATCCCCAGCATCTGAAGGATGCCAATGCCTCCCGAGCTCGGCGGCGGCGCCGTCAGAATGGTGTATCCACGGTAGGCGCCCCTCAGCGGCTGACGCTCGACGGCGCGGTAGTCGCGCAGATCCTCCAGCGTGATCAGCCCGCCGCTCCGGCGCATCTCCTCTGCCAGGATGCGCGCCGTTTCGCCTTCATAGAAATCCGCGGCGCCGTGCTTGGCGATCCGCTCGAGAGTCCGTGCCAGATCCGGCTGCCGCAGCTTCTCTCCGGGCTCGTAACACTCGCCTCCGTTCAGGAAAATCCGCTTCGATTCCTCGAACCGCCCCAGCCGCGCCCGCGCGCCGCACACAGACCGCGCCTCGGCATAAGACAGCGTCACACCCTCCGCCGCCAGCCGGATGGCGGGCTCCACCAGTTCCGCCCACGGCAGGCTCCCGTACTTGCGGTGCGCCACCTCCAGCCCTCGAACCGTACCCGGTACCGCCGCCGCCCGCCACCCGATGAGCGAGTCCTGCGTCAGCTTGCCGCCGGGCCCCACGTACATATCGCGCGAAGCCGCCAGCGGCGCCATCTCACGGAAGTCGATGAAAGTGGCGCGTCCGTCCGCAAACCGCGCCAGCAGGAATCCGCCGCCGCCGATGTTGCCGGCCGAAGGGTGCGTCACGGCGAGGGCAAATGCCACCGCCACCGCAGCGTCCACCGCGTTGCCATCCTTCTTCAGCACCGCGGCGCCCACGTCGGCCGCCAGCGGCTCCTGCGCCACCACCATGGCATGCCGCGCGCGCACCGGCTCGCGCGCCTGCGCGTCGAGGGCCAGAAGCACCGCCAACGCAGCGAAAATCACTGACTTTCGCATGAAATCTGATTGTACTATGCAGCGTCCGCGCGGCCCTCCCCAGCAGCCCTTCCACGCATCCCGCGCCCGGATTTCCAGCCCGGCGCGCCGGGCTCAGGACGGCGAACCTCGTCCCTCCCGCCCGCGCTGAAACAAAAACGCGGCGCGGCAGGGCCGCGCCGCAGTCTTCCGGGGGCCGGGGCTTCAGCTATACAGCCGGTCCCAGCTCCGCTCGTTGTTCCAGTTCTCTGTTGGCTCGAAGTAGCCCGTGCCCGGCGCCAGGCGCTTCTTCACCTCGTCCGGGTTTGGTTCCACTCCCAGCCCGGGCTTCTCCGGCACCACTGCGAAGCCCTTTTCATAAAGCGGCTGCTCGTTGCCTGTCACCAGATTCGACCACCAGGGCACGTCCACCGAATGATGCTCTAGCACCAGGAAGTTCTCCGTTGCCGCCGCGCAGTGCACGTTCGCCATGAACGAAATCGGCGTGCCCGCGAAGTGCATTGCCATCGCGTGCCCGTACTCCATTACTGCGTCGCCGATCTTCTTCGTCTCCAACAGCCCGCCTGACGAAGCCAGATCCGGGTGCAGGATATCCACCGCGTGGTTCTTCGCCAGCTCGATGAACGGCTCCTTCAAATAAATGTCCTCGCCCGTCAGGGTCGGGATGTCCACCGCCATCGTGATCTGCTTCCACAATTCCGTCTCCGTCCACGGAATCATGTCCTCCAGCCACGCCAGGTTGTACTTCTCCAACGCCTTACCCAGCCGGATGCACGAGTTCACGCCTATGTGCCCGAAGTGATCCGCCGCCAGCGGAATGTCCCAGCCGACGATCTCGCGGATCTGCGCCACGTAGTCTGCCATCAACCCCACGCCCTTCTCCGTCAGCTCCATCCCCGTGAACATGTGCTTCGTCCACGTCGACGAGCGCTGCGTCACGCCCGCCGGCGCCGTCACCGCGCCCGGGACCTTCTCCACCAGATCGATGCCCAGATCCATCTTGAGCCAGGTGAAGCCCTGTTCGCGCCGCTTCTTGAGCCGCTCGCCGTACTCCTTCGGATCGTGCGACTCCGTCGTGTCCGCGTACAGACGGACCCGGTCCCGGAACTTGCCGCCCAGCAATTGATAGGCCGGCACGTTGTACGCCTTGCCCGCCAGATCCCACAGCGCCATCTCCACGCCGCACACGCCGCCCGCCTGCCGCGCGTGAAAGCCGAACTGCTTGATCTTGCGGAACACCTTGTCCACATTGCAAGGGTTCTCGCCGAGAATGCGCGACTTCAGCATCAGCGCATACGTCACGCTCGCCCCGTCGCGGACTTCCCCGTAACCGCTGATCCCCTGGTTGGTGTCGATCCGGATGATCGGCGCGCGCATCGGCGCATTCACGATGTGTGCAAAGCGCAGGTCCGTGATCCGCAGCGCCGAAGGCTTCGAGTTCGTGTTCACGGTGCTCTGGTACGCTTGGATCGTCTCATCGGCCCAGAACCCCGCCGCCGCAACGCCCGCAGCCGTTCTCAAGAACCCTCGCCGGCTTGAACCGCGCCGGTTCTGCCACCATTTCCTTGTCGCTCGCTCCATCGTTTCCCTCCCTACTGTTCGCGCCTCGGCAGCCGGACTTTCGATCCCTTCGCCTCGGCCCACTTGTTGAATTCATCGATCATCTGCGGCGTCCACCGCGTGTCGATCTGCCCCGGCGTGTACTTCTGCTCGCGCAGCATCTGATGGCCCCATTCGTCGCGGAGCCGCGTCAGCTCGCTTTCGTCCGCCACCAGCGCCGCCAGATGCGCGGGAATAAATACCACTCCCTCCGGGTCGCTCAACACCGCGTCGCCCGGCAGCACTGTCACCTGCCCGATGCGAATCGGAACGTTGATCCCCGCAAGCGTCACCTCCGCGATCGCCGTTGGATCGAAGCCCCGGCAGAAGATCTTGAACCCCTTGATCTCCATCAGCCCGCTGACGTCCCGCACCGCGCCGTCCACCACAAGCCCGGTGCCCGTCTTCGTCCAGATCGACGTGCCGAGATTGTCTCCGATGATCGTCCCGTCCTTGATCTTCCCGAACAGGTCCACCACCATCACGTCCCGCTTCACCAGCGTGTCGATCACCCACGAGTTCTGACCCCGCCCCACGCGCTTCTCCTTCTTCGCGTGATCGTTGATCACGGCGTCGAAGTCCGGGCGACGCGGCACGAACACCGCCGTCACCGCCCGCCCCACCATCCTGTCGCCCGCCGGATCGTTCACGTTCACCGTCTTCCAGTTCCCCTCGAACTGGTTGTGATATCCCAGCCTTCGCAACGTCCCCCACGCTTCTTCCGCTGTTGTCAGCTTCAGCCGGTCCAGTACTTCATCCGGCACCTTCGGGCGACCGTCCGGGAACCGCTCTCCTTTCCACTCGCGCGTGATGTCGATCCGCTGCTCGTTCGTGAAGATCCCCAGTTGCGCAAATGCGCCGGCAGACAGCAGCACTGCCGCCGCGCCAGCCACGATGACATTTCCTCTCATTGATTCGAACCTCCCGGCTTTTCCCGATTCCATCTTCGCCGCGGCAGCGCCGCCGCAGCCCCTTCACCAGAACTTGTGATCATGCGCCACCACTCCCGGCAGAACATACGCATACAGCATCACCAGCAGACCGATCACCAGCGCCAGCGCCAGCCCGTGCTTGGCAACCTTGCGGAACAGATCGCCTTCCTTCCCTTCGATCCCCGCCGCCACACACGCGATAATCAGCGACTGCGCCGCCACCATCTTCCCCATCACCCCGCCCGTCGAATTCGCCGCCGCCATCAGCACGGGGTCCAGCCCCAGCTTGGTCGCCGTCACTACCTGCAAGTTCCCGAATAGCGCGTTCGAGCCCGCATCCGTTCCGCTGAGCGCCACCCCAATCCACCCGATGAATGTTCCGAACACCGGGTACAAAACCCCCGTGTGCGTCATCGCCAGCCCCAGCACTGCATCCATCCCGCAATACCGCATCACATACGCCATGCAGATCATGCAGAGGATCGCCAGGAAGCTGAAGCGCATCCGGAACATCGTCCCGCGGAACACGCGCAACGTCGTCCCCATCGACAGCCCCAGCACCGGTCCCGCCACCAGCCCGGCCAGCACCGTCGCCGTGCCCACGCTCGCCAGCCAGTCCACGCTAAGGATCGCCGTGTCCAGCACGTCCTTCTCCACCACCGGCGCCGTCCGTAACACCAATTGATGCAGTCCCGGAACCGGCGCCTTGTAGCTCGTCTGCGAGATCAGCGACTTCACCGCCGGAATCCCCCACGCCACCACGAACAGCGCGATCAGGGCGAAAGGCGACCAAGCGTGCACCACTTCCCTGGCCGTGTATTTCCGCTTTTCCGCCTTGGGCTTGCCCCTCTCTTCTGGGAAATGGAACTCCTGTTTCGGCTTCCAATACTTTAAAAGTACGGCGCAAAACAGGATCGCCCCCATCCCGCTCATGATATCCACGAGGTTCGGGTCCACATAATTCGACCAGAAAAACTGGATCCCGGAAAACGAAATGCCTGCAGCCAGACACGCCGGCCAGACCTGAAATGTCTCCCGCCATCCCACCATTGTCCGCACCAGATAAAACGGGAGCAGCGCCGCCACGGGGGGCAGAATCCTGCCCATCGTCGCGCTCAAATCCGCCTCCGGCAGCCCGGTGACCGCCGCCAGCGCCCGCACCGGGTTCCCCATCCCGCCCCAGGCTACCGGCGCCGTGTTCGCCATGAGGCAAACGATGGCCGTCTCGAACGGGCGGAAGCCCAGCCCGATCATCATCGCCGCTGTCACCGCCACCGGCGCGCCTCCGCCGCCCGCTCCTTCCAGCACGGCACCGAAACAGAACGCGATCAGCAACATCTGCACCCGGCGGTCATCTGTAATCGCCCCGATGGAGCCCTTGATCGTCTCAAAGTGCCCGCTCTGCACCGTCAGGTCATACACAAACACCGCCCCCACCACCACCCACGCGATCCACAGCGACGCATACACCGCGCCGTGCAACGTTGCGCCCGCCACCATGTGCACCGGCATCCGGAAGATCAACGCCGCCACAGCCATCGCCGCGATCAATGCCCACAGCGCTGCCAGGTGCGCCTTGATCTTGCGCACTGCCAGCAAGTAGAAAAGCACCGTCACCGGGATCGCCGCTGCCGCCGTCGACAGCGCGGCATTGCCGAGCGGATCGTAATTCTGCGTCCAGATCTGCATCGCTCGTGTCCAGAGAAGCGGCATCATCATATCAAAGCCCGCTCGCGCCGCCTCCCCTCTGTGCAACGCTCAAAAGAGGATGCAGTCAGTTTGTGTCTTCTGCGGATCCAGTTCGCGCGCCAGCGGCGTCTACATGGACGCGGCGCGCCTCACCGGCGCGGAAATCGCCCGCCGCGGCCTGCGCCTCGTCTACGGCGGCGCCCGCGTCGGTCTGATGGGCGCCCTCGCCGACGCCGCTCTTGCCGCCGGCGGGGACGTCGTTGGCGTCATCCCGCAGGCGCTCGTTGACAAAGAGGTCGCCCACACCGGACTCAGCCGCCTCCATGTCGTCGAATCCATGCACGACCGCAAGGCGCTCATGAACGAAATCGCCCAAGCCTTCCTCGCCCTGCCCGGCGGTCTCGGCACGCTCGACGAACTCTTTGAAACTCTTACTTGGGCGCAGCTCGGCTTTCATCACAAGCCCGTCGCGCTGCTCAACGTCGATGGCTACTTCGATCCGCTTCTCGGGTTCTGCGATCGCGCCGTCGCCGACGGCTTCCTCCATCCCGCCCACCGCCAGATGATCCTCTCCGGCGAAGACCCCGCCGTGCTGCTCGACGCCATGACCCGCCATGTCCCCCCTCACGCTGGGAAATGGTGGCAGCGCGAATGAGCCGCCGGGCGCATAATAAGGTACACACGATGTTTCGCACCATCCGGGAACAGATCGACACGATCTTCCGCGAAGACCCTGCGGCCAAGAGCGTCACCGAAATCCTGTTCTGTTACCCCGGATTCCACGCCGTCCTGTTCCACCGCCTCGCCCACAAGCTTTACAAGGCGGGCTTCACCACCACCGCCCGCATCATCAGCCAGATCTCGCGCTCGCTCACCGGCATCGAGATCCACCCCGGCGCGCAGATCGGCCGCCGCTTCTTCATCGACCACGGCATGGGCGTCGTCATCGGCGAAACGGCCGTCGTCGGCGACGATTGCCTTCTCTATCAGGGCGTCACCCTCGGCGGCACCGGCAAGGAGAAAGGCAAGCGCCACCCGACGCTCGGCAACAACGTCGTCATTGGCAGCGGCGCCAAGGTGCTCGGCAACATCACCATAGGCAATCACGTCCGCATCGGCGCCGGCTCGGTTGTCCTCAAGTCCGTCCCGGATCACTCCACCGTCGTCGGCGTCCCCGGCCGCATCGTCCGCAGCCGCCTCGACAATGAAGAGGTTCTCGAGCACGCCAAGCTCCCCGACCCCGAAGGACAGGCTATCGAACAGCTCGCCGAGCGCGTAGAGGCGCTCGAAAGGCTCGTCCGTGACCTCGCCTCGAAGGTCGCTCAGACAGAACAGAACTCCGGCGGCGCCGCCAGCGCATAGCGGAAGCTGTTGCGTGCCAGCTGCCGCAGCTCCTCTTCTGAGAATCCGAAGAAGTCTCGCGCCAGCTCGAACTCGCGCACGAGTGTCGTCCCGAAGAGCGCCGGATCGTCCGTATTCAGCGTGAGCGGCACGCCCGCCTCAAAGAGGCGCCGCACCGGGTGCTCCTCCAGGCTTCTCACCGCGCCCGTACGCACATTGCTCGTGATGCAGATCTCCAGCGCCACATCGCGCCTCCGCAGCTCCTCCATCAGCGCCGCATCCTCCGCCGCGCGAATGCCGTGACCGATGCGCCGCGCCCCGCACTCCAGCGCCTCCCACACGCTCTCCGGATCCGTCGTCTCTCCGCCGTGAGGCACTGCCGCCAGCCCGTGCGTCCGCACAAACTCGAACGCATCCCGGTACAGCCTCGCCGGCCCGCGCGCCTCGTCTCCTCCGATGCCGAACCCCACCACTCCCCGCCCGCGCCACCGCACCGCCGCCTCAGCCGTCGCCTGCGCGTGATCCACGCCAAACTGCCGCACCGCGTCGAAGATGAACCGCACCGGCAGCGCGCTCCGCTCCGCCTCCTCCGCCAGCGCAACGAAAACTTCATCCAGCGGCAGCCCGCGCCACAGGATGACACCCGCGCTGACATTCACCTCCACATAGCGCACACCCTCGCTTTCCAGCCGCTCGAGCAGCCGCCGAAGCACCAAAGCGAAGTGTTCCGGGCGCCGCAGGCATGTGTGAACCCACTTGAAAACCTGCAGAAATTCTCCGAAGTTCGAAAACCGGCTCCGCGCCCGAGCCTCGTCCGCCGTGAGCCCGGGCATGATCTCGCACAGTGTCTCCGGCGCCGCCGCGCCCTCCAGGTGCACATGAAGTTCGGCCTTCTCGAGTGACCTCAGGTCCATGAATTGCCATAATAGCCGCATGATGCCCGGTGAATTCGACGCGATCGTCGGCGGCTACCATGGGGATCCCTTCTCCGTTCTCGGCCCGCACCGCGTCGAGGACGGATGGGTGGTCCGCGCCTTCCTGCCCCACACCGCCCAGGCTGCTCTGCTGCCGGAAGGCGGCGGCCGCATCCCCATGGCGAGGCTCCATCCCGGCGGCCTTTACGGCGCGCAACTCGCCAGCCACCCGGGCCAGTACTTGCTCGAACTGTCGCTCCACCGCGGTGGGACGGAAATCGTCGAGGACCCCTACCGCTTCGGCCTCCTGCTCAGCGACTTCGACGTCTACCTTCACGCCGAGGGCACCCACTACGAGGCCTGGCGCACCATGGGCGCGCACCTCATGGAAATCGACGGCGTCCACGGTTGCCGCTTCGCCGTCTGGGCCCCGAACGCCGAAGCCGTCTGCGTCTCCGGCAGCTTCAATCAATGGGACTCTTTCCGCCACGCCATGCGCCGTCGAGAAGGAGGCATCTGGGAGCTCTTTCTCCCCGGCGTGCGCCAGGGCGACATCTACAAATACTTTGTCCGTTCCAAAATCTTGGGCGTCTCCGAGATGAAGTGCGATCCCTACGCCTTCGCCGCCGAAAAGCCCCCGCTCACCGCCTCCATGGTCTGGCCCACTGGCCATTACCTGTGGAACGACAGCGAATGGATGGAGCGCCGTGCCCGCACCAACTGGCTTGAGCGCCCATTCAACTGCTATGAGGTCCACCTCGAATCGTGGATGAAAACCCCCGAAGGCGAGCCCCTCACCTACCGCGAGCTCGCCGCACACCTCGTGCCCTATGTGCAGCGGCTCGGCTACACCCACATTGAGCTCATGCCCGTCATGGAGCACCCCTACGCCGGCAGCTGGGGCTACCAGGTCACCGGCTACTACGCCCCCACCGCCCGCTTCGGCTCGCCCGACGACTTCCGCTTCTTCGTCGAGGAGTGCCACCGGCACGGCATCGGGGTCATCGTCGACTGGGTGCCCGGCCACTTTCCGAGGGACGCCCACGGGCTCGCCCGCTTCGACGGCACCGCCTGCTATGAATATGAGGATCCCCGCCTTGGGGAGCACAAGGAATGGGGCACGCTCATCTTCAATTACGCCCGCAACGAGGTCCGCAATTTCCTCATATCGAACGCGCTTTTCTGGCTGAAAGAGTATCATATTGATGGCCTTCGCGTCGACGCCGTAGCCTCTATTCTCTACCTCGATTACGGCCGGAAGGATGGGGAATGGCTCCCGAACAAATACGGCGGAAACGAGAACCTGGAAGCCATTTCTTTCCTGCGGAAATTCAACGAGGAGGCACACAAGGTGCCCGGCGCCGTCACAATCGCCGAGGAATCCACCTCCTTCGCCGGCGTCTCCCATCCCGTCTACGCCGGCGGCCTCGGCTTCACCATGAAGTGGAACATGGGCTGGATGCACGACATGTTCGGCTACTTCCGCGCCGATCCCCTCTTCCGCAAGTTCCGCCACAACCAGATCACCTTCAGCCTCCTCTACGCGTTCACCGAGAACTTCCTCCTGCCCATCTCCCACGACGAGGTGGTCCACGGCAAGGCGTCCCTCATCGCCAAGATGCCCGGCGACGAGTGGCAGCGCTTCGCCAACGTCCGCGCCTTCCTCGGCTATATGTACGGCCACCCCGGCAAAAAGCTCCTCTTCATGGGCTGCGAACTCGGCCAGTACGAGGAGTGGAACTGGCAGGGCCAGCTCCGCTGGGACCTCCTCCAGTATGATTTCCACAGAAAATTACAGGAATTCGTCCGGGAATTGAACCACTTCTACGCCTCCGAACCGTCCCTCTACGAAGTTGATTTCCACTGGAACGGTTTCGAATGGATCGACATCCACGACGTCGATTCCAGCGTCATCAGCTTTGTTCGACGGTCGAAAAACGGGCGCGATTGCACCGTCTGGGTCTGCAATTTCACCCCCGTCGTCCGCCGCAACTACCGCATCGGCGTCCCCTGGCCGGGCCTCTGGCGCGAAATCTTCAACACTGATTGGGAACGCTTCGGCGGCAGCGGCGTCGGCAACGACGGCGAGCTCTGGACCGACCGCGTCGAGATGCACGGCCGCCGCCAGAGCCTTTCCCTCACGCTGTCCCCGCTCGCCGTCGCCGTCTACCGCCGCGCCGGAGGCTGACAAGGCCCATGCACGACCCGCTCTTTCTTTCGCTCTGGCTGAAGAACTTCGCGCCTGTCGGCCTGCCACTCTACTTGAAGAAGGCCGTCGCCGTCTTCCCGCAGTCGCGCCTTCTGCCCGGCGGCGTGCTGCGGGTTTATCCCATCGCCTTCCGCGAGGCGCCCCTGCTCGAGGAATACTACGACGGCGATCTCGACCCCCAGGCCGCCGCTTCCCGCCTCCAGGAACACCTCAACGACGACATCGCAGTCCAGGTCCAGCTCCGCTGGGACCTCTGGCAATGGACCGGCCAGTGGGATCTCAAGCCTTCTACCGTCCTGCTCGAGATCTTCGCTCCTTACTTCGACACGCCCCGCGGCGAGCACGTCCGCCTCGACCTCGGACCGCAGCGCCTCTACCTGCCCGAGCCCGCCAGCCACCAGCTGCGCCCCGTGCAGTCCAACATCCGCAGCATCCTGCACCTCGCCACGGATCTCGAAAACGAACTCATCGCCGAACGCCGCCTGCTGTGGACCGAAGACGAGGAAAATTTCGCCGAACGCCTCAGGGCGCTCCTGGACTAGCACGCCTGAATTCTGACCATCCTCGGGCCCTGATGTCCAGCGTTTTCTGGCATCTTACCTCCCAGCTTCCGGCAGTTTGGGTTGGAATCTGATGGTAAAATGCGCCAAGGGAGGGCAGAATGGCAGAGCACAGTATTACGGAACAACCCGCACAAGGCACACCCAACCCCGCCACGCCTCCTGTCCGTCGAGTGGTCGTCTACAAAAGCGGCGTGGCTCTGTTGGAGTGTTCCGGCACACGCCAGTCGGGGGCGTCCCGCGTTTAGTTGAAGGCTGGCGGTGAACGGCTGAAATCATCTTACGCTACTTTCTCCTTCTTCGACGCAGAACTGTCTCGGCCCAGGAGGGCCGCCAGCGTCCATAGCTCCTGGTGA
>JBBIIK010000061.1:0-19021 GCA_037446555.1 Acidobacteriota bacterium
AGAAGCGTTCGATGCAGCCGTTGCCTTCCGGCTCGCGCACGAAAGCCGGCGAGGACTCCAATCCGAGAAAGCGGATCTCGCGCTGAAAGTCATCGCTCATCATCGCAGAGCCGTGGTCGTGCCGCAGGATCACGCCGCAAGCGATGCCCTCCCGGAAGCCCGCAAACTGCTCCCGTACGGCCTGACGCACGGAATCGAGAGATTCTAACCGTGTGCCTCGCTCGGCGACATGGATGCCCGGGCGGTAGGCCGAATGGTGATCGATCATTGCGAAGATTGCGACTTGGCCGTCGCAGCGAGTGAAACCGGCCGTGGCGTCGATGCCCCACTGCCGATTCGGCCGCACGCCCGGCAAGGTCCCCTCATCCCGCTTCGGCGGGAGGGGCTGCGGCTGCCGCTGCGGCGCCAGCAGATGGTGCTCGCGCATCAGCCGCAGCACGCGCTGTTTCGAGGTGCGCACGCCGGCCATCCGTAGCCGCGCCCACACCTTGCGGTGGCCTTCGCCGGTGAAGGGAGACTCCTGGATCCTCCGCCGAATCTCGCCGACGAGTTCCTCATCCGTGTAGCGCGTCTTCGGGCCGCGCCGCGCGGGCAGGCGCGGAGAGGCCTGCCGGCGGCGCTGGTGGTAGAACGTCGACCGCGGCAAGCCCCACGCCTTCAGCACCCGAGAGGCGCCCGTAGACGCGCCCTGTGGAGGCCGACCGGGCGCAGCTCATCGCTTCGACCTCCACCGCAGAAAAGGCTTCTCGTCCTCCATGCGCCGGATGCGCTCCCGCAGCAGCTCGTTCTCCATGGCGAGCTCCGCGATGACAGACTTCATGCGGCGGCCCTGCTCGTCGACCAGGTCTTCCTGCCGGATCTTGAGCCCCTCCACGCCGGCCGCGAGGAAGGTGTCACGCCACTCCGACAGGGTGGCGGCCGTGACGCCGTATTTGCGGCTTGTGGACTCCAGATCAGCGCCGCGTAGCAGCTCGAGAACCACACTCATCTTGCGCTTGGCCGACCACCGGCCCTTGGCGCTGCGGGCAGTTTCAGGGCCCGCTTCGGTCGCCCTCCGGGCTCCCTCCGCGGCGGGTGGAAACTGGGGATTTCGTGTTGGACATACTCACACCTCTTATCGCAAATCGCTGTCCAACGAAATCGTGGGGCGGGGGATAGAACCAACGGCCTAAGTCCGCGGGCTGCATGTGACGACTGAGGCCATGGGAAAAATGTTCCTGGGAGGACAAAATCAAGAAGACTTTACGGTATCGGTGCCCGGACAGGGCTCTCATGTTGCTTTGACAGGGAGTAGAGCGGCCTCCCACTCCGGCAATGGCTTCTGGAAATGCAGGAGGCGAGTCGCTGTTATCCGTGCGTAAACTGCGTCCTCTTTACCGGTTTTTGGCAGAGTTTGCGCGCCGGGTATTGAAAAAGCCAGCACGGAAAAGATGCGGACCGCTGCGCCAGCCTTGCCGTAGATCAACGGAATCGGGCTGCGGCCTGCGGCTGGGACGGGCGCAGAAGCGAGTGGCAGAAGTATGATTCCTCACTCCTGCAGGTTTCCGCCGGTCCTCACAGGAGCGCCCAGGGCCTTTCCGCCGGGCAGGCTCTGCGGCCAAGGCGGCACGGCATCGCTGAAGGCGCATGTCGTTTGGGAATGTCTCTGTCACCGTTCTTGTCACCAGAGAACCTCGTTCAGGGTCCGAATGACGGGCGCAGTCCGGGGGTGTAGCATAGCGGCATGCCTGGCTTTCTCTGCGTGGACCGGGGCGTGGCCCTGCCGCTCGGCGCGGAATTTCTCGAAGACGGGATCAATTTCGCCGTCTTCAGCAGCCACGCCACGCACGTCTGGCTATCGCTGTTCCGGCCGGGCCGCGAGGCGCCATTTCACGAGATCGCGCTTGATCCCGGCGCGAACCGCACGGGCCATATCTGGCACATCTGGATCAGCGGGCTGCCGCGCGACGTGCTCTATGCCTGGCGCATGGACCTGCGCCCGAATCCGAATCCCGCCATTCATCGGTTTGATCCGGGGAAATACCTGCTGGATCCCTATGCAAAAGTGCTTGCTGGCGGCGAGCAATGGGGCGTGGCGGCGCGGCGCCTGTGCGGCCTGCCGCACGACCGCTTCGACTGGCGGGGCGATCAGCCGCTGAACACTCCTTTGGCGGAGTCCGTCATTTACGAGCTGCATGTGCGCGCCTTCACGCGCCATGATTCCTCCGGCGTCTCTGCTCCGGGCACTTACCGCGGACTGGCGGAGAAGATCCCCTACCTGAAGGATCTGGGCGTCACTGCCGTGGAGCTGATGCCGGTGTACGAGTTCGAGGAGGCGGACACGGACCGCGTGAATCCTCTCACCGGAGAGAGGCTCCTGAACCTGTGGGGCTACCATCCGATCGGCTTTTTCGCTCCGAATTCGGCCTACGGATCGGCCGCCGCGCCGGGCGCAGCGGTGACGGAATTCAAGGAAATGGTTCGCGCATTTCATGATGCGGGGATCGAGGTGATCCTGGACGTGGTCTTCAATCACACAGCGGAGGGCGACGAGCGCGGGCCCACGCTTTCCTTCCGCGGCCTCGACAATTCCTTGTATTACCTGCTCGATTCCAACGGGCGGTATCTGAATTTTTCCGGCTGCGGCAACACGCTGAACTGCAACCATCCGGTGGTGCGGACGCTGATCAACGACTGCCTGCACTACTGGGTGATGGAGATGCACGTCGACGGCTTCCGGTTCGATCTGGCGAGCATTCTTGGCCGCGGGAAGACTGGCGAGCCGCTCCCCGATCCGCCGCTGCTCGAGCGGCTCGCCTATGATCCGGTACTGGCGAACACGAAGCTGATTGCCGAAGCCTGGGATGCGGCAGGGCTGTATCAGGTGGGGACGTTCCCTGCCTGGGGAAGGTGGGCGGAGTGGAACGGGCGCTACCGCGACGACTTGCGGCGCTTCGTACGCGGCGACTCCGGGCTGGTTCCGGCGCTGGCGGAGCGTCTCAAGGGCAGCCCGGATCTCTACGCGCGCAGCGGGCGGCAGGCGCAGCACAGCATCAATTTCGTCACCTGCCACGACGGCTTCACGCTGGCCGATCTTGTGAGTTACAACCAGAAGCACAACGAGGCCAACGGGGAAGACAACCGCGACGGGGCGGACGGAAATTTCAGCTGGAACTGCGGCGTGGAGGGAACGACGGACGATCCGGAAATCCTTGCCCTGCGGCGCCGGCAGATGCGGAATTTTCTGATCCTTCTTTTTTCCAGCGGAGGAGTTCCCATGCTTCTGGCCGGCGATGAGTTCGGCCGTACACAGCGGGGGAACAACAATGCGTATTGCCAGGACAACGAGACCGGGTGGGTGGACTGGCGGCTGGCGGAAACGAACCGGGATCTGGTCGAATTGGTCCGGTCGCTGATCGCGTTTCGGAGAGGGCATGAGGTGTTCGGGCGCATCGACTGGGCATCCCCGTCGGGACGCGAACACGCGGAAGTGCTGTTCCACGGCGTGCGGCTTCATCAGCCGGACTGGAGCCAGGATTCGCGCTCGCTGGCGATGGAAGCCCACTGGCGGGGGGAGCGCATTTTTCTGATCGCCAACGCCTATTGGGAGCCTCTGGAGTTCGAATTGCCGCGGGATATCCAATGGAAAGCGGTGTTTTATTCTGGCAAAAAGGTTCCCAAGACCGGCGGCTCCGTGCTTGTGGAAGGACGATCCGCGTTGCTGCTGCAGGCGTCGGACTCGTAGGCGGACTGTTTCCGGGCCTGTGATCCGCGAGCACACTTCGGCCTCGTTGTTCTTGTGGGAAATGTCAGCCACCCGCATCTGGGAGGGCGCGGAGAGGGCTGATTCGGCGGCGGCGGGCCGGCTCCCGCCAGGGGAACCGGCCCGCAAGCGATCCGCCGCAGTCAACCAGAACGCGCACCGCTGGCGCAGCCCGGCCGGATGGCGGCCCTCGGTGGGAGGGCGCGGCAGAGCCGGCCGTATTTGTTCGGGCTCATCAGGCCTTACCTTGGGACATCCGCTATCCTGCCGCCGAAGCGACGAGGCTGCCTGGTCTGGAAAACCGCCGAAGCGGCCGCCCTACTGAGGCAGTCCGGTTCAAGCGGGGGAGCTCTGGCCAGAGACTTTTGTCCCCGCGGAGAAGAGTATCGCACGGCCCTCCAAGCACGAACCCATCAAGTGGTTGATTTCATTTGTGTAATTGTTTGTGACGAACCGTTTGGGGAGGTGCGGTGCGGCGTGCGCTGGTGTTGGGGAGGCAGGCCCTGCGCTGACGCGCAGGGGAATCCGGATTTGGGACTTGTCAGGTTTGGTGGGAGTGGAAGGGGATTGCGGAGTTTCCCCCCGGGCTGAAGCCCGGGGGAATGGGGGTTGGGGAGTGGTGGGGTTGGCGGTACATGCGTGGGGGTTCGGGAAGTGGGTTTGACCGCTCCCTGACGGTCGCGGCCCTCCAAGAGGGGTGGGGAGCAGCGGGGCGGGACAGATGCGTCAGACCCAATGGCCCGGGAACGGTGAGCGCGTCTGCTACCTCATGTTGGATGCGTCGAGCAGCGTTTCATGGACGGCCAGCTCCACGGCGGGGGTCACGGCGAGCGGGCCTTCTCCTCGCACCGCGCGAGCCAGCGCCGCGATGTCGCCTTTGTAGCGCTCATAGGGCGGCAAGTCCACCTTCTGCCTGCCCGCGTGGTAAGGGCCCGCGGCCCGCGAGAGATCGACCTCCAGCGACGGCGGCTCAATGGGCCGCACCACGGCGCTGCCCTGCGTGCCGAAGATCTCGAGCGCGCGGTGGGCGCCCGCATCCGGTTGCAACACGCTGGCCGTGATCACCGCCATCGCCCGGCCGTACTCGAGCACGGCCGCCGTGTTGTCCTTCAGCGTGTCGGCAAACGGGCCGTCATGGCGGAGGAAGGGGGTGACGCGTTGCGGACGTCCCAGGAGACGCACGACGATGTCCACGAGATGCGCGCCCTGCTCGAACATCTGGCCGCCGGCGAAACGGTTCCACTCGGGCCTCCGTTGGGCGCCGATCCAGGTGTTCATCCGCGCGTGAACCAGCCACACGTCTCCAAGCCAGCCCTCCCGAGCCGCCTCCATCGCGCGCTCCACAGCCGGATTGTGCCGCCACATATAGCCTGCCTGAATGATCAGCCCCTTGCTCTCTGCCAGCGACACGATCCGCTGCAGCCGCTCCCGCGTGTCCGCGACCGGCTTCTCGATGTGGCAATGCTTGCCCGCCTCCAGCGTCTCGATGGCAAGAAGAGGAATCTGCGGAACGTCGCTCTCGACGAAGATCACCTGCACGCTGCGGTCGCTCAGAATCTCCGCCTTCGGCCGCCACGGCAGCGAGCCCAGCTTCGCGAGCGCCGCCCGCGCCTGCGGAGCCTCCTCCCACACGCCCGCCAACTCGTAGTCCGGCGATTCGATCACGAGCCGCAGCTTGTCGAAGGCGTGCGAGTGCGCCGCGCCGAGGAACGCCGCCCGCAGGCGCCGGCCGGGAATCTGCGCCGCCGCGCCGGAAGCCAGAAACACGCGCCTGTCCATCATGACACGTGCATTCTATTCGACTCCCGCCCGGCCGTCACCCCGGCGGCCCGGGCCGCTCAGGCCAGGAGCGAGCGTTCCAACACCCTGAGCACCTGTTCCGTAATCCGCTCCACAGGCGCGCCATCGGCGAGGCACCACTCGCGCATGATGGCGCCCACCGCCGCCAGCGTCATCGCGGCGAAGATGCCGGCCGTCTTCCGCTCTTCCCTGCCCCGGCAGCGGCTGCGAAAGGCCTCTTCCAGCACGTCCTCGACCGCCGCCACGCGCGTCATCTGCGCCGTGCGCGCTCCGGGCGAGGCAAGCATGATGCGCACGACGTCCCTCGATCTCGGCGCCGCAGCCGAGATCCGCGCCACCTCGGCCGCAATCTTCCGGAACAGCACCAGCGGCCGGGCGTTCCGGGGCGAACCCTCCGCCACGCGCCGCACCACCTCGCGGAACTCGTCCACGCCCTGCGCCATCAGATCGTCCTTCGAGGCGAAGTAGCGGAAAAAGGTGCGCCGGCTCACCCCCGCGCGGTCCGTGATCTCCTCCACGCGCACCGCCTCGAAGCCGTTCTCCAGAAACAGGTCCAGGGCCGCATCGCGGAGGGCTGCGCGCACGAGCTCCTGCTTCCTCTCCCGCAGCGGCGGCGGCGTGGAAGCCCGTACTGCCGCCTTGCGGCCGGAGGTTGACGTCTTGCGCGCCGTCATGATGACATCCGGTGTCTACTGTAACATTGGGTGCCGTCTTGTTACAATCTACGCAGAACAGACATTGAGTGTTGACAATGGCACTGAGTGTCATTATGATGGCCTTGTGGCCCCGAGCGGGCGCCCATTTCACCGAAGAGAGGTTTCCCATGCGTGTCATCCTGGCCGGCATCCTGCTCACCGCCGGCGCCTTTTCCGCCCAGCCGCCCTCGCTCGCGGGCAAATGGCAGGTCTACCTGTCGGTCTCCGGCTACGAATCCAACATGGATTGCGAGTTCGCGCAGGAAGGGGCGGAGATGAAGGGCAAATGCACCTCGGAGAACGGATCGGTGGAAGTGAAGGGGAAGGTGGACGGCAAGAACGTCCAGTGGACCTTCACCTCGGAATACAACAACGAGAAGCACGACGTCCACATGAAGGGCGTGCTCGAATCCGAATCGAAGGTCAAGGGCACAGTGGAAGTGCCCGCCTACGGAGTCGAGGGCGACTTCACCGCCACGCGGAAGCAGTAACGCGGGGGCGGGACGGCGGCGCGGGGCTGCGGTAGAATCGGCGCATCATGCCGCTCACCCGCCGCGAACTTGCGCTCGCCGCGCCCTTTGCCACGCAGCCCCGGCAACCGGCAGCCACAGCCCTCTATGTCCGCTTCTCCCATCAGGGGCGCACTGCCTACGGACGGCTCGAGCAGGACCACGTGCAGCCGCTCTCGGGAAGCATCTTCCAGAACCCGCGTCCCGCGGGCAGCGCGCTGGCGCTGTCATCGGTGAAGCTGCTCTATCCTTGCGAACCGCCGAAAGTGCTGGCCGTGGGCCGCAATTACCGCTCGCACCTCGGCACGGCGCCGGCGCCGAAGCGCCCGGAGTTTTTTTACAAGCCCGTCTCCTGCCTACAACACCCGGATGAGCCGATCTTGATTCCTCCCGATGCGCGCAACCTGCATTACGAAGGCGAGCTGGTCATCGTCATCGGCCGGCGCTGCCGGCGCGCGTCGCGGGCGGAAGCCGAGGCGGCCATCTTCGGCTACACCTGCGGCAACGACGCCAGCGAGCGGGACTGGCAGGGCGGGCCTGACCGCGACATGCAATGGTGGCGGGCCAAGGGCGCCGACACGTTCGGCCCGATGGGCCCCGCGATCGCGACGGGACTTGACCCGAAGCGCGGCCTCGAGCTCGTCACACGCCTGGACGGGGAGATTGTGCAGCGGCAGTCGACGGCGGACCTGCTGTTCGACTGCGCCGGGTGCGTCGAGTTCGCGTCGCGTTACGTGACTTTGGAGCCAGGGGACGTGATCTTCACGGGCACGCCAGGCCAGACGCGTCCCATGAGGCCGGGCAGCACCGTGGAAGTGTCGATCGAAGGCATCGGCACGCTGCGAAATCCGGTACGCGCCGGGTGACATTTCAATCTGCATTTGAGACGTCGGCGTGTGATAACCTGAAGAGGAATCATGAGCGTCAGGGATGCCGGCCCGCTCGAGTGAGGCCTACGTTCTCCGCACTTACCCCTACCAGGAGGGGGACCTGATCGTCAGCTTCTTCACCCGCGATCAGGGCAAGCTGCGGGGGGCGGCCAAGCGGGCGCGCCGGATGAAAAGTCCCTTCGGATCGGCTCTCGAGCGGCTCTCGCGGGTGCGCGCGTCATACTACCAGCGGGAGAACGCCGAACTGGTCCGGCTCGACGGGGCCGAGCTGATCGAAAGTCAGTTCGTCCTCGCCGCCTCCTACGAGGCGGGCGTGGCGCTGGATTACATTGCGGAGGTGTCCGAGCAGTTGCTGCCGCCGGCCGAGCCGAACGAGAAGTTCTACCGCCTGCTGAACGCGGTGCTGGCCGACTTGCGCGCGGGCGCAGGCGAGCAACTCCCCGCCGCGCTGTGGCGGGCCGTTACCTATTTCACTTTCTGGGCCGCGCGGCTTTCCGGCTTCCTGCCCGAGCTGAAGGTCGGCGAGACGGACCGGCAGCTGGCGCGCACCATGGCGGTGACGCCGGTGGAGGCGCTCGCGGAACTGGAATGGACGCGCGCCACCGGCGCCGGGCTCCGGCGCTTCCTGCAACGAGAGATCGAATCCCACGTCGAGCGAAGGCTCGCCACTGTCCCCCTGTTGGAGGCGCTTTAAACACCGCATGGATTCCTACCAGGAGACGATTTTCAAGCTGAAGCGGTTCTGGGCCAGGCACGGCTGCGTGATTCAGGAGCCGTATGACGTCGAGGTTGGCGCCGGCACGATGTGCCCGGAGACGTTCCTCCGCGTGCTGGGGCCGAAGCCGTACAACGTGGCCTATGTGCAGCCTTCGCGGCGTCCCGCCGACGGGCGCTACGGCGAGAACCCGAACCGGCTGTACAAGCACTCGCAGTTGCAGGTGATCCTGAAGCCGGCGCCGGCGAACGTGATGGATCTGTATTTGGAGTCGCTGGAGGCGACCGGCATCCGGCTGGACCAGCACGATCTCAAGTTCGAAGAGGACAACTGGGAGTCGCCGACGCTGGGCGCGTGGGGCATCGGCTGGCAGGTGATGCTGGACGGGCTGGAAATCACGCAGTTCACCTATTTCCAGCAGTGCGGCGGCGTGGACCTGGACCAGGTGCCGGCGGAGCTGACCTACGGGCTGGAGCGGCTGGTGGCGTTCCTGCAGGACCGCAAGTCGGTCTTCGACATCGAATGGGTGGAAGGCGTCAGCTACCGCGACGTCCGCTTCCTCGAAGAGCAGCAGTTCTCGGTCTACAACTTCGAGAAGGCCGATGTGAAGATGCTGTGGCAGCTCTTCGATCTACACGAGGCCGAGGCGCAGAGGCTCGTGGACGAATACCGCGCCCTCGACCCTGAACGGGATTTCCGCGAGAAGAGCCGCTTCCCGCTGCTTGCCGCCTACGATCACGTGCTGAACTGCTCGCACACGTTCAATCTGCTGGACGCGCGCGGGGCGATCAGCGTCACCGAGCGCGTTGCGGTGGTCGGGCGCGTGCGAAAGCTGGCGGTGGGCGTGGCCATTTGTTGGATCGACCAGCAGAACCTTCTCGATAGGCAGCCGGCCGCGGAGGTGCAGGCGTGAGCGAGCGGCTGCCCCTGCTGTTCGAGATCGGCGTGGAGGAGATCCCGCACTGGATGATCGCTCCGGCGCTGGGCGAAATGGAGCGCATTTTCCGCGCTCTTTGCGCCGAGCACCGGATCGAGCCCGGACCGCTAGGGACGGATGCGACGCCGCGGCGGCTGGTGCTGCGCGCGGAAGGGCTACCGGTGCGGCAGGAGGACCGCGTAGAGCTGGTGATGGGGCCGCCCAAGGCCGCCGGCGAGGGCGCGGCGCAGGGATTTGCGCGGAAAAACGGTGTCACGGTGGCGGAATTGCGCGTCGAAATGACGCCGAAAGGCGAGTATTTCGCATTCCTGAAAAAGATTGAGGGGCGTCCCGCGCTGGATATTCTGGCGGGAATTTTGCCGGCCGTGATCAGCCGGATCCCTTGGCCGAAAACGATGTATTGGACGGGGAAAGGGGGCCCGACCTTCATCCGCCCGGTGCGCTGGATCGCCGCGCTGTTTGGCGATCAGGTGGTGGAGTTCGAGTTTGCCGGCGTGCGCTCCGGCGCGCTCACTTGCGGGCACCGCAAGCTGGGGGCGAAGGAGATTGTATTCGGCCACTCGAGCTATGAGGAGCGGCTCGAAAAGAACGGCGTCAGTTTGAGCGCCGCGAAGCGCCGGGCGCGGATTGAGGCAGGCATCAAGAAGCTCCTCCGCGGCACGGGCCTGGAGTGGGTGCGCGACGACGCCCTGCTCGAAGATTTGGTCTACCTGACCGAATTCCCCACGCCGGTCCTCGGACGCTTTGACGGGAGCTTTCTCGAACTGCCCCGAGAGGTGCTGTCCACGGTGATGCGCCATCACCAGCGGTACTTCACCGTGCAGGACGGAGAAGGCCGGCTGGCGCCGCGCTTCCTTGCGGTCATGAACATGAAGTCGGACCGCAAGGGATACGTCGTCAAGGGCAACGAGCGGGTGCTCGAGGCGCGCTTCAACGACGCGCGCTTCTTCTGGCAGGTGGACCGGCAGCGGACGTTGGCGAGCCGCGCGGATGCGCTCGCGCATGTGACCTTCCAGGCGCGCCTCGGCTCCTACCAGGAGAAGACCGAGGGCGTCGTCCAGGGTGCGCGCCGCCTCGCCGCATGGCTTGGGCTTGATCCCGGTTTGGCGGAGCGCGCCGCCCGTCTCTGCAAGATCGACCTCATGACCGAGATGGTCAAGGAGCTGCCCGAACTCCAGGGCATCATGGGCGGGCTTTACGCCCGCGCCGACGGGGAGCCCGAAGAGGCCGCACAGGCAATCTACGAACATTATTTGCCCCAGAGCATGGACGACCCGGTTCCGGGCAGCATCTACGGGCAGATCCTTTCCGTGGCGGACAAGCTCGACACGCTGGAAGGCTGCTTCGCGATTGGCCTGATCCCCAGCGGATCGAAGGACCCGTTCGCGCTGCGCCGCGCCGCGCAGGGCGTGGTGAAGGTCCTCGCCGAAGCCCGCCTGCGCATCGATCTGAAGCGCGCCGTCGAGGAGGGCATGGCAGCCACCCGCGCCCACTTCCCCGATTGCGGCCCGCAGCAGGCTCAGGCGCTTTGGGAATTCCTTCTGGACCGCATCCATTACTATTTCCGCGAAATCCGCGGCTTTGCCTACGACGAAGTGAACGCCGCCATCGCCGGCGGCTGGAAGACGCTGCCGGATCTGGAGGCGCGGCTGTACGCGCTGAAGCTTGTGCGCCAGACCGAGAATTTCGAGCCGCTTGCCGCCAGTTTCAAGCGCATCCGCAACATCCTGCGCCAGGCAGGCTGGCAGGAGGGCGAGGTGCGCGAGGAGCGGCTCGAGGCGCCGGAAGAGAAGGCGCTTTACGAGGAAATGCAGCGCGTGCTGGCCGAAGTGGCGCGGCTGCGCGAATCGGAAGACTACATCCAGGCGCTCCAGGCGGTGGCCACGCTGCGGCCCGCCGTGGACGCCTTTTTTGACAAGGTGCTGGTGAACGCCCCCGACCCAGGGGTGCGCGCCAACCGGCTGGCCCTCATTGGCCGGCTGTTCCGCGAGGTTTCTTCGATCGCCGATTTTTCGGAGATCGTGACGACGACAACGACCGAATGAAGTTGCTGGAAATCATTGACTGCTGATCCACCAGGAGAATCAAGCGCTATGAAAAAATACGTCTATTTCTTCGGCGGGGACCTGACCGAAGGCAATGGCAAGATGCGCGACGAACTCGGCGGCAAGGGCGCAGGCCTCGCCGAAATGTGCCGCGCGGGCGTGCCCGTCCCCGGCGGGTTCACCATCACCACCGAGGTCTGCAACATTTTCTTCGACAACGACAAGAAAGTGCCGGAGGAGGTGGACGAGCAGATCTGGCAGGCTCTCGAGAAGCTCGAGAAGTACATGGGCAAGAAGCTGGGCGATCCCGCCGACCCGCTTTTGGTGAGCGTGCGGTCCGGCGCGAAGTTCTCCATGCCCGGCATGATGAACACGATCCTCAACCTCGGCCTCAACGACGAGAGCGTCGAGGGTCTGGTGGCCAAGACGGGCAACCCGCGCTTCGCCTACGACTGTTACCGCCGCTTCATCCAGATGTTCGGCGAGGTCGCCTTCGGGGTCGAAATGGAGCATTTCGACCATGTCTGGGACGAGGCCAAGAAGAAAAAGCGGGTGAAGCTCGACACCGAGCTGGATGCCAGCGATCTGAAGAAAATCGTCGCGGAGTTCAAGAAGATTTTCAAGAAATACGCCAAGCGCGAGTTCCCGCAGGACCCGAGAGAGCAGCTCATGCTGGCGCGGAACGCGGTGTTCATGAGCTGGTGGTCGCCGAAGGCGTCCTACTACCGCAAGATGGAGAAGATCTCCGACCGCCTCGGCACGGCCTGCAACATCCAGGCGATGGTGTTCGGCAACATGGGCGACACCTCGTGCACGGGCGTCGGCTTCACCCGCGATCCCGGCAGCGGCGAGAAGGTTTTCTACGGGGAGTTCCTTGTCAACGCACAGGGCGAGGACGTGGTGGCGGGCATCCGCACGCCGCAGCCGATCAGCGAGCTGAAGGTGTGGAACCCGGCGGTCTACGATCAGTTGCTCGAAATCACCAGCATGCTGGAGCGCCATTACAAGGACATGCAGGATTTCGAGTTCACGGTGCAGGAAGGCAAGCTGTGGATGCTGCAGACCCGCAACGGAAAGCGCACGGGTCCGGCGGCGGTGCGGATCGCCGTGGACATGGTGGAGGAAGGGCTGATCGATGAGAAGACGGCGGTGATGCGCGTGGCGCCGTCGCAGCTCGACCAGCTGCTGCACCCGGTGTTCGACCAGGCGTCGCTGAAGAAGCTGACGAAGCTGGCACAGGGCATCGATGCGTCTCCGGGCGCGGCGGTGGGACGGCTGGCGTTCACTTCCGATGACGCCGTGACGATGTCGGAGAAGGGCCCGGTCATCCTGATCCGCAAGGAGACGACACCGGACGACATTCACGGCATGGACGCGGCCAAGGGCATTCTCACGGCCGTGGGCGGCAAGAGCTCGCACGCGGCGGTGGTGGCGCGCGGCATGGGCGTGCCCTGCGTGGTCGGCTGCGGCGCCATTCACATCAACGAGCGCGCCAAGAGCGCGGTGGTGGATGTGAGCGGCAAGAAGATCACGATCAAGGAAGGCGACTGGGTGTCGATCGACGGCACCACCGGCGCTGTCTATCTTGGGCAGGCCACAACGAAGGAGCCCGATCCGCACTCGCCGGTGTTCGCCAGGTTCATGACCATGGCGGACAAGTTCCGGGGCGAGTTCGGCGTGCGCGCCAACGCCGACATTCCGCGCGACGCGAAGGCGGCGCGGGAGTTCGGCGCCGAGGGCATCGGGCTGTGCCGCACCGAGCACATGTTCTTCGCCGAAGAGCGGCTGCCGCACGTGCAGGCGATGATCCTGGCCGACAACGAGAAGGACCGCCGCAAGGCGCTCGCGAAGCTCCTGCCCATGCAGCGGAAGGACTTCGCCGGGCTGTTCGAGGTGATGGACGGCTATCCGGTGGTGATCCGCACGCTCGACCCGCCGCTGCACGAGTTCGTGCCGAAGCGCGAGGATCTGATGGTGGACATCGCCCGGCTGCCGGGCGCCGACGCGAAGACCAAGCGTGAGATGCTGGCGCGGTACAAGAACTTCGTCAAGGACGTGAAGAGCCTGAAGACGGAGCTGCCGAAGCTGTTGCACCGGGTGGAGCAGTTGCATGAGTTCAACCCGATGCTCGGCCACCGTGGCTGCCGGCTCGGCATCACGTATCCGGAGATCACCGAGATGCAGGCGCGGGCGATCTTCGAGGCCGTGGTGCAGGTGGCGAAGAAGGGCAAGAAGGTGATCCCGGAGGTGATGATCCCGCTGATCGGCAGCCTGGAAGAGCTGCAGCATCAGAAGGAGATCGTGAAGCGCGTGGCCGAAGAGGTGCTTGGGAAGGCCGGCCTGAAGAACCAGAAGTACCTCATCGGCACGATGATCGAGATCCCGCGCGCCGCCCTGACCGCCGGCAAGGTGGCCCAGGAGGCGGAGTTCTTCAGCTTCGGCACCAACGACCTGACGCAGACCACGCTGGGCCTGTCCCGCGACGACTACACGAAGTTTTCGAAAGACTACGAAGAGAAGAAGATCTTCAAGGCCGACCCGTTCGCGGTGATCGACCGCGAGGGCGTGGGCAAGCTGATCCAGATGGCCGTCGAGATGGGCCGGAAGACGCGGCCGGACCTCGAAGTGGGCATCTGCGGCGAACACGGCGGCGAGCCGAGCTCGGTGGAGTTCTGCTACAACACCGGGATGGACTACGTCTCCTGCTCGCCCTACCGAGTGCCGATTGCGCGGCTGGCAGCGGCGCAGGCGGCTATCGCGAAGGACGCTGGGCTGGCGGGTGAAGCCAGCCGCACGGCCTGAGGCCCGTCGTTGTCTGAATTGCGCCGCGGTCCCGCGATGGCGGGGCCGCGGCGTTTTTCTGTTCTTCCCCGCTTCTGACGTTACGGCCGAGACGCTCACTCCGTCGGCCTCCGGCAGGGACAGCCTGACACGGCATTGGGGACAGCCTGATACGGGCAGTTGGACAACTCAACGAAACCGGCAGTCGTGTCTGCCGGTTTTACGCGCCTGCAAGGCTGCCGCTTACAGTCCCATTACCCCGCGCAGCGAACCTCCTCACCTTCCGGGCCGTTTCAAATCCCCACTTGCGCCATTTGCGGTGGAACCGGGCCTCGAACTCCGCCACAAACTCCTCGCCGCCAAAGGGCCGCCCGGCGTAAGTGCAACGCCGCAGCAGTCGCCACTCCAAGGAATCCGTGCCCTTTACGAGCAATTCGCGCCAGGCTTCCGCACCGCCCTGCCTGAGCCAGAAGTCTCGATCCAACAGGCCGGCCGTGTCCTTTTCGAGGCCCAGATGCGCGGCGGCGCTCGACCACTTGTAGTCCTCCGCATCCGCCACCAACCCGGCCCGCACAGGGTTCAGTTCGACATAGGCTGCCGCAGTTCCGAGACGCTCCTCCGACACCGGACAGGATTGAAACCGGTTCTGCCACAGCGATCCCGTCCGCCCCTTGCGCACGTTCACCATGTGTGCATAACGCCCGTGGACCCGCCGCAAGAGCGCCGCCAGCGAGTCTTCAGCCTCCGGAACAGCGACGAGATGAACATGGTTTTCCATCAAGCACCAGGCCAGCAATCGCACGCCGGCATCCGCCGCGCTATCCCGCAAGAGAGAAAGATAGGCCGACCGGTCGCCAGGGTTGAAAAACACCTTCTGGCCGTTTGCCCCGCGTTGGGTGAGGTGATACGGGCAACCGGGAAGCACGCAACGTTGATTCAGCGGCATCTCGCTGAAGAAGTAGCCGCGGAGACCTGATTTTCTCGAAAATAGCAGACGAGACTGCTGATTTCAGAGACAGTGCCAACTGCCCGTATCAGGCTGTCCCCGTCACCATGAGCGCACCTGTCGTCCGCGGCCGCACGGCGCTGTTCTGGAGCGCCTGTTTCCTGCTCCTGCTGCTGGTCCGCCTATGCCATGTCCATATCTTGTGGGTGGACGAGGCCTACGGGATCGCCGCGGCGCGGCGCATCCTGGAGGGCGCCGCGCTGTACCGCGACGTCTGGTTCGACAAGCCCCCGCTCTATGCCTGGATCTACCTGCTCTGGGGCGCCAAGACAGGCTGGCCCCTCCGGCTAGGCGGCTCATTGTTCGCTGTGTTGTGCTGCTGGTTGGGCTCGCGCGCCGCCGGCGCGCTGTTCACGCGCCGCGAGGGCTACGTTGCCGCCGCCGCGCTGGCCTTCTTTCTGTCTTTCGACCACGCCTTCGCCGTCATTCCGCTTGCCCCCGACCTCCTTCTGCTGCCCTTCGCCTTCGCCACGGTGTGGACGCTGGCAGCTGACCGTCCCGCCACCGCCGGCCTCTGCGCCGCCGCCGGATTGCTGGCCAACGCCAAGGCGCTGCTGCTGTTGCCTCTGGCGCTGCTGTGGGACCCGCGGCGGTGGTGGCGCGTCCTCACCGCCTGGGCCGCTGGCGCTGCGGCCGCCTGGCTGCTCGCCGCTGGTTGGGAGGAGCCGGTGTGGAAGTGGGGCGCGGCCTACTCGCGGGAGGCACTCTTTCCGGATCCGCTGTTGGAGGGCGTGATCCGCACGCTGAACTGGTCCGGCTTCCACTTGGCGTTGATCGCCGCCGCCGCAGTCTACTTCGGGCGCAGGCAGCCGCACCGGCTTCGGTTGGCGGCCTGGACCGCCATCGCGCTCGCGTCGGTCGCCGCTGGCGCCCGCTTCTTCCCCCGCTACTATTTCGCCCTGTTGGCCCCGGTGTCGGTGGCCGCGGCGCGCGGTTGGAGCTTCGTCCGCAGCCGCTGGCTGGCGGCGGCGCTTCTGCTCTCCCTCATCATCCCGGGTGTCCGCTTCGGCTGGCGTCACATCGGCGTCTTCCGCCAGGATTCCGCGGCGATGCGCGATCTCGCCATGTTTGCCGAATGCCAGGATGCCGCTGCCGCCATCCGTGCGCGCTCGGCCCCTGGCGACACGCTCCTCGTCTGGGGCTACCGCCCGGAGCTGAATGTTCTGGCCGGTCTGCACGGCGCTACGCGGTTCCTCGATTCGCAGCCGCTCACCGGGGTCATCGCCGACCGGCACCTGTCGAGTTCCCGGCCCACGGTCCCGGTTCTCGCCCGCCACCACCGGCAAGAGCTGCTCCGTACTGCGCCTGTGTTCATCGCCGACGGTTTGGGCCCTTACAACCCGGAGCTCGCCATCACCCGGTTCGATGATCTGCGCGAGTGGCTCGCCCACTATGAACTTGTCGCCGAGACGCGCGGCTTCCGCATATACCGGAGGCGCTGAATCGGGCCTTCCTCCCAGCGGTCACACGCGGTAACGTACGATGAAGGCAGCCGGCGCGCCAGCCGGGCCGGACAGGCCGCGGACGCGCCAGAAGTTTCGATGGAGTGAACCATGCTGACCGTAGTGGCCGAGATTGTCGCCAAGCCGGGTTGCGAGCAGCGCCTGCGCGAGGCATTGCTGAGCCTGATCGAACCCACCCGCGCCGAGGAGGGTTGCCTTCAGTACGACTTGCATGAATCCACGGAACGTCCAGGCCATTTTCTGTTTTTCGAAAACTGGACTTCCCGCGCCGCTCTCGACCGGCACATCGCCACGCCCCATCTGGAGCGGCTTTCCGCCCTGCTGCCAGAGCTGGCCCAGGGCGAGCCGCGGATCGAAACGTTTCAGAAGATCGCCTGACACCGGCGCGCCGCCGTGCAGGGGCTGCAAATCCGTTGCAACCCGGCACGCACCGCCGACGTCCAACCGGGCGGTCCGACCGGTTCGAGAAAGAAGATTGCCATGAAACCCAGCCATCTTTCCCGATTCGCTGTTGCCGCCGGAATTGCGCTGTTTGCCGCCGGCGCCGCCAGCGCCCAGCAGGCGATCTCGGCCCGCGCCGGGATGATCAACGTGGCCGAAGGGGACGTCTTTCTGACGGACGACCGGGGCGCTGCGCCGCAGAAGGTCGAGCCGAAGCCATCCGAGTTGGTATCGATGAAGGAAGGCCAGACGCTGCGCACCGGGGAAGGGCGCGCGGAGCTGCTGTTGACGCCGGGCGCGTTCCTGCGCATTGGCGAATCCAGCGCCGTTCGGATGCACTCGAACCGCCTGTCCTCGGTGAAGCTGGAAGTCGTCGAAGGAACGGCGCTGATCGACGTGGCGGAATTGCTGCGGGACAATTCGGTGATCATGCTCCTGCAAGGGGCGGAAACGGAGCTGGAGAAGGCGGGATTGTACCGGTTTGATGCCGTGCCGCCGCGCATCCGGGTCTTCAGCGGGCAGGCGGAAGTGACGGCGGCGGGCCGCACGCAAACGATCAAGTCGGGCCGCGAACTACGGCTGGAAGGCGGGCAGTGGGCGGCGGGGCGGTTCGACCCCGAGCGGGAAACCGATGCGCTTTACCGCTGGTCGAAGCGGCGCTCGGGCTACATCGCCATGGCCAATGTGTCCGCCGCACGGCAAGCCGGGTCGCTCAATGGCGCGAGCGCCTTCAGCGGCGGAACCTGGCTCTGGAATCCGTGGTTCGGCTTTGCGACCTACGTCCCCTGGGCGGACACCGTGCGCAGCCCGTTCGGATATTTCTACTACACGCCTTACACCGTGTATGACTTCTACTATCCGCAGCGGCGCGCCCCTGTGTGGGGCGGAGGGTTCGACGGCGGACGCTCTGCCAGCCCCGGTTACGCGGGTTCCCTGCCTCCGCGCAGCGCGGAAGGCCGGGGCTACACGCCCAGCGCGCCGGTTTCGGTATCAGCGCCTTCGGCCCCGGCGCCTGGAGCGGGCAGCGTGGGCAGCCGCGGGGGCGGCGCTGCCGGGGGCAGCGTGGGCGGCGCGGGCGGCGTCCGCGGCGGCTCCGGCGGCCGCGGGAACTGACTTTGACCGCCAGCAGTATCCCTGCCCGAGTCCCGGCCCTCCGCTCCAGGGCGCGGCGCAGCGACCGCCGGCGCAAAGCAGCAGCAGGCGTAAATTGTCTTGACGTCCCGACGGCTCGCTGGTCCTCGCTGGTGTTGCAAGTCCGGTGACGAACTGCACAACGGGCTTCCTCCGCTGCCTGAAAGCATGAGTAGCCATTCCGCCGCCCGCCAGATGCTTTCGCGCGACTCATCTTAATGCTGGTTCGTCCACCTGCTCTGAATTCAGTGCAAACGGCCCCTCCGGTTTTCTCTGGTCGGTCTGCTTGGGCACGCGAGCCGTGCAGCACGCGGGCAAGTTTTCCAGTCAAGCTGGCAAGACCGGGATTCATTCGCATCTCAAAACCTTGGCATGGCGCACAATTCACTGTAAGATCGCCCTGAAGGTGCCGCCATGCCGTTGCCAGCGATCGACAAAGACGACGTCCTCTCCGCGCTCGATTTTATCGACAGCCACGGAGTTCCCTCCAATCGTAAGTCCACAAAGTTCGGCCTGATTCACAATGGCCGTCACTACCCGCCCAAGTACGTCTGTGCTCTCGCCGCTGCAAATCGAACAGGGAAAGAACCGACCCCGGAAGAATGCTCTGGCGGCGAACAAACCAACGGACCTCTGCGCCGGCTTGGCTTCACCATCGAAACTTGCGGGAAATGCCATCCCGACACTCCTCCGAAAGGCAAGGACAAGCGCCCCGCCATCGCCCGGCTGTACCGCCCCTGATTTCTTGGACAGTTTTTTGAATTATCGTCATGCGGCAGGTTCGAGGGCAAGCAAGGCTTGGTGAGCCTGCCGCGGGGTCTGAAAGTGAAGCCTTTCGATCAGCCAGTGCTCGTTGTAGCGCTGGC
>JBBIIK010000062.1:0-17351 GCA_037446555.1 Acidobacteriota bacterium
GCCCGTTCCATCTCCGCGGCCGGGAAATGCTCTTGGATCGCTTCCACATCCTCTAGCCTTCCCCAGCCGCCGTTCGACCGGACAATTCACTTGCTAATTCAACCGGACAACTCACATGCTACCGACACAAACTCTGAGAATCGGGGGGCCGTCCGCCCGAACTTGGTGTATACTCGCCGCTGCTATGGGTTTCGTTCAGGAATTCAAAGAGTTCGCCCTGAAGGGCAATGCGATTGACCTGGCTGTGGGCGTGGTGATCGGCGGCGCCTTCGGAAAGATCGTGAATTCGATGGTCGCCGACCTGATCAACCCGCTTCTCGGGCTGCTCACGCGCGGCGTCAACCTCGCCGACAAATGGGTGGCGCTTGACGGCAACACGTATGCTTCGATCGAGGAGGCGAAGAAAGCCGGCGCGGCCGTTCTCACTTACGGCAATTTTCTGAACTCGGTCATCGAGTTCTTCCTCATCGCGCTCGCCATCTTCATCGTGATCAAGCAGATCAACCGGTTGATGCGCGTGAGCGGCGACAACCTGCCGAAGTAGCCCTTCGCGCGCCCCCGGCAGCGCGCTGCGCCGCGGCCCGCCGATGCAGGGCAGCGGCGCGGACGCTGGCCGTGTCGCGCCGTGCAGTAGAATGTCGGCTGTGAATCCACTGAAGCGCGGTTCCTGGTCCCCCTATGCTGCCGGCGCGTTGATCGGCGTCCTCAGCTGGTTCGCCTTCCTCACCGCCGGCCGCCCGCTAGGCATCTCCTCTGCGTTCGTGCGGCTGGTGGCATGGATCGAGGGCGTCCTCGCCCCGGCGCACGTTGCCGCCACGCCCTACCTGGCGAAGCTGAAGCCTGTCTTCGATTGGGAGTTCTTCCTCGTCATTGGCGTCGCGCTCGGCGCGCTGGCGGCCTCCCGGCTTGGCGGCGTGCGCAGCGTGGAGCGGCCCACGGGGAAGCGCATCGCCGAAGCCGTGCTTGGGGGCTTCTTCCTAATGATCGGCGCCCGCATCGCCAACGGCTGCACTAGCGGCAACGGCATCTCCGGCTCCCTGCAGCTGGCTCTTTCGGGCTGGGTGTTCTTCCTGACGATCTTCGTCTCGGGCGTCGCCACAGCCATGCTCTTCAAGAAGGAGGTGCGCTAGCCATGTTCGATTCCGTGCCCCGCCTGCTGCTCGGCTTGCTGACGGGTTTCCTCTTCGGCTTCTTCCTTCAGAAGGGGCGCGTCTCCGACCGCCGGGTCATCGTCAGCCAGTTCCTGCTGCGCGACTTCACGGTGATGAAGATCATGATGACGGCGATCCTGGTCGGCGGCGCGGGCGTCTACGCGATGCACGCCGCCGGCTGGGTGCAGCTCTCCATCAAGCCCGCCCATCTTCTTGCCATCTTCGCCGGCTCGCTCATCTTCGGTCCCGCCATGGTCTTCCTCGGCTACTGCCCCGGCACCGCCGTGGCGGCGGCGGGCGAAGGCAAGCGCGACGCCTGGTGGGGGCTGCTTGGCATGACGCTCGGCGCTGCTGTGTATCCGGAGTTCGACGCCGCCTGCACGCGCCTGTTGCGCGCGCCTGTCGACCTCGGACAGGTGACGCTGCCGCAGCTCACCGGCGTGCCCGCGGCGGCGTGGTTCGCGGCGCTGGCCCTGTTCGCCCTGCTCTTCTTCCGCTGGCTGGACCGGCGCGCCGAGTCCTGAGCTTGCCATGCCGCACAAGCTCCGCTGGGGGATTCTCGGGGCGGCGAAGATCGCCGTCACGAAGGTGATCCCCGCCATGCGCGCCTGCCAGTGGTGCGAGGCCACGGCCATCGCCTCCCGCGACGCGGACAAGGCGCGGCGCGCGGCGGATTCGCTCGGCCTGCCCCGGGCTTATGGCTCTTACGAGGAACTGCTCGCCGATCCGCAGATCGACGTCATCTATAACCCCCTGCCGAACCACCTCCACATGCCGTGGTCCATTCGCGCCATGGAGGCGGGCAAGCACGTGTTGTGCGAGAAGCCACTGGGGCTCTCCACTGCCGAGGTTCGCGCGATCATCGAAGCCCGCAACCGCACCGGCAAGTGCGCCGGCGAGGCGTTCATGGTGCGCACGCATCCACAGTGGCTGCGCGTGCGCGAGCTTGTCGAGTCCGGCGACATCGGCAGGCTGCGCCAGGTCCAGGCGTGGTTCAGCTACTTCAACCGCGACCCGGCGAACGTCCGCAACGTCGCCGAGTGGGGCGGCGGCGGGCTGATGGACATCGGCTGCTATCCGGTCTTCTTGTCGCGGTTCCTGTTCGGAGAGGAGCCTCGCCGCGTGGCGGCGTCGATGGACTTTGATCCGCAGTTCGGCGTGGACCGCTACTGCGCCGCGCTGCTTGAATACCCCTCCGGAACCTGCGTTTTCACCTGCTCCGCGCAGCTCTCTCCCGCGCAGCGCTTTGTCGTCTTCGGCGAGCGGGCGCGCGTCGAAGTGGAGATCCCCTTCAACGCGCCCCCGGACCGTCCCTGCCGGCTCTTTCTCGACGATGGCAGCAGCCTGGACGGCGCCTCCCGCCGCATGGAAGAGCTGCCGGTTTGCGATCAGTATGCGATCCAGGCCGATGAATTCTCTCGCGCCGTGCTCGGCCTGCGCGATGTGCCCGTGCCGCTGGAGGAATCGCTGCGCACGATGGCGGTGATCGAAGCCATCCGCGCCGCCGCCGCCTCCGGCCGCATGGAAACGGTGGCTCTCGCCGGGACATGAAGAAAGGGCCGCACCCTCTGCGGGGCGCGGCCCTTTCCCGGCACAGAAAAATGTTCAGCCGCGGCGGACGGGACGCACCGGCGCGCCCGGCTTGCCCATCTTCTCGATCTCGTTGAAGTACACCATGCGGCCTTCGTCCAGCGCCAGGTTGGACAGGATCACCGCGATCGAGTCCTGGAGGCCGACTTCCAGGTCCGCCTTGGGGTGGCCGCCCGCGCGCACGTCGTGGAAGAAGGACTCCAGCTCTGTGTCCACCGGGTTCTTCTCTTCCTCGGGAACCAGAATGCCCTTCTGGTAGAGCCAGAGGCGGGCGTACTTCAGCTCCTTCTCGAGAAAGCTCTCCTTGCCCGTCATCAGATCCTTGCTCAGAAGAATGGGCAGCGGGCGGGAACCTGCGGCAGCCACCATCGTCGCCCCAGCCTTGAACTCTTCCTTCTTGGCCGCCTTCTTGGCCTCTTCCGCCTTCGAAGGCGGATTCGGCTCGCGGAACCACATGCCGATGGGGCGGTTGTTGTCGTCGCCGATCGTGATGTGGATGGTGCCGTGAGTGCCCTCGATGATCTCTCCCATCTCCGTGCGCGCGCCGCCCACGCCCGGCCAGTGCGTCGAGCACGGCACGCTGGTCCACACCAGCCGCCGCCCCTTCGGGTACTTGTAGATCAACTGGACGTTGTCAAAGATGTCGCGACCGTCGTTCATATAGTCGCGCGAGCCAAGCCCCATCACGGCTTCCGGCGTCATGCCCAGCATCCAGTCGGCGACGTCGATCTGATGCGACGCCAGCTCCGCCACCAGCCCGCCGGAGTATTCGCGGAACAGGCGCCAGTTGGCCATCCGCTCATTCGGCACGCCCTTCTTCATCTTCCAGCCGGGGTTGCGGTGCCACTGAGCCTGCACATAGCCCACCTCGCCGAGCAGCCCCTTTTCGATCATCTGCCGCGCCGCCTGATACATCGCGCTGTAGCGCCGCTGCAAGCCCACCTGAAGCACCTGCTTCGGCTTCGACGTCGCCAGGGCTTTCAGCGCATGCACTTCTTCGGGCTTGAACACCAGGCTCTTCTCGCAGAACACATGCTTGCCGGCGTCGAGCGCATCGCGCGTCACCGGGAAGTGCAGGAACAACGGCGTGGTGACGAAGACGGCTTCTACATCCTTGTCCGCCAACAGCTCGCGGTAGTCCTTGTAACGGCGGGGATTGCCGCCGATGGTCTGCTGCGCCTTGTTCAGCGCATCGTCGGTGATGTCGCAGATGGCGACGCAGGCGCCCGTGTCGATCCCCTTCAGGTGCTTCAGCAGATAGGTGCCGCGGCTTCCTGTGCCCACCATGCCGTACTTGACGGGGTCCGTGGCGGCGCGCGCCTTCAGGATGGCAGGCGCTCCCTCCAGTTTCGTGATGGCGGCGCCGGCAGCGGCAACGGCGCCTGCCGTCTTGATAGCGTCGCGGCGGGTGATCTCCCTGGGTGTGGCCATGTACGTCAACCTCTGGATGCAAAGATAGAGACAGCGCGGATCGGCAGACTCGGATCCCGCCAACATTCTATCTAGAATGGACGTACACTGCACCTCCGGGTTCCAGCGAGGAGCCCCAGCGAGCCGTCAGTTCTGGGCCAGGATCAGCTCTGCGCCTGCTTCTCGGCCAGTGGCCCGATCACCGGCAGCACCAGCCGGTCGCCGTTGTAAGCCTTCCACATCAGCAGCAGCCACAGCACGAAGCCGCCCAGCGCGATCGCCATCATCAGCAGGAGGCTGAGAATCCAGCCGAGCACCGGAATCGCCGCCAGCACGGCGCTCAGGATCATCTCCACAATCCACAGCGCGATCCAGGCGATGTTGAAGAAGATCGACTGGAAGGCGTGGAAGCGCACGTTCCGGTTCGTGCTGTAAGGCGCTACCACCAAAAAGATGATCCCGGTGATCAGCCCCGCCAGATAGCACAGCGCTCCGGCGGCGTTCTCGCTCAGCCCCGCTTGCGCGGGCTGCGCGCCGTACCCCGGCGGAGGATACGCTCCTTGTTGATAACCCTGCTGGTAGCTTCCCTGCGGAGCCCCTCCCGCCGGCGGCGGGTATTCTCCTCCAGAAGCCTGTCCAACAGGTTGCCCGCAATTCGGGCAAAAGGCGCCCTCGGCGGGCGAACCGCAGTTGGCACAGTAAGGCATGGTGGATCTATTCAATCACGCCGCGGCCCCGGACTCAACCGGATTTTCACCTGCCCCTTGCCGCGTTCGCCACGCGATCCACTCCGCCCCCGCCAGCACCACGATCGCCGCCAGAAAGCTCCACGTCAGAATCGTCACCGAGTGCTTGAACACGCCAAATTCGCGGTCGAACTTGCGGAACAGCCACGGCCAGATGGCCAGATTCACCCACTTCAACACTTCCAGCGCCAGCCCCACTACGACCACCCTCGGAAGGATCGCGCGCCGCGGCACTTGCGTGTTCGGCAGGTATGCGTAAATCAGAAACAACGCCAGAATCGTCACCGGCAGCGACGCCGCCTTGGCAATCATCTTGATCACCAGCGGCGCGCTCGTCCCCGTCTGGCCGAAAAACGCCTCCCACACCTGCACGCCTGCGCCGGTGAGCGCCGCCGAAAACAGCGCCAGCCAGCCGCAAACGAAGATCAGCGCCATACTCACCACCTGATTCTTCCAGAGGCTCCGGTTCTCCTTCACTCCCCACGCGCGGTTCAGCGCCACCTCCAGCGGAAGGAAGATGCCGTTGGCCGTAAACAACAGCAGCAGCATGGAAAGCCACTCCACCTTCCGCCGCCACTGCGTGATCGTCTCCAGGTTGTAGGCCAGGAACTCGCCCGTCGCGCCCGCGAAGAAGTCCTGGATGGTCGCATACAGCGCCGTGATTGCCGCGGGCCACTCCAGCACGTTGCGGAACAGCGCGATCAGCACCAGCATGAACGGCCAGAACGACAACAGCACGTTGGCCGCAATGGCGAACGCATAGACGTGCGACTCGGTCGAGAGCACGTAACGGCCGATCTGCCGCGCGTCCGCCTTCAGCTCTTCCAGCGCAGCGCGGATCTCCAGCCACAGTCCTCTTACAGCAGCGGTCACAGTTCGATACTATCGGTCCGGGGTACCCCATGTCGCCGTTCGAACCCGTTCTTCATTCCGTCTCCTACGCAGGCGTCTGGCCGGGGCAGGCGCGGCTGCCGCTGGACGAGTTTCTGGTGAAAGCCGCAGAGCTCGGCTTTCGCGGCGTCATGCTCATGGCCAAACGCCCGCACCTGTCCGTTCTCGACTACGGGCGCGAAGAGTGCCTGCGCCTGCGCGAGCGCATGGAGGCCCTCGGACTGCATTGCGCCGTGCTCGCTGGCTACAACAATTTCTCCGCGGGGGCGGAACGGCCCGACATTCCCATGGCGGAGATCCAGCTTGCCCACATCGAGGCTCTCTGCCGCCGCGCCGCCGACCTTGGCGCCCCCGTCGTCCGCATCTTCACCGCTTACGAACACCCGGACTTCCCCCCGCACCGCCTCGTCGAAATCTTGCGCGAAGCCGCGGACCGCGCCGCGAGATTCGACGTGATCCTAGGCGTCCAGAATCACCACGATTGCGCTTCGCACTATCTTGCATTGCGCGATCTGCTCGACGCCGTCGATCACCCCCACTGCAAAGCCTGCTTCGATGCGTGGACTCCCGCTCTGCAGGGCGACAACCTCGAGGCAGCCGCGCCCATCATGGCTCCGTACACGGTGCACACCACCGCCGCCGACTACCAGCTGCGCCCGCGCTTCCACTACCTGCCCGCGCAGGTGAACTTCGAGCCGCTCACGCCCGCCACGCTTGCAGTCCCCATGGGCGAAGGCTTCATCCAGTACCGGGCGTTTTTCGCCGCCTTGCGCGAGGGCGGCTACCGCGGCCCCGTGGCTTACGAAATGTGCAGCCCCTTGCGCGGCGGCGGCAGCCTGGAGAATCTCGACCGCTGCGCCCGGAGATTCCTCGAGTACATGGATTCCATTTCGGATTGAACCCTCGCCCGCGGCGGCACTCTTCGTCTGGCGACTCACCCCCGCGCCAGCCGCCGCACCTCTTCCACCAGCCGCGCCGTCGTAAACGGCTTGTGCAGCAGCTGTGTCTTCTCGCTCTCCCCCCAGCCACCTGTCGCTTGGGAGTTCACACGGCGTATCCGGGATTGCGGCCCGTCCGGGTTGCCGCAAGGGAGCACGTTCCGGCCGCGGAAATCCCCTCCAGCAGCTCCAATAGAAATGCGGCCTTTGTGGCGCACTTGCGCCCGGGCCAGGTTGGGCTGCCCGGCATTCCCCCAGGCTGCTATTCCGATGCAGGAAAGAATTCCAGTTTTCCGGCAGAGCCGCTGGCGAGGATGGATTCCTTGGATGAATCCCGGATGACTCCGGCATGCAATTGCAATAGAATCTGCGCGATGCCGCGGAAGGGAGGACTAACGCAATGGGGAATCGGGTATGGCTTTTCGGATTGCTGCTTGCAATTCCCCTGATTGGGATCGTGGTAATAGAGGCAATCCAGTCGCAGCGGGACTCCAGATTAGAGTCAGCGATTCGTACCAAAATACCTGAGGCCCAAGAGGAGCTGATTGCAGAGGTGTCATTCGATCACCTCTGTGAAGATCCCGTTCCCGAATTGGAAGAACATTGCAGCGCATACGGGCACATCAGCCTGCTGGAAAACGCAGCGATCGGAGCGGGCCTGCTGGGCTTTGGAATGCTTTTCCTGATCCGGCTGGCCGGGACGCTCGGCAAAGACAACCGGGATCTGCTGGCTACGCTGTTCAAGCCCGGGCTCTATGTGACTGTGTGCGTCCTGATCGGTCTGATCGCCACCCACGCGGCGGTTGCCATGGGAGCGCTGTATTATGCCGAATCAGTGTTATTCGGGCGCATTCATGCCCGCTCCATTGCTGCCATCGGGTTGGGAGCATGCATCGGAATCTGGGCGATGGCCCGCAGCGCATTTTCCGCGGTGGAGAAGGCGCAAGTGTTTGTCGCCGGCAAGAAGCTTCCGCGAAGAGAGGCTCCGGAGCTCTGGAAGTGCATCGAGGAAACCGCGAACCGGCTTGGGGCCCTCGTCCCCGACAATCTGGTCGTTGGGCTAGAACCGAACTTCTTTGTAACAGAAGCGACCGTCACGTGTTTGAGCAGCACACTGGATGGCAGGACGCTCTATTGTTCAATGCCGCTGTGCAGGATCCTCAGCAAAGAGGAGCTGGTCGCCGTCATCGGGCACGAACTTGGACATTTCAAGGGCGAGGATACGAAGTTCAGTCAGAGGTTTTACCCGGTTTACCGGGGCACTCTGAATTCGGTATCAGCCCTGGCATCTGCGGAAGTTGGCTGGTTGGGAAGAGTCTCCATGCTTCCGGCCATGGCGGTCCTGAGCTACTTCCCGGAGTGCTTCTCAATTGCAGAACGCCGTCTCAGCAGGCTGCGCGAGTTCGCAGCCGATCAGGCTGGGGCGAGCGTTACCGATGCGCGCACGAGCGCAGCTGCACTCGTCAAGCTGCATGCCTTCATTGGATGGTGGGGCCGCCTGCGGGCAGCGGCGGCGGCGTCTCTGCGCGAGGGCAGGATCTTCGCCAGCATGAGCCGCGTCTTTGCCGCGACGGCCGCCGCGAACGCCCAGCCTGATTCGATCAAAGACATCGCCGGGGCGGAGCTCACTCATCCGACTGACTCGCATCCTCCATTGTCCGAACGCCTGGCGTCTCTTCAGGTAAGGCTGGAAGACGTGGCCGCCGACGCCCTGGCGGTTGCTCCTCCGGATGCGGCGATCTCCCTGCTTCCTGAAGTGGAGGCGCAGGAGGAGGAAATCAGCGAAGCGTACCAGGTCGTTTTGGCGGGGCGCCTTGGCATCGAACTCGCTCGGTCCGGCTGAATCCGGCTGCGCAGGATTCCTCCCGGTTGCCGCCAACGCTGCTCGAATGAGTCTGCCGCCCGCCGATCTTTCGAGAAATGTGCAGCCCCTTGCGCGGCGGAGGCAGCCTGACCAACCTCGACCGCTGCGCCCGGAGATTCCTCGAATCCATGGACGCAATCTCGGATTGAATCCTCGCTCGTGGCGGGACTCTTGCCCCGGCGCCTCACCCTCGCGCCAGCCGCCGCACTTCTTCCACCAGCCGCGCCGTCGTGAACGGCTTGTGCAGCAGCCGGGTTTTTTCGTCCTCCCCCTGCAGCTCCTGCTGCTCGGCGTAGCCCGTGATGAACAACACGCGCAGCTCCGGCCAGCGCATCCGCAGCCTCCCGGCAAGCTCGCGCCCGGAGATGCCCGGCATCGTGAGATCCGTCACCAGCGCCGCCGGCGCCGAACCGCGCCGCTCGCACAGCTCCAGCGCCTCCTGCGCCGAGCCCGCCTCCAGCACCGCAATCCCTTCGCGCTCCAGCGCGCGGCGGATCAGCGCGCGAATCCCCGGCTCGTCGTCCACCAGCAGCACCGTCGCACTTCCCTCCTCACCTCCTTCCGCACGCGGGCACCCGGCCAGCAGGGCGCGCTCTTCCAGTTCAAGCGTGCCGCCCATCCGCTCCCAGCTCTTCACCACCCCGGCGAGCCCCAGCGGCGGGTCCGTGCCCGCCTTCTGCCCGGAGAAAGGTTCGAAGAAGCGCTCCCGCGCATCCCCGCTCAGCTCCGCGTCAGCCCATTCCAGCCTCAGCGCCACCCGGTCCTCGCCCGCCTCTTCGGCGCGCAGCCGCAGCCGCGCCCCCTCCCCCAGCGCCTGCCGCACAGAGCGCGCCGCCTCCAAGACCACGCGCCCGAGCAGCTCTTCCGACGTCAGCGCGCACAACTCCGGCGCGGGCAGCTCCACATCCAGGCCCCACTGCGCCCAATCCGCCATGCGCTCGCGCATCCACTGCGACAGCTTCATCGGTGCGGCCTCGAACTCTTGCTCGACGGTGAGCGCATTCAGGTCCTTTGTGATCCGCCCCAGCCGCTCCGCCGCACGGAGGATCTCCGCCATGCCCGAGCGCCGGACGTCTCCCTCCGGCAGGCTTTCCAGGATCTCCTCGCCATAGCCGCCGATAATCATGAGCAGGTTGTTGGCGACGTGCGCCACGCGCGCCGCCAGCCGCTCCAGAGCGGAGCGCTTGGCGCGCTCGATCTCCGCTGCCGCCGCTCGGGGCGCGCCCTCCGCCTGCGCACGGGGCGCCTGCTCTTCTTCGCGCTCCTTTCCTTCCTCGCCGCCGGCTTCTTCCGCTTCTTCCTCGCGAAGCTCCAGCACCGTGAGCAGCGCCTCTTCCTGCTGCTCGCTTTGCCAGGCCGGCGCGCGGTCCAACATCAGCACGAAGCGCCGCGCCTCGCCGCCTTCCCCCGTCATCAGCTCGCAGTCTTCCACCGGCGAGCCGGTCTCAATCACTTCCCGGACCCACTCCGCCACCGGCGCGCCCGGCAACAAGCGGCTCACGTCCGCCTGAGCCACTTCCTCCGCTTGCAGCCCGAACATCTCCCGGAAGGCGCGGTTCGCCGCCCGCAGCGACCCGTCCCTCGCCGCCACCGCCACCGCCACCGGCAGCGTGGCAAGAATTTCCTGGAAATACCGGCGCTCGGCTTCCGCTAGCGCCAGCAGACGCGCCACGTCGGCGCGCTTCCAGAACTCATGCTCCACTCGCTGCATCTCGGGCGTGTGACTCCAGTCTCCGGCGCGCCCCGCCGCGGGCACAATCCAACCAGCCTCCCAATCTTACTTCGGCAGGTACTGGGACTCGGGTTCTAAGGCGTATGCCTCAGGCCCGTTGCCGGTTACAGGATGGCAGCAGGAGGGCGGTGATGCGCGGCTCACGCGTTTTGATGGCAGCGCTGCTGGCACTGGCAGCAGCCGTGGCATTCGCTATCTTCTTCTGGTTGCGCGACGAGCGCAGGCCCGCCGGGGGTGCAGGGAGCGCCGTTCGCTCCCCGAAGTGAGAGTGGCAGGGCCAGGTCTACTCGCGCGGGGCGATGGCGGGCAAAACCTCATGGTTGCTGCGCTGCGAAGACGGAGAATGGAAGCCTGAGACAAGGTAGGCACGGCATCCCGGCGCCTGGCGCCCGGGAGTTCTCTTTCCGCGCAGACTTCTGGGGGGCGGTTCGGGGGCAAGCAAGTGAAGGTTCTCCTGCGAAGGTTGGCGCGGCGGCGGCTGGAAACGTCGTTGATGGTGGCGCAGATTGCGTTGGGGGGCGTGTTCTGCCTCGGCGCGGTCTCCTGGCTCCTGTGGCAGGTTTTGGAACCGTTGCCCGTCCGCGACGTGGATCGGCTGGTCCTGTTGTCCGGTCTGGCCACGGTGGAGAGCTCCGATCCGGTGGAGGGGTGGGGGCGAATGAAATCCCTGGAACGGTTGGCGAGCAACGCCATGGCGGCGGCGGCGGTCGTGGATGCCGGAGGAAGGCGCACGGAGGTGCCCATGGCCATGGTTTCGCCCGGGTTCTTCCGGACGCTCGGAGCGGATCTGGGCGCTGGACGTGAATTTCTGCCCGAGGAGGAGAGGCGAGGGGCGCCCGTGGCCGTGCATCAGCGATGCGGAAGCGCGTTGGTGGTTCGGATCGCCGGGGGATGCAGTGGGGGCGCCGCGCGCATCAGCGGGCGTCCCCTGTTGGTCCGCTCCGCCGTCCTCGCCGCCGCAGCCGCCCTCAGCCTGCTGATGCTGGCCCTTGAGATCTTCTCCGCCACGGCTCGCAGCGCCGGGGCCCGGGCAGGGGAAGCGGGAGTCCGGATGGCGCTGGGCGCCACGCCGCTCGATATCGTCGGATGGCTGCAGAAGGATGCGCTGCTGGCGTGTTTCGTAGGACTGGCGGCGGGCGGGGCGGCCTCGGTGTTTCTCCGCGGCTTGACGGCTGTGGAACTGATCGATGTGCCGCGGTTCGACCCGGCGGCGACGGCCGCGGCCGCCGCTTTGGTTCTGGCCTCTGTATTGTTGTCGGCCCTTCCGCCCTCCTTGTTGCTGGCGCGGAGGCCGCCCATGGAGATCCTCCGCCAGCTTTGAAATGGCGAATTCTGGGGCGCCCGCCCCGGCGCGCCATCCGCTCACGCCCGCGGATGCGCCTTGTCGTAGACCTCCATCAACTCCCGCAGCGACACTTGCGTGTACTTCTGCGTCGTCGAAAGCGACGCGTGCCCCAGCAGTTCCTGAATCGCGCGCAGGTCCGCCCCCGCGTTCAACAGGTGCGTGGCATAGGCGTGCCGCAGCGAGTGCGGATGAATCGAGGAATCGCCCGCAAGCGCAATGGCATAAAGCCGCAGAATTTTGTGCACGCCGCGCGCTGAGAGCCGCCGCCCGCGGTGATTGACGAACACGGCTGGCTCGCCCGGAGCCGCGCGGCGGCATTCCAGGTAGCGCCGCAGCGACTCCAGAGCGCGCCTCGGCACCGGCACCTGCCGCTCCTTCTTGCGCTTCCCCCGCACCCGCACCCACCCCTCGCGCAGGTCCAGATCCTCTATGTTCATGCCTTGCAGCTCGCTGATGCGCACCCCGCACCCGTACAGCACCTCCAGCAGCGCCAGATCGCGCTCCGGAAACGGGCGCTCCAGCTTGCCCTCCGCCACGCCGTCGATCAGCGCGTTGGTCTGCTCTTCGGTCGGCACCACGGGCAGCCGTTTCGGCAGCCGCGGCGTGGCCAGCAGCTTCGCCTTGTTCACCCGGAGGACGCCGCGCCGCAGGCAGTGCTCGAACAGGCTCCGCACGGCTGCCAGCTTCCGTCGGATCGTCGCCTTGTCGAGCCCCGTTTCGTACAAGTGCGCCAGCCACTCGCGCAGTTCCAGAACATCGATCTCCGCCGGCGCCGGAGGCGCGAGCCCGCCGCGCGAAAAATACTCGAGAAACTGCCGCAGATCCACCCCGTAGGTCGCCAGCGTTTGCTCGGACGCACTCTGCCGCCGTAGCTCCGCCAGATAATCCTGAATCCAGCGCTCAAGCTCGCTCATGGCCCTCCAGCGCCTCCAGCGCCCTCCGGCACAGCTCCGCGTGGCGCGCCTTCCGGTCCTTGCCCAGCCGCCGCCGCGTCTCCTCGTCCAGCTCCGGCAACAGGTCGAAGGAGATGTTGGCCGGCTGATAAGACCTGCTCCGTGCATGCGACACATAGTGCGCCAGCGAGCCCAGCGCCGTCTCGCGCGGCATCGCCTTCGGCTCCTCTCCGCGCGCCATCCTCACCGCCGCCCGCCCGGCCAGCAGCCCCGTCGCCATCGACTCCACATACCCCTCGACGCCCGAAATCTGCCCGCCAAACAAAATTCGCGGTTCCTGTTTCAGGCGCAGGTTCGCGTCCAGTAGCCGCGGCGCATCGATATATGTGTTGCGGTGCACCTGCCCGTAGCGCAGAAATTCGGCCTGCTCGAGCCCCGGAATCATCCGGAACACGCGCTTCTGCTCCCCGAATTTCATGTAGTTCTGGAAGCCGACCATGTTGTAGCTGCCCGCGCGCAGGTCCTCCTGCCGCAGCTGCACCACCGCCCACGGGCGCTTGCCCGTGCGCGGATCGGTGAGCCCCACCGGCTTCATCGGCCCGAACCGCAGCGTGTCGCGCCCGCGCCGCGCCAGCTCCTCGATCGGCAGGCACGCCTCGAAAAACGGAACCCGGCCCTCCCGCAGCGCGCGGTCCTCTTCCGTGTGCGCGTCAGCGCTCTCCGCCGTCAACACCGCATCCACAAACGCCTCGTATTCTTCGCGCGTCAGCGGGCAGTTCAGGTAATCATCGCCCCCGTCCAGCGACTTCCCGTAGCGCGACGCGGCAAACACCTTGCTCCGGTCGATCGTCGCCGCGTCCACGACCGGGCTGATCGAGTCATAAAAATACAGCCCCTCGCTGCCCGTGCGCCGCGCGATGTCCCCGGCCAGCGCGCCCGAAGTCAGTGGTCCCGTGGCGACGATCACGATCCCTTCCTCCGGAATCCGCGTCACCTCCTCCCGCACCACGCGGATGCGCCGCTCGCTCTCGATCGCCGCCGTGATCTCCCTCGCGAAGACCTCCCGGTCCACCGTCAGCGCGTGCCCGCCCGGCACCCGCGCCCGCGCCGCCGCCTGCATCCCCAGCGAGCCCAGCCGCCGCAACTCCTCCTTCAGCAGCCACGGCGCCGTGCCTTCGGCATCGCTCTTCAGCGAGTTCGAGCACACCAGCTCCGCCAGCTCGCCCGTCTTGTGCGCGGCGGTCTGACGCCCGGGCCGCATTTCGTATAGGATGCAATCGAATCCGGCGCGCGCCAGCTGCCACGCCGCCTCCGTGCCGGCCAGGCCGCCGCCCAAAACATGAATCACCGGTTTTGATCCCAAGCTGTCTCCATTGTAGAACCGCCATGACTCGCCGCCTGTTGCTTTTCTTCGCGGTCTCCGCCGCCGCCTCCTCCGCGCAGGAGCCCGTCCGCTACACGCTCCGCTTCCCGCAGCCCCACACGCACTACGTCGAAGTCTCCGCCCGCGTCCCCGCCCGCGTCCCCGCCGGCAAGCCGGAAATCGAACTCTATATGCCTGTGTGGACGCCCGGCTCCTACCTCGTGCGCGAGTATTCGCGCTTCGTCGAGGACTTCCGCCCCCGCGATCCCCAGGGGCGCCCGCTCGCATGGGAGAAAACGCGCAAGAACCGTTGGAAAGTGCAAACCGGCGGCGCCCCGTTCGTCGATGTCTCCTACCGCGTCTACGCGCGCGAGATGAGCGTCCAGGGCAATTGGGTCGACTCCGGCTTCGCCATGCTCAACGGCGCGCCCACCTTCATGACCCTCGCCGGCGGCGAGAAGCGCCGCCACGAGGTGCGCCTCGAACCGCCCTCCGCATGGAAGACCTCGATCAGCGGCATGCGCGAAGGACCTGCCCCCCACTCATGGATCGCCGAAGACTATGACGAACTCGTCGACTGCCCCATCTACGCAGGCAACGCTCCCGTGCATGAATTCACCGTCGCCGGCAAGAAGCATTATCTGGTGAATGAAGGCGAGGGCCCGTGGTGGGACGGCCCCGCTTCGGCCCGCGACGTGGCGAAAATCGTCGAAGTGTATGCGCGAATGTTCGGCGGTTTGCCGTATGAGAAATACGTCTTTTTCAACCTGCTGACCGGCGCAGGCGGGGGGCTCGAACACCGGAATTCCACGTGGATGAATACCAGCCGCTGGGCCTACGGAAACGCGCAGGAGACGCCCGCGGCCGCGCCCGATCCCTCCGCGCCCCGCATCCGCCGCCCCACGCGCCTCAGCTGGCTCGGCCTCGTCAGCCACGAATACTTCCACCTCTGGAACGTCAAACGCCTTCGTCCTGTCGAACTCGGCCCCTTCGACTTCGAAAACGAGAACTACACCCGCAGCCTCTGGTTCGCCGAAGGCGTCACTTCCTACTACGGCCCGCTCGCTCTCGCTCGCGCCGGCCTCTCCACACAACAACAACTCCTTCAGGCGATGTCCCAGGCGATCGGCCAGCTGCAATCCACGCCGGGCCGCCTCGTCACCCCCGTCGAGCAGGCGAGCTTCGACGCCTGGATCGGCCTCTACCGCACCACGGAAAACTCGCCGAATACGACCATCAGCTACTACACGAAAGGCCAGGTGATCGGCCTGCTGCTGGACGCAAAAATCCGCCGCCTCACCGCCGGGCGCAAGTCGCTCGATGACGCCATGCGCCTCGCCTTCCAACGCTACGGCGGCGCCCGCGGTTACACGCCGCAGGAATTCCGCGCCGTCTGCTACGAAGTCGCCGGCGCGGACCTCTCGGACTGGTTCCGCCGCGTCCTAGAAGCGACGGCGGAGCTCGACTATTCAGAAATGCTCGATTGGTTCGGCCTGCGCTTCCGTCCCGCCTCGGGCCGCCCGCAGCTCGTCACCGGGATCACCGTCAGCCAGAACACGCCCGGCCGCATCGTGATCTCCGGCCTCCGCCGCGGCACACCCGCCTACGACGCGGGCTTCAACGTCGACGACGAGATCCTCGCCGTCAACGGCTTCCGCGTCCGCCCCGAGCAGTGGCCCGCCCACCTCGAAAATTACAAGCCCGGCACGGTCGTCGAAGTCCTCATCGCCCGCCGCGACCAGCTCATGACCCTGAAGCTCCCCCTCGAAGCCCGCAGCCCCGAATCCTGGACCCTCGAACCCCGCCCCGACGCCACCGACGAGCAGAAGGCACGCCTTGCCTCCTGGCTGAAACCGTGAGATCCTCGGGTCGGCGCTGCAACTCGCCTCCGGGCGGCAGCGTCGCTACAGTGTGAGCTTCCGGCCCCTCATTCCGGCGGTCGCCCTCGCCGCTCTGGCAGCAGCGCAGGAGACGCCCGTCTTCAAGAGCGACGTCAGCCTGGTGCGCGTGGACGTGCTCGTCTCCACGCCCGACCGCCGCCCTGTGCGTGGCTTGGGCGCGCAGGACTTTGTCCTTTACGACAACCGCCGCCAGCAGGCGATCCGCAGCTTCGCGGCGGAAGAGATGCCGCTCGACGTGCTCTTCCTCATTGACGTCAGCGTCAGCATGCGGCCTCACGTCGAGCGCATCGCTCGCGCCTCCCACGCCGCCCTCCGTACGCTCGCCGCTGGCGACCGCGGCGCGATCATGGTCTTCGACCGCCAGTCCCGCCTCCGCCTCGGCTGGGACGATTCCCTCGAACGGGTCGCCGCCGGCCTCGACGCCGTCGTCGACGAAGAACGCTTCAACGGCGGCACCGACATCACCCGCGCCCTCCTCGACGCCGCCCGCTACGTCCAGTCCTCCGCGCGCCGCGACGCCCGCCGTGCCATCATTATCGTCACCGACGACCAGACCGAACGCGATCGCAACGAGCAACGCGTTCTCCGCGCCCTCGAAGGCGCCGACGCCGTCCTCAGCTCCCTCATCGCGCCGGACGCCCTCGGCACCGGCCGCTCCGCCCGCCGCCCCGGTTGGGGCGATATCATCTTCGGCCCACGCAGCCCCAGCGGATCATCCGGGCCGCTGCGTCCCCGCACCCAGCCGGCAGGCGCACCAGAAATCGCCCGCGAATCCGGCGGCGACAGCCTCCCTGTCGAACACGCCGACGCTTTGCAGGAAACGCTCGAGAACCTGCGCCAGCGGTACTCGCTCTTCTTCTCCGTGCCCGCGGATGCGCGTGTTGGCGAACGCCGCAGCATTTCAGTCGCCCTTTCGACGGAGGCTGCCCGCAAGCACTTTGGCGCCCAATTGAAGTACCGCTCCCAGTACGTCGTCCCCTCGGATTGGTCGCCCCCTCCGCCAGACGAAGTCTCTGCGGCTGGCCAGCCTCCGGGAGGACTCGCCCAGTCCCCGGCTGAGGACGCGCCGCCCGCCCCGGCGCAAGACCCACCTCCTCAAAACCGCCGCCCGGCGTCCGGCGAAACTTACGGCTCGCGCGGACCAGATCCCCGTCTCGGCGTGCCCGCCCCGAATGAACCCGTCCCCGCCGCAGGCGCACCGAAAAAGCCCGCCGGAGGATGGCGCCAAGCGACCACTGCCGACTATGAGGAAACCAAGCGCGCCGAAGAAGCGAAGCCATCCAAAAAGCAGGCACCATAGACGCCTCTGTCGGTAGCATGTCAAGATGTCCGGTCTAACTAGCAAGTGAATTGTCCGCTGTTGCCTGGCGGGGTCGAGTTCCGCCAAGCTGCAGCCACCTGGACGGAGGATAGAGCTCTGCGGGGACGCAACTGGAGCGCCGTTCCAGGGCCGGGATTGAGGGAGCAGGTCAACAGCCTGCTCCTGGTCCTCAATCCTGGCCCAAAGCGTGAAATCCCGGAGGTCTG
>JBBIIK010000063.1:0-17272 GCA_037446555.1 Acidobacteriota bacterium
TGAGGCAGTCCGGTTCAAGCGGGGGAGCTCTGGCCAGAGACTTTTGTCCCCGCAGCACAGAGTATCGCACGGCGGGGCAAGCGCTAACCCATTAAGTAATTGATTCTATTCGTGCAATTCCTTGTGATGGGCGATTTGAGGAGGCCAGGGTGCGGGGTTCGTTGGGGCTGGGGAGGCATATCCTGAATTGGCGGGTTTGGCGGGAGTGGAAAGGAGCTGTGGAGTTGCCCCCGGGCTGAAGCCCGGGGGAATTGGGGTTGGGGAGTTGTGGGGTTGGCGGTACATGCGTGGGGGTTCGGGAAGTGGGTTTGACCGCTCCCTGACGGTCGCGGCCCTTCAAGAGGGGTGGGGAGGAGCCGGGCGGGGCAGATGCGACAGTTCCCTTCGCTGGGGGGATGAGCGAGAAAAGTAGGGCCCGCCACTGGGGCGGGCCCCTCGGAAGGTGCCTCCGCTGGCTGGCAAGCCGCGGAGGGGATGGAACGGCTCAGGAAGGTCTGGATGCGCGCAGCACTGCCCTCTGACAGAGGTCAGGCCAGATTCGGGATCTTGATGATCTTCTTCTGGATGGCGTACTGCACGAGCTGGGCCTTGTTGTGGATGTCCAGCTTTCGCATGAGGTTGAACTTGTGGGCTTCGACCGTCTTGACGCTCAGGTTGAGGTCGCAGGCGATCTCCTTGACCGAGTTGCCCTCTGCAAGGAGCTTCAGAACCTCGCGTTCGCGGGTGGTGAGGGTGGCGAAGCGCGGCAGGCGGTTTGCGGACTTGATCCGGGAACGGAAGTCATCGACGAGTTGGGAGAGCATGCGCGGGCTGAGGTAGCTGCCGCCGCGGCAGACGTCGCGGATGGCGCCGGTCAACTGGTTGGAAGGGCTGTCCTTGAGGACGTAGCCGTTGGCACCCACCTCCATGCCTTCGACCAGGTAGTCCTCGTCGTCGTACATGGTGAGGATGAGGACCTTCGTCTCCGGGCGGTTCTTCTTGATCTGGCGCGTCGCCTCGAAGCTGCTCAGGCCCGGCATGCCGATGTCCATGAGCACAAGGTCGGGGCGGAGTTCGGCCGCCTTGTCCACGGCGTCTCCTCCGTTGGCGGCTTCGCCCACGACCTCCATGTCCGGTTCGGAGGCGATGAGTTGGCGGATGCCCTGCCGGAACAACGTGTGGTCATCCGCCAGCAGAATTCGGATCTTTGCCATAGTTCACTCCCAAGTCCCAAACGCAGAGATTCCTCATTTCGCGCTTCGCCGGCGCCTTGCCGCCGGCGAACATGCCGCTTCCGCCGGGCCGGCGCCCCCCGGCGGGCTGTCCAGGCCGCCCGAGACGGGCAGCGTGACGCGAATCCGGGTGCCATGGCACGCTGGCCCGGACCGTTGCCCGGCCCGCAGCGCCTCCTCCGCGGCAGCCTTCCGGACGCTCTCCACTTCCAGCGCTCCGCCGAGCAGGCTGACGCGCTCCCTCAAACCGGACAGCCCGTAACAGTCCTGCCGCGAGAAGGCTTCTTCCACGTCAAAACCCACGCCATCATCCTCTACGAGAAGTCTCAACACTCCATCGGCGGTTTCCACCGAAAGGTTTACATGGGAAGCCATCGAATACTTCGCGATGTTGTTCAGCGCTTCCTGCACCAGCCGGTAGATGATGATCTCTACCTTCTTGGGCAGCTCCAGCCTTCTCGGGACATGGACGGCCACCTCGGCGGGATGCAATTGCCGGAACCTGCCTGCCAGTTGCCGCAGCGCGGCCGCCAGTCCCATTTGCTCCAGAATGGCCGGGCTGAGCGCGGCGATGAGCCTGCGGATCTCCAGAATGCCGTGCTCGACCATCTGGCGCAGCTCGCGCAGCTTCCCCTGGACCTGCGGTCCGCCGCTGGCACCCTGTTGCTCGAGCATCTCAAGCTGAAGCCGGATGTAGAGCAACGACTGGCCCGCCTCATCATGCAGCTCCCGGCTGATGCGCCGCCTTTCGGCCTCCTCCACTTCCACCATGTGTGCGGCCAGTGCGCGCACCTGCTGCTCGCGGCGGGCTAGTTCCTCGGTCAGCCGCGCCTTCTCGGCCGCTTGCCAGCAGCGAGCCGCCGCGTCCTCAAGCAGGCCCAATTCCCGGGGCAGCCACTCATAGGTCTTGGGAAAGGCGAATTGCAGGACGCCGCCGAGTTGCTCGCCGGCGTGCATCGGGACCGACCACACGGTCACAAATTTCTCCGCCCAGCCAGGACCCAGGATGGCCTGTGAACCAGGGCGGCCCGGGGTCAACGTCCGCGGCTGGCGCAACAGCTTCCAGGCTCCCTGAGGCACTTCGACCCGCTTCCCTTTCCATTCCGCCAGCCCCGCCGCTGCCAGCCAGCCCCCGCTCGCGCTCCCGAGGAAGATGCCCGCCTCGGCGGCGCCCGTGAACCGCTTGAGAATCTCAAGGCAGCGCTCCCACAGTTGTTCCAGGCTGTCAGCTTCCGTCTGGGCACGGAAGAGTTCATAGAACGTCTGACTCTCGGCTTCGCGGACCTGATAGTAGGCGTCATTGAGCGTCAGAACTACCAGAAAATGCAACTGGTTGCGCGCCCAGCGGACGTCCTGGACCGCTGGCCCGAACACAGTCTGGCCTGCTTCGTCCACCAAGTGGTCGTACTCCCGCAGGGCTTCCACCACCCGCGCCGGGACCAAGTCGAGCTTCGCCAGGCGCCGTGCCCGGTAGCGGACCTGCTCGAAGAAATCGGCGAGAGGGCGGCCCGCGGCCAGCATCTGGCCCGCCGCACCGGGCGTGATCTCCACAAGCGATGCCGCCTGTGGCGCCGTGTATCCCAGTTCCTTCAATCGCCGGCGAAACTGACGGTCGATGCCTGCCCAGCGGGACTCGAGCGCGCGAGCCATCCACACCATTTGCGCCTGCATCTGCTGGCTCAGGCCGGCTGCCGTTTCCGCCAGCGCTCCGAATCGGGGCGCGCCTTCCACGCCCTTCCCATCGGCCAGTCCGCACTCAGGCTTTAGCCCGAGATGAGGAATCGGGGAATTCCCGAGCGCTACACGCCCCCACGCGGGCGGTGTTTCGCCCCGAACGCCCGGGCTGAGGCGATGGGCTGCGGCACACCGGAAGGGATGGAACAGGGTCGAGCAGGTGAAGACGCGGAAGACATTGAGGGCGTGGGCAGGTGGTGGATGCGGCTCCCTGAGAGTCTTCGCCCGGTTAGAAATTACGCAAGTCTTTCGGCCAAGCGCGCCACGTTGGCGCGCGGGCGGTGCAGAGCCCCAGGCGCAGCGTCTACAATAAAAGTTAGTGGTTGCTCACAAGCGCCTGCTCCGGATCCGGCCATGCTGCGGCCTGTGCGCGGAAGTCTGAGAACTTTCGAGAACAAACAGGCTTCCGGGAGCGTCTTTTTCAGACAGGAGATCGTTTGCAGTGAAACGCAAGTGGAAGTGGATGATTGGCGCGGGCCTGGTGCTGGCCGTGGCGGGCGGGATCTTCGCCAAGGTGAAGATAAGCCAGAACGGCACGGTGACCGTGCAGACAGGCCGCGTCGTGCGCCAGGATCTGGTCAGCCAGGTGACGGCGTCGGGCGAGATCAAGCCGCGCAATTACGTCAACATCGGCGCCAACGTGATGGGGCGCATCGTCGAAATCTATGTGAAGGAAGGCGACCGGGTGCGGAAGAACCAGGTTCTGGCGCGGCTGGAATCTGTGCAGGCGCAGGCCGACCTGCAGGCGCAGCAGGCGGCGTTGAACTCGGCGCTGGCCGAGTCGAGCGCGGCAGAGGCCGGGCTTCGCGCCATGGACGAGAACTTGCGGACGGCGGCGGCCGGGGTAGACAGGGCCCGCGCCGAGCTGGAACGCGCGCGGCTGGACTACGAGCGGGCGTCGAAGCTGTTCCAGGACAAGTTGGTGGCGCGCCAGGAGTTCGAAACGAAGAAATCGCAATACGACGCGCTGGCGGCGGCGCTGCGGGAAGCCGAGGCCAGGCTCTCGCAAATGAAGGCGCAGCGCGAGCAGACGGCCGCGCAACTGGCGGCCGCGCAGCGGCGCGTCGCCCAGGTGCGCGCCGCCGTGGATCGCGTGGCGGACGTGCTGCAGAAGCACAGCGCGATCTCCCCGATCGACGGCATCGTCACCAACCTGCCCGTGCGGGTGGGCGAGACCGTGGTGCCCGGCGTGCAGAACTCGGCCGCCTCGCTGATCATGACTATCGCCGACATGAGCGTGATCACCGCCGAGGTGAAGGTGGACGAAACCGACATCGTCAACGTGAAGCTCGACCAGGTGGCCGACGTGAGCATCGACGCGATGCCGAACCGCGTGTTCAAAGGGCATGTCATTGAGATCGGCAACACGGCGATCCTGCGCTCCAGCGGGCTGGCGGCCAGCCAGAGCGCGGTGTCGAGCCAGGAAGCGAAGGACTTCAAGGTGGTGATCGCGCTGGACAACCCGCCTGACGAGGCGCGGCCGGGGCTGAGCTGCACGGCGAAGATCGTCACCGCGACGCGCCAGAAGGCGCTTTCGATCCCCATCCAGGCGCTGACGGTGCGGCAGCGCGGCGACCTGGAGCCGGAGAAGAAGTCCGGTAACGTTCAGGCGGCCGCGAACGCCGATCCAGAAAGGCAGAAGAAGCTGAAAGAGGAGCTGCAAGGCGTCTTTGTGGTGCGCAACGGCGCGGCGGAGTTCCGCGAAGTCAAGACGGGCATCACCGGGGCCACCGACATCGAGGTGCTCGAAGGCCTGAAAGAAGGCGAGGAGATTGTGACCGGCAGCTACAAGGCGATCCGCACGCTGAAGAACCAGGCGAAGGTGAAGGTCGACAACAAAGCCCCGGCGAAGCTGGAAAGCTGAGCGGGCGGCGGAAATTCGCGTGAGAGAATAGGACTATGGCAACGGCGGCACTGACCGACAAGCAGGCTCTGGGCGAGGAGCTGCGGCGCAACAACATCGTCATCCGCACATACGATCTCTGGAAGACCTACGTCATGGGCGACCAGGAGATCCATGCGGTTTCCGGGGTGGACCTGGAGATCAAGCGCGGAGAGTATGTGGCGATCATGGGGCCTTCGGGCTCGGGCAAGTCGACGCTGATGAACCTGATCGGCTGCCTGGACACGCCCACCAAGGGCGACTACTTCATCAACGGCCACCTGGTGAGCGACCTGAGCGACGACGAGCTGGCGCGCATCCGCAACAAGGAGATCGGCTTCGTCTTCCAGACGTTCAACCTGCTGCCGCGCGCCACGGCGCTGCACAATGTCGAGCTGCCGCTGATTTACGCCGGCGTGCCCGCCGAGGAGCGGATCGAGCGCGCCAAACACGCCTTGCGCCTGACCGACCTCGAGCAGCGCATGTACCACAAGCCGAGCGAACTCAGCGGCGGGCAGCGCCAGAGAGTGGCGATCGCGCGGGCGCTGGTCAACAACCCGTCGATCCTGCTGGCGGACGAGCCGACCGGAAACCTCGACTCGGCCACCAGCGCCGAAATCATGGCCCTGTTCGACCGCCTGCACAAGCAGGGCAACACCATCGTGCTGGTCACCCACGAGCGCGATATCGCCGAATACGCGCACCGCATCGTGACCATCCGCGACGGCAAGATCCACCGCGACGAGCCCAACCCGCACCACAACTGAGCGCCGCCGCGGGCGCCCTGCGCGGGCCGCTGTAGGCTGAAAGCGTGATCGCGTTCACTGTCGGAGAGGCGGAGGCGGGCCTGCGGCTGGATCATTTTCTGGCCGCGCGCCTGCAGGGCCAGAGCCGCTCCCGCATCCAGGAGTGGATCGCACAGGGGCGGGTGCGCGTCAATGGCGCGGCGAAGAAGGCGTCCTGGAAGACCCGCGCCGGCGAACGCATCGAAGTGGAGCCCGCCGAACCCCCGCCCCTTCGCGCGTTCCCGGAAGAGATCCCGCTGCAGATCCTCTACGAGGACGAGGCCGTGGCAGCAGTGAACAAGCCCGCGGGGCTGGTGGTGCACGCGGGTGCGGGGCGCTTCTCGGGGACGCTGGTCAATGCGCTGCTCCACCGTTACGGGCGGCTCTCGGAAGCTGGAGATGCGCTGCGTCCGGGCATCGTGCACCGGCTGGACAAGGGAACCAGCGGCGTGATCCTGGTGGCGCGCACGGAGGCGGCGCACCGGAGCCTCGCGCACCAGTTCGCCTCGCGCACGGTCGAAAAGGTCTACCTGGCGCTCGTCGAAGGCCGCGTGGCGGCGGAGCAGGGCGTCATCCACCGCCCCATTGAACGGGACCCTGTGCGGCGCACGCGCATGACGGCGCGCACGGGGCGCGGGCGCGAGGCTCTCACCGAGTACCGCGTTCTGGAGCGCTTCGAGAAGTTCACGCTGCTCGAGGTGCGCATCCGCACGGGGCGCACGCATCAGATCCGCGTCCACCTGTCGTCGATCGGCCACCCGGTGGCGGGAGACACGCTCTACGGCGCGGCGGCGCGCCCCGCGGGAATGGCGCCGTTGGGGCGCCCGTGGCTGCACGCGGCGCGGATCGCCTTCACTTCCCCTGCCAGCGGCGAGCGTGTGGCGGTCGAGGCGCCGCTGCCGGATGAGCTGGCCCGGTGGAAACAGGCGCTGGCCTGCACGGATAATGAAGTCAGGACATGAAGAGACGCGCGTTTCTGCCACTGCTGGCCGCCGCCGCTCCTACCGCTGTGGCGCGCACGGCATTCGTCCAGCCGCCTCCCCAGGAGATGGACGAAACCATCAAGCTGGAGGTGACCCGCGTCAACATCCTGTTCACGGTCACCGACCGGCGCGGGCGTTTCGTCAATAACCTGGCCCGCGACGACTTCGACCTCATCGAGAACAAGCGGCGGCAGAACATCATCGAATTCTCCTCCGAGTCCGACCTGCCGCTGCGCATCGCCCTTCTGATCGACGTCAGCAACTCGATCCGCGACCGCTTCCGCTTCGAGCTGGAAGCTGCGGCGGAGTTCCTCCAGCGCGTCATCCGGCCGAAGGTCGACAAGGCGCTGATTTACGCATTTCACACTGAGCCGGAGCTGATCGTCCCGCTGACCGATGACGTGGACCGTCTGTCCAGGAAGCTGCGCGAATTGCGCCCCGGCGGCGGCACGGCAATGTACGAGGCCCTTTACCTGGCCTGCCGCGACCACCTGATGGTGGATGAGCCGCGCTACAAGTACCGGCGCGCGGTGATCATCATCGGCGACGGCGAGGACAACTCCTCGCGCTTCACGCGCGATCAGGCGCTGGAAATGGCCTACCGCGCCGAAACCGTGATCTACGCCATCTCCACGAACATCAGCCGCGTGGAGACCGATGGCGACAAGGTGCTGAAGTACTACGCCCGCGAAACAGGCGGACGCGCCTTCTTCCCGTTCAAGGCCGAAGACCTCGCGCAGGACTTCGAGAACATCGCCAACGAGCTGCGCTCGCAGTACAGCATCCTCTACCGCCCCGATCCGCTGGTCACCGACGGGCGCTTCCATCCGGTGGAGCTGCGCGTGCGCGGGCGCAAGGACCTATTTGTGCGCGCGCGGCGGGGATACTACGCGCCGAAGATGTAGGCTGCAGGCGCGGGCGGAGCAGCACACGCCGTCAGGCGATGAAGGCCGAGATGCGGCGCCAGCGGGCAGCCTGCGCACCCGGAAAATTCGGGGCCGGCCGGGAAGTGCCCGGATCAGACCACAGGCGGAAGCTGTTGAGGAGCCGCGCGGGCGCCGGGAGCGCCCGCGCGGCAGGGTGGTTTCAGAACAGGACCTTCAGTCCGAACTGGATCTGCCGGGGCGCGTTGGCCTGCGACGTGATCACGCCGAACGAACTCGACGTGACGCTGGTGTTCGGGTTGCCGAAGCGCGGTGTGTTGAATGCATTGAGGAACTCTCCGCGGAACTGGATCCTGACGCGCTCGACGGGCACGAAGTCCTTGAATAACGAGAGGTCCCAGTTGTAGCTGCCGTCGTTTCGGACGTCGGGCAGCCGCGGACCGGTGTTGCCGAAGGTGAATGCCGCCGGCTGGGAGAATACCGATGTGTCGAAGTACCGGCTCAGGCGTTCCTGAACGGGTCCGGTCAGTTTGGCGCTCTTGCCGTTGTTGTTGGCGCGGATCGCTTGATTGAAGATGCCGGCGTTGTTGGAAGCCGAGATGCCGATGGGCGTGCCGGTGGAGAGATTGACGAGCCCGTTGAACTGCCAGCGGCCGACAACGAGGTCGAGCCACTTCGGCATGCCGCCGCCCCAGTGGCGGCCGCGGCCGAAGGGAAGCTCGTAGACGCCGGCGATGACGGCACGGTGGGCGATGTCGATGTCGGACAGCGCCCGGTCCGCGCGGATGTTGTAGCTGTCCTGGTGGCTCATGCCATCGTCGATCGACTTGGCCCAGGTGTAGGCGAGCTGCATTTGCAGGCCTTTTGAGAAGCGCTTGTTCGCGGTCACCTGGAGCGAGTGGTAGAACGAACTGGCGCCGATCGAGTAGATCGGGATGATGTCGGTGAACTGGGGATAGGGGCGGAGCAGCTGCGCCCGCGTCGTCTTGGGGCCGCTGAGCACGCCGCCGGAGACCTTCCCGTAGAACGGGTTGTCCACCTGCTGGTTGAGCGCCGAGCCCAGAGCCATGAGCTTCGGATCGAGCTGGTTCAGGCTGAGGCCGCTCTCCTGATTGCGGTGGAGATGGAATCCGCGCGTATGCACATAGGCGACTTCCAGCAGCGTGTCGAGAGGCAGCTCGCGCTGGATGTTGAAGTTCACCTGGCGCGTCCACGGGGAGAAGATGTCGGTGGTTGTCGCCTCGATGCGGTTGCCGAACTGTGTGAGGACGCCGAGCGACGCGCCCTTTGGTTGTGCAATGCCGTTCGGGAAGGGATCGCGCAGCAGGAAGTTCGGCGTGATGCCGTCGAGCGTAGCCACCCAGGAGTCGTCCACGCGGAAGCCCATGGTTCCGATGGTTCCGGCGGCAGCCTGCTGGGACGGGCCGTAGATGTGGGCGTAGCCAATGCGCATGACCGTCTTGGGGAGGAACTGCCAGCTCAGGCCGATGCGCGGCGCCCAGTTGTTCTTGTCGGCCACGAACTGCGTCCTGGGGCGTCCGTCGACGCCAACGAACACGAGTCCGCCGCTGACGCCCGGGATGATCTGGGAGACGGGGGTCTGGACGAAGGGATCGAAGTAGTTGGTGCGGTTGTAGCGCTCGGTTCGCGGCGTGTCCATGTCCCAGCGCAGGCCGAGGGAGAGTGTGAGTTTGGGAGTCACGCGCCAGTCGTCGTTGAAGTAGCCGGCGATGTAGAAGCTCTGGGTGGCGACATTCTTGTAGTTGGCTTGAAGAGAACCGCTGGCGCCCGTGCCAAGGAGCAGAGAGGCGAAGCCGTTGCCCGCGGTGGGACTGGACTGGTTCGGGTTGGGCCCCTGGGTCATGCCGCGGGTGAAGCTGTAGCTGGTGGCGTTGCGGGCCTCGAACACGTTGACGCGCATCATCCGCAGATCCGTGCCCGCCTTGAGGGTGTGCCTGCCGCGCGTCTTGTTGACGCTGGCCACGGCGGTGTACGTCATAAAGCCGTTATTGCGGTGGTCGCCGCCGCCCAGGCTGCCTTAGTCGGTGACGCTGAAGGCGGGGAACAGCCAGCGGTCGACGGCGGTGTCAATGTACTTCGGCAGCCCGAGGCTCGACGGCTGGAAGCCGAGGGACTGGTTGGCGTAGACATACAGGGTGCGCGCCAGGCCGACGCGCGCATTGAGCACCGTAGTGGGATTCAGAGTGTTCGTGTAGTCGACCACGGCTCCGTGGACATGGTCCTCCTGGTTGATGCGCCCTTCGGCCACCTGGACATCGTTCGGGAAGAAGCGGGTCGCCTTGTCGTCGTTCAGGCGGGTGGAGTAACGGCCGAAGATGCGCTGGGTGGGGCTGATGACGTGGTCGATGCGGTAGTCCGACATGGTCATGTCGAGAGGCTTCGACCCGCTCATCGCCCAGTTGTTCTGATTGTTGGACTGGCCCGAGGGCGCCGTGTTCGGCAGCGGGTAGTACTTCATGACATTCACGGCGACGGGATCGAAGCGCGCCTGGGGGATCAAGTTGCCTGAGAACGGGGTCCGGATATAGCCGCTGCCGGAAGCGTTGGGGCGCGTGGTGAAAGGATCGTAGATGGTGATGGCCGCGCCTGTGGAAGTGCGCGTCTGGGAGAAGTCGCCCCTTCGTTCCAGTTCCGTGGGAACGCTTGTCATGGTGGAAGCGGCGCGGCGCTCGCGAAGCGCTTCCAGCGAAACCATGAAGAACGTCTTGTCGCGGCGGACCGGGCCATTGAACACGCCGCCGAACTGCGACCGCTTGAAGCTCAGGAGGGGCTGGCCGCGGCGGTTGTCGAAGAAGTTGTTGGCGTCGAGCGCCGAATTGCGAAGAAACTCATAGGCGCTGCCGTGAAACTGGTTCGTGCCCGATTTGAACACGATGTTCAGCACGCTGCCGAGCGAACGCCCGAACTCGGGCGGGTAGGTGGCCCCCAGCAGCTTGAACTCCTCGATCGCGTCCACGGAGGGAAAGACCGAGATACCGTTGAATCCGTTCACCGTCGGGTGCGCGGCGGACACGCCGTCGATCATCGTATCCATCGTGCGCGCCCGCGCCCCGTTGACCGAGTAGCGCATCTCCCCATAGCTGTTTCCGACGGTTCCGGTGACGCCGGGTGTCAGGAAGACGAGCGAATAGACGTTGCGCGTGTTGAGGGGCACGTTCACGATCGTGCGGTTGTCGACGACCTTCCCCAGAGTCGCGGTTTCCGTCTCCAGCCTCGTGACGTCCGCTGTGACCAGAACGGACTCGGCCAATTCCCCGACAGCCAGCTGAAAATCCACGCGCGCCGTCTGCTGGATTTGCAGCAGGATGCCTTCCCGCACGAGCCTTTTGAAGCCTTTGGCTACGGCTTCCACGCGGTAGTTGCCGCGGGGCAGCTGCGTGGCGGCGTAGTTCCCGCTGGCATCGGTTGTGACCGACGTGCGGATCCCGGTGTCCCTGTTCAGCACGGTGATCTCCGCTCCAGGGATCACGGCGCCGGTGCTGTCGGTGACGAGCCCCGTCACGGTGCCAGTGAAAGTCTGGGCCAACGCCGCCTGCCAGAAAAGGGCGGCGGTCAGAATCAGTCGCGCTCTCATGTCTGGTCGACCCTCCGGGTCTCAACGCTATCACTGATTCAGGCCCGGAACAATGAATTTGTAACGCTTTTGTAATTAATCCTGATTCACATTCCTGCACCAAGGGAAAGAAACCCACCGCAAAGCCTGTGGGGAAGGGAAAACAGTGCTGCGGGCCGGTTCCGAACTGCTCTCCGCAAACTTCTCCGGTGCTTCGTCCCTCAAGCGGCGCGCCCGGAGCCGCGGGTTCGCGCCGGACAGGCGCCCTGGGGGAGCGGAGGAGGCGCAGTTTCCCGGCAGGTTCAGCAGCCTGGACTGGAAGAATCGTCCGCCGGCCGGACGGCGCAGAGGAAGCGTCCCCAGCCGTGGGCGTATTCGGCGCCGTTGGCGTTCGTGATGCTGGCTTCGGCTTCCACGAGCCTCTTGGCGCGCTGCACAATCCAGCCTTTGAGCGACAGCGGGCGGCCCGAGGGCGCGGGCGAGCGGAAGCGCACGCGCAACTCGGCGGTCATCGCTCTGAGGCCAGCGGCGATCAGGGCATGGGACATGGCTTCATCGAGAGCGGTGCTGAGCAGCCCGCCGTGGACGACGCCGGGCCAGCCTTCGTGGGCCTCGGCAGGACTCCATATGGCAACGGCTTCGCCGTGGGACTGCCGCTCGAAGGCAAGCTTCAACCCGATGGCGTTTTCCTGGCCGCAGGCGAAGCAGCGGTTGGGCAATGCCGCCGCGGCGTCACCGCCGGAAACTCCTTCGTTCATTGTTTACGCCTCCTCACATCCTCAGCGTTGCACAGAGGATTCGGCGCAGGGCGCGGGCAGCGTCTTGTAAGTCCGGTAGCCGCCGGAGAGAAGCGTGGCGCGGAAGCCGTGCTGGCGCAGCAGGCGGCAGGCATAGTAGGCGCGCTGCCCCACGGCGCAGGCGACCTGGATCTCGCGGTCCCGCGGCAGCTCTTCCAGCCGCCCTCGCAGCTGCCCCAGCGGAATGTTGACCGCTCCGGGGATCGTGCCGGCGTGATGCTCGCCGGGTTCGCGCACATCGAGCACCACCGCCCCGCCCGCGCCGAGCCGGCTCCACGGCGCGATTTCGATGTCGCCGCGCATCGCATTCGAGGCGATCATGCCCGCCATGTTGACAGGATCTTTCGCCGAGCCATACTGCGGGGCGTAGCAGAGTTCGGCCTCTTCGAGATCAAACACCGTGGCGCCCTTCTGGATGGCCATGGAGATGACGTCTATGCGGCGCTCGACACCGGCTTCTCCCACCGCCTGGGCGCCCAGCACCAGCCCGTCAGAGCGGCGGAACAGCAGCTTCATGTGGATGGGCTTCGCGCCGGGGTAGTACCCGGCGTGATGGCCTGGGTGGAGGTGGACGGCCTCGTAGTCCGTGAATCCGGCGCGGCGCAACGACTTCTCGCTTTCTCCCGTGATGGCCGCAGTCAGGCCGAACATTCCGACAACCGCCGTGCCCTGCACGCCGCGGAAACTGGCCTCGCGGCCGCAGATCGACGCCGCCGCCACGCGCGCCTGACGCTGCGCGGGGCCGGCCAGCGGGCACAGATGCCACTCGCCGGTGATGGCGTTCTTCACCTCCACGGCGTCTCCGACGGCCCAGATGTGCGGATCCGACGTCCGCATCTGCTCATCCACGCGAATTCCGCCGCCAGCGCCGATTTCGAGCCCCGCCTCGCGCGCAAGCTTCGTTTCCGGACGCACGCCGATGGATAGGATCACCAGGTCCGCGCCGAAGCGGAAGCCGCTGCGCGTCTTCACCAGCAGCCCGCCCCGCGAGTCCTTCTCGAAGCCCGCCACAGGATCGCCGAGGCGCACGTTCTCCACGTGCGCGCTCGCGCGTTGGCGGACGTATTCGGCCATTTCGGGATCGAGCGGCGGCAGCAGCTGCTCCGCCGCTTCGATCAGGGTCACCGAAAGCCCGCGGTGGGCGAGATTCTCCGCCATCTCGAGCCCGATGAACCCGCCGCCGATCACTGCCGCGCGCGTTGCGCCATGGCGCTCGATCCACTCGCGGATCTGCGCGCTGTCCGGAACCGTGCGCACGGTGAAGATTCCGGGCAGTCCCACGCCTTCCAGGGGCGGAACCACGGGCGAGGCGCCGGGCGAGAGCACCAGCGCATCGTACGGCTGGCGGTACTCCTCGCCGCTGACGAGGTCCCGGACGGTCACCTCGCGCTTCTCGCGGTCGATGGCAAGAGCCTCGTGCTGCGTGCGCACGTCGATGCGGAAGCGTTGCAGGAACAGCTCCGGCGACGCCTGCAGCAGCTTCGCTTCCTCCTGGATGACGCCCCCGATGTAATAGGGCAGCCCGCAGTTGGCAAAGGACGCATAGGGTCCGCGTTCCAGCACGACGATCTCCGCGTGCTCGTCCAGACGGCGCAGGCGCGCCGCGCAGGTGGCGCCGCCGGCCACGCCGCCAATCAGAAGGACTTTTCGCACTCTGCTTTACCTCGCGATTTCAGGGGGCGGCCCAAAGTTCCGGCGGCGGCGAGAGCGGCCGCATCGAATCCGGTCAGGACGACCGGATCTCTCTCGCCGGACAACCCGGGCCGGGAAGAAGAACCAGCCACACACCTTTTGATGCGCTCGGCGTCCCGCCCGTGACATCCACGGGGCGCGCCGGTCAGTGGCTGCACCCTTCCCCGTGGTGGCCGTGATTGCAAGGATCAGCGCCCTCAGCCAGGCGGCCCCGCAGGAACTCCTCCACCAGTTTGCCGGGCTCCAGGCCCGGGACTCCGCTGACAACCCGGATTGCTTCCGCTTCCAGCAACTGCACCGCGCGCGGCCCGATGCCGCCCACCAGAACCACTTCAGTTCCGTGACCTTTCAGCCACGCCGGGAGCAGGCCCGGCTGATGCGGAGGCGCGGGCACCGCAGCCGTCTTGTGAATGGCTGCATTCGAGGGGTCAACGTCGAGGAACAAGAAGCTCTCGGCGTGGCCGAAGTGCCGGGAAAGGACACCATTGGAAACTGGAATGGCAAGACGCATATGGATCTCCTGCAGGACCGGAATCTCAGGGAGTAAGCCACTTTCGGCCGCGGCTCATTGGCGCGGCGGTTCCTGTTCTGGCGCGGAGCTGCGCAGCGCCTCGAGCCTCGCGCGAACCTCCGCCAGCCGCTGCTCCAGGCACTCGGCGCGCCGCTCGAGTTGGTGGCGCTCGCCGCCGCCCCTGCGGCGCATGCAGATGCCCCGCCCGCGCCCTTCTCCGGAGGCGCCAGACTCGCACGCGCCTCTTGTTTGGCCAAATCCGCGGCCGCGCCGGCCGCCATCAGTCCTTCCTGGCATGACCTTTCCACTCCTTTCGTCGAATCTGCGTGACTCACTTTGCATCGTGGACATCGTGCGGGCACCGGTCCGCCGGGGAAGCGACGTACTCCGGCAGCGCACCGCGCTGAAACATCTCGGCGGCAGCGGCGGCGGAAATGCCGCTGGCCTGGCAAACCGTGATGCCTGCCCGGCGCAGCATGTCCAGGGGGTGCGGACCCAGACGCCCGCTGATCACCGCCTGCACGCCAGCGCCCCGGATATTCTCCGCCGTCCTGATTCCCGCCCCTTTGGCGCCGGGCGGCCCAGGATCGTTTTCGAACGCATCCCAGGCCTCGCGGTCCGTATCGTAGATCATGAACCACGGGCTATGGCCGAAGTGCGGCTCGACAGGAGCATCCGGGGACGGCTTTCGCGTGCTGACGGCAACTCTCACTGAAAAAGACCTCTATCGATGTAAGTCATACCTAGAATATACTTGATCTCAGATGTGACGCGCATCCTTTTTCGCCGGGGCCGGATGCCCTGGCGGAGGGCCGGAAGAGGGAACCGCACGCATGACACAGCGCCTCAGGATCGTGATCGTGTCCGATAACTGCGCTTCACGCACGGACTTGCTGGCCGAACACGGGTTTGCGGCCTGGGTCGAGGCAGACGGTTTTCGAGTGCTCTTTGATACCGGACAGGGCAAGGCGCTGGCACACAACGCCGCTCTATTGAGCCTTCCGCTGGAGAAGCTCGACGCCGTGGTGGTGAGCCACGGGCACTATGACCACACCGGCGGCCTGGCGGCTGTGCTGGCGCGGAACTGTTCGGCGCGCGTGTATGTGCATCCGGTGGCTCTCCGGCCCAAGTTCGCGCGCAGTGCGGCGCCGCCGCACCGCGCCATCGGGATGCCGGAGGATTCGCGCGCGGCGCTGGAGCTGGCTGCCAGCCGGACTTGCCGGAACGCGGGAGCGGTGGAAGTGGCACCGGGTGTGATCGCGACGGGCGAGATTCCCAGGCGGTTTCCTGTCGCGTCCGGAGGGGGCCGGTTTTTCCTGGATCCGGAATGCCGCGTGCCGGATCCGTTTGCAGACGAACAGGCTCTGCTGATCCGGAGCCCGCTCGGGCTGGTGGTGATCACCGGTTGCGCGCACGCGGGCCTGGCCGCGACGCTGGGCTGGTGCAAGGCTATGGGCGGCGGGCGGCCTGTGCATGCTGTGTTTGGCGGCTTTCATCTGGCGGGCGCCACGAGCGCGGAACTGGAGAGTGCGGCCGCGGCGCTGGAAGGGTGCGGCGTGAAAGTGACCGGCGCCTGCCATTGCATAGGCGCACGGGGCCGGGATTTTCTTTGCAGCCGTTTCCCCGGGCTCGTGCTGGAGGCTGGTTGCGGAACGGTTTGGGAACTGCCTTAGGGGCGGCGCGGGAACAGCTCTGAAGGCAGGGCGCCGGAGTGGAGGGTCTTGCAATGGCGGACTTGATCCTGACGTCGGTGATGATCACCGGCTTTGTGGCGGCGATGATGCTGCTGATCGAGTACGTGCATGTGCTCACAGGGGGCGGCTGGAGTCCGTGCTGACGCGGGGCCGCCCGCTCGGCTACCTGGTGGCGGCGGGGCTCCCTGGCGCAGTTAATACTGCGATGAGGAGGCGCGGCCGTGGTAGCATGCCAGGTGGAAGTCGCATCTATTTTGCGGACGACGTATTCCGCTTCCGATCAGGAGCTGTGCCTTGCCGAGACGGATGTGTCATAGACACGGCAGCAATCAGCCGTGCACCTGCGCCATGGGCAACCTCTACCGGTTTGTCGAGCCGGTGGTGCTGCTGCTGCTGAAGAAGAAGGGCGCCTCCTACGGCTACGATCTGGCGCAGGATCTGCCCGCCTATGCCCTGACCGATGCCGCCGTGGAGAGGGGCGCGATGTACCGAACGTTGCGGCAACTGGAAGTCAACGGCCATGTGGTGTCGGAATGGGAGATCGAGGACAGCGGTCCGGCGCGCCGCGTGTACCGGCTGACGCCGGAAGGTGAGCGGCATCTGGAAGAGTGGGCGCAGGTTTTGGAGCACGTTGCTGGGTCGATGAAGCGCTTCGTGCAGGAGGTCCGGAGGGAAGCCGCGGGCGCGGCGCTGAAAAAGTCGGGCAGCGGCGGCCGCGGCGCCCGTGGACTCAAGGGGACACTCAAGGGGACAGCCTGATACGGCGAGTTGGCGTATTTTCCAAGGGGACGGAGCCGTCTGACGGTTTCGCAGAAACCGGCCTTTCGGCCAGCGGCCGCGCATCCGGGGCGCTCGATCCTCTCGCCCACTCTCTTCTCCAACGACTACCGCCGAAGCGCTCCTCCATGTCTTTCAGGAAGCCCTCTCTTCCCTGGTGACGGCCGGAAACGTAAAGCTCAGCAAAAACAGCAGTTCCTCCAGCCACTTCGGACTCATCAGCGGCTCCCGCCACGCCCCCGAGGACACTCAAGGGGACAGCCTGATACGGCGAGTTGGCGTATTTTCCAAGGGGACGGAGCGCTCTGACAGTTTCGCAGAATCCGGCCTCTCGGCCACCGGCCGCGCATCCGGGGCGCTCGATCCTCTCGCCCACCCTCTTCTCCAACGACCGCCGCCGAAGCGCTCCTCCATGTCTTTCAGGAAGCCCTCTCTTCCCTGGTGACGGCCGGAAACGTAAAACTCAGCAAAAACAGCAGTTCCTCCAGCCACTTCGGACTCATCAGCGGCTCCCGCCACGCCCCCGGGCCTCCAAACTCTTGCCTGAATTCCTCGTCCACCTGCCGCAGCTTCGGCGCTCGCGAGAACTGAGCCACCTTTGCTCCCCAGATGTGACCCACCATTGCTTCATCTGAGTACCCACTGAACTGAACTCTGCTGACCGGCGCGGTGATCTGATGGATCACCGTGGCTGACGCTGGGAAGAGACCGTGCACGATCTGCCGGCGGTGGTTCCGGCCTGACTCGC
>JBBIIK010000064.1:0-15758 GCA_037446555.1 Acidobacteriota bacterium
CCGTCCAGGTGGCTGCAGCTTGGCGGAACTCGACCCCGCCAGGCAACAGCGGACAATTCACTTGCTAGTTAGACCGGACATCTTGACATGCTACCGACAACCCGAGGGGGCGGCGCAGCGGGACGGGGCCGGGCAGGTGTTAGGATGATCGCCATGCTGAACAAAGGAGTAACGCGACGAGATTCTCTGAAACTGGCCCCTGCCGCGGCGCTCGTGCCGGCTTTGCAGACGAGTACCGAGCAGGACCGGGAGCGCCGCATGAAGTGGTGGCACGAAGCGCGCTTCGGCATGTTCATCCACTGGGGCCTGTACAGCGTGCTGGGCCGGCATGAGTGGGTGATGGAGAACGAGGCGATTCCCGTGGCCGAATACGAGCAACTGGCGGCGCGGTTCCGGCCGAGGCCGTGGCCGGCGCGCGAATGGGCGGCGCTGGCGAAGAAAGCGGGCATGAAGTACATGGTGATGACCACGAAACACCACGAGGGCTTCTGCCTCTTCAACACTTCGACTACGAACTACTGCGCGCCGAAGCAGGCTGCGGGCAGGGATCTGGTGCGAGAGTTCGTGGACGCGGCGCGGGCGGAAGGCCTGCGGGTGGGCTTCTACTACTCGCTCATGGACTGGCACCATCCTGATGGCGCGCGCTGCCGCGAGGACGAAGCGGCGCGGCGGCGCTTCGTCGACTACATCCACACGCACGTGCGCGAGCTGATGTCGAACTACGGAAAGATCGACATCCTGTGGTACGACGTCCCGTGGCCGCTGAGCGCCGAGGGATGGGAGAGCTTGAAGATGAACCAGATGGTGCGGAAGCTCCAGCCGGACATCGTCATCAACAACCGCAGCCGCGTGCCGGAGGACTTCGACACGCCTGAGCAGCGCATCGAGGCTTCGAAGGGCCGCAACTGGGAGTCCTGCATGACGATGAACGACAGCTGGGGCTACCACAAGGCGGACGACAACTGGAAGAGCGCGCGGCAGTGCCTGCGCAACCTGATCACCTGCGCGCGCCTGGGCGGCAATTATCTGCTCAACATCGGGCCGATGCCCGACGGGAGCGTGCCGCCGGAGAGCATCAAGATCCTGACGGAGATGGGCGCGTGGCTCGGCCGCAACGGCGCGGCCATTTACACGGCGGACCCCTGCACGCTGACGCGCTCCAACTACATGAGCTTCACGAGGAAGGGCAACACGCTCTTTGCGCATGTGCATTACTGGCCCGGCAGCACCGTTGTGATCGCGGGACTTCGCAACAAGGTGCTGTCGGCGAAGCTGCTGGCGACGGGCGCGCCGGTGAAGTTCGAGCAGGACGAGTTCCGCGTGCGTTTCCTTGGGCTGCCAGAGACGCCGCCGGACCGTCCCATCACGACGCTGGCGGTGGAATGCGACGGCGAGCCGCGGCAAGATACGGACCATGTGCGCGTGAACCGTCCGCGGCGCGGCGTGTGAGCAACCTCACATGGCGAGCAGGGCGGCGTAGAGTTCGATGCCGTCCCAGAGGTTGCCGAGGCGGATGTTCTCGTTGTGCGTGTGCTGGCTGTCGTCGTGGTTCGAGATCGGCACGATGACGAGCAGCGCCCGTGTGACTTCCTCGAACACGACAAGCGGCAAGCTGCCGCCAAAGGACGGCTCGAGATAGACGGGCGGGCGCACGGCGCGCGCGACGGAGAGGATCTCCTGCACAACCGGCAGGCCGAGCGGCGTGCGGAGAGCGTTGTAGCCGGGATCGGCGTCGACGCGGGCGATCTTCGCATGGCGCAAGCGCTCCTCTTCGGTTGGGTCGCGCCCCTCCACGACGAAGAAGCCCTGTTCGCGGATATGTTCGGCGACCCGTGCGGTTTGCCGCCTCCCGTCGACGCCCTTGACCAGGCGCAAGTCGATCGATGCGCGGGCGACCGGCGGGATCTCGTTGGAGGCGCGCTCGCGCACGCCGCCGCTTTCCAGCCCGCGCACGTTGAGCGAGGGCTGGTAGATGCTTTCGCGCAGCAAGCCGCCGAAGGGCTGCGTGGCGGCGATGCCGAGCTCGCGCTTCAATGGCTCATCGACGGGGGGAATCTCCGCGATGGCGCGGCGCTCTTCGGGAGTGAGCGCCACGACGTCGTCGTAGAAGCCCTTGATGAGCACGCGCCCCTCGCCGTCGGTCATCGAAGCCAGCAACCGCGCCAAGAGCAGCGCGGGATTCTGCGCCCAGTTGCCGTAATGGCCGCTGTGGAGGCCGCGCCGGGCTCCAAACACGGCGATCTCGACTGTGGCCACGCCACGCGCGCCGAGGACGATGCGCTGGTTGCGGCTCTGATGCACGGAACCGTCGCAGAGGATCCACACACCGCCGTTCAGGCGGCTGCCAGCCCGTTCGAGCAGCGCGCGGAGATGCGTGGAGCCGGCCTCCTCCTCGCCCTCGAAGAAGAACCGGAGGTTCGACTTCAGCGGAATTCCCGATTCCTGCAGTGCCATCAGCGCCGCCCAGAGGGCGAAGACGGAGACCTTGTCGTCGGAGGCGGAGCGGGCGAAGAGCCGCCACTCGCGGTTGTACGATGGCTGATCGAGCGGCAGCGGCTGGCCCCCTGCCTCGAGCGGGGCGGTGCGCAGAACCGGGGTGAACGGGGCGCCCCCGGCCCATCGTTCCGGGATCACGGGCTGGCCGTCGTAGTGGGCGTAGAACATCAGCGTGCGCTTTGCGCCGGGGACATTCACCTCCGCGTACACGGCGGGATTCGCCCCCGGCGCCTCGATCAGCTCTGTCTTCGCTCCCGCGCGGGCGAACATGCGCGCGATGTGCTCCGCGTTGCGGCGGATGTTGGCCTTGTCGGAGGCGACGTTAGGAATGGAGAGCAGTTCCGCGTATTCGCGGACCAGCCGTGCCTCGCCGGATTGCCGGAAGCGGCGCGCCGCTTCGGCCGCGGGCGGCCGCTGATCGAACAGCAACAGGGCAACGAGCGCGGGAATCATGGGTCGAGTATAGCCAAGGCGCTGCGGGCAGAAAGGTGAAATCAGGGACGTGGCGCGGGCGCGGGCCTCGGCTGGCTGCCGCCAGACCCGAAACCTCCGAAGCTGCTGCCGCTCTGCGAGCCGAAACCGCCGAGCCCGAATCCGCCGGTGGAGGCGCCGCCGCGGCCGGGCCTTTCGAAGGGGCCTCCCTGTTGCTGGGCGCCCTGCCCTGGCGCGCCCTGCCCGGCGCCCATGCCGGCGGCCTGCATCGCTTTGCGGAAGTCGAACAGGAATTCCCATTCCTTGTAATTGGTGCGCTCGTTGTAGGTGCGGATGCCTTCCATGTCCGCCTTGGAGGCGACGCCGGCGATGCCGCCGCCGAGCACCACGCCGCCCTGCTGCCCGGGGCCCTGCGCGGGCTGCCTCGTGAGGATGCGCTGGATGGCTTGCAGGGCTTCGTTCGGCGCGCCGGGACGCTGCCCCATTCCCGGCGCCGGTCCGGAAGCGCCCGTTTGGAGCGACTGCGGCGCAACCATGCCGGGGGCGGGCCCTCCGGTGGCGGGAGGAGGAGGCGTGGCCGATACGGCGCCGATTCCGAAACTGCCTGAACCGATGGCCGGGGCTTGCGAACCGGGCGGCGCCGTTCCGGGCTCGCCTGGCTGGCGCGGGGCGGGTACGTTGCCCGGCATGCGGAACGGGGCCTGCTGCGGAGCGCCCGCGGCAGGGCTGCCGGGTTCGCCTTGCACGGGCGTCTCCGATCCGGGCTGCACAGGCGCGCGGGATTCGGGCGGCTGGTCCTGCCCTTGACCCGGGGGCTGCGCGGCCTCCGCGCCCGGCTCTTCGCCACCGGGTTCCTGCGCCGGCCGCTGTCCGGGAGCGAGTCCGGGAATGATGCGGTCGCTCGCCGTGCGCCGCAGGGCGGGGTTCACCGCCGCAGCCTCGCCTTCCGGCGCCACCACCTGCGCGGAGACGCCGATTCCCTGCACAGCGGACTGAAGCACGTTGGGCGTGCTGTCCTTCTTCTGTTCCTGGCGCTTATGCACGAGCGAGTCGACGTACTGCCCGGCGGCGTCGACGTGGATCAGGCGCCACTCGTCGGAGCCGGTGACGGGATCGCGGAAACGCTTGCGCAAGAAGCGGATGTTGCTGTTGGATTCGAGGTCTTCGAGGGTCTGCGGGTATTTCTGGAATTTCGCCACGTAGAGCTGAATGGCGCGGACGTATTCTTCGCCGCGCTCGACGAGAAGCGCCTCCTTGTCGCGCTGGTGTTCGAAGGCGACGCGCGGCATTTCGAGGTAGAGCATGACCAGCGCCGCGGCGGCGAGGGCGAAAACGAGCAGCAGGGCGAACCCACGCTGGTTCTGGCGGCGCCGGTATCTCATGGGCTCATCCTCCCGGACGCGGCGGCTGGTCGATCGGGATCTGTTGCTGGTGCTTGAACTGCGTGTCTTCGACCAGAACCGACAAGGGCGTGATGCGGACGATGCGGTAGCGGTTTTGCACGAGGTCGCCCTCGGTCGGGGTCAGGATTTCGTCCCCCTGCAAACAGAATACGCGCTTGTCGTTGCCGCGGACAGGCAAGGCGATTCCGTAAAACTTGAGAGGGATGGGAGGAGGGGGCGGCTTGACAGGCGGCGCAGGAGGAGGAGGCGGCGGCTCCGGTCCGATCATTTTGGGCTCGTTTTTCACCTCGATTTTCGGCTCCGGCAGCTTCGGCTTCACCGCTTCTACAGGGCCGAATTCGAAGAGATTGCGCCCGGCGCTTTCGAAGCGGACTTTCTCGAGGCGGGCGAGAAGGTCCAGCCGGAGAGTGGGATCGATGCCGGAGCGGTCCTCGTCCTTGCGCGGCGCAAGCGAAGGGCGGAACTCGCGCTTGCTGGCGCCCGGACGGGCGGCTGTGGCAGCAGTGGCGGACGGTGCGGCGCCGCCGGCCGGCGCAGGCGCGGAGGCGCGGGGCCTCGAAGGCGTGGAAGGGGATGTGCCGGGGGCGGAATTCTGCCAGAAGAAATACGCGGCAAGGACGAGAAGAGCGGCCAGAAAGGCCACCTTCTTCGGCTCCGCGCCGAGTTTCATGTCGAGGCGCGGCCGTTTCATTGTTCCTCCTCCCCGCCCTGCGGGCGGCGGCGGTTGAAGAAGCGTTTCGTTGGCGGTTGGGGCATGGGGCCGGAGCGCGGTTCGCTGGTCACGGCAGGCTTCGGCGGCGGCGTGGTAGAAGCGGGCGCGGAGGACGCGGGTTGAGCCGCCGGTTTGGCCGGCAGGGAAGCGGGCGCGGCGGCCGGCGCAACCGGCGCGGGTGCGGCGCTGATCAGTTCCGGCTCATCGGCTTCCTGCGGCCCCTCCATGCGGATGTAGGCGTTGAGCTTCAGCGTCATGGCGAGAGTGGCGCCGCTTTGCTGGGGCGAAGCCTGGAGCTGCTCAAGAATCAGCAGGCGCTTCGAGCGGTCGAGGGCGTACAGTAGCTCGATGAGGTCGGCGTAGGTGCCTTCGAAGCCGGCGTTGATGTTGAGCACGCCGAGCGTCTCGCTGCCTTCGATGGGCTCGAAGGAGATGCTGCGTTCGCGGGGGCGCACGCCCGAGCGGCGGGCTGCGTTGGCCAGCTCGATTTCGAGCAGGGAGTAGGCGTGCTGGCGAGGCAAGAAGAAGTCGCGGAGGAATGTCTCTCCGGCATCGCGCGCCGCTTGCGTCTTCGCTGCCTGCGCTTTCAGGCGCTCCGCCGCCTGCCGCCGGAGCAGGAGCTGGCGGCGCTTGCCGGCGAGCTCGCTCTCGAGCTCTTCCACGGTGCCGCCGGGCGTGTGGAAGACGAACCAGGCGGCGGCGAGGTTGGCCAGCAGGAGCACCCCGAGCACCGTGCGCACGGCGTGGCGCGGGTCGCGCAGCCAGGCTCTCCAGCGGGCGTCAGAGTTTCTGGGCATAGCTCACGCTCACGCGGTAGCGGTAGAGGGGCTCGTTCTGGGTCGGCGGCGACGAGCTAAGCAGGGATGTCGCGCCGAAGGAGGGCGAACGTTCGAGGCGCATGAGGAGTTCGATGACCGGATCGGGCGACTGCGCGCCGACCACCATGTCAAGCTGCACCTCGTTGCTGGAGGACAGAAAAGGGCGGACGGTGATGAGGCGGACGTTGCCAGGCATCACCTTTTCGAGATCGGAGAACAGTAACGTCCAGGAGATGCTCTTGCGCAGGATGAGGGCGTTGAACAGCGCGCTGCGGTCGAGCACTTCGGCGTTTCCGGGCTGGCGAAGCCGGGCTTCGATCTGTGCCTGCTCGGCGGAGGCGGCGCGGAGCTGCGCATCGACGGCGGCGGCCTGTGCGCGGCTGTCGGAGGCGAGTGCGCGTTGCTCGAGAATCAGCATCACGAGCGTGGCGAGGACGCCGAGCATCAGGACAGCCGTGGCGGCGGAGGCGGCCAGGATCGGGCGGTCGCGCCGGAAGGGCTCGCTGGCGAGGTTGAGCGGGAGATGGACACGGGGCGGACTCATGCGGCCTCCAGGGATTCCAGATATCCGATCAGCCCGGCGTTGTGCGGGCCGGGTTCGCCGAGGCGGCCGCGCATGCCGCACACGGGAATGCCGAACTCCTCGCGCCAGCGCGAGAGCCATTCCTGCTGGCCGGGCGCGAGCCCGCAAACCTGCAAGGCGGCGGCGCGCTCGCCGAGTTCGTCTTCGGCGTAGGCGAGGGTCGTGGCGAGGACGCCGGTGGCCTCTTCCAGCCCGTCGGCGCCGATCTGGACGCAGCGGAACAGGCGCAGGCGCGTCTCTTCGAGCAGGCTCACGGCGAGGGTGTCGCCGCTGAGCTTTGCGACCACGCGGGGGTTGGCGTCGAAGGGCGCCGCCGCGGGCGGAAGCGAGAGCGCGGCCAGGGCGGAGAGGGTGACGAATCCGCAGTGCAGCCCGGCGGCCCGGAAAGGCGTTTCGTAGTGGGAGGCGACCTCCATGTTCACGACGGCGGCGACGACGTCGATGCGCTTCGAGCCGCCGGCGCGAGGCTGCGGGAAGCAGGCCACCACGGCGTGCTCGACATCGAACGGCACCACGCGGCGGATGCGGAATCGCACGAGCTGGAGCTGTTCTTCCGGCTCCGCGGGGAAGGAATCGAAATCGAGCACGGTGACGCGGGCGCAGTAATCGGGCAGGATCAGCGCCGCTCGCCTGCGGCTGCGCTGCTCGCCGTTGCCGGCGGCAGCGCGCACAGAGGCGGCGAAGGCGTCCGCGTTGCGGATGTTGTTTTCGAGCGGCGAGACCTCGAGCGCGCCCTCGGCGAGGGGAGTCCAGGCGGGCTGCGGGTCGCGGGTGCGGGCCCAGGCGATTCCGCGCGGAGACACCTCGAAGACCGCCTCGGGGGGCGGATCGGAGACAAGCGATTTGAGCCAGTGCAGCCAGCGCATTCAGCCCTCGATGAAGGTGACCTTGTTGATCTCGCGCAAGGTGGTGGCGCCTGAGCGGACCTTTTCCAGAGCGGACTCGCGCAGGAAGGTCATGCCCTCCTCCTTGGCCGCGCGCTTGATCTCGGTGGCCGGGCGCTTTTCGAGGATCAGCTCGCGGATGTGTTCGCTCAGATCGAGCAGTTCGTGAATGGCGGTGCGGCCGCGGAAGCCGGTGCCGCCGCACTCGAAGCAGCCCGCGCCCTCCCACATGGGCACGGTGCGCCACTCGTCGAGGTTGAGGCCGCTTTCGATGAGGAAGCCGTCTTCGTAGCGGATCTGCCGCTTGCAGTGATCGCAGATGACGCGCACAAGCCGCTGGGCGAGGATGCAGTTGAGAGCCGAGACGAAATTGTACGGCTCGACGCCCATGTTCAGGAAGCGGCCGATGACGTCGAGCACGTTGTTGGCGTGGACGGTGGTGAAGACGAGGTGTCCGGTGAGGGCGGCGTTGATGGCGATCTGCGCGGTCTCCTGGTCACGGATCTCGCCGACCATGACTTTGTCGGGATCGTGGCGGAGGATGGAGCGCAGTCCGCGGGCGAAGGTGAGGCCCTTCTTTTCGTTCACCGGGATCTGGGTGATGCCCTTGATCTGGTATTCGACCGGGTCCTCGATGGTGATGATCTTGTCCTCGTCGTTCTTGATCTCGCTGAGGGCCGCGTAGAGAGTGGTCGTCTTGCCGGAGCCAGTGGGGCCGGTGACGAGCACCATGCCGTAAGGCTCCTTGATGTAGCGGCGGAAGCGGACGAGGTCGCGTTCGCTGAAGCCGACGACGTCGAGCGTGAGGCGGGCGAACTTCTCGCTCATCGACTCCTTGTCGAGCACGCGGAGCACGGCGTCCTCGCCGTGGATGGTGGGCATGATGGAGACGCGGAAGTCGATGAGACGGTTCTTGTAGCGGACACGGAAGCGGCCGTCCTGCGGGATGCGGCGTTCGGCAATGTCGAGTTCGCTCATCACCTTGATGCGGCTGATGATCATGGAGTGCCAGTCCTTGGCGATGGGCGGCATGGCGTAGTGCAGGACGCCGTCGATGCGGTATTTGATGGCGACCTCATTGTCGCGCGTTTCGATGTGGATGTCGGAGGCGCGGCGCTCGAGCGCGTTGAAGATGGTTGTGTCGACCAGCTTGATGACCGGGGCGATCTCGGCGTCCTGGGCGGTGAGCCTCTCGATGGAGAGCGTTTCGTCGGCGGTCTCCTCGTCGCCCACGACATCGAGGGCGAAGCCTTCGGTGATCTCCTCGAGCACGCGCTGGGACTGCTCGGTCTTCTTCAGCAGGTCGGCAATCTGGCTGAGGGCGGCGACCTTGACGCGCAGCTTCTTCTTGAGCAGGATGGAGAGCTCGTCGACGAGGTTGAGATGGCGCGGGTCGGCCAGAGCGATCTCGAGAACGCCGTTGGATGCGGCGAGCGGCACGAAGTTGTAGCGGAACATCAGATCGACGGGGATCGACTTGAACAGCTCGCTGTCGATCTTGGCCGCCTTGAGGTCGACGAACTCGCAGCGGTAGCGGGCGGCGAGCCGCTTCGCCTGTTCGATCTCCTGCTCCGGAGCGCCGGGTTTCAAGCCATTGGTTGCCATTCGAAAGCTCCTATTTCATGGCGTCGGCCAGCGAGAAGATGGGCAGGTAGAGCGAGACGAGCACGAAGGCGACGAACAGGCCCATGAAGATCATGATCGCCGGCTCGATGAGGGACAGGGCCGCCTGCATGCGCGTGTTGACGTCGTCCTCATAGAATTCGGCGACGCTGTTGAGCATCTGCGGCAGCGCGCCGGTGCTTTCGCCCACTTCGATCATGTCGATGGCGAGCCCCGGGAACAGCCCTGTGGACGCCAGCGCGCCCGACAGCGTCTGCCCCTCTTTCACTCGTTTCAGCGCCTGCGCGAGCGCCGCGCGCAGCAGCGGGCTGTTGACCGACTGCGACGCCGTCTCCATGCCCTGAGCCAGCGGGATTCCGCCGGACAGCAGCGTGGCCAGGAGACGCCCGAGCTGCGCCACCTGGTATTTCAGCCAGATCTCGCCGAGCACCGGGGTGCGCGCCTTGATGCGGTCCGCCAGCGCGCGCCCTGCGTCCGTGCGCAGGTAGTAGCGCCCGCCGAGGATGGCGGCGAGAAGCGCCACGGCGCCAATGACAAGGAACTGCTCCGCCGCCAGGCCCACCCAGATCAGGATGCGCGTGGGCGCCGGCAGCGTCGCATTGGTGGTGGAGTAGAGTTCTGCGAAGCGCGGCACCACGAAGGTCACCAGGAAGACGATCAGCCCGATGACGAGCAGCACGAGGACGCTGGGATAGATCAGAGACAGAAGGATCTTCTTGCGCACGGCGAGGGCCAGCCGCTGGTAGGCGAGGTATCGCTCCAGCACCTCCCCGAGCGCGCCGCTGCGCTCGCCGGCCATGATCGAGGTGACATAGACGGGAGGGAACATCTGCTGGCGCTGGAAGGCTTCGCTCAGAAGAGAGCCCTTCCTCACGTCGTCGCGAATCTCGCGGACGACAGGGCCGAGTTTCGAGTCCGTGAGCCGGTCGCCGAGCAGATCGAGGCACTTCAGAATGGGCAGTCCTGCGCGGAACAGGGTCACGAACTGCTGGTTGAAGATGAGGAACTTCTCGATGTCGAGCTTGCGGGCGCGGCCCGCCTTGGGGGCCAGGCCGGGCGCTGCGCGGGGGCGCAGCGAATAGACCAGGAAGCCCTGCTGCGCCATGCGGTCGCGGATCTCCTGTTCGCTTGCGCCTTCGACGATTTCCTGCCGGATCTCGCCGCGGGCGTCGGCGTACTTGAGGGCGTACTCGGGCATGGACGCAGTTCACCTGCCTCTAATGGGAATGACGCGCGCAGGGCCCTTGCCGTGCAAGAAGGGGTGAGCATCTGCGATTCAGGTTCGCTATTTCTTCGTGGAGGCGCCGCTCATCCGTAACGTGCCGTGGGCGGCATGGGACTCGCCGTTCCGGGAATAGCGCTGCGGCGCGGTGCGGGAGGGCTGTTTCCGGGCTTCCCTGGCGGGATGGTTTGTGTAGAATAGGGGTAGCCACTGCCTCCTGAGCGGGAGTAATTCAGTGGTAGAATGTCAGCTTCCCAAGCTGAACGTCGCGGGTTCGAGTCCCGTCTCCCGCTCCATGTTTTCACAGACTTAGGCGCCATTTTGGGCAACCCGCCAATTCCTCGTTACTCCGTTTACTCCATTAAGCCGACTTGCGCCATGCTGACGGCTGGGGTTGCGGTTTTCGAAGCACCGCGGCTTCGAGTCTCCTGAGTGCGGCTCGCTTCTGCTCCAGATCCGAGCTGGTGTAGACCTCCAGGCTGACGCCGAGTCGGTGACCCCTCTGGTCGGAGGCGACCTTCGGATCGACGCCCGCCTTCTTGGATAGACTGGCGTTGGTCTTCCTGAGCACCTGAAAGGTGGCCCAGCCCAGGCCGATCTTGTCCAGCTTCGGGAACATGAACCGCCGCCAGAGGTTGTCCAGCGACAGCGGCGTGGTGACCCTCTCCGAGGGGAACACGAACCCATCCGGGGACGGGTCCTGCGCCAGCCCGGCCCACTCCTTCATCAACTCGAGCGTGCCGCCGGAGATCGCGCCTTCGCGTGTCTTGCCGTTCTTCGGCGTGTTGAGCACCCGCTTGTAGACGCGCTCGGCCACCGTGATGGTCTCGTTGGTGACCGACTTCCACCGGAGCGCCAGGATCTCGCCCGGGCACATGCCCTCGAAGATCGCGAGCCTTGCGATCAACTTCTCGCGGAGGTCGAAGACCTCCAAATACTTCATCACCTCCTCTTCCGTCAGCGGGCGCACGTCGCGTCCCGGCTGGCACTTTTTGGGAATCCTCAGCTCGGCGGCGGTGTTGCGGGAAATGTAACCGTCCGACCACGCCAGCTTGAAGATCCCGTTCAGGAACCATCGCAGATGAGCCACCACGCTGTAGGAGAGCTCCCGCACTTTGCGGTCGAGAAACTCCTGCAACCGCTCGCGCCGGATCGTGTGAAGAAGATCGCTGCGGAACTCCGGGACCAGATGGGTCTTGATGATCTGCTCCGAGGTCCCTGCGGTCGACTCTTTCCACCCATGGCGGCCATGGGGCAGGTAGACGTCTTCGACGAACCGCTCGAAGGTGTACACCGGCCTCGGTCCACGGGATGTGCCCTCGTTGATCGGTTGGAGGATGGCCGCCATCGCGGACTCCGCATCCCCTTTCGTCATCTTCGAGCACAACCCGAGCACCTTGGACCGGCGGCTGCCGTCTTCCCACCAGGAGGCAACCCACACGCAGTGACGCCCGTGCTTGCGGGCTTGCAGGCTGCCCTTCTGGAAACGCTTTCGACGCATTCTCTTGCCTCTTTCCTGCGCCGAAGGCGTTGACTCCTGGAATGCCCCGGATATTGCCATTACCGGATTGCCTCCAGGCCGGCGGACTCCATCCACTCGTCCACCCACTCGCGCTTGATCAGGACGCGGCGCCCCACCCGGAAGCACCGGAGCGGCGGCACCTCGGGGACCTTGCCGTTGATCACGTTCGACAGGTGCGCCTTGGAGATCTGCAAATAGTCGGCGGCCTGCTTGAGCGTCATCACCGGCGTCTGCGCTTTCGTGTCGATCATGTCTTGCACCAGAAAGAACGAAGGCCACTCCAAACGTTTTGGAGTGGCCACCCTGCTACGGCTGCTTCGGTTCTACGCCGGCCCTGTCTGCGCGCTCGGCATCAACAGGCAGTTCACGGTGGTGACGCCGTTGCCGGCCGCGGTCGTCGCGACACCCACCATGGGCTTGCTGCCGGTGCCAGCGGTCTTGGTGAGCTTGGACTGCCCGGCATCCCAGTACAGCTTGTCGCCCTGAGCGATCACGTCGGTGGAGATCTTGGGCAACTCGAACACGCCCTGCGTCACCACCTCGACATCGGCGCCCAACGCAGCGTCAAAGGCCGCGACGCCCACGATAGACCCCACTACGACGAGCTGCCCGCTCGCGACCGCAGCCGGCGCGGTGACCATCACGGTCTTGCCCTCCTGTACGTAGTTCTTCATGAATCAGACTCCTTTCGGTGTGATAACAATCTGGCGGGGCCGTTCGGGACCGCCGCCAAGCTTCTCGATCTCGCGTTCGATGGAGACGAGCGCAGCCTGCATCTCCACGGTGGAGCGGTAGGTGAGGCTGCGCTCGCCGAACTCGACCCGCAACGTTCCGCTGCCGATGGCGGTCAGCAGGGCGTCGCGCATCTCCTCAAGTTGTGTGAGCGTGAGCGCCATCGGCTACGCTCCGGGGTTGGCGTAGATGCCGCGGAAGTCCAGCGCGCCCGCGCCGAAATCAAGCCGCGCGCGGATCTGGATGCCATCCACCTCGAAGCCCGCGCGAGTCTCAACCTGAACGCCCTCCTGTCCGGAAAGGTACGCGTACTCGATGCTGGGCGCGAGGTTGGGATCGGCCGCGACATACCAGCGGGTGGCCGACTTCGCATCGAGCCGGGGATCGACCAGGAGCGTCAGCCTGCCGGCGAACGGATTGACATTGGAGGCCTGCGCCGGGTAGATCGAGGCGAGGTACTTCTCGGCGGTGGTCTCCAGGGCGGCCGGCGCCACCAGGAACTTCGCCGCGATGTCGAGCGGGGTCCTTCCGTCCAGGCCCTTCTGCGAGCGCAGCGCCAGGCGCGCCGCCGAAAGCGTGGTGTCGGAGATCGCCCCTCCGCTCGCGGCGAGGTTGCCGTGCGCGGCGTCGAACAACTTCTTGGTGTCGGACATCACCGGGCCCAGCCCGTTGTTGGCGGTCAGCAGGTCCACGATGAACAGCGCCTCGAATTGCGCGGCCGAAGCGGCGAACAGCCGGCCGATGTCGGAGAACGCGCCGAGGTTGTCGTTCACCAGCGCCTGGCGGCTGATGCCGAAGATGCGGCCATAGGTGTCGAGCTTGTAGGATTCGCGTCCCTCGGCGATGGTGCCCGACTTGAACTCGCCCAACTCGTTCACCTTCTCCAATGTGGGCGCCTCACTGATCTGGAGCGAGTAGCGGTTCCGGAAGTCGGGGATCGTGGTCTGGCGGCAGATCTGCTTGATGGCGGCGGGCGCCGCCGCGAGCATAGCCCGCAGCACCTTGTTGGCGACATCGCCCAACAGCAGCGGGAAGTCGCTGGTGGAGTGCAGGGCGCGCTCGACAATGGCCGCATCCGAGAGTCCGAGGGTTTCGATCCCGCGGACGCGCAGGACCTCCTCGGCCAACCGCACCATGCTGCGGCCGATGAACGGCCGGGCGGCATCGCCCGGCTTGTGCGATGGATCGAGCCGGGAGAAGACGGCGTCGGCCATCGCCCCACGCAGGAACATGGGGTCGTCGTAGCCGGCGGCAACCACGGCAGGTTGCGCGGTACGGATCGGAGGACCGGCGCGGCGCTTCATGGCTTCGAACGCCTCGGCGCGGGCCTGGTCCAGGGTCAGGTTGCGGCCGATCATGTCGGCGGCATCGAGGCCGGCGATCTGAGCAATCGTCCGGATTTCGTTTTCGTTGGTCTGTTCCATCATTTCTCCTCTCACCCTCGCCGCCGGGTCCGCAGGGATGGCGACGAAGGAGATTTCTTTCGGGGTCCAGCGCGTCGCAGTGATCGTGCGCACGCCGGTGGCGGCGTCCTTGTCGACGCGCCGCTGGTTGATCACGTAGCCCACGGACACGCTGCGCAGAATGCCCTGGCGCACGTCGTTCATGAGCACCGTGGCGCGCTCGCTGAAGCGAATGGTGGCGGCGCCGCGTTCGCCGTCGACTTGTGCGGACTCCACCACGCCCAACACCGCGTTCACGTCGGAGCGGTTGTGCGAGTTGAGAACCGGGCCGCCGATCAGTTCGGAGAGATCCACGGCGGCCGGTGTCAGTTCGAGCCGTTCCTCGTACACGCCGTCCATGTCCATCCTGCGGACCGGCGCGTTCGAGGCGAACACCACCGACACGGTGCGATTCTCCGCGTCGAAGGTGGACGGCTCCAATGCCGCGCTGCGAGTAATCAGTTCGTTCATCAGCCTCCTTTTGAAGTGCCGTTTGGATTTGAGAGTCAGTCATCTACGGATTTTCCGTAGATGCGGGCAGGATTGCCCTGCTGCGTGACCCGGCGCGGGTCGGAATCCAGCACGATACCTGCGGCATCGGTTGCGGCGTTGCCGGCGGCGATCTGGGCGTCCACCTCTGCCAAGTCTTAGCCAAGAGACGCGACGGCCATTTCGCGCGACATCAGCCCGGCGCGGATCGCCCGCACCATGGCGTGCACCTCGCGCTGCGGGTCGGTGAGCTGCATTGCGGGCGGCGCCCAGGTCACGTTGGCCATGTACTCGGTGATGCCGCCTTCAGGCAGCGGTAGTGCGCCGCGCAATACTTCCAGCTCGACCCACCTGCGGAACACGGGACGGCAGAGCACATGGACGAAATGCCATTGGATCGAGTCGATGTACTTCCGAAACTCGATAAGGCCGACCCGCGCCGAGGAGTAGCTCGTGTCCGAGAGGTCACCACTGAGCACGTTGTACGGCATCCCGAGCCCGCTGGCGATCAGGCGCAGTTGGGTCTTGGCGAAGTCGGCGTAGCCGGCCGGCTCGGGCGGATCGGAGAACTCCAGCGACTCGCCGGGCGCTAGCCGCTGAATGGTGCCGGGCTCGAGGCTGGCGGTCCAGGCGCCGTCGTCGGCCTTCATCGCACCCAGGGGGTTGTCGGCCGAGGTGATGACGAAGCCGGTCAACAATGCCCCGGTCTTCTGCTTCACCAGCGTGGCCCGGTCGAACTGGTCGAGGTCGTTCAACTTCTGCATCACCGGGAGCAGCGCTGAGACGCCGCGGACCTGGCCCGGGACCGACGGCCGGAAAACGTGAATCACCTCGGAGGCCGGCACGCGGACGCTGCGGGGCAACCGGACGAGTTCGCCGGGGTGACGCTCGAAAACGTGATACGCTGCGCGCCTGCCGGCGTGATCGAACTCGATGCCGGCGACCACGTCCTCGCGCATGATGCTGCTGTCGATGAACTCGGCCGGCAGTAACTGGAGCCGCAGCGATCCGTCCTCCGCGACCAGCAGCCGGACGAAGGCCTCTCCGTCCACGAACATCAATCGCGCAGCCAGCGCCTGGAGGCCGTAGAAGCTGAGCAGCTCGTCGACCTCGTCGGTCCAGGCGTTCCAGCCGGCGAGCAAACGGCGCTTCAAGGCCGCGTCCGCGAGCTTTGGCAGCAGCGTGATCCCAGCGCCGACCACGTTGTCCACGAAGGCCTGCGCCGCCCGCGCGGCGATTGCGCTGTTCGCCGCCAGGTACCGCGCCCGGTTCCGGATGGCCGGACTAGTGTCGTGACCGCCTAGACATTTTGCAATAAGACATTTCCAACCGGGAATGTTTGGGGCATACTGGGGTATGCCTCGCCCTGCTCTTCGTCTGACTCTGACCAAGAAGGAACG
>JBBIIK010000065.1:0-15728 GCA_037446555.1 Acidobacteriota bacterium
AGGCTTCACTTTCAGACCCCGCGGCAGGCTCACCAAGCCTTGCTTGCCCTCGAACCTGCCGCATGACGATAATTCAAAAAACTGTCCAAGAAATCGGGGGCGGTACAATGCGTGCGCCGCGGGACCGATCGGTTGCCAGCCCAACGAAAGCTGGACATCCGGCTGGGTGCCCGTGGATTTCAGCGGGCCTGCCTGGATCGAGATCCAGGCATATCAGCGCGGCGGGGGCCCGTTCGGCGTTCTCTACGGCGGCGAGGCGCAAATCGTGCCTGAGCCCGCAACGTATGTGATGCTGGGCGCCGGACTGCTGGGTCTTGGCCTGTTACGGCGCAAGAAGGCCGTGTGTTAGTCAGCCCGACAAAGAACTTCCATCCATCGGTCTCTCATGGGCCCCGCCGCCGGCGGGGGGGCCCGATGTCTCAGTACGCCGCCCGTTGCTGAGGCCGGCCCCAGCCGCCGCCGCCGGGTGTTTCGATGCGGAGGCGGTCGCCCGGCAGGGCGTCGAAGCGAACCTTGCCCGGAAGGCGGCGAGCGCGTCCGTGACGGAGGAGCGTGTTGCGGCCGGGCTTGCCGGGCTCGCCGCCCGCCAAGCCCCACGGGGCGTGAATGCGCCGGTCGGAAAGGATCGTGACTTCGGCTGGAGCACGGAACTCGAATTCGCGAACGAGTCCGTCGCCGCCGCGGTGAAGCCCTGTGCCGCCGGAGCCGCGCCGGATGCGGTAGCTCCGGACGAGCACAGGGAACGCGTGCTCGAAAGCCTCCACGGGCGTGTTCCACGAGTTGGTCATGTGCGTGTGGACGCCGCTCTGCCCCGGGGCGCGCGCAGAGGCGCCCATGCCGCCGGCGATCGTCTCATACCAGGCGAAGCCTGCGCCGCCGAAGCTGACGTTGTTCATGGTGCCTTGGGAGGCGGCGGGGATGCGCTCCGGCGCCGCCTTCGCAAGCGCGCCGAGCAGCACGTCCGTGATGCGCTGCGAGGTTTCCACATTCCCGGCGGCCATCGCAGCCGGGGGCAGCGCATTCACCAGCGTGCCTTCAGGGGCGATCACTTCCAGGGGATCCAGCAGACCGGCGTTGGCGGGCACGTCTTCGCCGAGCAGGCAGCGGAAGACGTAGAAGACTGCCGCGAGCGTGATGGCATAGTTGGCGTTGACGGGCGCGGGCGCTTGAGGGGAGGTGCCGGTGAAGTCGATCACCGCGCGGCGCGGCGAAAGAGTGACGGCGGCGCGGATTCTCTGGCCTTCGTCCAGCGTATCATCGAATTCGAAGCGGCCGGAGGGCAGCGAAGCGAGGCACGCGCGCATCATGGAAGCAGCGTAGGCGCGCAGCGCGGCGATGTTCTGATTCAGGCGTTCGAGTCCGAAGGTTGCTGCCGCTTCCTCGACCCGCTGGATGCCGCGGCGCATGGCCATCCACTGCGCCAGCAGGTCTCCTTCGCGCTCTTCGGGGGTGCGGACGTTGGCGAGGATCATGCCGAGCACGCCCTCGTCGATGCGCCCTTCGCGGACGAGCAGCAGGGGCGGGATGCGCAGCCCTTCCTGGTAGATCTCCCGCGCCAGCGGCATGGATCCGGGGCTCATGCCGCCGACGTCGGCATGATGGGCGCGGGCGGCGACGTAGAAGGAGGGCCCGGCAGCGCCCGTCCACACGCCGGCGACGGCCGTGATGTCGGGCAGGTGGGTGCCGCCGCGGAAGGGATCGTTGACGATGGCGACGTCGCCGGGGCGGAGACGGATGGAGTCGAGCACGGCGCGCACGCTCAGCGGCATGGCGCCGAGGTGTACGGGCATGTGATCGCCCATGGCGATGGTTTCGCCGGCGGCGTCGTAAAGGGCGCAGGAGTAGTCTCGGCGCTCCTTGATATTTTCGGAAAAGGCCGTGCGGCGGAGTACGGCGCCCATCTCCTCGGGGATGGAGACGAGCAACTGGCGGAAGAACTCGAGTCCGACGGCGTCCGTGCGCGGGTGTTTCATGGCTGCGGCGGCTCCGGCGGGGGCGGCGGCTCCGGCGCCGGGCGGCATTCGCCGAAGCGCACAGGGAAGCGAGTCATGGCGGAATACCCCTTCCCGGTGTCTCGCTCGAGCACGTACTGGCGCGAGCGGACATCCGTGCGGATGCGCCAGCCGGAGGAGCGAGGTTTCAAAGGCGGGAAGGGCTTGGGGCCCGCTTCGCGCAGCATCCAGGATTCGCCGCCGGTCATGGTTTCCCATTTCTGATAGCGCTGGCGCGGCTCGCCGCGCCGCTGGAGCAGGAGCACGCCCTGCATGCGGCTGTCGAAACGAAACGCGTCGATGGCGCCATAGGAGGACTCCTCCAGGACAGGAATGCGGCGCCATGTCTTGCCGCCGTCGGTGGTTTTCAGCAGGAATGGGTCACGGGGCAGCGCGCCGGTGATGTGGCCGGCCGCCCAGCCGGTTTCGGCATCGACGAACTGGATCTCATCGAGCGTGGCGCCGCGCAGGCGCGGGTGGGGTTCGGACCATGTGCGCCCTTCGTCCTCGCTCATCAACAGCAGCGACCACAGGGTGGCAGCGCCGGTGTGGAAGTTGCCGGAGAGGAAGACCCGCCCGCCGGCGGATTCGACGCCTGCGAGGTCGAGGTAGAGGTTGCAGGCGTCGCGGGCCGAGCATTCGAGGCCGAATTCGGCGATCTCGGCGTCCCCGCAGACCGGGGGCGCAATGACAGCCCCCGCGGGCGGCTGCGCCGCCTGCGCGGCCTGGAGCAGGAACAGAGCGGCCCAGACGTTCATTGCCTCACGCCGATTGTAGCCCGCGGGGCCGGAACGCCGCGCCGCCACGAGTCCAGCCACACCCACAGCAGCGAGGAAAGCCTGCGAGTGTCGACGCTGTCATGTTCAGGAAGATAACCGGCAAGTTTGCGCAAGGCGCGCTGCGCCTGTAGTACTGCCCCCTCGTAGTTGCCGCGGACAGCGTGATGCCGGGCAGCGGCGCAGTGCACCAGGGATTGCAGAAAAAAGCGCTCCGCGCGAGGCGCGCGGTTCCAGGCGAGTTCGAGTTCCTCGTGCGATTCGTAGTAAAGGCCGAGGTTGAACAGTTCGATGCCGCGCTGGATCAGCGCCTTCTGTTCGGCCATGATTGTAATGATGCGTGCAATCCTCGTCTGGATGTTGGCGCCTGCGCTGGCCTTGGCTGGCGAGCCGGTGAGGCCGGCGAAGAAGATCGTATTGTTCAACGGAAAAGACCTGACGAATTTCTATGTGTCGCTGAAAGACACGGGCCGCGAGGACCCCAAAGGGGTGTTCACCGTTCGCGGCGGCGTGATCCGGATCAGCGGCGAGGCGTGGGGCGGATTGACGACCGAGCGTGAATATGCCGACTACCGGCTGTTGGTCGAATGGAAGTGGGGCGGCAAAACCTGGCCGCCGCGCGGGCAGAACGCGCGCGACAGCGGCATTCTGCTGCATGGCGCCGGCGAAGACGGAGCGGCAGGCAACGGTTGGCTCGAGTCGATCGAGTATCAGATCATCGAGGGCGGAACGGGGGACCTGATCCTCGTCAGAGGGAAGGGTCGCCCGCAAGTGACAGCGGAAGTGGAGAAGCGCTCCGACGGTCAGCTGTACTGGAAGCCGGGCGGAGAGCGACTGCCCCGGGATCAGGGACGGATCAACTGGTACGGGCGCGACATCCAGTGGCAGGACCGCACAGGGTTCCGCGGCGCGGCGGACGTGGAGAGGCCGTTGGGCGAGTGGAACCGCAGCGAAGTCATCGCCCGGGACGGGGAACTGGCGTTCTATTTGAACGGGCGGCTGGTGAACCAGGCGTTCGAATCGAGCCACCGGCGAGGCAAGATCCAGATCCAGAGCGAAGGCGCGGAGATCCTGGTGAGGAAGGTGGAGCTGCACCCGCTGGCGCGGAGGCTGCCGAGATGAAGTGGCTGGGCAGGCTGCTGGGCAGGCGCGAGCCCTCCCCGATGCGGGGCGCACCGGCTGTCCGGCGGAAGAAGAACTACTCGGCGGCCAGCGGATATGCGTACGAGTATTTCTTCGAGGGTTACCGCGAGGAAGGCGGTTGGCGGCGTTATCTGTTCACGGTGAGTGCAGACCGAAAGGCGTGGTTCGGGCTGGAGGTGGCATTGAACGATCGGGCGATGGAGGCGTGGGCGCAGCGGCACGGGCGCCGGCTGGCTGACAACGAGCGTTACGCTCTGGCGAAGATGGCGTTGTTCGAGGCATTCGACGAACGCCCCGGCCCGGAGGCGATGCGGGTGGCGGTGCGCGTGGGCGAATCAGAGGCCGAGAGGCTGTTGGAGCGGCTCGGGATCGATTGATCCGCAGGGTGCGCTTCCCCGGAGAGCCGCGGTGGCCGTCCGGGGAAGCGTGCGTCAATTACCGCATCCCGGCGGGCGCAGCCTCCGTTTGCCGGGATGCAAGTCCCTGGGCTTCGACGACGGCGTGGGCGGCCATGTGAACGATGTCGTTGACCTCGCAGCCGCGCTGTAGCACATGGACAGGGCGGGCGAAGCCCATCAGGATGGGACCGATCACCTCGCATCCGCCGACGCGCCACAGGAGCTTGTAGGCGATGTTGCCGGCCTCGAGGCTGGGTGCGATGAGGACGTTGACCGGGCCGGTCAGGCGGCAGAAGGGGTAGTCGCCGAGCATCTCCGGACTGACAGCGGCGTCGGCCATCATTTCGCCTTCGACGACAAGGTCGGGGCGCCGCTGGCGGACGAGTTCGGTGGCCTGGGCGACCTTGGCGGCGAGTGGATGGCGCGATGAGCCGAATGTGGAGAAGGAGAGCATGGCGATGCGCGGTTCGACGTCGAAACTGCGGACGACGTCAGCGCTCATGATGGCGATTTCGGCCAGATCCTCGGCCGTGGGCTCGACGTTGACCGTGGTGTCGGCGATGAAGTAGACCTGGCCGCGGGCGGTGATCATCATGTACATCCCGGCGACCTTCTGGATGCCCTCTTTCTTCGGGATGACCTCGAGGGCGGGGCGGATGGTGTCGGCGTAGTGCTGGGTGAGCCCGGCGATGAGGCCGTCAGCGTCGCCGGCATGAACCATCATGGCGGCGAAGCGCGTTGGATTGCGCATGAGGATGGGCGCTTCGGTGTGCGTGACGCCCTTGCGCTGGCGAAGGCGGAGGTACTCGAGCGTGTAAACGTCAAAACGTGGATCGGTTTCCGGGTCGACGATGTCAATGTGATTCTCGAGGTGGAGGCGGAGTTGCCGGGCGCGAGTGAGGATGCGCTCGCGGTTGCCGATGAGGATGGGAGTTGCGATGGCCTCGTCGACGAGGATCTGCGCGGCGCGGAGGATCTTGTCCTGCGCGCCTTCGGGGAAGACGATGCGGCGGGGGCTGCGCTGCGCCTTTTGGATGACCATGCGCATGATCTCCTGGCTCTTGCCGAGGCGCTTTTCGAGCTCGTCGCGGTAGGCGTCACGGTCGACGGGGCGCTGGGCGACGCCGGACTCCATGGCGGCTCGGGCAACGGCGGGCGCGACGTAGGTGAGGACGCGGGGATCGAAGGGCTTGGGGATGATGTATTCAGGGCCGAACTCGAGGGTCTCGACGCCGTAGGCGCGGCGGACGGAGTCGGGAACATCCATGCGGGCGAGTTCGGCGAGGGCGTGCGTCGCGGCGAGCTTCATTTCATCGTTGATGGCGGTGGCGCGCACGTCGAGGGCGCCGCGAAAGATGAAGGGAAAGCCGAGGACATTGTTGACCTGATTGGGGAAGTCGCTGCGGCCTGTGGCCATGATGATGTCGGACCGGGTGGCTTTGGCGACGTCGTAGGGAATCTCGGGATCGGGGTTGGCAAGCGCGAAGACGACTGGGCGGTCGGCCATGGAGAGGAGCATCTCGGGAGTGACGCAATTGGCGGTGCTCAAACCGATCAGGACGTCGGCGCCCGCCATGGCGTCGGCGAGCGTGCGGGCGGCGGTCTTGCGCGCGAATTTCGCCTTGTACTTGTTTATGCCCTCGGTGCGCCCTTCGTAGATGACGCCCTTGGTGTCGCACATGAGAATGTTTTCGAGCTTCGCGCCAAGGCGGATGTAATGATTTGCGCAGGAGATGGCGCTGGCGCCGGCGCCGGAGAAGACGATTTTGGCTTCTTCGATTCTCTTGCCGACGAGCTGGAGCGCGTTGATCAGCGCGGCGCCGGAGATAATGGCGGTGCCGTGCTGGTCGTCATGGAAGACCGGGATCTTCATCGTCCGCTTCAGCTCTTCCTCGATCTCGAAGCACTCGGGCGCCTTGATGTCCTCGAGGTTGATGCCGCCGAAGGTAGGCTCCAGAATCTGGCAGACGCGGATGACTTCTCGAGGATCCTCGGTGTCGAGTTCGATGTCGAAGACGTCGATGTCCGCAAAGCGCTTGAACAGGACGCCCTTGCCTTCCATGACGGGCTTGCCGGCGAGCGCGCCGATGTTGCCCAACCCGAGCACGGCGGTGCCGTTGGAGACGACAGCGACGAGATTGCCCTTGGCGGTGTAGTTGTAGGCGAGCGAAGGGTCGCGGTGAATCTCCAGACAGGGAACAGCAACTCCCGGCGTGTAGGCGAGGCTGAGATCACGCTGCGTGCGGCAGGGCTTGGTGGGAACGACGCTGACTTTGCCAGCAGGGGCGGATGAATGATATTCGACTGCTTCCTGGTCCCGGATCGACATGGCCGGTCTCCTTTCCCCTCCATTCTGTCACCGCCCGGGCAGTTTGTCTGCGGAGAAAAGGAGGCAGTGATGGGAATTCGACGAGAGGGTATCCTGAGTATGGACCCATGAGCACGCCGCCGGCGCCGCCCCAGGCAGAGCTGTTCGACCGCCCCTTCTCCTTCTATCCGCCGATCCACGGCGTGGAGCACAATGAGTGGCGGCTGAAGGAGGCGACCTGGAGCGAGATGGTGGTGCGCAACACGGCCGCCGACATAGAAGTGGCAATTCCGCGGCGGTTTTTCGGAGCCGTGTCGGAGACCGACAAGCCGGTGATGATCGTGGGCCTGAAACAGGAGCTGGAGTACCGGATGGGCTCGGTGTGGCCCGTGCGGAAACCTGTGCTGGCGATGCCGCCGCCGGTGATGCCTCCTCCACCCGGGGAGCCAAAGGAAGAAGCAGGCAACGAGCCGCGGGGGCTTGCGGCGGTGCTGGGGATCAGCCAGGAGCGCACCGACACGCGTATCACGAGGATGATCGTGTGGACGTTCCTGGGGCTCGTGTCGCTGCTGGCAGTGATGTGGGCGGTGATCCGCTTCACGCCTCAGACGAAGCCGACCTTCGTGGCGAGGGACCAGAGCTACCTGGAGCTGAACCGCGAGGACGATTACCACGCGGTGTTGCGGAAGCTGGGGCCGCCGGCGGAAGACCGGTGGCGTCCCAACTCGGGCGAGTTGCAGTACCGGGCGCTTTTCTATCCGGAGCGGGGATATGCAGTGATCCTGATGGGCGACAAGCAGGAGAACGCGCGCTACATCGGAACCATGGGGCTGGGTCCGGACGGCAAGGGGTGGAGCCCGCTGCATTCCATCGAGTTTGCGCGCGGGGCGAACACAATGGGCATACTGAGGAGCCTGCCGCGGTTCTGAACGGGCGCCACAGCGCGGCCCCCGCGGCGTCCGGATCTGTCATATAGTCACGGAGAGGTGCATATGTCACAGATCAAGGGACCCGCCATCTTTCTTGCGCAGTTCATGGGGGACGATCCCCCCTTCAATTCGCTGGCCAACATCACAGCGTGGGCCAAGAACCTTGGCTACAAGGGCGTTCAGCTGCCGTCGTGGGACGGGCGCGTGATGGATCTGAAACTGGCCGCGGAGTCGAAGGGCTATTGCGACGATCTGAGGGGGCAGGCGAACGGGCTGGAGATCACCGAGCTGGCGTCGCACCTGCAAGGACAGCTGGTGGCGGTGCATCCGGCCTACGACGAGCTGTTCGACGCCTTCGCGGCGCCGGAGGTGCGGGGCAACCCGCAGGCGCGAACCGAGTGGGCGGTGGAGCAGATGAAGCTCGTCATCCGAGCTTCGAAGAACCTGGGGCTGACGGTGACGCCTTCGTTTTCCGGGGCGCTGCTGTGGCCATTCGTCTATCCGTGGCCGCAGAGGCCGGCCGGGCTGGTGGAGGAGGGATTCCGAGAGCTGGCGAAGCGCTGGAAGCCCATCTTCGACATGGCCGAGGAGTACGGCGTGGAAATTGCCTACGAGCTGCATCCGGGCGAGGACCTGCACGACGGCTACACGTTCGACCTGTTTCTGGAGGCGATGGGCGGCCACCCGAGGGTGGCGATCAACTACGATCCGTCGCACTTCGTGCTGCAATGCCTGGACTATGTTGGCTTCATCGACGAATACGGTCCCAGGATCAAGGCTTTCCACGTGAAGGACGCCGAGTACCGGCCGTCGGCCAAGGCGGGCGTATACGGCGGCTATGCGCCCTGGCAGAAGCGCCCGGGGCGCTTCCGGTCGCTGGGCGACGGGCAGGTGGACTTCAAGCAGGTGTTCACGCGGCTCACGGCAGCCGGCTACAGCGGCTGGGCGGTGCTCGAGTGGGAGTGCTGCTACAAGGACGCGGCGCAGGGCGCGGCCGAGGGCGCTCCGTTCATCGCCAGCATGCTGATCGACGTGCCGAAGAAGGCGTTCGACGACTTCGCCGGAGCGGCGACGGACAGCGAGCGCAACCGCAGAATTCTCGGCATCCGGTAAGGGGGACGCGGAACCGGGCCAGCGCGACACGCCGGCCCTTTTCCGTTTGAAACAGAAGATGCGGTTTCTGGTTCTGCTGATGTTCGGGGTGATCCCGCCGCCGGCGGGGCCGCAGACGCTGGCGCTGTATCCGGGAGCAGCGCCCGGCAGCGAGGCCTGGGAATGGAGAGAAACGGCGGCGATGGGCGAGAAGGACGGCATCCTGCGGATCGCCAACGTGACGCGGCCGACGGTGAGCGTGTTCCTTCCCGAGCGCGGGCGCGCGACGGGCGCGGGCGTGGTGGTCGTGCCCGGAGGCGGCTTCCGGATCCTGGCCTTCAATCACGAGGGGACCGAGGTGGCCGAGTGGCTGAACTCGCTGGGGGTGGCGGCGTTCCTGCTGAAGTACCGGGTGATGCGAACCGACGATCTGGCGGGCATTTCGAAACAGGAGCAGGATGAGAGACGGAAGCAGGCGATGGCCTTCGGCGTAGCGGACGCGATGGAAGCAGTGCGGCTGGTGAAGCGGCGCGCCGCCGAGTGGGGCGTGGACGCAGACCGGATCGGAATTCTGGGCTTCTCGGCCGGGGGGTATATCACGGCGAACGTGGCGCTGACGGAGGACGCGGAGGCGCGGCCCGCGTTTGCTGTGCCCGTGTATGCGTATTTCCCCGAAGAGCGGCCCGTGCTGGCGGGCGCGCCTCCTCTGCTGGCGATCCATGCCGCGGATGACCGCACGGTACCCGCGGCGCACAGCGTGCGGCTGTTCCAGATGTGGCGGCAGGCGGGACGCCCGGCGGAGCTGCACATTTTCGAGCGCGGGGGTCACGGGTTTGGCATGCGACGGCAGGGGCAGCCCGTGGACGGATGGACCGGGCGGGTGCGGGAGTGGCTGGCGAGTCAGGGGATGCTGACGGCGGCGCGGCAGTAGGGCCCGCCGGTTCAGCCGCCCGGCCCCGGGCTCGCATGCTTCTGGTCCCGCGGCGGCATCCTGCATTGCGCCTCGCCGGGGAGCGGAACCACGCGACGGCTCAGGAGCGCGGCCCGTCTTCCTCCTCCAGGCGGCGGAGGGCTTCGCGCAGAGTGTCGATGGCGGCAAGCATGGCCTGGACGCGCTCCACACACTCGGGGCACGACAGCAAGTGTTCCTCGATGGACGCGAGCTGCCGGTTGGAGGCTCGCCCGAGGCAGTACAGCTCGAGATCTTCTTCGGAGATGTGATCCATGAAAGCACGCACCCGACAACCTCCATATCGGCACGGAGCGCCCCTTTTGTTGGCGAAAACGGACGCGGGTCGCTATACTGGCAATCACCTGATTTTCGTACGGGGAGGTCCGGAAGGGTGATCCGGCAAGAAGCGGGCTGCCCGCCTGCGGGGGCGCAGCCTGCATGGAGACACTGGCAGGCGCTGGCGGCGCTGGCGGCGGTAGTCTTCCTGGTCTACGCGCCGTTTGTGACGCTGCCGCCGATGGTGGACGACTACGGCCATACACGGCTGGCCGAGCGCTACGGATCGCCGCAGGGGTGGGGCGAGCTGTTCCGGGACCCGCTGTACCGGTGCCGGGCAACGTCGTTGTGGCTGACGGCGGCGGTGTTGAGTGTGACGGGGTTCTCGTTCGCCGCATTCCACTGGATCAGCATATTGGCGCACGTGCTGAACGCCTGGCTGGTCTATGCACTGGGTGCATGCCGGTGGATTGGCTGGCCGGTGGCGGCTGCTGCGGCGCTGGTGTTCGCCGCCAATGAGCGGCCGCACGAGGCAGTGATCTGGATCGCGTCGATGCACGAGCCGCTGGTATTCGCCTCCGTTCTGGGGGCGTTGCTGGCGTGGCTGCGCTGGCTGGAGGGAGGAACGGCCAAATGGCTGGGGGCGGCAGCAGTGTGCTGGCTGCTGGCGCTGCTGTCGAAGGAATCGGGCGTGGTGCTGGCCTGCCTCCTGCCGGCCGCGGCGCTGTTGTATCCGGGGCGGGCGAAGGCGGCCGCGTGGGCGGCGGCTGCAGGGATCGTTTCGACCGGCCTCTACTTCTGGCTGGCGTGGGCGGGCCAGGGGCAGCACCAGCATTTCCACGACGGCACCTTCGAGCTCGGCTGGCACTTTGTGCCAACGATGGCGCGCAGTGTTCCGCGGGGTCTGGGAGCCTGGGGAACGCTGGCCGTGGCGGCGCTCTTGTGGTTCCGGCAGGGGGGGGCGTGGCGGGGAGCAGCGCTGGGGGCTGTCTGGTATCTTGCCGCGCTGATGCCGTATGCGTTTCTCACGTACATGCCGCGCATCCCGAGCCGGCACCACTATCTGGCTTCCGGAGGGATGGCGCTGCTGACTGGGCTGGGAGCGGTTGCAGCGCTCGGGCGGCTCCGCCGCCCAAGGGCGGCAGCGGCATTGCTGGCGGGGGCGTTTCTGCTGCACAATGCGCTCTACTTGTGGCTTTACAAGAAACCGCAATTCCGCGCGCGCGCGGAGGTGACGGAAGGGCTGGTGCGGATGGTGGCGGAGCATCCGGGGGAGCGGGTACTGCTGCGGTGCCCGCTGTTGCCCCTTTCTGAGGCGCAGCTGGCGGTGTACTACCGGCTTGGGGTGGAACCGATGGAGCGGATTACCGAGGAGAAGTCGGCGGGCGCAGCGCGCGTGTACACCTGCGGGCTTCCGCCCCGGAAGTACGGAGATCCTGGTACCTGAATGGCCGGTTTTAGTACTGCCGGTATCTGGCGACATTCGGGCGCGGACGCTGAAATGAGGGCATGAGGATCCGCGAAGATCGGCGAGATGAAAGCCGGCTGGCAGTGGACGCCCCGGCGGTGATCTTCTGGCAAGAAGGCGATGGCGGCTACCACGTGAAAGGGAAGGCGGTGGACCTGAGCGGATCAGGGCTCGGCGTGCAGGTGCGCGCACCGTTGAAGCCCCAAACGGTGGTCTGGTGTGCGGTGCCCTCCTACGGGATCTATTCGCGGGCGCAGGTGATGCACGCGCGGGGGCTGTTCAACAAGACTGCGGGGCTGCGGCTTCTGGCCGGGCCGATTCCGGAAGACTGACGCCTCAGATCTTCGGCAATTCGTAGCCTTTGCGGCGGGGACGCGAGAGCATGGCGTCCGCCTGAGCGTCGTTGCGGACGCGCTCTGCTTTCGGGTCCCATTCGAGCTTCTTGCCGCGCTCGCGGCAGATGGAGATCAGGTGGCAGATGGTGGTGGCGCGGTGGGCGGCTTCCAGGTGGGCGTTGGGCTGGCGGCGGGTGCGGACGCAATCGAGGAAGTTCTCGATGTGCCACCGGTTTTCACCGGGGCCTTCGGGGGTGTCTTCCGGCTTGTCCTGGATCAGTTCGGGCGGATCGGCCACGAGCGTGCCGCGCTTGATTTCGAGCGTGCCCTTTTCCCCGACAAAGATGGCGCCCAAGTCGGAGTGATCGGGACGCTTCTGCCCGGTGCACTTGAGCAGCGTGCCATTGGCGTAGCGCATGATGACGGGCGCCTGCTCTCCTTCGTCCTCGGGTGAGTATTCGACAGGGCCCGTGTCATCGGCGCCTAGAGCGCACTGGACTTGATCGAGGGCGTGGGTGCCCCAACCGGAGACGCCCCAGCTTTGGCCGCCGTTGTCGTAATCCCAATACCACGCCCAGCGGCGCTGAAGCTCCTCGTGGTAAGGCCGCAATTCGGTCTGGTTGCACCACTGGTCCCAATCGAGCCCTTCAGGCATGGGCTGTTCCGGCCGCGGGGTCCATCGCTTGGGCGGCTCGAAATTGCAAGCGACCACTTCCTTGACGCGACCGAGGCGACCTTCCCGGACCAGGCGGCTGGCCCAGACGTTGATGGGGATGGAGCGCTGCTGCGTGCCGCACTGAAGGATACGCTTGTAGCGGGCAGCGGCGCGGCGCAGCACGCGCCCTTCCTCAACGGTGAGGGTGAGCGGCTTTTCCGCGTAGACGTCGAGGCCCGCCTGCATGCAGTGAATGGCGACGAGGACGCGGGCGTGGGTCGTGGTTTCGACGAACACCGCGTCCAGCTTTTCGCTGTCCAACATCCGGCGGTAGTCCTGGAAATGCTTCGCCTGGGCATAAGAGGGGCGGATCTGCGCGGCCCGTTCGCACTGGGGGAGCCACGCATCGGCGAAGGCGGCGAAGGAGGCGCCGGGAAACTCTTCGTGCTGGAGCAGCCAGCGTCCGCGGTTGCCGACGCCGATCATGGCGAGTTGAATGCGGTCGTTCGCGCCCAGCACCCGCAGGGAAGCGGCGGCAGTGGCCGCGCCAAGGAAGAAGTGGCGGCGAAGCATTGCGCCTGCCAACTTATCGACCCGGGGGGCACAAGTCAAGCTGGCCGCCGGTGGCCAACCCAGCGCTGGATGCTTTCACTGACGGGCTGGATCGCCGGGGACAAGGCGGCGTCTCCGCAGCAACGCAGTGGCGGCCAAACCGGACGCGATCAGCAGCCAAGCGTGTGGCTCCGGGATCTCGCCGCCCTCGCCACGCACCAGGAACGTTTCCCCGTAGCCGTCGAACCGATGGCTGTCGTCGGGTGCAAAGGGCGAGCCGTAGACGTAACCAATCTGCAAATCGCTGAAATCGCAATGGTCCCATTCGTTCGAAAAGTACGGGGCGGCGCACTTTGCGCTTGGTGTGGAGAACTGGTTGTACAGATCGGACAGGTTCGTGAACGAATTCAACCACTCCGAATTCGTCGGCAGCCGGAAGCCGTGGTGCAGCGTGATGGTGCCGCATCCGTTCGGGGGCATGGGGCGGCATAAACCCACTCGAGCCCGCCGGCGTAAACGATCACGTTCGCCGGCGGATCTACTCCGATCAGGGTAGCCGCAGGCGCCACAAAACCGGCGCCCATCAAGAGCGGGGAAACTGCAACCCGTCTGAACATCGATTTCTCCTCCGTACTGCCTTCACCCACCATTGCCGGACTTCGGGGGGCCCGGCAGGACTACGATCCTAGACAGCTGGGGCGACAGCACTGCAAGGTCTAGTACGAAGTCAAGCAATAAATCGTTGGGCAGCAAGAATCTGCCACAGGCGCGCAGATAGACGCAGGCGAGTCGCGCCGCGGGGCGGCGAGCGAAGGAGCGGCAGGCTTCGCCGAGCGATCCGGTGGAATAATGTGTGCATGCACATACGGTTGCTTCCTTTGTTGTGGCTGGCCTGCGCCTGCGCGGCGCAGGATGCGCCTTATCTGATCGAGCCGGGCTGGCAGCCCTTGCTGAACGGAAAGGACCTGACCGGGTGGCTGGCGCAGGACCCGTCCAAGCCGCACGAGTGGATGGCGGTCCGGGCGATCCGCTTCGACCGGTGGTATGGGCCCAAGCAACTGTTCGGCGTGGGCGATGGGGGCGACAGGATTCTGAACGGCAAGAACGGGCGCACGCAGAATCTGGTAACGGAGCGCAAGTTCGGCGACATCGAGCTGTACATCGAGTTCATGATCCCGCGGGGTTCGAACTCGGGCGTCTATCTGCACGGGCTGTACGAAGTGCAGATCCTGGACAGTTACGGCTACGCCGATCTGACCACCGGCGACTGCGGGGCGATCTATCATCGATGGATCAACAACGGCCCCGTGGGAGGCTCGCCGCCGCGTGTCAACGCGATGAAGAACGCGGGCGAATGGCAGAGCTACCACATCTGGTTCCGCGCGCCGCGCTTTGACTCCAGCGGCAAGAAGACCGAGAACGCGCGCTTCCTGAGAGTGATGTTCAACGGCGTGATGGTGCAGGACAACGTGGAGGTGGACGGCGGCACGCGGGCGCACATGGAGATTCCGGAGGCACCCGAGAACCCGATCATGCTGCAAGGCGACCACGGGCCGGTGGCATTCCGCAACATCTACTGGCGCCCGCTGGGCGCGCTGCCGTGGCGATGAACAGCGGGTGGATCGACATCAGCGCGCCGCTGCTCGCCGGGATGACGGTTTGGCCGGGCGACGCTCCGGTTGTGGTGGAACAGGCGGAGTCGATGGAGCAGGGCGGCGCGTACAACCTGACGCGGCTCGCGATGAGCGCGCACACGGGAACGCACATCGACGCGCCGAGGCACTTTCTGCGAGAGGGCGCGGGAATCGAGGCGATGCCTTTGGACGCGATGGCCGGACCAGCGCGGGTGGTGCAGGCGGAGGGCGAGGCGGTGAGCGAGGCCGACGTGCCGGACGATCTCGAGCCTGGCGCGCGAGTGCTGTTCCGCACGAGAAACAGCGAGCGGGAACTCTACGGTGGAACGTTTCACGAAAACTACGTCTTTCTGACCCTCGGGGCAGCCGAGAAGCTCGCCCGGGCGGAGGTGGCGCTCGTCGGGATCGACGGACCGTCGGTGAGCGGCTTCCTCGAGGATCCGGCCATGACGCACCGCCTGTTGCTGGGGGCAGGCGTGTGGATCGTGGAGGGGCTGCGGCTGGCCGGTGCGGCGCCGGGCGAATATGAGCTGGTGTGCCTGCCGTTGAGAATCCCCTGGGCCGACGGCGCGCCGGCGCGCGCGCTGCTCAGGCCGGTTCGCCGTCCCGGTGCATCCTGACGCACGCGCCCTGCGGCGGGCGCTTGTAACGTTCGACGCCGGCGCCGGTCTTGCCCTTTGCAGTTCGGTCGAGCAGCGAACTGATCTCCTGCGGGGACATTTTTCTGAACGCGCGCAGCGAGGCGACGTTGTGTTCGAGCTGATCGACCGACTCGACGCCGGAGACGAGCGTGTCGATGTCCTGGCTCCACGCGAAGCGCAGGCAATCGTCGATGGATGCCACGTTCTGGGCGGAGATCTGGCCCATCGCGTTCGATTTCATGGCAATGACGCCAAGACCGCGGCGGCGCGCCTCGGGCAGCACCTGGCGGAGGAAGCTGAGGTAATGCGGATCGACGAGGTTGATAGGCATCTGGATCGTCTCCCACACATCGGCTGCCTGGAGCAGGCGCAGATGGATGGCAGGATCGCGATGCCCGGTGAAGCCGATGTGGCGCACCTTCCCCTGCTTCTTCGCGAGGATGAAGGCCTCGAGCGCGCCCGCGGGCCCGAGAATGCGATCCACTTCCGAATGCTCGCTAACCTGATGGCACTGCCAGAGGTCGATGTAGTCGGTGCGGAGGCGGCGGAGCTGCTGCTCGAGGACGCGCATGGCGCCG
>JBBIIK010000066.1:0-15535 GCA_037446555.1 Acidobacteriota bacterium
TGAACGCAATCCCGGACAGCAGTCCCCGGACAGGTAGGAGCGGAAAGGACCGGCCCAATGAAGATCGAATTGCTCTATGCGCCCGGATGCCCGAACCGCCCGCTGGCCATGGAGCGCATCGAGGCCGCTTTGGAGACCCTCGGCCTGGCGGCGACAATCGCCGAGGTGGAAGTGGGAAGCACTGAAGAGGCGGAGAGGCTGCGTTTCCCCGGCTCGCCGACCGTTCGCGTCGACGGCGGCGACGTCGAGCCAGACGCGCGTAGCGGGCGCCCGTACGGAATGATGTGCCGGGTGTATTGCGGTCAAGACGGCGTGGAAGGCGCACCTCCCGTGCCGGTGATCATCGCCGCGATCTGCGAGGCCGGCAAGCAGCCGCGGGCAGGGCAGGATAAGCACAGATGGGGAGAGGAGTCAAAGTCATGAAGCGCGCGAATTCGTGGAGAAACTCCATGCCATTTGCCATTACGGCCGCCATTGGGATGTTGCTTGCGCCCTGGGCGGCCGCCGGAAGCCTGAAGAAATATGAAAAGCCGGCATTTCAGACGGCCCGTAATTCCGGCCAGCCTGTGGTGCTGGTGTTTCACGCCAGCTGGTGTCCGGTCTGCTTCCAGCAGAAGACGGCTCTCGAACAGGTAATGGAGGAGAAAGGATTCGACAAAGTCCAGGTGTTCCTTGCCGATTTCGATTCCTCCACGGAGTTGAAGAAGGAAATGGGCGTCGCGAGCCAGAGCACGCTCGTTCTGTTCCGCTCAGGGCGCGAGCTTGGGCGATTGATTGGCGTTGCGGATCCCGATGAGATCCGGCAGTTCCTGCGGAAGGGGTTGAGATAGAGCGATGCCGGGGCTCGGGCTCAGCTTCGCCGCCGGGGTTCTGACGGTCCTGTCGCCCTGCGTCTTGCCCGTGATTCCGCTGGTGGCGGCCAGCGCGAGCCGGCAGCACCGTCACGGCCCGCTGGCGCTGGCGGCGGGCCTGAGCCTGTCGTTCGGCGTGGCGGGGTCGGTGGTGTCCTTCGGGCTGTTGTCCGCCGGGATGGATCCCGCCGTGACCCGCACGGTTGCGGCGTGGATGCTGGCGGTTTTCGGAGTTGTGCTGCTGAGCGGGGCCTTGCAGCGCGGGCTGGAGCGGGCTGCCGCGCCGCTGGCGGCCGGAGCGGCCGGAGTGTTGCAGAAGGGCGCCTTCGATGGATGGAGAGGGCAGTTTCTGGCGGGAGTTTTGCTCGGGGCGGTGTGGAGCCCCTGCACGGGGCCGACCCTTGGCGTGGCTGCCGGGCTGGCTTCGCAGGCTGCCACGCTGCCGGAAGCTGCCTTGCGGATGATGTTTTTTGGCGCAGGGGCGGCGGCGCCCCTGGCTGCCGCCGGATACGGCTTGCAATCGGCGCTTGTTCGCCATCGAGCGCGCCTCGCCAAATGGAGCCAAGGCGGCAGGATTGTGTTCGGGGCGCTGATGACCGCAACGGGCTTCCTGATCCTGGCCGGCCTGGACAAGAAGCTGGAGGGCGCGGTTCTGGCCGTGCTTCCGGCTGGTTGGGTGGCGCTGATCACCAGGTTGTGAAGAGAGGCCCGGCGAGCTACCGCCGGCGCGCCGCCGCTGGATCCTCAAGTGCGGGGCGGCACCCGCTTCCGTCCCCCGGCGGGGCCTTGCCGGACGACGATGAAGCGTTCTCGGCCCTTTCCCGCCTGTTCCTTGCGAGATATGCGACCTGCCAGGAGAGACCAACAGCTGCGCTGCGGGGGGCGAGAAAAAGAGTGGATATTTCCCGGAAGAGTGTAAGAACCAGCCGTGAAGACGCACTCACATTCCGAAGGCGAGACGCCTTTCACTTTGCCGGAGCGGCGAGGGGACATGGTTGGGATCCGAGGCCGGAGCCGGTGAAGATCCATCGCAAAGGAGATACAGAATGAAATTCTCAAGCAACAAGTACCTGTTGGCCGCGGCGCTTGCCGGCCTGGCCGGGGGAGCGGCGGCGCGAGCCGCACAAAGCGTGCCCGCGGCGCCTGTGTCGAGCAGCTCGGCGTGGGAGACGGAGTACGCAGGCCAAAAGGGCGGGCCGGATCAGAAGAAAGAGATCGAAAAGCACGCCTGCAAGGGCCTGAACTCCTGCAAGGGACAAGGGGGAGGCGACGAGTCGCAGTGGGGGAAGAACGCCTGCAAGGGCAAGGGCGCCTGCGCGACGGACGGGTCCAAGCCCAAGAAGAAGATGTAGCCCTCCCGCAAGCGGGGCCGTCCGGAAAGGGCGGCCCCTACAAAATGCCCGCCTCCGGAAATGGAACAGACGATGCGGAAATTCTACAACTACGGTATTGGAATCGGACTGCGGATTCCGCATTTGCGCCACATTCTCGCGCAAAAGCCGGCCGTAGACTGGTTCGAAATCATCTCCGAAAACTACATGGTGGACGGCGGCAGGCCGCTGGCCATGCTGGACCGCATTCTGGAGCATTACCGTGTGGTGCAACACGGCGTTTCGATGTACCCGGGCTCGGCGGGTTCCCTGAACCGGGACTACCTGAGGCGGTTGAAGGCGCTCGTCCGGCGGACCGGCGCTCCGTGGCTCACCGATCACCTTTGCTGGGGAAGCGTGGACGGCAGATACACGCACGACCTGCTGCCGCTGCCTTACACATTTGAGGCGGCGCGGCACACGGCGCGCAAGGTGCGCGAAGCGCAGGACTATCTGGAGATCCCGGTCGCCGTGGAAAACGTCAGCAGTTATGCCGAATTTCATGAGTCGCAGATGACCGAGTGGGAATTCCTGAATGAAGTAGTGGAGCTGGCCGATTGCGGGATTCTGCTGGATGTGAACAACATCTATGTGTCGAGTCAAAATCACGGCTTCGATCCTTACGAATACCTGGCGGCAGTGGATCCGGCGCGCGTGATGCAGATCCACATCGCCGGCCATTCCGTGTATGAGAATTACCTGCTCGACACGCACGACCACCCGGTGTGCGAAGCGGTGTGGGGGCTCTATGAAGAGGCGATCCGGAGGTGCGGCCCGACGCCGACGCTGCTGGAATGGGACGACCGCATTCCTTCGTTCGACGAGGTTCATACGGAGGCCCTGAAGGCAGCCCGTTATCTGGAGGCTGCCGCCGTGGAGGCCAAATGCGCCTGAAGGAAACGCAACGGATTTTCGCCGAGGCCCTGCTGGACCCTCCCGCCACTGTAAAGATCCCGGCGCTGCGCCCTCCGAGCGGGGCGCCGGCGGTGCGGGCAGCAACGGCGCTGGTCCGGCCGGGCGCACGCCTGCGGGCGGCCGAAAGGATCGAGATCTACAGGCGGAGCTATTGGTGCCGGCTGCTGGACTCGCTTGCGGAGGACTTCCCTGGCCTGGCGGCTGTCTTGGGCGAGAAGGGCTTTCAGAGGCTCGCGCGGGCCTACATTGCGGCGTGTCCGTCGCGCTCCTGGACGCTGCGCGATCTTGGCCGCAGGTTGGAAGCATGGCTGGCCAACCACCGGGAATTCGCGGGTGAGCGTCCCGATCTGGCAATCGAGATGGCCCGGCTGGAGTGGGCCCACATCCATGCGTTCGACGGGCCCGAGGCGCCGCCGCTCGAGCCGGAGCAACTGGGGAGAGCGACGGCCGATATGCGTTTACGGCTCCAACCGTATGTGAGCCTGCTGGCGCTCCGCTACCCGGTGGATGAAATCCGCGTGCAGGCTGTGGAGGCATGCGCCGGAGATGGAGCCGCTGGCGCCGGACGGCGCCTGCGCGAGCGCATGCGCGTGTTGCGGCCGGCGGCGGAGCCAATCTATCTGGCGGTGCACCGCTTCGAGCTGGACGTGTACTACCGGCGGCTGGACCAAGCGGCGTATCGTCTCCTCACGGCGTTGCGCAGGGGCCGCACCCTTGGTTCGGCCCTGGACACGATTTTGGAGAAGCGCTCCTGGCGGGGTGCCGATGCGGCGAAGACTATGCAGTCCTGGTTTGCGGCGTGGTCGCGGCTGGGATGGCTGGTTGCGCGGCAACCTTCCGAAGAGGGAACAGAGAGGGAGACACAATGAGATCTGCACTTTTGCGCAGCCATGGATTGTTCATGCAGGTTGCCGGAGCTTTGCAATCTCCGCTGCTGTTGCTGGTCAGGCTGTACTGGGGATGGCAGTTCGCCCAAACCGGGTACGGGAAGTTCCAGAACATGCCGCGCGTGGTAGATTTCTTCGCGAGTCTGGGGATTCCGTTCCCGGCGTGGAACGCCCATTTCATCGCAAGCCTCGAGCTGACCGGAGGCCTGCTTCTCATGCTCGGGCTCGGGGCGCGGCTGATTTCGTTGCCGCTGACGATTTCCATGATGGTGGCCTACTATACGGCCGATCGGGAAGCGCTTTTCGCGTTCCTTTCGGATCCGGACAAGTTCATGGCCGCGGCGCCGTTCACGTTTCTGCTCGCGTCGCTGCTGATCCTGGCATTCGGGCCCGGCCGTGTGTCGCTGGATGCCTGGATTGCTTGCAAGTGCTATGCTGGCGGGGACGCAGCGGTACCGGGAACCGGGCGCGAACCCGCTGTGCCAGAGGCGGGCAAGGCCAGCCTGGGTCAAGAACCGCTCTGAGAGGGAGGCTTGCATGGGAGTTTCCGGATGGACTGTCAGGACGACGTTTCTGCTGGCAGCGGCATGTGCGTGGGGGAGTTCCATGAGCCAGAACCGAATCCGGATCGATCTTTCCCGGGTGGGACCGCAGGTGGGCGAGAAAGCGCCAGACTTCGCGCTGCGGGACCAAACGGGGGCGACGCGGACGCTGACGTCGATCCTGGGGCCGAACGGTGCGATCCTCGTCTTCCACCGTTCGGCGGACTGGTGACCGTATTGCAAATCGCAACTGGTCGAGTTGCAAGGGAAGTTGGCTGAACTCAAGGCGCGCGGACTCGGGGTGGCGGCGATCAGCTACGACTCCGAAAGCGTGCTGGCGGCGTTTGCACGCCAGCATGGCATCGAGTACCCGTTGTTGTCGGACCCGGACTCGGCAGTCATCCGCAGTTACCGTTTGTACAACACGCTGGTGGACGAGGCGCTGGGCCCGGGTGGAAGCGATCCGCAGTTGCAGGAGGAGGTGCGACGGCACGTGGCCGGCGGCGGCGCGAGGCCATTCATGAAGGGGATCGCGATCCCCGGCACGCTGGTTCTCGATGCGGAAGGGCGCGTGCGGGGCCGGTATTTCGAGGAATCGTATGTGGAGCGGCCCACCGTTTCCCAGGTGCTTCTGGACCTGGGGGGCGGCCGTGATAAGACGGAGGCCATCCGGATTGAAGCGACCTATCTCGACGGCGCGGTCTTCCTGAGCGATCCGGCGGTGACGATCGGAAACCGCTTCGCGATTGTGGCAGAGCTCAAGCCCAGGCCCGGAGTGCATGTCTATGCGCCGGGCGCCACCGGGTACAAAGCGGTTGCTCTGGAAATCAGATCCACGCCCGGAGTCCGGCTGACTCCGGCCAGGTACCCGGAAGCGGAAACCTATTTCTTCGCGCCGCTGAAAGAGACCGTCAAGGTGTATCAGAAGCCGTTCGCTTTGGTGCAGGAAGTCATCGTGCCGAACACGAAGGAGATTCAGGAAGCCCTGAGGAATGGCGAAGGGCTGGCGCTCGAGGGAACGCTGGAATTTCAGGCGTGTGATGACAGGGAATGCTTCCGGCCGGTTTCGATTCCACTTTCGTGGAAAGTCAGGCTGAAGCGTTTGGTGACGGAGCGCCCGGCGGCGCAGAAGCAGCCCGGATGACCTGTTTCTGCGCCTCTATGGCGAAGGGGTGGCCGGGGAGCGCGAGACCCGGGGCAGGGAGCGCGACCGGCCTCCCCTCCACAACGAGAGACGCTACATCGAGCCTCCCTTCCACGGCCTCGACGCGCAGGCTGCCGGCGGGATCCAGGCGAAAAGTTCCCCAGCCTGAAGCGGTGCTCCAGAAGCCCCTTAGAGGGCGCGTTCTCAGGGCCGGGGCGATTTCCAGAGACCTGGCGGCGGCGTTGTAAAAGAAGCCGCAGGCGAGCACGACGGCGCTCCACGCCGAGAGCGCGCGGGCGTAGTGGTGGCCGCATTCGGGTTCGTCGAACGGGTTCCGGCGCGTTCCGTCATGCCGTTTTCTGGCGGCTTCGATGATCGACAAACCCTCCTCGACCATGCCCATGCCGATCATCTGCGCCGCCGCCGGGTATTCGATGCCGGTCCATGCCTCGGCGAAGTAGGGGAAGGGAATGCGGGGGCGCGGGGCCTTGCCGTAGTCGCAAATCAGGAGCCCCGACTCGTCGTTGAGGGCGTAGGTGCGCTGCATGTTCTCATGCTCTTCCATGGACGAGCGCCGGTTATACCTGTAAATGGACTCCAGGGCGCGCCGGACGTGCGCGGGGCTCAGGAGCGGCCCCAACCGGCAGAGGTCGGCCTGGTATTGGCCGATGAGCTGGTCGGCGAGGCATCCCTGCCCGAGTTGGTAGTCGGGCTTTTCTGTGTCGTCGGAGCCCATGGTGGAGACGAGCGTTTCGGCGATGGAAGAGCGCGGAAGGCCGCGGACTCTCTGGATGAAATATTCGCCGTTGAAGAGGTTCGTGTCGATCCAGGCGGCGCCGCGCTTCCAGAGTTCGAGGCAGCGGTCCGCGAATTCGGAGTCCCCTGCGGCCCGCGCCAGTTCAGCCGCGGCGCGCAGCCCGCCGAGGTAGTAGATGCCGCACTGCGGATTCGGGCCGTAGAATTCAATGTCGTAGGTGTTGTGCTGCGCGCCTTCCATGACGCCGTCCTGGTCGGCGTCCCAGCCGCCGGAGATCCAGCAAAACTGCACGGCTTTCTTGATGGAAGGCCAGATACGAGCCAGCCATTGTCTGTCCCCGGAAAGGCGAAAATCGAGCCACGCCTTCATCACTTGCCCCATCTGTCCATCCGCGGCGGCAAGTCCGAAACGGCCCGTGCCTTTCGGCAGAATTTCGCGGAAATGAATGGCGCCCCGTTCGTCCATCATGTGGCCGAAGGAGGCGTTTCTCAAGCTGCGCGCGAGCGTTGGAAAAAGGAAGCTCGTGGAGGATTCGTAGTTCCAGACGTGGGTGCAAGAGCCGTAGCAGCAGCCGCTCTTGTCATTGGCGCCCTCGAAGCCGTGGAACTCGCCGTCGGCGGTGCGGAAGCAGACCTGCGTGGCGAGAGTGGAGAGGTTGCTCATGGCGGCATCCTTCACGCAGCCGGGCAGGGTGGCGCTCTGCATTGCGGAGACGAAGGAGCGGGCGCGGCGCTCGAGTTCCCCGAGGTTGGCGGCCAGATGGCGCGCCGCCGACCAGGCGTCGGGGAACTTCGTGGCGTACCAGTTGCCGATGAGGGCGTTTTCGTTGCCTTTCGAAGCCCGCCAGCCGCAGTGCGCCGGGGTGCGGTTCTGGCAACGCCAGGCGAGAACGAACTCGAAGCGGGCTTCTTTGCCGGCGGGGATCTCGCGCATGAGGTGGACGACTCCCACTACGCCGGGTTCAGCGGGTTCTGCTCCAAGTTGCGCGGAGGCTTTGAAGGCGTCCCAGAAGAGCATGGGACTGTTGAACCAGCGGGAGCGGGGCCAGCCGGTCCAGATGGTTGCGGCGGGATCGATGGCCGCAAGAACGAACTCGCCGGCTGTCGGGTGAGCCGGGTCGAGGCCGGGATTGGACATTACCAGACCGGAGAGCAGATCGTCTTTTCGCGGCTCGTTGCGGCGGGCGTCAGTGGCAGGCCGGGCCGCGCCTGAGTCCGGCGCGGTTCGGAAAGGATTTTCGACCGACCAGCAGAGGCTCACCTTCGCCGGGGCCGGGCCGGGATTGGTTACGACGTAGCGCAACAGCGCCGCGGGCAGCCCGCTGGCATCGGCATCGAGCGGAATGACGGGCGTGAAGGCCTCCAAGCGCACGCGGACGGGGAGGCGGCGGTCCTGAAAGTCGATGCGCGCGAGCGGGTAGGAGGAAGTGAAGACGGCCCGCTCGAGGCGGGGCATTCCCGGAACATTGTTCGAGCCGAGGCCGGAGGCGCCTTCGAACGGGGGCAGCAGGCGAGCCTCGGCGACCCGCGCCACGGGGCGGCGGCCCGGAGCTTCCGCGCGGATCGAGGCAAATGCGAATCCGGGCTGATTGCCCTTGTCGGGGCGGTTGAAGATCTCCCAGTCCCGGAGCTGCCCGCGTCCGCCGAGACTGATGGAGCCTGCCGCGACGCCGCCGAGAGGCATGGCGATGGTGGCCAGGGCAGGTCCGCGGAACACTCTGGGCCACTCGATGCCGGCGGGCTGTTGCGGAGTGCCGACTTGCGGCGAGGCGACGGCGGGCGCCGCTGCCGAGGCTTTCAGGAACGTTCTCCGGTCCGTGCGCATGAGTTGGACTCTATCACCGGCATGCGCCCTTGACAAATGGCGAATAAAAAGCGAATATAGAGATATGAAGCCCGGACTGGCGCAAGCTGCCGCGCAGGCGCCGACGCTGCTCGGCAAGTCCAGGGTGGAGTACCGCTGCCTGCCGGCGGCGAGGCTGCTGAACCGCTGCCACGCGGGCAGCCTGATGCCTTTTCAATGGACCATCAATCCCTACCGTGGGTGCGAGCTGGGCTGCCACTACTGCTACGCGCGGTACACGCACGAGTACCTGGAGCTGGACGCCGGGGCGTTCGAACAGCTGATCTTCGTCAAACAATTCCGCAAGGATTTGTTTGAGCGGGAGCTGCGGGCGGTGGCGCCGGGCGACTGGATCGCGATCGGCACAGCCACGGATCCGTACCAGCCGGCGGAGAGGCGGTTCGGGGCGACGCGCGCGGTGCTGGAGGTGCTGGCGTCTCAGGCAGGGCTCAGGATTGCGCTGACGACGAAGTCCGACCTGGTGGCCCGCGACGAGGACATGCTCGAGCGCGCCAGCCGCCGGAACCGGGTGCGCGTGAACTTTACGGTGACGACGCTGGATGCGGGGCTGGCGCGAGTGCTGGAGCCCGGTGCGCCGCGGCCGGACCTGCGGCTTCGCGCGCTGCAGCGGCTGGCGGAGGCGGGGGTGGAGACGGCGGTTTTCCTGAGCCCTGTGTTGCCGGGGATCAACGACGGGCGCGGCGAACTGGAAGCGCTGGCGAGAGCGGCGCGCGCGGCGGGGGCGAAACATTTCGGGGCGCAAATGTTGTTTTTGCGGGAACCCGCCCGGAGCGTCTTCTTCCGGATGCTGGAGGAGCAATTCCCCCGGCTGGCGGGGCGCTACCGGCGGATGTTTGCGGCGAGGACGCGGGTTCCGGCGGACCTGCGGCGGGCGCTCGGGCTGCGGGTGGCGCGCATCCGGGAGGAGTGCGGGTTCGGAGAGACGGCTCCTTCCTGCGAGCCGGCGTGGGGGCAGCTTTCGCTGTTCGACAGTGCGGTTGAGGACGAAGGAGTGACACGGGGCGCGTTGATCGAGCTGAGAGCGGCGGTATGGGAGGCGCGGGCGCAGGCTTCCGCGGGTTAGGCTGGGATCGATGGGAGTCTTCCAGAAGACGGTCCGGTTGACAACCCGGGGGATGTGCGATGTGCATGATTTGACGGCGCAGGTCGAACGGGCGGTAGCGGAGAGCGGCATCAGGACGGGAACCGTGAATGTGAGCGGGCTGGGATCGACGCTCGGGGTGACGACGATCGAGTTCGAGCCCGGAGCGGTGCAGGATCTCCGGGAGGCGCTCGAGCGCATCGCGCCCGTGCATGACGGCTACGCGCACAACAGGCGGTGGGGCGACCACAACGGATTCGCGCACCTGCGCAGCGCGCTGATGGGGACGTCCAAAACATTTCCCGTTCAAAATGGGAGGCTGCACACGGGCACCTGGCAGCAGGTGGTGCTGTGCGACTTCGATGACCGGCCGCGGCAGCGGGAGGTGACGATTACCGTAGTTGGCGAGTGAGCGCCCGGGTGCGGCGGCGCGTGGCAGGGAACCGTGAGAATCCCGCGTGATTGCCGTGCGCTTTCATCGGGCGTCTCTGACACTGCCGGCGGTGGCGGGATGGTCCTGTCATGGCAGGTGGCGGCGTTTGGAGTTCCGGGACGGTTCGCGGCGGCGGGAGGTCACTACCGCGCCCACGAAGTGCGGCATGGGCCGCAGTACAGAGCTTGCCCCACTGCCCTGAGATGCGGCACTTGGGGCGCTGCCGGGGAGGAACCTCTCAAGTTGGGCTAATGTGTTGGGCTGGCAGGTGTTCTTTGATTTCCTGGTTCGCCCCGCACGGAGATGGTAAGGGCGGGATTGTGTTCAAGATTCACAATGTTTGGATTTATACGATTTGACGCGACTTGCATTTTCTACGTTCTTGTCCGAAAAGGGCGGAAATAGTATTGACACACTAGTGGGCCCTCTATATACTTGGCTAGGATAGGTCAGCCATTCAGGGGCAAGAATGCTGCCCTTGAGGAGTCTGGCTGTTCCTGTGAAAACCAACAAGGGGTCCAATGAAAGTGACACTTGAAACCGTTGAGAAGGCGGCCACGTGGCAGCCGCCGGCCGGGCTCCGGCACACAGTTCTCCTCGTAGTGGCTGTTGTGCTGTTGTTCGGGCTGGCGCTCCCCGCGGCAGCCCAGTATGGTAGCGCGTCCATCAGCGCGACAGTGGTGGACCGCACCGGAGGCGTGGTGCCGAACGCCAAGGTGGTGTTGAAGAACGATGAGAGCGGCATCACGCGTGAAACCATCACCAACTCGAGCGGCGTATTCGTGTTCCCGTCGGTGCCCCCTGGTTCCTATACCGTGACCGTGTCGTTCACGGGGCTGGAAACGTGGGAGCGAAAGGGCATTCAGCTCACGCAGGGCGCTTCGGTCAACCTGCCGAACGTGGTTCTCGAAGTCGCAGGCACACGGCAAGAGATCCAGGTTTCGGAGGCTGCCGAGGTAGTGGTTCCGGTGGACTCGGGGCAGTTCAGCCAGACGCTGAACCGCACGATGGTGGAAGACCTGACGATCGTCGGGCGCAATGCCGCGGAGCTGATCAAGATCATGCCGGGCATGGCGATGACGAGCGGTCTTGGACAGACGATGTGGAACAGCTATGTGACTGCGACCAACTCGGGGCCCATTGGCGCCTTTTCGGCGGCAGGGACGCAGCCGAACGGGGCCATGACGATGACCTCGGACGGCGCGAATCTGCTGGACCCGGGCAACCAGGGCACGCAGACGGCGAGCGTCAACCAGAACCAGGTGCAGGAAGTCACCGTCCTGACCTCGGCCTATGGCGCCGAATTTGCGAAGGGGCCGATCACGTTCCAGGCGATCGGCAAGAGCGGCGGCGCGCAGTTCCATGGCAGCGCATATCTTTATGCGCGGCACGGGAAGTTCAACGCGCTGGACAGCTTTCAGAAGAGCCAGGGAATCAAGAAGGAGTCGCCGACATTCCAGGTGGACAAGTTCTACTATCCCGGTGGAGACCTTGGCGGGCCTGTGCTGATTCCCGGCACGGACTTCAACAAGAACCGCGACAAGCTCTTCTTCTACACCGCTTATGAATACATGAAGCAGCAGCCGGTCGGTGAGTTGCGGAACTACTTCGTGCCCACCGACGAGATGCTGAAGGGCAACTTCAGCCGCGAGTACCTGGACACGCTCGGCGCGAATTTTGCAAACGCCCGCAGCCAAGCCAATACTTTGCCGGGCGGCAACGCCCTGAACGACGGCGTGTCGTTCCCGGGCGGCATGGTTCCGGCGAGCCTGTTCGACAAAGACTCAATGGCGTACCTGAAGCTGTTCCCGAAGCCGAACGTCGACCCGCGGACCAATTCCACCGGTTCGAACTATCAGTTCCTGGCGAATCCTCCGCAGGACCGCTGGGAATACCGCATCCGCACGGACTACAACATCAGCCAGAACACGAAGCTGTTCTTCAGCTGGAACCACCAGTCCGAGTTGCAGAAGAACCCGATTGCGGTCTGGTGGACGATGCCGAGCGCCCTGCCGTATCCTTCGCCGCAGGATGCGCGGCAGACGGCTGATGTGCTGAGCGCGAACCTGGTGCATGTGTTCAGCCCCACGCTGACCAACGAGTTCATCTTCGCCAAGGCGAAGTTCCTGAACCCGGTGAAGCTCGGGAATCCCGATGCCGTCAATCCGGACAAGATCGGATTCACGATGACGGGGCTGTTTGCCAATCCGTTCCTGCCGCAGATCCCCAACACCTATGGGTGGGGCAATGCGGCTGTGGGCTTCGCCACGTATCCGTATGGCGCTCCCTGGTCCGCCGGCGGCGCCAACGCGTTCGGCAAGCTCTCCGATACGCCCAACATCTCCAACAACCTGACGAAGCTGTGGGGCAAGCACACGCTGAAGACCGGTTTCTACTGGGACTTCGCCCGCAACAACCAGACTGGCGGCGGGTATGATATGACGACCCAGGGCGGCGCAGCCTTCGAAAATTGGGGCGCGCGCAGCACTGGCAACCCGCTGGCGGACTGGATCACCGGACGCATTACGCAGTTCGGCCAATTGCAGAATGCTCCTGTGACGGACTTCAAGTACTACACGTGGGCGTTCTACGTGAGCGACCAGTGGAAGGTCTCGCGGCGGCTGACGCTGACGCTGGGCATGCGCTTCGAGCACCTGGGCAACTGGGTGCCGCTGGCGGACCATCCCGGCCTGGCGGTTTGGGACCCGGCGAGGTACGACAACACGTCGAACGCGAAGTCCTGGTCCGGCCACGTGTGGAACGCGATCGACAAGTCGATTCCGAAGTCCGGCTGGCCCTCGCGGACGCTGTTCCCCGAACCGCGCTTCGGCTTCGCGTACGACCTGTTTGGCGACGGCAAGACGGTTCTGCGCGGCGGCGCGGGCTTGTACCGCTATCAGATTGCCTACAACTCCGTCAGCGGCCAGGCTTACAGCGCGCCGCTCGACATTCCGCAGTACACCACGGTCTGGGGATGCTGCGTGGGCTGGCACGAGTTCAAGAACTACTCGCCCGCCCTCGGCCCCTCCGGGCTTGGCTCCAGCGTAACTCCGCTGCAAAAGGGCGACGACCGCGTGCCCTACACCTGGACCTACAACTTCACCATCTCCCGCCGGCTTCCATGGCGGAGCGTGGCAGAAGTGCAGTACCAGGGCAACCGCAGCGAGGATATGTTGATCCGCGGTGCGCTGACCAACCTGAACGCCATCCCGTTCAAGGCCTTCTTCGGGCCGAACCCGAGGACCGGCCAGATTCTGGATCCGGCGTCCTCGAACTTCCCGGTGAACGACTACCGTCCGCTGGCCAACTACAGCGACGTGTCGCTGATCACCCACGGCAGCTACTCGCGCTACAACGCGTTGATCGCCACCTGGCAGAAGCAGTCCGGGCGCGTCACGTTCACGACGAACTACACGTTCAGCAAGGTGATGGGCGTGCGTGATAACGTTTCGGACAACGGCGCCAGCTCCGGCGCGACGCTGTGGCCCTTCGGCCTGAAGGAGAACTACGGCGTGCTGAGCTGGGACCGCACGCACATCTTTAATGCCGCGTATGTGGTCAACCTTCCGAACGCCTCCACGAAGAACAAGTTCCTGGGCGGCGTCGTGAACGGCTGGACGCTGAGCGGCATTACGCAGATGCAGAGCGGCGCGCCTATCCAGCCCAACACAGGAGGCACGTTGAACGCCCTGTGGCCTGGCGACTTCACCAACCAGCGCCAGCTCGGCACCAACTCCGTCACGCTGGTTCCCAAGGTGACTTGCGATCCGCGCAAGAACCTTCCAGACGGCCACTACTTCAACCCTGCCTGCTTCGCGCCGCCTGCCGGCAACGGGCTGAACGGGGACCTGATCTGGCCGTACATCAAGGGGCCGGCGTTCTTCAACAGCGACCTGGCGGCTTACAAGACGTTCAGCATCAACGAACGCCACAAGATCCAGTTCCGGTTCTCGGCGTTCAACTGGTTGAACCACCCGCTGCCGCAGTTCGGCGCCGCGGGCAACCAGGACATCCAGCTGAACTTCACCGCCAACGGGACGCTCGCGCAGACCAACCAGAACAGGATCACGAGCGGCAAGCCGTTACATACGGTGGGCCGCCGCGTGACCCAGTTCACGCTCAAATACACATTCTGAGCGCGAACCCGATCCGGGAAAGCGAAGGGGACGCCCGCGGGCGTCCCCTTCGCTTTGCTTCAATGAATACAATGCGACACGGCGTGCGGTGGCTTCTGCTGTTTTTTCCGTTCCTGTGGGGGGCATGGACCTCCTCGCAACGTCTCGCCGCGCAGGCAGACGCCGCGCCTGCCGCCATCCGCTTTGAGCACTCCCCCATCGCCTTTCAGCTCGAGCATGGCGAAATCAGACCGCGACGTGTTCCCGCCACCATGGCGGGCGGGCTTGCGGTGTTCGATTATGACCGCGACGGGCGCCCCGACATCTTCTTCACGAACGGCGCAAACCTGGAGACGCTCGTCAAGGACGATCCCAAGTACCGCAACCGGCTGTTCCATAACGAAGGCGGCGGAAAGTTCCGCGATGTGACGGCGGAGTCCGGGCTGGCGGGCGAACGCTACAGCCACTGCGCCGCCGCGGGCGATTTTGACAACGACGGCTGGCCCGATCTGTTTGTGGGCGGGGTGCATCACAACACGCTGTACCGCAACAATGGCGACGGGACGTTTTCCGATGTGACGGCGAAGGCGGGCATCCGGAATACGCCTGACGCGGAGTATGGCCCCTTGTGGGCCATCGGCGCGGTGTGGTTCGATGCCGACAACGACGGGCGGCTGGATCTGTTCGTCGTGAACTATTTGCAGTGGGACTTCAAGAGGGAGCCGCTGTGCGAGTACAAGGGCGAGAGCGACTATTGCAGCCCCCGGATGTACAAGGGGACGCCCAACCAGCTTTACCTGAACCGCGGCAACGGCACTTTCGAGGACGTCTCGGCCGCATGGGGCATTCGCGCCAAAGCGGGCAAGGGAATGGGCGGGGCGATGGCGGATTACGACGCCGACGGGCGCCCGGACATTTTTGTCACGAACGACTATTTGTACAACTTCCTTTTTCACCACAAAGGCGACCATTTCGAGGAAGTGGCGTTTCAATCCGGCGTGGCGCTGGCCGAAGATGGGCTGTTCATTTCCGGGATGGGAACCGATTTCCGCGATTATGACAACGACGGAGTTCCGGACATCGTTTTCGCGGCTTTGCAGCGGCAAACTTTTCCGCTATTCCGGGGGCTGGGAGCCAACGGCTTTGCGGAAGCCACGGCGTCGACGGGGTTGCGCGAACTCGTCATGCAGATGGCAGGTTTCGGAGTCGGCTTCGTCGACTTCGACAATGACGGCTGGAAGGACCTTTTCGTCTCCCGCGGTGACGTCCTGGCGCGCCCGCTCCCCGGGAACGTGGTCGAACAGCACAACTCCGTCTTCCGGAATCTTGGAGCGAAAGGCGGCTGGCAGGCGCTGACGGAAAAGGCGGGGCTGGGCGCCGTGCCGCCGGCGCGGCACCGCGGTTTAGGGTTCGGGGACTTCGACGGGGACGGGAGGATGGACGTCGTGGTGAGCGCGCTGGCGCGCCCGGCGGAGGTGTGGCTGAACCGTTCGCCCGGCGCGGGGCACTGGCTGGCATTCCGGCTGGAGGGAGTGAAGAGCAACCGGGACGGGATGGGGGCGGTGATGAGCAGCGAG
>JBBIIK010000067.1:0-15398 GCA_037446555.1 Acidobacteriota bacterium
CACATCCTCTAGCCTTCCCCAGCCGCCGTTCGACCGGACAATTCACTTGCTAATTCAACCGGACAACTCACATGCTATCGACACGCCGAGGCCCGCTCAAGCAGGAAAAGCATGGTATTTCAGATATAATCGGCACAGGTTTCGTCCCCGATGCCGGCGGCAAGGCGCCGGCGGAGCGCCATGCGCAGAAAACTCCTCAGTGGTGTCGCGGCAGCCGGCGTCCTGTTGACTTCGGGGTGGTGGTGGCACGAGCGCAGGGAGCTGCAGGAGCGAGTGTGGCGGATCGGGTGGGAAGACGATCCTCCCAACATGTTCACGGGGCCGGGCGGCGAGGCGGACGGTTTCGGCCCGGAGCTGGCGAACGAAGCGGCGCGGCGCGCGGGAATCCGGCTGGAGTGGGTGTACTGTCCGGAAAGCGCTGAGCGGGCGGTGCGGAGCGGGAAGGTGGATCTCTGGCCGGCGATGACGATCCTGCCGGAACGCAGGCCGTATGTCTATTTCTCGGCGCCCTACCTGAACAACTACATGAAATTCGTAGCCCGGCGGGACTCGGGGCTGAAGACGCTGGCGGACCTAAAGGGGAAGCGCATCGTGGCCAAAGACTTGCCCATCAACGTGGCCAAGACGCGGCAGTGGGCGCCCGGGGCGATGGTGGTGCCTGTTCCCACGGCGGTCCTGGCGCTGTCGATGGTGTCGCGCGGGGAAGCCGACGCGATGATGGGAGACGATCTGACCATCACTCTGGCGTTGATGCAAGGCGCGCTGAAGGAAGGGATCGAACTGGTGGAAATCGACACAGAGGCGCCGCCGTTCCAACTGGCGATCGGCTCGAGCTTCGAGGCGAAGGGCGCGGCGGATGCCTTGCGGAACGAGATCGGGCAGATGGCGGTGCGCGGGGAGCTGGCCGGGCTGCTGACGAGATGGGGCAGGACGACAAACCGGGACGCGCACGAGATGGAAGTGCTGATGCGCGCGCAGCAACAAGTGGAGCGGCTGCGCACGGCGGCGGTCGTGCTAGCCGTGCTGCTGGCGGTGAGCCTGGCGCTGATGGCAGCGTACCGGAGGCAGAAGCGGAAGGCGGAAGAGAGCGAGCGCGCCAAGAAGGAGGCGCAGCAGCGGCTCGAGCTGGTGGCGGAGAGCCTGACGGAGATGATCCTGGCCTTTGACATGAAAGGCCGGCTGATTTACTGCAATCCAGCTGCGGAGCGGCTGACAGGCCGCGGCGCGGCGGAGCTGGCGCAAGAAGGATTCGGCTGTTGGGCGCACCCGCGCGAGAGGGAGAGGCTGGAGAGGCGTTGGAAGAGATGTTTCGAGGGGCAGGAGTTCCACCTGGCGCCTTACCGGCTGGAAACGAAGACGGGGGAGAAGAGATGGATGGCCGCCTCCTGGGGGCCTCTGCGGGAAGAGTCGGGGCGGCAAATTGGAGTGCGGGGCTGCGAGCGCGACATCACGGAGCTGATCGAGGCGCAGGCGGAGGCGCGGCAGCTGGCCGAAGCCGTTAAGCAAACGTCGGATTCGGTACTGATCACAGACCGCAACGGGACCATCGTGTTTGTGAATCCGGCGTTCGAGCGCGTGACCGGATACCGGCGGGAGGAGGTGCTGGGCAGGAATCCAAGAATTTTGAAGAGCGGGAGGCAGAGGAGGGAGTTTTACGAGGAGCTCTGGAACACGATTCTCTCCGGAAAATCGTGGTCTGGAAGATTGGAGAACCGCAGGAAAAACGGGACAATTGTCATTGAGCAGAGCACAATTTCCCCGATTTTCAACCAGAACAGCGAGATTGAGTATTTCGTGGCGGTGAAGCGCGACATCACGCGGGAGATCTCCCTGGGTGAGGAGGTAAGGCAGGCGCAGAAGATGGAATCGATCGGGAAGCTGGCAGGAGGGGTGGCGCACGATTTCAATAATTTGCTGACGGTCATCAACGGCAACTGCCAGCTGGCGCACATGCAGCTCGACGAGGGGCACCCCGCGCGCGGGAGGGTGGGGGCCGCGCTCGAAGCCGGGGCTCGGGCGGCGGACTTGACCAGGCAGCTGCTGGCGTTCAGCCGGCGGCAGCCCGCGCAGCCGGAGCGGATCGACGTGGGCCAGGCGCTCCAGAGGCTGGCGCCGGTGCTCGAAAGCCTGCTGGGAGATAAGTGCGAATTGCGGATGGAACTGGAGGCAAATTGTCCGCCCGTGGAGATGGACGCGTCGCAATTGCAGCAGGTGGTGCTGAATCTGTGCGTCAATGCGAAGGATGCGATGGAAGGGCGGGGGACGGTGGAGATCCGTGCCTGGCGCAGGGGCGGCTGGGTGCGGCTGGAGGTGAGCGACACCGGACCCGGGATTTCGGAGGAGATCCGGGAGCACATCTTCGAGCCCTTTTTCACAACGAAGCCGAAGGGGCAGGGGACAGGGCTGGGACTTTCGGTGGTGTATGGCATCGTGACCCAGAACCGGGGACGTGTGGAGGTGGGCAGCGAACCGGGACGCGGAGCGCGTTTCGTGATCGAGTTGCCGGTGGCGGGAGAGAAGCAGGGGCTGGTGGAGCAATCAAGGGCGGAGGGGGACAGCCGCAGCGGGCTGGAGGCCGAGCTGTTGGTGGTGGAAGATCAGGCGGAGGTGAGGCGCTTTGTGGCGGAGGTGCTGCGTGGAGCGGGCTGTCGCGTGCACGAGGCGGAAGACGCGAAGGAGGCGTTGCAGATCGCGGAAACAGAAGACAGGCTCGATCTGCTGTTGACGGATGTGTCCATGCCCGGAATGGACGGCGAGGAACTGGCGCGGGAACTGACGCGCAGACTCCCGGGGCTGCGGGTGCTGCTGATGAGCGGGTATTCGAGGCGCGAACAGGCGCTCGAATGGCCGGTCCTGGCCAAGCCGTTTGCACCGGAGCGGCTGGTTGAAGAGGTGAGGCGGGCACTCGGCGGCTCCGACACAGGCGCCTGAGTCCGGCGCCTGCGCTATTCTGGTTGTTTTCCAAGTTGCCGTGAGCCTGAGCCAGACATTGCGTGAGAAGGGCGTCGTCGGAGCCGGCGGCGCCGGTTTCCCGGCGGAAGTGAAAGCGGCGTCGCGCGCCGAGTACATGCTGGCCAATGGCGCCGAGTGCGAGCCGCTGCTGCACAAAGACTACGAGTTGATGAAGCGCTACCCGGCGGAGATCGTCGCCGGGATGAAGAGGATGATAGAGGCGGTGGGGGCCTCGCAGGGGCGGTTCTGCCTGAAGGAGAAGAACCGCGAGGTGGTGGAGGCGGTGGAGCCGGAGGCGCGGAAGGCGGGCATCGGGATGACGCTTCTGGGCGACTTCTATCCTTCAGGCGACGAATACGAGATCGTCTATGCGGCGACGGGGCGCCTGATTCCGCCGGCGGGGATTCCGCTGCAGGTGGGCTGCGTTGTGAACAACGTGGAGACGCTGCTCAATGTGGAACGGGCGGCGCGGGGCGAGGCGGTGACGCGGAAGTTCGTCTCGATCAGCGGAGCGGTGAAGAAGCCGTGCTCTTTTTGGGCCCCGGTCGGAACGAGTTACGCGGAGCTGATCGAAATGGCGGGCGGGATGACGGTGGAGCGCGCGGGGGCGTTTGTCAGCGGACTGATGATGGGGACGCTGGTGTTCGATCTCACCGGCGTGGTGACGAAGACGACCTGCGGGCTGATCGTGCTGCCGGAGGATCACATGCTGGTGAGGCGGAAGCGGCAGCCGGCGCAGGCGATGGCGCACATCGGCAAATCGGCGTGCGACCAGTGCAGCTACTGCACGGAGTTTTGCCCGCGCTACCTGCTGGGCTACGATGTGCAGCCGCACAAGGTGATGCGGACGCTGGGCTTCACGCTCTCGGGCAAGGAGAACTGGAGCCAGTGGGGGGAGCTGTGCTGCGCCTGCGGTTTGTGCACGCTCTATGCGTGCCCGGAAGACCTGTTTCCGAAAGAGGCGTGCGACCAGGCAAAGGCGGATCTGCGCGCCGCCGGGATCCGGTACACACAGACAAAGCCTGTGCGCGTGCATCCGATGAAGGAGTACCGGCGCGTGCCGCAGACGCTGCTTCGGCAGCGGCTGCAGGTGGAGGCGTATGAATGCGAGACGCCGTTCCTTGGATCCGAGCCGTCGCCCGGGCGCGTGCGGATCCCGACCAAACAGCATGCGGGGAAGGCGGCGTCGCCTGTGGTCAAGGAAGGGCAGGCGGTGAAGCGCGGTGAAACGATTGCACGGATGGGCGAGGGCGAACTGGGCGCGGACGTCCATGCGAGCATCGACGGGCGCGTGGCGCGGGTGACGTCGGAGATGATCGAGATCGAGGCGTAGGAGGGAGGCGCGGCCAGTGGCAGGGAATTCGGCAGGGCTGATCGAGTTGTCAAGCATCGCGGCGGGGTTCGAGGCGTGCGATGCGATGCTCAAGTCTGCGGACGTGGAACTGGTGTTGGCGAGGACGATTTGCAGCGGGAAGTACATGGTACTGGTGCGGGGCGACGTGGCGGCGGTGCGCGCGGCGGTGGAGGCGGGCCGCGAGGCGGGGGACTTCTCGGTGATCGACACGTTCGTGATCCCGAACCTGCATGAGGACGTGTTTCCTGCCATCAGCGGGACCTCCATGCCCGGGGAGCTGGAGGCGCTGGGGATCGTAGAGTCGTTTTCGGTGGCGAGCCTGATCGAGGCGGCCGACGCGATGGCGAAGGCGGCCAACGTACGGCTGGTGGAGGTGCGGCTGGCGATGGCGTTGGGGGGCAAGGCGTTCGCCTCCTGCACGGGCAGCGTGGCGGCGGTACGCGCGGCGGTGGAGGCCGGTGCGCGGCAGGTGGCCATGAAGGGGTTGCTGGTGAACAAAGTGGTGATCCCGCAGCCGCGGCCGGAACTGCTCCGCGAGATGATCTGACCCGGGCCGGGCCTTTCCGGGTATACTGATGGCGCCATGACAGGACGGTTCTGTTTGTACGGTTTTGCCTGGTTGTGTCTGCTGCCGCTGGCGGTACAGGCGCAGGGCGTGACGCAGGGACGGGAGGCGGCGAAGCCGGAAGACTGGATCCAGCTGTTCAACGGGAAAGACCTGGACGGATGGACGCCGAAGATCACCGGCTACGAAGCCGGCGAGAACTTCGGCGACACTTTCCGCGTGGAAAACGGCGTGTTGAAGGTCGCATACGACAAGTACGACCAGTTCAACAACCGGTTCGGGCACTTGTTTTACAAGGAGCCGTTTTCGTATTACTGGCTGGTGGTGGAGTACCGGTTCACGGGCGAGCAGTGCCCGGGCGGGCCGGCGTGGGCCACGCGCAACAGCGGCATCATGATCCACGGGCAGCCCGTGAAGACGATGCGGAAGGATCAGGACTTCCCGATTTCAATCGAAGTGCAATTGCTGGGCGGTCTTGGAAAAGGGCCGCGGACGACGGCGAACCTTTGCACGCCCGGCACGAATGTCGTGATGAACGACCGGCTGGAAACGCGGCACTGCATCAACTCGTCGTCGAAGACCTTCGACGGGGACCAATGGGTCCGGGCGGAGGTGGAGGTGCACGGCGACGGGACGATCAAGCATTTCGTCAACGGAGAGAAAGTGCTCGACTACGAGATGCCGCAGATCGGCGGAGGCAACGTGAGCAACCACGATCCGCAGGTGAAGCGGGACGGCGTGCTGCTGCGGGGCGGCTCGATTTCGTTGCAGTCGGAGAGCCACCCGGTGGAGTTCCGGAAGGTGGAGCTGCTGAACCTGGCCGGATGCATGGATCCGAAGGCGTCGAACTACAAGCCATGGTTCATCAAGGCGGAGAACCATCTCTGCCAGTACGCGAAGTAGCGGGAACCGCCGGGGGCGCCGCTCCCTGTATCAGAGGCTGCGCAGGACAAAGTTCACGAGGTGGTAGCCGTCGATGAACTTGAAGGGAGTCTCACCCAGCGTGTAGTGGCCGCAGGGCAGCACAACCTCGCGGAAGTCCAGATCGTGCTTCCGGCACAACTCGATGGTCTGCCGGGATAAGTCGGGCAGGAATGTGGTGTCGTATTTCGCGTACAGAAAAAGGGATTTCTTCGGCTTTTCGCGAAACTTGGCGAAGTAGGCCGTGGGGCTGATGCAGAGCCAGAGCTCGCGGAGGGTGTCCAGATCGACGTTGCCTTCGAGCCCCTGCTTGACGTGGAGCGTGGAAAGCCCCGTCCAGACGACGTCAGCGAAATACGTCGAGCAGTGGTTGAAGGCGTTCACCACGAGGCGAGTATCGTGGGCGCTGGCGAGGAACGCGTAGCAGGAGCCCAGGCTGGTGCCCACGACGGCGATCCGCTCCGCGCCCTGCCGGACCAGCCAGTCCGCAGCAGAGCGGATGTCGATCACCGCTTGCCGGGTGGCGTCGACCGTGCGGCCGATGTTGGAACTCACGGCGTAGTCGGCGCGCTGCAGCTCGGCGGGCATTCGGTAGTCGTGATAGGGCAGGCTGAGCCGCAACGCGCTGACGCCGAATTTCTGAAACGCGCGCGCCAGGGCGTTGTGGGCATCGTGGGGCGCGTTCCAATGAGGCAGGACCAGCACCGCCTTCGCCGGGTTCTTGCCCGGGAACCACTGTCCGTGGACGACGTTGTTCTCCTCGTAAGGCGTGCGGACTGCCGAAGTGAAGCGGAGCAGTCCGCCCGAGAGGTGGTAGTCGGATACCGGCGCATAGCCGAAAAACTCCTCGCTGTGCTCAATCGCCAGATGGCTCAGCCGAAGGAGCCGCTCCCGAGGTGGCAGCCCGTCGACTGAGCCGAGCCGCCGATTGACGGGCCAGGCTGAGGTCCATTCGAGGCCCCACTCGAACGGGCGCATCACGCGGTTGGTGGCCGCGAAGCACATTCTCTCTTCCCACTGTTCCATCCAGCGGGCATACCATGACCCGATCCAGCCCATGATGCGCGGAACACTTCAGGGTAGCATCCCTGCGGGACGTCATGACGGGCGCAGACGGGTGCCCACGGAAGGAGTTGAAAACTCGCGGGAAGCTGTGCGTTTGGGTGAGGGTTGGTGGATTCCAGGGAAAAGGTGGGTAACCGGCTGGGGAGGGTTGGCGTCAAACCTTGATAGAATAACGCTAAAGAATCTAGACAATGAAAGACTAATCTGTTATCCTGAATCTCAGGAAGCCCTGACCCGGAGTTCGCAATGGATCTCAATCGCTTCACTGAAAAAGCCCAGGATGCGCTTCGCTCGGCTCAAACCCTGGCAGCCCGGTTCTCCCACCAGCACATCGACAACGAGCATCTCCTGGTGGCGCTGCTTGAGCAGGAGCAGGGCATTGCGCCGAACATCCTGCTGAAAGCGGGCTTTGATCTGGAGAAGCTCCACCGCAAGCTGCTGGCAGAACTTGAGCGGCAGCCCAAGGTCACCGTCAGCGGCGGCGCCTCGGGCATGTACATGACGCAGCGACTCGCCGCGGTGCTGGGCAACGCCGAGCAGGAAGCCAAGCGGATGAAGGACGATTTCGTCAGCGTCGAGCACCTCCTGCTGGCTCTTCAGGCGGGCAACGGTTTTGCAGGACAGTTGTTCCGCGATCAGGGCGTGACGCGGGAGCGGCTGGAGCAGGCGATCAAGGAGGTTCGCGGCAGCCAGCGGGTGACAACGCAGAACCCGGAGGCGACCTACCAGGCTCTGGAGAATTACGGCCGCGACCTGACGCAGATGGCGGCGCAGGGCAAGCTCGACCCGGTGATCGGGCGAGACGAGGAGATCCGGCGCGTGATTCAAGTCCTTTCGCGGCGCACGAAGAACAACCCGGTGTTGATCGGCGAGCCGGGCGTCGGAAAGACAGCGATCGTGGAGGGGCTGGCCCAGCGGATCGTGCGCGGGGACGTGCCCGAGGGGCTGAAGTCGAAGCGAGTGGTCGCTCTGGACATGGGCGCGCTGATCGCCGGCGCCAAGTACCGCGGCGAGTTCGAAGAGCGGCTGAAGGCGGTACTGAAGGAGGTTGCCGCCAGCGAGGGGCAGATCATCCTGTTCATCGACGAGCTGCACACGGTGGTGGGCGCGGGCAAAGCCGAGGGGGCGATGGACGCGGGCAACCTGCTGAAGCCGATGCTGGCGCGCGGCGAACTGCACTGCATCGGCGCCACCACGCTCGACGAATACCGCAAGTACATCGAGAAAGACGCCGCGCTCGAGCGCCGTTTCCAGCCCATCCAGGTGGACCAGCCCGCGGTGGAGGACACGATTTCGATCCTTCGCGGGCTGCGCGAGCGTTACGAGGTCCACCACGGCGTGCGGATCAAGGACGCCGCGCTGGTGGCGGCTGCAGTGCTCTCGAACCGCTACATCTCGGACCGCTTCCTGCCGGACAAGGCGATCGACCTTGTCGATGAGGCCGCGGCGCGGCTGCGCACGGAGATCGACTCGATGCCGGCGGAGCTAGATGAAAAGCTGCGGCGCAAGATGCAGCTCGAGATCGAGCGCGAGGCGCTGAAGAAGGAGACTGACGAAGCCTCGCGCGAGCGGCTGTCGAAGATCGAGGAGGAGCTGTTCGCGCTCGCGCGCGACGTGGCGGAGATCGAGTCGCGGTGGAAGGCCGAGAAGGAATCGGTCCAGAAGCTGCGCAAGCTGCGGGAGGAGATCGAGCAGACGAAGCTCGAGATCGAGCGCGCCGAGCGCGCTTACGACCTGAACCGCGTGGCGGAACTCAAGTTCGGCAAGCTGATTCAGCTCGAGCGCGCGCTGTTTGAGGAGGAGCGCCGGCTCGCGTCGCAGGACTCGCGCGAGCGCCTCATCAAGGAAGAGGTAGACGAGGAGGACATCGCGCGAGTGGTTTCTCGGTGGACGGGCATTCCGGTGAGCCGCCTGCTCGAAGGCGAGCGGCAGAAGCTGTTGCATCTGTCGAGCGAGCTGCACCGCCGCGTAGTCGGGCAGGATGCCGCCGTGGACGCGGTAGTGGAAGCCGTGCAGCGCTCCCGAGCGGGGCTGAGCGACCCGCACCGTCCCATCGGATCGTTCCTGTTCCTCGGACCGACGGGCGTCGGCAAGACCGAGCTGGCGCGAGCGCTGGCCGAGGCGTTGTTCGATGACGAGCGCGCGCTGATCCGCATCGACATGAGCGAGTACCAGGAGAAGCACACGGTGGCGCGGCTGATTGGCGCGCCGCCGGGCTATGTCGGCTTCGAGGAGGGCGGGCAGCTCACCGAGGCGGTGCGCCGCCGCCCGTATGCGGTGATCCTGTTCGATGAGATCGAGAAGGCGCACGCCGACGTCTTCAACGTCCTGCTTCAGGTGCTTGACGACGGGCGGCTCACCGACGGGCAGGGCCGCACGGTCGACTTCCGCAATACCATTGTGATCATGACGTCGAACCTGCCGCCGGAGAACCTGCGCACGTTCTTCCGGCCCGAGTTCCTCAACCGCATCGACGAGACGGTGATCTTCCACGCGCTCACTCACGAGCATCTTCGCCGCATTGTGGACATCCAGATCGAGCGCGTGCGCAAGCGGCTGGCCGAACGCCACATCACGCTCGAGTTGAGCGACGAGGCTCGGGACCATCTGATCCTGGTCGGCTACGAGCCAGAATATGGCGCGCGGCCGCTGAAACGCGCCATCCAGCGCGAACTGGAGACCCTGATTGCCAGACAGATCCTCGAAGGCACGATCCGCGACGGCGCGCAACTCTACGTCACCGCCGCGCGCGGCGTCCTTGAAGTTGAAGCGCGGGAGCCGGTCCGCACCCAGTGACCGGAGCCGCGCGTCTCACGGATTGACACACTCCAAATCGAGGTGGCCATGAGCGAACAAAACGTCCAGAACCCGGAAGCCAGCCTGCTTGAGCTGCCCGTTCTTCCGTTGAAGAACGTGGTGCTGTTTCCGAAGCTGATTCTGCCGCTTTCCGTCGGCCGCGATGCCTCGCGCGCCGCCGTCGAGGCTGCCATCAAGCATCACGAGGGCCACCTCATCCTTCTCACGCAGAAGAACCCGGAGACCGAGCTGCCCGGCCCCGAAGATCTCCACTCGGTGGGCACGCACGCCAAGATCCGCAAGGTGCTGCGTTCGACGCCTTCGCTGATCGAGATCGTGGCCTCGGGGCTCGAGCGCGTGGGCGTGCTTTCGCTCGAGTCGACGGGCCAGTACCTGCAGGCGAAGGCCCAGCCCATGCCGCTGGTGCCCGATCACTCCACCGAGGAGCGGGCGCTTCAGACGGCTCTGTTCGAGCTGGCCGCCAAGACGCTCGAGCGCATCAACCCGCAGGCAGCCGAGCAGATCTCGAACCTGCTCTCGAGTGCCGACGATCCGCAGCAGCTGATGTGGCTGCTGGCCACGGCCTTCAATCTCGGCGCGGACAAGCTTCAGCACCTGCTGGAATCGCCCACGCTGAAGGACGCCTTCCAGCTGGCCGTCCAGTACATCACTGAGGAGGCGCGCATTCTGGAGGTGCGCCAGAAGATCGTCAGCGAGGCGCAGGAGGAGATGAGCAAGGAGCAGCGCGAATACGTGCTGCGCCGCCAGCTCAAGGCCATCCAGCAGGAGCTGGGCGAGGAGGACCCGGCCAAGGCGGAAGCCGAGGAGCTGCGCAAGCGGCTCGACGAGGCGAAGCTGCCCGAAGAAGCGCGGAAGGAGGCTGAGCGCGAGTTCCGCCGCTTCGAGCGCCTGCCCGATCAAAGCCCGGAGCGGCACGTCATCCGCACCTGGCTCGACCTTGTGCTCGAGCTGCCCTGGTACACGGAGACCGAAGATAACCTCGACATCGGGCGAGCGCGGCAGGTGTTGAACGAGGACCACTACGGGCTGGACGATGTGAAGGAGCGTATCCTCGAACATCTCGGCGTGCTCCAGCGCAATCCCTCGGCAAAGGCGCCCATCCTGTGCTTCGTCGGACCGCCGGGAGTCGGCAAGACGTCGCTGGGCCAGTCCATCGCGCGGGCTATTGGGCGCAAGTTCGAGCGGTTCTCGCTCGGCGGCATGCACGATGAAAGCGAGCTGCGGGGCCACCGGCGCACGTACATCGGCGCGCTGCCCGGCCGCCTGATCAACGCCATCCGCCGCGCCGGCGCTCGCAACCCGGTGCTGATGCTCGACGAGGTGGACAAGCTCGGCCGCGACTTCCGCGGCGATCCGGCCTCGGCGCTGCTCGAAGTGCTCGATCCGGAGCAGAACAGCACGTTCCGCGACAACTACCTCGACCTCGCATTCGACCTCTCGAAGGTGATGTTCATCACCACGGCGAATGCGCTGGAGACCATTCCGCAGCCGCTGCTGGACCGCATGGAAGTGATCCGGCTGGCCGGGTACAGCGAAGAAGAAAAGGTGGCCATCGCCAACCGCTACCTGATCCCGCGGCAGCTGAAGGAAACCGGACTGACGGCGGAACTCGTCGCCTTCCCCGAAGAGGGGCTGCGCAAGATCATCGAGAGCTACACGCGCGAGGCCGGGCTGCGCAACCTCGAGCGCAACATCGCCAGCCTCTGCCGCAAGGCGGCGCTTAAGTTCGCCGAGGGGCGCAGCGAGCCCATCGTGATGGCGCCGGAGATGATCGTCGAATTGCTCGGACCGGAGACGTTCTTGCCCGAGGAGGCGCGCAAGGACTTGCCTGCGGGCGTGGCCACGGGCGTTGCGTGGACGCCGTCGGGCGGCGACGTGCTGTATGTCGAGGCCATGCTGCTGCCCAAAGGCAAGGGGCTCACGCTCACAGGGCAGCTCGGCGATGTAATGCAGGAGTCGGCCAAGGCCGCGCAGAGCTACCTGTGGGCGCACGCCGGGGCCTACGGTATCGATCCGGCGCTGTTCAGCGACTACGGCGTTCACATCCACGTGCCCTCCGGCGCCATTCCGAAGGACGGCCCCTCTGCCGGCATCACCATCGCCGTCGCGCTCGCCTCTCTTTACGCAAAGAAGCCGGCGCGAAGCGACACGGCGATGACCGGCGAGATCACGCTCACCGGGCGCGTGCTGCCCATCGGCGGCGTGAAGGAGAAAGTACTGGCCGCGCGCCGCGCAGGCATCCGCCGCGTTGTGCTCCCGAAACGAAACGCCAGGGACCTGCGCGACCTGCCGGAGAACGTGCGCAAGGAAATGGAGTTTCTCTTTGCGGAATCGATAGACGACGTATTCCAGTCCGTGAGCCCCGGCTTGATTGCCGAACCTGAACCGGCGTCGGCAGCAGCGCAAAGCTGAGCACCGGCGGAGCGCGCTCAGCGGCTGCAAGTCTCGCGCAGAGCCTCGTAGGCGCGCAGCACCTCGGGATCGGCCAGGGCGCCGGCGGCGCGGTCGGCTCGGCTCTCCAGCGCTTGCCGGCAGACCTCCACGCCGCCGCCCGGCGGCAGGATGTCGACCAGAGCGGCGGCGTTCGAGAGATAGGGCCTCAGAACGTCGGGATCATTGGGCGTCTCCCGCAGCAGCGACTCATAGGCCTCGTGCGCTCGTTGTCTATGCCCGGTTTGATCTGCGCGCGTTCCGTGCAATGCGGCGAACTGAGCCAGCCACACCTCGGCGATCGCCGAGTTCAGCCGCGCTTCCCGGTGGCCCGGATCGTTCTCCACCAGGCGGCGGGCAGAGGCGAGAGCAGCCTCCAGCACGGCCTCTCCGCGGCGCCGGTCGCGCGTGCCAGCCAGAGCCGCGGCGTAGCGGATCGCCGTGGCCTGGAGATCCAGTTGCGCCCGCAGATCGGCCCGATCCGCGGCAGCGCGTCGCTCTGCCGTCAGCCAGGCGCTTTCCAGCAGCCGCCGCGCCTCCGAATCGCGCGTATCCGGCAGATAGAGCAATAAAGACCCCAGTAGCGACTGTCCCACCATTACGTTTCTCTCGAGCGTGGCGCTGCCCGGCAGCGTGGCGCGCAGGCTCTCCAGCGCTCCGTTCGCTTCTCGTTGAACTCTTATGGCCGCTTCATAGTCGCCGCGCGCTTCGTGAATTCTGGCCAGAAGCCGGAGGCTCGCCGAAAGCCGCAGCGCCGTCTCAAGCGACGGTCCCTGTGCGCTGGAGAGCCGGTCCAGCGAAACGGCGCGCTCGATGGCGCGCTGCGCCTCGTCCAGGTTGCCCCTCCTTCGCCAGGCGCGCGCCGCGCGCGCCGCCGCCATCGAAGCCAGGCGGCGGAACGGCTCGGCTGCCGCGTCTTCGCGGAGAAGCTGATCGGCCAGCCGCTGCGCCTGCTGGGCGCGGTCCAGCGCTTCTTCCAGCCTTCCGGATGCCTCCAGCACCTCGCTCTGCCTCACGAGCAGCCGCACGCGCTCGCCCTGGGATTCCGGGGATTCGTCGTGGATCGAATCCAGCAGCACCCGTGCTCTTTCGAGGCTGGCGGCGGCGCCCGCGATGTCGCCCAGACTGCTGGCGGCGGGATCGTACTGGATTTCGCTGATCCGCCGGTAGGCTGTGGCCAGATCGAATTGCAGTTCGGCGTCCCCGCGCGCCTCCGCGGCCAGGCGTTCGAGGTACTCGATCGCCTTGCGCACCACGTACTGCCGCGCCCGCGTGGCGCCGGCCAGATCGCGGATCTGCTGCTCGAACTGAAAAACCAGATCCCCGGCGAGCTGGCGCAGTTGCTGGAAGCGCCGTTCGGCGCGCCGCGCCTGGTAGACCGAGGCCGCCGATCCGGCCAGGATCGAGACCAGCAGCGCCGCCACTGCGGCCGTCGACCAGCGGTGGCGCCGCAGGAAACGCAGCGCGACGTAGGACCACGAGTCGCCCGTGGCCGACACGGGCCGGTCAGCCAGGTAGTTCCGCAGGTCGTCCTCCAGCTTTTCCACGGAGGCGTAGCGGCGCTCGGGCTCCGGCTGCAAACATTTGTTCAGGATATTGTCGAGATCGCCGCGCAGTTCCGGCTTCCGGCTGGAGGCACGCGGCAGCGTGATGGAGCGCGCCTGGGCCAGATCGCGGCGCGGTGGCTCGTCGGTCAGCAGCGCGTAGAGCACGCAGCCGAGGCTGAAGATGTCGCTGACCGTGTTCATCGGCTGGCCCTCGAGCTGTTCGGGACTGGCGTAGTCCGGCGTCATCGCCCGCAGCGTCGTGGCGCCGCTGCTGCCGTCGGCGCCTAGGAGCCGGGCGATGCCGAAGTCGAGCAGCTTCGGCTCGCCGTCGGAGGTGACGAGAATGTTGGACGGCTTCAGGTCGCGGTGAATCACCAGGTGGCGGTGTGCGTGCGCCACCGCCGCGCAGACTTTCAGGAACAGAGAAACGATCTGGCGCGGTCCCAAGACGTGCTCGCGGCACCACTGGTCGATGGGCACGCCCTCGATCAGCTCCATCACGAGATACGGGGAGCCGTCTGCGGTGGTGCCAGCGTCGATCAGGCGGCAGATGTTGGGGTGGTTCAGATCCGCCAGGATCTGCCGCTCCTGGCGGAAGCTGTCGAGCACGGCTGGCGAGCGCAGCGCCAGCGGGACGAACTTGATCGCCGCCCGCTGCAGCACCTCGCCATCGAAGCGTTCCGCTTCATAGACGGTGCCCATGCCGCCGCGTCCGATAGGGCGCTTCAGGCGCCAGGGGCCTACTCGCTCCCGCGGGGGCGCCACAGGCGGCTCGATCTGCGCAGCCAGGTTGCGCACGGGACGGAGCAGGAACTCCTCCGAGCCCGCGTCGAATTCGGCCAGTTTCTCCGCCTCGGCGCGCAGTTCCGGATCGGGGCAGTGCTTCTCCAGCCAGCGCCGGCGCGCTTCGGGATCCAGGTCCGCAATTTCGTGGAAGATTCGCTCAAGCTCCGGGCTCAAGCGGACAGCTCCTTGTGCAGCCACGCCTGCGCCAGGCGCAGTTCGCGGTACACCTGCGCGGGCGTGAGTCCCAGCGCTTCGGCGGACTCCTCCGCCGTCATGCCGCCGAAGAAACGCATCTCAACGAGCCGCGCCTTCCGTTCGTCCTGCCGCGCCAGCCGCTCCAGCGCCTCGTGGATGGCCAGCACCTGCGTAGCGTCATGGTCGAGCGAGACGACCTCCTCGCGCAGTTCGACCTTCTCGGCGCCGCCGCCGCGCTTCTGTGCCGCCTTGGCGCGGGCGTAATCGATCAGGATCTGACGCATCACGCGCGCGGCAAGGGCGAAGAAGTGCGTGCGGTTCTGGATGTTGCGGGCTTCGCTCTCAACAAGCTTGATGTAGGCTTCGTTGACAAGCGCCGTGGCCTGCAGCGTTCGGTCCCGGCTCGATCCGCCCAAGTAGGAATGCGCGAGGCGGCGCAGTTCCGTGTAGACAAGCGGCATGAGCGCGTTGACGGCATTGCCGTCGCCCTGCCGCATCCTTTCGAGCAATTGAGTGACGGACTCTTCAGCCACGGCTCGTTCGTCCCCTCCCTGGCTTCGATACGCCGGAAGCGCCCCTCCGGCTCTCGCAATATGATACCTCCCCGCTTTGCCGGAGCTGGCAGGCACACCGGATGGCTGTCGGTAGCATGTGAGTTGTCCGGTTGAATTAGCAAGTGAATTGTCCGGTCGAACGGCGGCTGGGGAAGGCTAGAGGATGTGGAAGCGATCCAAGAGCATTTCCCGGCCGCGGAGATGGAACGGGC
>JBBIIK010000068.1:0-14609 GCA_037446555.1 Acidobacteriota bacterium
GTGACGATCTGATAGGGTCTACTCAAGGCGGTTGGCTCCTTTCGGATTCAAGGTTTTCGTCAACCGGATTCTAATCGAAGCCGGCCGCCGTCTACCACCAACCTTCAACTACGTCCGGGACGCCCCCGATCGAGGGGTGCGGAGGATGATTCGCAAACGCACCGTGAGGGCAGCGGATTCCTCTGGTTTTCCGACAGCCGGAGAGTGGCCTTTATCGAGCGGCAGGGGGGCAAGCTCTGGCTGGTAACTCTGAACGTCGAGACCCGGGACGGCATCCTCCGCGCCTGGCATGAGCGGATGTTGTTGCCGCCGGCGGAGGAGGACGTTTCCCGTTCGCTGGCCAAGGATTTCTCCTGGCGCAAGCAGGATGAGGAACTGTGCCTGGTGTTCAAGAACCGGCGTCTGGTTGTGAATCCTCTCTCACAGACAGCCGCCTGGGAGAACTCGCAATCAAGATTCCGAGGCACCCCTCCGGACCTTGCCGCCCCGGCTGCGCAGGCGGTTTGGAGGCAGGGATGCCCACAGCCGGATGCATGCGCGCCTCGCCGGCAAGGTCCCATTGAGTCTGCCGCAATTTGGCCTTCCGGCAATCAGTCGCGCTTCTGCATTCCGCAGGCGCTCCGGGGTCCAAACCCCGCCACCCGGTTCCGTCTACTTCGCAAAACGCCCCCGAATCATGGCCCCATAGACGAAATAGCCGTTTCGCACGCCGAAGTATGGGCCAAAGGAAAAAGTCCTGTGAGCACGGATGTCGCCGGTGAGCAGAATCTGGAACAGCGGCGTTACGGAAAGCTCCTCCAGCCGGTAGGTTCGCTCAGGATACGTGATTCCAGCCAACGGGTCGATCCGGCGGTACGTGGCGTTGAACTGCGGTCCGACGCCGGCGCCGAAGGCGAACGAAACTTCCGTGGGAACGGGCGAGGAGATTGGCACATTTCGTGGCCATGAATCCCGCCAGCCGGGCATTGCCTGTGTATAAAGATCCGGTGTTCAAATTCGCGCCCTCGCCATCCAGCCGGAACAGGAGTGCTTGCAGGCTGTAACTCGGAGCGCCGCTGGCGTGGAAGCGGGTCAGGCCCATTGCGTAGGTCCATCCGGTCGACCGGACGCTATAGCGGTCTTGTACGGAGTCCGCAATGACATCCGGGAGCTTCGCGTACGCTGCGCCGAATTCTACTCCAAAGTGCGGTGACCCTCTCTCCTGGGCGAATCCGCGCGGGCTCCACCAAACCATACATGCAGCCATCAGGATCACCACTGCCGGGCCGCGGGCAGGCCGGAACCCGGCGACAGCGGCGGCCCACCCGGGCAGGCGGACGAGGCCCTTCGGGAATCCGCACATACATCCGGCAGGCGAAGAGGCGAGGGCGCGGCCTACCGAACTCCGTTCGCCCCCCCACGGAGATTCGGCCAGAGCCGGATGGCTCTTCAGTGAGACGGTCATGGGCGTGAAGCATTGCACCTCCGGGAAAAAATGCTACGTTCTGCACAGTGGAATTGTCAATAGGACGCCGGTAATTTTTCTCATAAATGCCCTGCGCTTTCGCCAAAATTGGTGAAAAAATCAGAGACGCGGAGTGCTGGATGTGCCTGAATTGGTGAAAAGGAGCCGGCCGCCTGCGTCCCGAAGAATCCTGGAATCGATACACGGTCCCCCGGCGCCTGCACTGAGCTGGCGGTTCCTGGCGCCCGCGGTCGGGAAAGACTGGATCGAATCGAGGCGCACTTCTCCCGGTCGAGGTTTTCTTCGCAGTCTGACAATGTGCAAGGGGGCTGAGCCAACGAGCGGCTTGAGTCCGGCTCAACGGAATTTGCGATGGTGGGAGCGGACGATGCCCTTGCGCGCTGGCGGAGGAAGCCGCGGACCGGAACGCAGGCGGCTTCTCTGACCGCGCGTGCCGGAATGGGCGGTCGCAGATTTCCAGCCTACTTTCAGCGGTGGCAGGGATTCAGTCTGGCGGCCAAGCGGGAAGACGCGGAAGCGAAGCTTCCGCGTGGCAGGACTTCAGCCCCGTCACGCAACCACGTTGAGATCCGCGGGGGCAGGGAGTTGCCTGACTTATCAGGCACGCCACGGCTGCTTGACGCCTACGGGTGGGGCAGAAGGAGGAGAGTCGGCGCCGGGGGCAAGTGGCAGATATTGTCTTCACAGGCGGGAAGATCTCCGCACCGGCAGGCTGCGAGCTCTGCCGGCGCCGGTGGGCGAGAGTGTCCGCCCGGCTGGTGAACCGGTCAGCCAAGTTTCTGTCACGATTCTCAAGATGCCCGAAGCACGGTGTTTCCGTGAGCGCCCCGGACGACAATGACGTTCACGCCGGCTTGCGGCGCGCGACGGAAGTCTGCCAGGCCTGCTTCAGGCGCGCCTCGAGCTCCGGCGGAATCTGCGACGGCGCCGCCTGCCCGGCATAGCCATGCGACGCCTCGATCGACCGCCGCAGAGACCGCACGAACTCCACGCAAGGCTCGCAGTCCTGAATGTGTTCCTCGATCTGACGGCAGTCCATCTCGTCGAGTTCGCCGTCGAAGTACTCCGAAAGCCGCGCAAAGATCTCCAGGCAGCGCGGATCGCGCTCCCCGTGCGAATGTTGATGCGTGTGGCGGGCCATTTCCGGTTCACCTCACCATTGCCGCCGAGGTACTTGGCCAGGCTCTTTCTCAAAACCAGCCGCCCCCGGTGCAACCTCTGCTTCACCACATCCACACTGAGATCGACGATCTCCGCGGTCTCAGCCATCGACAGACCTTCGACGTCCCGCAGCAGGACCACCGGGCGGTAGGTCTCCGGCAGCTCGCGCAGCGCCCGCTCCAGTTCGGCGTTGAGTTCCGCCCGCAGGAGGCGCTGATCGGGCAGCTCGCTGCAGTCCTCGAGCTGCGCCGAACGGGCCACGTCCTCCGTGCCGGGCAGCAGTTCGTCCAGCGACAGCTCGCGTTCGGGCGCGAACACGCTCCGGCGCCGCTTCATCAGGCAGAAACTCTTCGCGATCCGGAACACCCACGCCCGGACGCGCGCCTATCACGGCGTCACGCTCGCCACGAAGACGCCGGAAGTGGCCCGCGAGGCGCTGAAGACCGCCGAAGCCGATCTCAAGCGCGCGCAGACGGTTCGCGACGCGGGGCTTGCCACCGAGGCAGACGTGCTGGCCGTGCAAGTGCATGTTGCTGCGATGAAGGAGCAGGTGATCCGGCGGGAGGCGGACCTGCAGGTGGCCCTCGCCGCCGGACTCCCGGCTCCCGTCCGCGGACGCGCCGCGTTGGCTGTCGCCCGCTGACTCGCAGCGCTCGTTTTCTCCGGCAAGGCGGCAACGGCGCAACCGGTGCGCGGGGCACCGCGTGCAGCGCCGGATTGTGATCGGCGAAACTGAGCAATGAAGAGGCGGGACTCGCGGCAGGGGAAGACGTTAGCGTGCCTCGGTGTGTGCGCATTGGTTGGCTCAGCTGCTCCGGTACCGTGGACTGGGGCGCAATGCCGCAATATCTGCATTGCCGGCTCGTGCAACGGCGCTAAGGCAAGCGGGGAGAGGAGGACGCTTTGAAACGCCTCATCGACGTCGCGCAACCGCACCCCGAGAGCCTGCGCCCACCAGAACCGCCAGACGCTCGCTCCTTCCGTCACAGGAGCTCGCCGACACGGCATTGTCGTTTCCAGCAGCCTCTCGCTTCTGCAGGGATGCCCGTGAGCCCGGGGCGCGCCGGCCAGCCACCGCCTTGCAGCAGTGCCCGGATCGTTGCGGTCAGTTGTGGGGCGATTTCAAGCACCGAAGGCGCGGCGGGCGTGAGTCGGCTTGACGGTTCGAGTTAGAGCGGCTTCCGCGAGGCTCACAGCCCCTCGGAACGCGATGCGTCACGCCAGCGGGCTGCAACGGCTTGATCCTGGTCTCCGGACGGCAGATCAGGCGCAGAAAAGCGCATGGGCGAAAGCCGTGTGTTGGTCAGCAACCTGAAGCGAACCGCCGCGCGATATGCCCGTAGCAAGGTGAGGAGACCGGCCGATTGCGGCATCGTCGCCGTTTTGTTGGAGGCCAGCTGGCTGGTGCGGGCAATCCAGCCCAACCAGCGCTCGCTGGCTCTCGCTCTGGGGGCAACGGCATTACTCTCGCGGCGGGCCTGCGCAGGCTGGAGGTCGCGGGCGTGATCCGGCTGCGGATCGAGAGCGCCATAGCAACAGTGATCTGCTGGATCGGGTGCCCTGACAGCCGATCGATCCGCGCACGACTCTCTCTGGGCGCAATGGCTCGGGCGCATGGAATCGACGGCGCGAACCCGATCTCTCGTGCCTGGTCTCTCCCCCGGTTCGCCGCCCGCGAACATGAGGAACTTAGGTGGTACGCCCGGCAGGATTCGAACCTGCGGCCTTTTGCTCCGGAGGCAAACGCTCTATCCAGCTGAGCTACGGGCGCGCCTGTCTTCTATGATAAGCAGAAAGACGCGGGAAGGGAAACAGTGGAGCCACCCCGGGCGCAGGATCGGTTCGGTTCCCATGAGTGCACGAAGACAAAGAATGGTTCCGGCCGGTTCCGCCGGCATCCGCCACTCGGGGTTGCCCTGCCGCTGTGCGCGCGCATGCGCGATGCCGGCTCGCGAATGGAAACCATGCTCCCGAAGGCAAGCCTGTTTCTGTGTTCGCAAGTGACGCCGGCGATGGATGCCAGCCGCCGGGCAAGCCTGATCCGGTCAACACAAGGCTCGTACGAAAAGGCGGCAGGCAGCGCCCCTTAAATTGCCCAGCGCCACACGTTCGCACCCACGGTAAATCCGGCTCCGACCGCCGCGAAAAGAACGACGTCGCCCTTCTTCAGCCGCCCCTGCTGCCACGCCTCGGCGGTGGCGATTGGAATCGTGCCAGACGTGGTGTTGCCGTAGCGTTCGATGTTGATGAGGACGTTTTCTTCGCTGATTCCCAGCCGGTGCGCCGCCGCCAGAATGATCCGCCGGTTTGCTTGGTGCGGCACCATCAGTTTCACTTCGGAAGGGCTGATGCCGATCTCCTCCAGCAGCTCCGCCGACACGTCTCCCATCTTCTTCACGGCGTACTTGAATACGGCCTGCCCCTCCTGATGGACGAAGTGCAGGCGCTTGTCCACGGTCTCGTGCGAAGGCGGCATACGCGATCCGCCGGCGGGCATAATCAGCACATCGCCGCCGGAGCCGTCGATTTCATTACGGAAACCCAGAAAACCCGGCTCCCCGTCGGCGGCGGGCTCCACGACGAACGCGCCTGCTCCATCGCCGAACAGAACGCAAGTGGCGCGGTCTGTGTAATCGATGATCCGGCTCATCGTGTCCGATCCGATCACGAGCACCTTCTTGTGCGTTCCGCAGCCGACCAGGTGGGCGGCCGTTGTCAGGCCGTATACAAAGCTCGAACACGCGGCCACGAGGTCGAAGCCCCAGGCTCGCTTCACCCCAAGCTTGTGTTGGACGATACACGCCGTGGAGGGGAACATATGGTCCGGCGTGACCGTGCACAGGATGATCCCATCGACATTTTCCGCCGTCGAGCCATGATGGGCCAGAGCCGCCTTGGCCGCCTCAATGGCCATGTCGGACGTGGCAATGCCGGGATCGGCAATATGCCGTTCGCGAATTCCGGTCCTCTCCAGGATCCACTCGTCGGAAGTCTCCACCATCCGCGCCAGGTCATCGTTGGTCAATACCCGCGGCGGCACCCAGGCGCCCACCGCGCTGATTTTCGCTCGTAACAACGAACCTCCTTCGCGCCTGCGGCTCCTGCGGGGAGGCAGGCGTCCTGCCGTCCCTTTGTAACGGACGGGAAAATCTAAAACTATGCTATTCAGGGAGAGGGATGCAACTTCTGCCCTTCGAAGTGGCTCCGGCGCCGGAATCGACCGAATCGATTTTTCGCCGCGTCTACGCCGCCCTGTCTCGCAATGCCGCAATCCCCGAGATCCGCCTGCTTGTACGTCCTTATGTCGCTACCATGGGCAAGCTCAGGCTGGCAGGGGGAGTGCTTGAGCTCCGCCTCAGCGAGATGATGGCGGCTGCGCCCGCGACAGTTCGTGAAGCACTCGCCTGGATCCTGCTCTCCCGTCTCTTCCGCCTGACGCCTCCCCCGCACTGGGTGCGCCATTACCGGCAGTATCTGAACCGGAAGGAAGTCCGCCGCGACCACCTCGCCTTGCGCGCGGCGCGAAGCCGGAAGTTTATCTCCGGGCCGCAAGGCGAGACCTATAACCTGGACTCGCTGTTTAACCTGCTGCGCGACCGCTACTTCGGCCCCCTGTTCCCCAAACCCCTCCTCGGCTGGAGCCGCCGGCCCTCTCGCACCCTGCTGGGCCATTACGACCACGCGCACAATGCCATCATCCTCAGCAGGTGGCTCGACCGCCCCGAAGTCCCGCAAACCGTTGTCGAATATGTGTTGTTCCACGAAATGCTGCACCTGAAACATCCCGTCGAGCACCGCCGCCACCGCAGGTGCGTGCACACGCCAGACTTCCGTGCGGACGAGAAACGTTTCGGACAACTGGCCGAAGTCAAAGCCTGGCTGAAAAGCCGGAGGTGAGGCTACGGTCAGGCGGCAGGGGCCACTGCCAGCCGGACTCTGCTGGCGGAAGCCTCCATGGAGTCCAGAAGCGCCGATGCATCCGGTTCCGGGAATCCTAGCCGCCATGCCAGCAGGCCCACGCTCATCTTCCACCACGCCCGGCTGAACCGGATCCTTTGCCGGAGCAGCTCTTCGGGCAGGTCTTCCGAGCACCGGTTGGCAACCACGAGGGCCTGTCCAACCGCCTGAAGACGGTGGAAGTCGGATTTCATTTCACTCAGGAACCTGCGGCATATCCGCGCCCGTTCGGCGCGAAACTGCCGGAGCAGGCGGCGGTTGCACCCGCGCTGCGAGCGCAGAAATTCCAGCTCTGCGCTGTCCAGCAAATACAGTAACGGGCGATATTTGTCCGGATCAAAGTGCTCCCACCACGAGCAATCGGACTCTTCCACGCGCAATGCCCCGTGGATCTTCCAGGCAAGCCAGCCAATGACCGCCGAGGCAATCGCGGTTAATATCAGCACGCCAACGATTGTAGACATGGCACCTTCCACGACTCGGAATCGTGTTTATACTAACGCGAATTGCCACGTCTTGCCAAGAGGAATTTTCAGCTGCGCGTTTCTTTGAGAGTTCCGTGGTGGCCGTTCTTCAGGGCCTTGCGGCGGTTTCCTGGGCTGGCGGCGCCGGGGTCCGCCGGGCCAGGCCCAGAGACCGCAGCCACCCTCCTGCCCCGGTCTTCCCCCTGACGTTTCCGGCGTCCTCCTCGCCCAGCAGCCGCACGGACCGCAGCGTGTCCAGCGTCAGGGACTCGACAGCGGCGAAATAGGCGGTCTGCCTTCCCGCCAGGTGGCCGTGGGCCACCGCTTTCTGCATCTCGCCGTAACAGTTGGGCAGCCCGGCGGCCATTCGCAGCGCTGACAGCCGTTCGGCCTCTTCGGGAGGCATGGCGAATCTCGATGAATTCCGGTTTACCACGAGCCGCGTTCTCGGCAGGAGGCCTTCTTCGGCAAGAAGCACGCTGGCCCGCCCAGCCTGGGACAGCGAGAGAAAGTCGCTTCCACACACGCAATAAAGCAATGCGGAGGCCTTCATCGTCTCTACCGAAAACCGCTCCCAATTCCCGGAATGGTCGGCGACAACAGTGCGGCAGGAGGCGCGAACCGCCGTGAGAAAGTTCTCATAGAGCCGCGAATCGATCCGCGAGGATCGGCACCGCCTCATGGCGCCGAGAATCTCCACGCCATTCCGGTTGGCCAGGTGATGGGAGTCAGGCATATGGCCGGTGTGATCCACGATGGAGATGGCGTCAAACAGGTTCATGGCGGACTGCGCCCCCGCGAATACGCTCTGGACTCCACAGTTCAGATCCAGATCGATCAGGAGGACTCTCCCGCCCAGTATTCCGGCACAGATGTTGGCGAAATGCCATGCCGCCGTGGATGCGCCGCTGCCGGGCTTGCCCGGAAAGAAGCTCACCACAGGGCACAGCTCAGCCGGAGGAACAAATGGCCTTTCGCGCTGGCCGCGCAACTCCGTCAGGGCCTGCTCCACGATCTCGCGCCGGCAGGGCAGGTGCAAGATTCTGTTCCCGAATCCCAGACGGTGAAGTTCCAGGTAGGCGTGGTTCTCAATCTTGCGGCAGTAAATGAGGACAGGCAACATCGGGTCCGCCGCCAGGAGGGGCTCCAGAACCTCGGCGATCTCCTGAAATCCCCGAACCTCTGCAAAAACCACATCGGGCTTCACGCTCTTCAGCGAGTCCAGGAATTCCTTCAGCCTCCCGGCGTCCCCCGCGTCCACAGTCTGCAACTCATGGAAAGGGTTGCATTGGCCCGCAAGCTCCCGCATCTGGCTCGCCGCCTCCAGATCCCGGGCCAGATAGACAATACGATCGGTGAACACGACGCACCTCCTGACCAGCCGGCCGCTGGCTCTCCAACTGCCTGCCCCAATCATCCACCAACAGGCGCGTCGAATATATCCGGTGAATCCCTGAAGGACTTCGCCAATCCTTCGGGCTATTGCTTCGGTTTTTCCCTGGCTTCCGGTTCGGCCGGTTCCTGACGCCGAAACTCGACGTCGCAACTGGCGCTCATTCAGGTGGGCACGCCAAGCCGCGGCAACACCCATTTCATGAGGGCGATGTAGCCCCCCGCCACGATGACTGCCAGCAACCAGTCAGGCATTCGTCCTCACTTCGGGCAGATGGACTTGTCGGGAGGAATGGCGAGCACGGGCACCTTGGCCTGCTCGATCGTTCGTGTGGTCACCGAGCCGAGCCAGACCTGCCGCCACCCCGTCCTGCCATGCGTCCCCATTACCACCCACGCGTTGGTCCGGTGCGCCGCCGCGATGATGGCCTCCACCGGCGGCGCGTCGGACACTTCGTAGCGGGCCTCCACTCCTTCCGGCAGATACTGACGGGACCATTCTTTCAGATGCGCCTCTGCATGCCGCCGGATTTCATTCCATTCCTCCAGGATCCGCTCGCGCCGCTCCGGCGTCAGATAGGACGGCGTGTCCACGTGGACCGCGTGGAGCAACCGCAGCGGCTTGCCCGAGGTCTGCGCCAGCCAGGCGGCCCACCGCAGGGCGTTCGCCGAGCACTCGCTGAAGTCGATCGGGCAGATCACCGATTCAAACGGGGGAGGGATCATGCGCAGTGCCTCCTTCTCGAAGATGCACCACGCGCACGCGCCGTGACAAGGGGCTTCCGGGGCGGCCGGCCCAAACCCGCCGCCCCGGGATCCTTCTCAATACCGCAACGTGAGCGAGAACTGCCACGAGCGCGGCGGCTCCTGCGCCGTCACCCGCCCGAAGGCGCTATTCGTCGGCGTCGTGTTCGGCGCGCGCAGGACCACCTCGTTCCGCGCGTTGAACGTATCGGCACGGAACACCACCCGCACCCCTTCCGTCACGCGGAACGTCTTGTTCGCCGAAAGATCCAGCCGCCGCTGCGAATCGGCGCGGATGTTGGAATAGCGCAGCGGAGCCGTGCGAACGTTCCACGCCAGTTGCTGCGCGGCGTTGCGGTTGAACACGTTCGTGTTGAACCACCGGTCCGTGTTCCGCTGGTCCGAAGGCAGCACGATCTTGCGCGAGTCGTCGATGAACAGCGCCTGTCCGAACCCCAGCGGCGCCCCGCTCTGGAACTGGTACACGCCGCTGATCTGCCAGCCGCCGGCCAGGAATTGCAGCGGCCCGGGCATCGAGGCGCCATATTTCCGGCCCTTTCCGAATGGCAGCTCATAGATGCCGCTGCCGGTCACCCGGTGCAGGCGGTCGAGATCCGAGATCGATTCATAGGGCAGCGGATCGAAGGAATTCAGAAAGCTGTTCGCCGCCATTGCCTTCGACCACGTCCATGCCATCTGCAGCGTCCACCCCTTGCTGAACCGCTTCTCCAGCCGGTTCTGCATCGAGTGATACCAGCTGTAGCCCACCGAATCGTCGTAAGTCACGCTCGAGAAGTGCGGGTACTGCGTCAGCAGCTGCGCCCGCGTGATATTGCGCGACGTGAAGTTCGGGTGCAGCCCGAAGAACGGGCTCGTGAAATTCGCCGTCATGAAGTTGATCGTGGCGTTGTCGCGGTAAGGCAGCGTGCTGTAATACTGCTGCGGCGTGAAGTTCGCTGCCCGCGACACCGGCAGCCGGTAGCTGCGGCTGCCCACATAAGACGCCTCCACCATGATTCCGCCCGGCAGCTGATGCTGGAACCCGAACGAGAAGCGGTGCGTCGGCGGCATCTTCCTCTCCAGCGGGAAGAAGCTGGTCCCCTGGCCGAGTGTCGTCTTCAGCCCGTCCGACGCGCCCAATACTGGCAGCGGCCCGCCGGGGAGCGGATTGGCCAGATCGGCGATCCAGGTGAGCCCGCTGTCGTTGGTGGCAACGATCGGCGTGCTGCGCGAAAAGCCCGAAAGGATCGAGTTCGTGCGCAGAATTCCCATCGGCGCATAGAAGATCCCGTAGCCCGCGCGCAACACCGTTGCGTTCGTCCACTGGTAGGCCAGCCCGAAACGCGGAGACCATTGGACGCCCTGCCCCCGCCAGTACTCGCGCGGATTGCCGCCCACGCCGGCGAAGGTCACGCCGCCAAGCACACGGAAGTTCTGCAACGGCAGCTCGGGCATCGGCGCCTTGGCGTAGTTGGCAATCGCCGCCGCCTCGATCGGGTTCGGACTGGTCCCGTCGAATTGCGTCACGCTGCGGTTGTACCGCTCCGTGATCGGCGACTCATGCTCCGCGCGCAACCCGAGGTTCAGCGTCAGCTTCCGTGTCAGCTTCCAGTCGTCCTGGAAGTAAAGCGCCGTGTAAATGTCCTGCTCGGCGTGCGTGCCGGTGCGGGAAAGACTCCCGCCCGGGATGCCCGCCAGCAAGGCGATGAACTCCGCGCCCACCGGCGGCGCAGGGCTGTTGTCCAGCGGTCCGCGCGCCCATGCATTTGAAAAGCTCAGGTCCGGCGAAACGTCGCCGGGGAACCGTGCGCGAAACTCGCGGAACGCCATCCAGTCCAGCCCCATCCGCATGTTGTGGTCCCCGCGGATCCACGTCAGGCTTGCCACCGCGTTGTGACTGATCGAGGCTGTCTTGCCGTCGCCGGACTCCCAAGGCGCAAGCTGCGTGAGTGAACCCACCGACGTCCTCGGGATGGTCGCCAGGCTCTTGTCGATCAGGTTCACGAGGTTCGGCGAAAAGCCCAGCGACGCCAGGTCGAATCCGCGGCTCACGCGCCGTTCCGGAAACTCCTGCGCGCTGATCCCGTACCGCAGATTCAGAACCATCGTCGACGAGAGCATGTGCACGTCGTCCAGCGCAATCCCGCGGTTGATGCGGTTCAGAATGATCCCGTTCACTGAGTTGCCGAAGTGGCGGTTTTTGTCCTCTTCCCAGAAATCGCGGTGGAATCGCAGAAACATCCGGTTGCTCTCGTTGAAGGCATGATCGATCCGCCCGATCGCGGTCCAGTAGTCCTCCAGCGCCGGCTTCGACATGAAGAAGTTGTTGCGCCCGTCCGAAGTGCCAGGCTGGTTCGGCAGCGGATACAGCGCCAACAGCTTCTGCGCCGCGGGATGAATCTGGCTCTTCGGGAAGATGTTACCCGGCAGCGGCTGACGGCTGAAGCGCCCGCCCGGCGCCACGGCGATCGAAAACGGATCATAGAGCTGGTAGGTCGAGCCCAGCTTTAACAAGTCGGAAAGGTCCCCGTTCCGCCATGCCTCGCTGGGCAGGGTGGAAATCATGGAGCCGCCCACGTTCGGGTCGCCGAACTTGTTCGCCTCATAGGTGAAGTGCCAGAACGTTCTGTTCTTGCCGTTGTACACGCCCGGCAGGATCACCGGCGCGCCGCCGGAAATGCCGTATCGGTGGTCTTGGTAAATGGGCAGCTTGTAGCCCGGTGGGTTGGAGCGGTTCTGATAAATCGTCGGCGCGTCCAGCTTGGAATGCCGCAGCCAGTACCACATCTGCCCGTGCAGTTCGTTCGTGCCGCCCTTTGTGCTCACATTCACCAGCGCCCCGGCGGTGCGCCCGACGCTGGCGTCGAACGATGAAGTCTGCACCTTGAATTCCGCCAGCGACGCCTGCGGCGGCGAGAACGCCACCCGGGGGCTGGTGCCGTCCGAATACAGATTCGCCACCCCGTCGATCGTGAACGCGTTGCCGTAATTGCCGCTGCCGTCGGTCGAAAATTGCGACGGCGCATTGTTGAACGGCGCCTTGCGCAGCCTCATGTCGGTCCCGTTCACCGTTCCGGGCGCCAGGTGGACCAGATCCATGGCGTTGCCCGCAAACAGCGGCAGTTCCAGGATCCGCCGCTCGTCCACCACCTGCCCGAGCGTCGCCTCGGCGGTTTGCAGTAGCGGCGTCTCCGCCGTCACCTGCACCACCTCCGCCAGCTCGCCCACCGTCAGCTGAATGTCGAGTTGCACATTCTCGTTCACGCGCACCTGGACATTGCCGCGCAAAAACTTGCGGAATCCTGGCGCCTCCGTCGAGACCTCGTAGAAGCCAGGGATCAGAAACGGCAGAACGTAGTTGCCGCTCTCGTTGGTCTTCACACCCACTGTGACGCCTGTAGACGTGTTTCTCGCCTTGACCTCCGCCCCGGGGATCACTGCCCCAGACGGGTCCGTCACCCGCCCTAGAATGTTGCCCCGGGCGTCCTGCGATTGCCCCAATGCCAGCCCGGCCAGCATCCACGCTCCCAACAGTGCCAGCCAGAATACCTTCGTTGTAGTACGAACCATGGGTTGCCTTTCTTGCCTTCTTTTGGTCACCGTTCGGCCCGATGACGAAGCGCTCAGCCTTCGCGCCGGCCTATGTCCCCTGAATCTGCGCGGCCGGTTCCTGCGCCGCAGCTTCCACGGCCGCACTGGATTGTCTCTTCGATCCGAGAGTGAACCCGCCCGCTGTATGTGCGCAAGTGAATTCACGGCGGTTTAACTGATAAACCGCTGTCAGAGCCATGCAGTTTCTTCGACTTGCTGGTGCGGCTCCAGTGCTATACTCATCTCCGGGTAACGTCGCGTGGCCCTAGGTTCGCCCGTCCCGGCCCATGGCGCGGACACCGGAGCCGCCAGCAAGTGGGCCCTGCTGGAGCGGATCACATCCAGTTCACTCTTCCAGAAATCCCAGCGAGCCAGGGAGCTGCTCGAATACCTGGGGCAGCGCTCCATCGAATCCCCAGACCACCCGCCCCGCGAGCAGGAAATCGGCATGGCTGTCTTCGGACGCCCCGCCGGATACGACACCAGCCAGGACACCATCGTCCGCGTCCAGGCCTCCCACCTCCGGAAAAAGCTCGAGCAGTACTTCGAGGACGAGGGCAGGCAGGAGAGGCTCCGTGTCCGCCTCCAGAAGGGCAGCTACCTGCTCCAGTTCTACGAGCACACTGACGAACCGGCTGCCACCCGCTCAGCGCCTCTCCTCGACCGCCACCCGCGTCTCGGTTGGCTGTCAGCCGCGGGCTTGTTGCTGATTTGCGCCGTCCTGTTCGTCTGGAATCACCGCCTCTCCTCCCGCCTCGAGGCCGGGTTCGGGCCGCACCCCTCCGTCGACCGGCTCTGGCGCCAGATGTTCGGCAACGGACATCAGACCCATCTCCTGCTGTCCGACCTCGGCCTTCTCCCCCTTCAGGACGCCCTCCAGCGCCACATCACCCTCGAGCAATACCAAAACCGCGGCTTTGGAGCCCTTGCTGAAAAAGAAATCACCGATCCGGTCCTCCGCTCCGCCGTCCTCAGCTTCTTCAACCGCTATTCGACCACCGTCGCCGACGCCGCCGCCGCCCGCCGCCTCGGACTCCTGTTCGCCCTCAACGGGCTCCCCCTCGACGTCTTGCCCGCGCGCGACGCCAACATCAACATGGTCTCCTCGGGCAACGTCGTCCTTCTCGGCAGCCGCCGCGGCAACCCGTGGGTAGGCTCCTACGAAAGCCAGCTCAACTTCCAGACGGTGTTCACCGAACCGCCCCGCCGCGCCTCGTTCCGCAACACCAACCCGCTGCCTGGTGAACTGCCCGAGTATCCGGTGGAGTGGAGCCGGGTCGGCTATTGTCGCGTGGCCTACCTCGGCAGCCTCAAAGCCGGCGGCACGGCGCTGCTCATCTCCGGAACGGACGTCAACTCCTCCGATGCCGGCGTCGAGTTCATCTCCACCGAATCCTGGATCCAGACGCTCCGCCAGCGCCTCGGCGCCCCGTCCGGCCCTGTTCCCCACTTCGAGGTCCTGCTCAAGACTTACCTCGCGCGCAATTCCGTCGCCCGTTTCGAGCTGGTCTCCGTACGCCGGAAGTAAGTCCTGATTAGCGCAAGCCAGCCCCTTGCGCCCCGGAGCAGGGCCTACTTCCGCAACACCCACACACTTCCCACCCACCCCACCAACCTCCCAACGCCTATTCCCCCGGGCTTCAGCCCGGGGGAAACACCGCAACCCTCCTTCCTCTCCCACGACCCCCCCAAACTCCACACCCCTCATTCCCCAGGCCATTCCCCCGGGCTTCAGCCCGGGGGAAACACCGCAACCCTCAACTCACTCCGCCCCGGCAACATTCAGTCCGCCCGCCGGCGCAGGGCCTACTTCCGCAACACCCACACACCTTCCA
>JBBIIK010000069.1:0-14295 GCA_037446555.1 Acidobacteriota bacterium
ACTCTGGCACGCACGCGTAACGGAATGAATCTGATCTGGTGCGCTACATCAACCTGAAGCTTGTTGCCCTCGGCGAACCGCCCGCCGAAGCAACAACCGCCGAGCCCTTCCTCGATCTCGCGAGGCCGCTGCTGGAGAACTACCACGTGCGCAACCGTATGCTGGAGGGGCTGTATTGTCCCGCAGACGAACGTATCCACTCGTTCCCGGATGCGTATTTGTCCGACATCCGCCCCGGCGGCGCCCCCCGCCTTCCCGCCCATACGTTCGTGCTCGACCGCCCCGGGCTCGCCCGCGTCATGAGCCTCCCGCGGCAGAGCGACCACTTCTCTTCGCCCTATCTGGATTCTTACCGCGTCGCGCAGGGCGTCCTCCACAATCCGCGCAGCGACCGCCGCACAACGCATGGTATCTTCCATGTCACCGAGGGCGGCTTCCCCGTCCCTGCCGACAAGATCGCCGTGCCCAGGCACACTTTCGCCGCCCTCCTCGAACGCGCCCTCCAGCCTCCCCGCGACGTCCTACGCCTTCCCTTCACTGCCGGACAGCGGCAAGAAGCCCATGCCTGGGTCTCCCTCCTGCTGCACCCCATCGTTGTTCCCGACGGGCATCGCCCGCCAGAGCCTGGAAGTCCGCTTCTTCGCTCCGGGCAGCCTCGTCAGCAACCTCGACTTCGTCGAAGGTATTTTTGGCAATGCCGGCGATCCCTTCCTCCCGGAGAACGACGCCGCTCTTGATGGCGCCGGCTGGACCGGACACACCGGCTGCATCATTCTCGCCCCTCATCTGGTGGGCATCCCCAAGAAAGAACTCGGCCTGCCGCGTTGGGAAGACGCCTCCGAAAGGCAGCGCCGTGACGGAATGTGCTGGCGCCAACCCAACGAGCCCTACAATAACGGCGGCGCCTTCAAAATCACCTGCCGCGACGCGCGCGGCGTCATCGTCACCATCATCGCCGACAGCTATTACGGTTACTGCAAGAAGGAAATCAAGACCCAGATCAGCTTTTCCGCCAACCTCGCCGGTCTCGTCGAGGAAGAGCATGCTGGCGGAACCATCGCCTTCCCCGCTTACATCCTTGGCCAGGACTTCCTCGCCGACCGTACAGTGCCCCTCAAGCGCACCACGTTCGAAGAAGCTGTCCGCCTGCTCGGCGAGGATGCCGAGGCGCGCCCGGAACGCTATGCCGCGGACCGCAATTTCCCGGGCATCTACTACGTGCCCGAAGACAGCGTCTTCGACGTCCGCGCCGGAGAGATCCGCTGGCGCCACGAAGGGACCGACCAGACAATCCGGCTTCGAGCCGGTGATGTTTACGTCCTTCCCTCCGGATACCGGCTCCGGCTGGAAAAACAGCCCACCGGCTCGATGTGACGGCTCGTCGGCACGCGCGCCGATGGAACCCTCATCCACAAACCCTGCACCGTTTCCGGCGCCGGCAAGAGCGAGATTTCGAAGTCTATCAGCGGTTCATTGCTGAAAGGCCCCGTCTTTGTCCGTGATTATCACGCCGACATGGACGAGGTCGAGAAAATTCTGGCCAGGGACTTTTCCGGCATCTACCGCACCCCCCAGCCGCCGCAACGGGCCCGGCGCCCTATCCTGAGCATGGAGCGGAGCCTCGGCTCGGTCATCAAGCTGCTCACTCCGTCGGCCGAATACACGGATGAATATAACGCATGGCTCCGGTCCATTCCCCAGACCGCCCGCCAGCTCGTCTTCACCGTGAAGCGGTACTACCGTCCCGAATGGGGCGCCCGCTGGCGCGAGCATTTTACTGTGGACTCCGTCAACGGCCAGCTCGGCCACGAGCTGAAATACGACAACCAGAATCTCGTCGCCAACTACCTCCGTGTCGGCTACGACGAGGATGGTTCGTGGCGGATCTTCAAACTCCGCCCGGACTTCTATCCATCGGACAAGATCCAGGTGGAGGATGACATCAGCGTTTCGGTGACGCTTCCGAGGGAGGCCTTCGCCGGGCTCGACCCGCGCGAGCTCCATCCCTCGGTCAAGGTCATCGAAAACTGCGAACGGCTTTTCTTCCAGCGCCCCGACGACGCTATCGAGCCCGGCGCCGATCCCCAGGCTGAAGCCGACATTGCCTCCCAAGGCGTCTTCCTTTCCAATTTCGAACCGCTGAGCCGTAGCCAAGTGGAAAAGATCGTCGATCACGTCGTCCACTTCGACAGCTTCACCGCCCCCATGAAGCAGATGCTGGTGCGTTTTCTCAACAGCGATTCGCCGCGCTACGCCGTCTGTTCCGCCTATCCCCGCATCGTCGACGGAAAGCCCAGCAAAAACCCTCGCTACCAGCAGCCCCGGCCAGACCTGGCGCGCCCGCGCGAAAAATACCTTGCCCAGGTTTGCGCGCGCCTCGACCGCGGCCTGGCCCGTCACGTCAACGCGGATTTCGTCGTCAACTCCGTCCTCGCCGGCAGGCGCGCGAATCCACCCCAGCCGGAGATCGGACTTCCGCCCCTCGCCGTCTACGCGCCCATCCACTACCAGGAACTGCCCGAGCTTTTCATGGATTTCATCAGCAGCCTCACCGGCCGCTCCCCCTCCACCACCGGCTTCGGCAGCGAAGGCGCACTCACCAAGGGTCCATTCAACGCCATGCCGCCGGTCATCGACGTCAACAACGCCCTCGTCCCGGCGATCCTCACCGGATATGAGGGCTTCACCAGCGTCGCCGGGTGCGTCGGCCCGCGCTACCGCGTCGATCATGACCTCAGCATGCTCGTCCCGGAACTCTGGTGCCGCATCAAGGTCGTGGAACGCGACCCGCGGTACCTTATCGAAAACGGCTTCCTGGGAAAAATCGGGGATTTCGATTTCCAGGGCCGCCGCATTCTGGCCAGCCGCCTCGGTTACCGCATTACCAGGCAATTCGCCGAGTATTTCTTGGGGCGGATCTTCGAGAATCCCGACGCTGTTTTCCCGGAATCCTGGCTCCGGCCGGAAACCCAGGATCCCGCCATCTTCGCCGAGGGGGTCGAGGCCATCGTAGATTCCCAGCGCCGCGTCGCCATGCTCTACTTTGAGGACGGCATCGTCGCGATGGCTTGCCCTCCCATCCGCGCGCTGCTGCATATCATGGCTTTCGGCGATTATGAAGGGCGCACCGCGGACGATCCCTCCATCCGCGCCATGTTCACCCGCGAGGCCCTGCTGTCGAGCGATTGGTACCGGCAGCGTCTCGAGGCCCAACAGTCGCGCGATTCATTGCTCAGGCGGCACCACCTCGCCCGCCTCGAGTCCGCCCTTGCCCAGGGCGGCGCCGCGGGACTCTACGGCAGGCTTCCCTTGCGGCAGCGCATCGAGGAAGCCCGCTCCGCTCTTGCCCGCACGGAATCCCGTTCTTACGTCGGCTCCCTAACGGGGACCATCGGTCTCGACCCAGCCTGCCTTGCTGTTCCGTGAGCCGCCGCCCGCCCTGCTGCTAGGATGGACGGCATGAAGCGACGCGCGATTCTCGCCTCCTCAGCCGCCGGCGCCGCCGCTGCCGTTCTGCTGTTCGCCCAGGCGCCTGCCGCCGATCCGTTGATCGAAGGCTACCGCCTGGTGGAAGTCGCCTCGGTGGCCGACGCCATGGAGCAGCTCTATGGGAAACGGGCCCATATGTCGCACCGCATGCGGCCTGTGTTCCCATGCAAGTTCGCCGGCCCCGCCGTCACGGTTCTCATGGAAAAGGCGGAACACACCGAAGGCAGCAAGGCCTCGCAGGGCATGCTCGACGCGATTGACGCCGCGCCGCCCGGATCCGTCTATGTCCTCGTGCTGCCCGACGGGGCTGACATCGCGGGCATCGGCGGCCTCATGGCCACGGCCATGCGCTACCGCAGCCTGGCAGGTGCGGTGATCGATGCCGGCGTTCGAGACACCCCGCAGATCCGCCGCATCCAGTTCCCCGTTTTCAGCACCGGCATAGTGCCCTCAACTTCCATCAACCACTACCGCTTCAAGGCAGCCAACGTCCCCGTAGTTTGCGCTGGCGTGGAGGTGCGGCCCGGAGACATCGTCACCGCCGACGAGGACGGCGTGGCGGTTGTGCCGAAAGAAAAGGCCGCGGAGGTGCTGAAGCGAGCCCAGGCACTCGATGACACGGAACACCGCATGTATCCGTTCATCGAGAAATTCCGCAACATCCGCGAGGCCGTGGAGAAATTCGGGCGGATCTGAATCCGCCCCGCGCCCGCCTCAGGCGGCTGCTTCTTCTTGCAGCGGCGGCGGCTCGTCGATCCGCGCCACCTGCACCTTCTTCGCGATCCCCAGCCACGCGAGGAGCTGAATCTGCAGCCACGTCAGGTCCAGTTCCTTCCACGTGAGCCCGTGCCGCGCCGATGCCGGATGCGCGTGGTGGTTGTTGTGCCAGCCCTCGCCGAACGTCAGCAGCGCCACCCACCAGTTGTTCCGGCTGTCGTCGCGCGTCTGGAAGCGCCGATTGCCCCACAGGTGCGTCGCCGAATTCACCAGCCAGGTCGCGTGCAGCCCCGCCACAACACGCGTGCAGACGCCCCACAGAAGCATCGACAGGCCGCCGAAGCCGAGCAGAAGCAGAGCCATCACCACCAGCGGCACGTAATGATACGTGTTCAGCCAGCGGTAGAACGGGTCCCGCCCCAGGTCTGGCGCATACTTGCTCATCATTGCCGTCGCGTTGTGCTTCGTCTCGCCGAAAATAATCCAGCCCATGTGCGACCACCACGGACCGTCCTTCGGGCTGTGAGGATCGCCAGGCTGATCGGACCGCTGGTGGTGCAGCCGGTGCGTGGCCACCCAGAAAATCGGGCCTCCCTCCAGCGTCAGCGTGCCGCAGATCGCAAAGAAGTATTCCAGCGGCTTCGGCACACGGTAGGAGCGGTGCGTCAACAGGCGGTGATAGCCCATGCCGATGCCCCAACCGATGCAGGTCCAATAAAGCACAGCGGCCACGGCCACTGACTTCCAGTCAAAGTAGAAGAAGGACGCGATTGCGCCGATGTGGAGGACGATCAAAGCGATTGTCGTCACCCAGTTCACGTTGTCAAGTCGATAGGGGGAGGCAGCTTGTGTGTGCACGGATCTCTCTGTCTTGTGGGAAGGCGTTTGCCCGCCTCTGACGATGTCAGCAAACAGTATAGCAGCCGCTTCCCTTCGTTGGACTGCATGAGCCGCCCGGGGGATTCAGCGATTCGCGCCGCTTTGCCCGCCGCCTGCCCGCGGCCAGATTCGCCGCCACCACGGTTTCTCCCTCCCGGGCGCGCGGACGCCGGACAGGTCCACCGGCCGCCCCTCCACGACGGCCTGCGGATGCAGAACTGTCAACCGCATGGCGAACTCCTCCGAATAATGACTCGCCAGCCACCGGTAGGCCTCGTCCAGCCGCGGCGGCCGCCGCCGCAGATCGTGCCCGTCGGAGGCCACAATGTGCGCGAGCCCCGCGTCCAGCAACCGGACCGAAAAATCGCGCGCCGCCCGGCCGAAATGCCCCAGCAGGCTCCCGGCTGTGATCTGCATCAGCCGGCCGGCGCGCACCCACTCTTCGATCACATCCATCCGCTGCCGCAACAGCGGGTTCCTTTCCGGGTGCGTCAGGATGATGCGCAGCCCCGCGTCCTCCAGCCGCCTCCAGAGCGCGTCGGTGTTCGAGAACACCGTCAGCTCGGACAATTCCATCAACAGCCAGCATCCGCCGTTGATCGCGAAATCCTTCGGCGAACGCAGCGCCATTTCTACGTTAGTGAAAGTGAGGTGAAAATCGCAGCCACGAATCAGACGGATGCCCGAGGGCGCTTTCTCGCGGAGCTGCCCGAAGAGGCGCTCCGTTTCCTCGAGTCTGTATGGATAGGCGGGGCTGGCGTGAGGCGTGGCAGCCAGGATGGCGGTGCCGTGGCTCCAGGCAAGCCCCACCATGGCGACGGACTCCTCCAGCGTTGCTGGACCGTCGTCCAGCCCGGGCAGGACGTGGGCATGAATGTCGATGAGGCCGGGCAGTTCCATGGAACGAGCCGCCGGCCGGCCGGCGGAAGGACAAATTGTCCCATGAGCCGGGCATTTGGGACAAACGGTCCCGGTTTCGGCCGATCCGGCCCTTGCGGCCCATCTGCCGATGTTGTGAAAATAGGGCAGTCGGTCGCACGACTGAGGAGGAACCGCGGTTGAAGGAGGCTTGGCGCGAGAATTGCAGGACTATGGCGTCAGCCATGCTTCGAAGCGGCCAGATGCGCGGCGCCACGCGTACCTTCGAGTGGATTGTCGTCGGCACGGCCATCGTTTCCCTGGCTGTCCATGCCTGGCTTGACGCCGATAGCGGAAGAGTTGTCTACCTTGCCTACCTCGCGCTCTCCGCGCTGTCTTCTTTCTTCCGCGTCGGCCTTCCTTCCGCTTCCGGAACCATCCCGCTCGGCTTTATTTTCGTCCTCGCCAGCCTGCCGGAATTGCCCGTCAAGGAGACGCTCGCCATTGGGCTCACCGGCGCCGGCATTCAGTCCCTTCTGCAGTCCGATCCCCGCCGCAGCTGGCTCAATACCATTTTCGAAATGTCGGTCTGGGTACTTGCCATCGGCGCCGCCCACACCGCCTTCCAGCAGTTGATCCGCACGGTCCCGGCTGCCGGCATCGCCGGCGCTCTGCCGCTGGCATCCATTGTTCTCTTCCTCGTCACCGCCTTCCCCCTGGCCGCCGCGGCATCCCTGCGCGAGAGCGAGGCCTTGCGCAGAATCTGGAAGAACCGCTACCTCTGGTCGCTGCCCTATTACATGGCTGGTGCCGCCGTGGCCGGCTTGTTGATGACGCTGCCAAAGATCTCCCTCTGGTATTCGGCCCTGATCATCGTCCCAGTGGCCCTGCTCGTTTATTATGCGTACCGCCTCCAGCTCGAGACCCTGGAGCGCGAACGCCAGCACGCCGAAGAGCTGGCCTCCATGCAGCTCCACCTGGTCGAGGCCCTCGCCCTCGCCGTCGAGTCCAAAGACGTTGCCCCCATCAGCGACCTCCACCGCATGGCCTACTTCTGCGCCGGGCTCGGCGAGGCCATGGGCCTCGATGAAGGCCAGATCCGCGCCCTTCGCGTCGCCGCCGTCCTCCACGACATCGGGCAGGTCGCCGTCCCCGATCACATCATGATGAAGCCCGGCAGGCTCACGCCGGACGAGTTTCAGCGCCTCAAGATCCACCCTGAAATCGGCGCCCAGATCCTCCAGCAGGCCGGCTTTCCGCGCCTCGTCAGCACCATCGTGCGCGCCCACCATGAGCGATGGGATGGGTCCGGCTACCCTCACGGTCTTCGCGGGGACCAGATCCCCGTCGAAGCCCGCGTCCTCGCCGCTGTCGACATGCTGCTCGCCCTCAACACCGATCGCCATTACCGCCGCGCCCTGTCGCTCGACGAGGCCATGGAACAGGTCAGCCGCGAATCCGGCCGCGGCCTCGATCCTGCTGTCGTCTCCCGCCTCCGCGGAATTTACCGCGAGATCGACAGCCGCGCCGCGTCGGCCGCAACACGTTCTCTGCATGGCCGGGAGCTGCGCCTGCCGGTCCCGTACGGCAACGATTCGGCCCCGCCGTTTCTGCGCGCCATTGCCGAAGCCCGCAAAGAGGAGCAGCTCGTTCTCGAGTTCACGCAGATCCTTGGCTCCTCGCTCGACCTCGACGAAACGCTCAACGAGCTCGCCCGCCGCCTCCACAGCTACCTTGACTTCGAAACCATGGTTCTGTTCCTCCGGCACGGCGACCGCCTTGAAGCCGCCTTCGTGGAAGGCCAGCACTTCACGCTTTTCCACGGCCTCGCCCTCCAGAAGCGCTCCGGCATCACCAGCAACGTGGCTGCCACCATGCGCCCTGTGCTGAACGTCTCTCCGTCGGAGGACCCCATCGCCCACCGCAACCCCGTCGCTGCCCAGAGCCTCAAGTCGGCCATGATCATCCCCCTCGACGGCCCCAACGGCCTCGTCGGCACCCTCAACCTTTATTCCGGGCGCCACATGGCCTTCCACCACTCGCAGCTCAGTCTGCTCATGAGCATCGCTTCCAAGCTCGCCGTCAGCGTCGAAAACTCGGCCAAGTTCCAGCAGGCCGAAACCCGCGCATCGGTAGACTTCCTCACTGGCCTGCCGAACGCCGGCGCCCTCTTCCTGCATCTGCAGAACGAGCTCGCCCGCTGCGCCCGCACAGACACCACTCTCGGCCTGATCGTCTTCGACCTCGACGGATTCAAGAGCATCAACGACGAGTTCGGCCACCTTACCGGAAACCGCCTTCTTCAGCTCGTCGCCCAGGGTCTCCGCGAAAACTGCCGCGAATACGACTTCGTCGCCCGCATGGGCGGGGACGAGTTCGTCATGGTCCTGCCAGGCGTCACCGCCGAGGCCATCGAACACCGCCTCCGCCGCCTGCGCAATTATGTCGAGCGCTGCGGCATCGAGCTTTGCGGCCACTGCTCGATTTCTCTCAGTGGCGGCGCCGCCTACTTCCCCGAAGACGGGCGCACTGCCGAAGAACTCCTCGCCCGCGCCGACAAGCGGATGTACGGCGAGAAAAAAGACCGCAAACAGGCCGGCAGGGACGTGCCTCCTGCGGCCAGCGAAGCCACCGCCTGACGGCCTTCCTCAAGGCCGGCCCCACTGTTCCGGCCATCCGCGCCGCCCCTCCATTGCCGCCCCTGTTGCGCTATGCTCGTCCTTCAGCCATTCCCATGACCCTCACCTGGCTCGACTGGCTCATCGCCATTGGCACCCTCGTCTTCTGCTTCGCCCCCGCCCTCTTCTTCGGTAAGCGTTCCGGAAAAAACACCGCCGAGTTCTTCGCCTCCGGCCGCTCCGTCCCCTGGTGGCTCGCCGGCCTCTCCATGGTCGCCACCACTTTCTCCAGCGACACCCCTAACTTGGTCACCAACTTCGTCCGCACCCAGGGCGTGGCCGGCAACTGGCAGTGGTGGGCCTTCACCCTCACCGGCGTCGCCACCGTTTTCTTTTACGCCCGCCTCTGGCGCCGTTCCGGCGTTCTCACCGACCTCGAATTCTACGAACTCCGTTACGCCGGCCGCGCCGCCAGCGCCGTCCGCGGCTTCCGCGCTCTCTACCTGGGCTTCTTCTTCAACTGCATCATCATGGCCAGCGTCAACCTCGCCGCCTGCAAGATCGCCGGTGTCCTATTCGGCTTTGAACGCTGGCAGACCCTGCTCGTCGTCGGCCTTCTCAACGTCATCTTCGCCGCGCACTCCGGCCTCTGGGGCGTTCTCGTCATCGACATGATCCAGTTCTTCATCATGATGGGCTCTGTCATCGCCGCGGCCTGGTTCGCTGTCACGCTCCCTCAGGTCGGCGGCCTCTCCGGCCTTGTGGACAAGATCAGTGCCATGCAAGGCCCCGGCGGCCTCAATTACCTCGCCATGCTGCCCGATTTCACCAACAATTGGGAGCTTGCCACCGCCGTATTTGTCATGCCCATCGCCGTCCAGTGGTGGGCTGTCTGGTACCCCGGCGCCGAACCCGGCGGCGGCTCCTACATCGCCCAGCGCATGCTCTCCTCCCGCTCCGAAAAAGACGCGCTCGGCGGCACGCTCTTCTTCAACCTCGCCCATTACGTCCTCCGCCCCTGGCCCTGGATGCTCACCGGCCTGGCCTCCCTCATCGTCTTCCCCACCCTCGCAGACATCCAGCGCGCCTTCCCTCACGTCAACCCCGCCCTCATCGGCCACGACATCGCCTATCCCGCCATGCTCAAGTTCCTCCCCGCCGGCTGGATGGGCCTCATGCTCGCCGGGCTCATCGCCGCCAACTCCTCCACCATCCTCACCCACCTCAACTGGGGCGCCTCCTACATGGTCCACGATTTTTACCGCCGTTTCCTGCGCCCCGGCCGCGATGAAAAACATTATGTTTTCGCGGGAAGAATCTCCACAATTCTTCTCTTTGTCATCTCCTCGATCCTCGTATTTTTCCTCGAAACCGCCCAGGACACCTTCAATATCATGCTTCAGGTCGGCGCCGGTACCGGCCTGCTCTATCTGCTCCGCTGGTTCTGGTGGCGCATCACCGCGTGGTGTGAAATCGCCGCCATGATCAGCTCCTTCGCCGTCTCCCTCGTCTTCCTCGCCTTGCGCCGGAACGGCATCAGCATCGGCACCCACCAGGAGCTCTTCCTCACCGTCCTCTGCACCACTGTCTGCTGGCTCATCGTCGCCTACGCCGGGCCGCAAACCGGCCCCGCCGCCCTCGTGAACTTCTACCGCAAGATTCACCCCGCCGGCCCGGGCTGGCAGAAGGTCCGCGAAATGGCCGGAATCTCGAAAGAAGAAGCCGCCCGCTGGTCGCAATCCGACAACATCCCCCTCTCGCTGCTCGGCTGGCTCTCCGGCTGCATCGTCATCTGGTCCGGACTCTTCACCGTCGGCAACGTCCTCTACGGGCGCTGGAATTACGCCCTTCTGCTGGCCCTGGCGTTCGTCCTCGCCGGAACCGTCCTCGTCCGCGTCACACGCCGCCTCTGGCGATGAGTCCCAGCGCCCCGGCTGACGGAACTGCCCGGAACATCCGCCCCCCCGCGGCGCCTCCGTAAAACCTTCGCTCGATTCCCTCCGCCACACGCTCCAATTGCCTCTCCAGGCAGAACACGACGGCCGCCCCTCCAAATCCTGCCCCGGTGAGCCGCGCCCCCGTCGCCCCGCTCTCCCGCGCCGCCTCCACCAGCCGGTCCAGCTCCTTGCAACTCACCCCGAGCAAGTCCCGCAAACTTGCGTGCGACTCGTCCATCGCTCTCCCGAACCTCTCCGCGTCGCCTGCACGCATCGCCTCCAACGCCGTGCGCACCCGTTCCGCTTCTCCCGCCACATGCAGCAGGCACCGCCGCTCCATCCCCTCCAGCCGCTTCTCCGCCAGCCGATTCACTTCCTCCGCGCCCGCCGCCTCCAGCGCCGCCCGGATGCCTGCGAATCCCAGCCTCTCCGCCGCCCGTTGCCCCGCAAACCTCCGTTCGTTGTACTCCGCCTTCACCGCTGCCGATTTCTCCGCCTTCACCCCGCTGTCCGCCACCAGGAACGCCCACTTTTGCGGCACACTCACTGGCTTCACCCGCAACGGTTCGAACTCCACCAGCAGGGCGCAGCCCTCCCTGCCTCCGAGCACCACCGCGTGATCCATGCCTCCGCCGCGCGTTCCCACGAAATACTCCCCCTCCGGCAGCACATCCATCAGTTCCTCGAAACTCGCTCGCTCCCCGTTCGCCTCCAGCAGCGCCAGCATGCAAGCCGTCATCAGCGCCGTCGACGACGACAGCCCAGCCGCCACCGGCAGCGTCGACCGCGCACTCAGATCCGCCCCGCGCCCGAGCCTCCACTTGCCGAGCGCCCCCGCTGCTGCCGCCTTCACATAGTTGCCCCAGTCCCCGGAAGGCCAGGCCTCGATCGGCTTGTCGAGGCAGAACTCGCGCGGCTCAAAACCCTCGCTCTCCGCCCTCACCACCGCGTCCCCGCGCGCGGTCCATTCCACTTCCACCCGCTTCCCAAGCGCCATTGGAAGCACCGCCAGCCGGTGGTAGTCGATGTGCTCCCCGATCAGGTTCACCCGCCCCGGCACCGCCACCCGCCCTTCGCGTTTGCTCGCGCTCACGCTCCAACCCCGCCTCGACGTCTCCTCATCATCCGCAACGCGCCCCAACCCAGGAGCGCCGGCGCCCCGGCTGTCCACAGGGCGTTCAGGCGCCATGCCTCCCCCACTCGCCCGTGGAGCAGCGCATGCAGGGCGCGCCTCGCGCCGCATCCCGCACACCCGCGCCCCGTGGAATGACGGATCAGGCAGCGGGGATACGCCTGCGTGCCCGCAGGATCGAAGAAATACAAGACCGCCGCCGCGCCCAGAGCCGCCGCTACTGCCGCCGCTTTCACCTCAGCCCATCCTCCACGTCTTTTTCCACTTGGCGATTCGCGAAAAATGATACTGAAAATACAGCGCGCTGAAAATGCAGGTTAACGCAGGATTGAGCTGCAATCCCATCTTCTCCACTGTATTGTAATGCAGAAGCAGGGACCTTCTCATCAGGAGCGCCGCCCCCATCACTTGGGCGATTCCAGCCCAGAATAACCCGGAGGAAATCCGTGCCGCCAGCGTTCCTCCCCCGAAAATTCCCGTGAAATACGACGCGAGTACGGCCGCGATGGAGCCCAGGATCAGCGTTGCCGCCGGATTCTTTGGGTCCAGCCTTTTCACAAAGGAGAGTTGCACAAGAAGCCAAACAGGGAGGAACAACCCACACGTGGCGTAACTCAGCGCCAGCACGATCGCCCAGTGCAGGTCAGGAGGGACGAGCCCTTCGGGGAAGCCCCGTACAAGCCCCGTCAGCGGGAGCTCGGGCGGCGCCTCCCTTCTCTCTTTCGCCCTCCTCCACGCTTCCGGCACAGCCACCGGCAAGGGCGGGCTCGGCGCGCTCTCGCCGGCAGGCGCCGCCGGCATCTCCCACGCACGGTGTTCCTCGCCTGTTGCGCTTGGCGTGGCGGAAGGGTGAGCTGCTTCCGGCGGTTCTCGCGGCGCCTCCTCTCCTGCCTCAGCAAGCGCCGTTGCCGCCTGAGGTGCCCCCTCTCTCAGCTCCACCGGCTCCGCCTTCTGCGCGGTGGCCGCCTGCAGGCCGAACACAAGGCTCACCGGCAGCCATCCTTCCATGTCTCCCGCCCAGCACAAGTCCGACGGCGCCACCCGTCCTTCGCTCACCATCTCGCGAACCATCTCCTCCGGATACGGCCCGTACGTTTCCCCGCCCCGGCTGATGTGGTACTGCATGGCCGCTCCTCCGTCAAGCCCTCGCGGGCTGCATCCTACGGCCCCACATAGTCTAGCCCTCCCGGCTCCACCGTGAATGCCTTCTCACCGTCGTACACTGAATGGCCGTGACGCTTCTGCACACATTGGCGCTCGCCTTCGCCCTCGCCCAGCCTCCGGCCGATCCCGGCGCCACCGCCGCCCCCGATCTGGTCGATCTCGCCGCCCTCGACTCCTCCCTCCGGCTCGACATCCGGTACGCCACCTCGAACAATTTCCTCGGCCGCCCCGTCTACGCTGAAGCCCGCGCTTTTCTCCAGCGCCCCGCCGCCGAGGCCCTGCTGCGCGCCCACCGCCAGCTAAAAACAAAAGGCTACGGAATTGTTGTTTTCGACGGGTACCGCCCCTGGAGCGTGACCAAAATCTTCTGGGGCGCGACGCCCGACGGCAAGAAGCAGTTCGTGGCCGACCCGTCCCGGGGCTCACGCCACAACCGCGGCTGCGCTGTCGATGTCTCCCTCTACGATCTCCGCACCGGGCGGCTCGTGCAGATGCCCAGCGATTACGACGAAATGACCGAACGCGCCCACCCCTCCTACCGCGGCGGCGCCCGCCGCGCACGGCGCCTCCGCGACCTCCTTCGCCGCGCCATGGAGCGTGAAGGATTCTCTGTCTACGAGCACGAATGGTGGCACTTCGACTACAAGGACTGGCGGCGTTACCCCGTCCTCGACATCCCCTTCAGCGACATCTCCCCTGACCGCGCCCCCGGGCGCTAAAGCCGCCTGCTCCGCTCCATCCACGCCCGCATCATCCGCGCGAAATCCCGCGCCCGCTGCGCCGTCCTGAACTCTTCCACCGTGTACAACATCTTCCGCCGCCAGTTCGGATGTTCCCACGTCGTGCCAGGCACGTTCTGCTGCTCGGTCTCCTTGGTCAGATCCTCCTGGTTCAGCAGCATCAGCATCGCCGGCGTCATCATCAGGTATCCGATCACCGCATTGTGCAGCTCCCCGGTGAGCTCCGTCCACTCCGCCGCCCCGGCTGGAAAATGCTCCGCCAGAAAACCATCCCGCTTCAGCGCCTCGATCATCTTGCGCTTCTCTTCCACCCGTTCCCGCTTCTGCCTCTCGTACGCCGCATCGTCGTTCAGGCGCCCGGTCTGCCGCCTCACCTCGATGTCGCGCCCCGCCCAGAACCCTGCCAGCGTCGGCAGATCATGCGTCGTCGAAGACACCAGCGCCGTCCGCGGATACTCCTCCACCTTCCGCGGCAGCCCGTCCTCCCCCTTCTCGAAATAGAACAGCCGGTAGCTCAGCATTCCGAACCGCTCCATCGCCTCCCGCAGCCCCCACGGCACCGTTCCCAAGTCCTCCCCGACCACCAGAAACTCCCCCCTTACGCTCTCCAGCGCCAGCACCCGCACCAGATCCTCCCACCTCTCGTTCACATACGTCCCTGCCGCCGGCGCCATCCCGTCGGGAATCCAGAACAGCCGCCACAACCGCATCACATGGTCGATCCGCAGCGCTCCGCCGTGCCGCGCGTTCCGCCTCAGCGT
>JBBIIK010000070.1:0-14085 GCA_037446555.1 Acidobacteriota bacterium
AGATGGAGACCATCACCAGGCAGGCCTACGGCTTCCGCAACTTCGAAAACTACCGCCATCGCGTGCAGGTGCTATGTTCTTAGGAGACCTCGGGATTCGGGTTTGCCCCCGCAATTGGCGTACAGCCCTGAAAAGGAGTGGTGCGCCCGGAGTGATTCGAACACCCGACCTACTGGTTCGTAGCCAGTTGCTCTATCCAGCTGAGCTACGGGCGCACTGCAGGGTTTTCTGCCGTCATTATAGCCAGCCGGAGGCGCGGGGAGCAAGAGGAGGCCGAGCGAAGCAACAGCGCGCTCGGAGCACCGCATCGCGGCAACGATCCGATCCAAGGCCACGGATGGCTGTCTCCGTTCCGCAGGGGCTCTGGGGCACAGGCTCGCGAAGACCGTGACCTCCGATGTGGGAGCCCTCCGCAAGCCGGCAAGCGTGACTCAGATCGCCTGGAGGATCAGGCACTTCAAGTAACACGTTTCCGGCACGGTGAGCAGAATCGGGTGGTCGGCCGCTTGCGTGCGGCGCTCCAGGACGCGGAGCGTGCGCCGGGCGGACAGCGCGGCCGACGCCACCAATTCAAGAAGTGCGGCTTCCGAGAGGTGGTGGGAGCAGGAGCAGGTGACGAGAACCCCGCCGGGGGCCAGCAGCTTCAGCGCCTTGAAGTTGATCTCGCGGTACGCGCGCAGGGCGGCGTCCATGTTCGACCGGGACTTGGCAAACGCCGGCGGATCCAGAACGATCCAGTCGAACTGCCGGCGCGCGGAGACCAGCCCGGTGAGGTAGTCGAAGGCGTTGGCCTCGCGCCACCCGATGTTGCCGATCGCGTTCAGTCGCGCGTTTTCCGCAGCCAGTTCCAGCGAGGCGGCCGACGAATCCACAGCCTCGATCCCCTGGCAGCGCGGCGCGGCGTGCAGGGCGAAGCCTCCGGTGCAGGTGAACAGGTCGAGTCCGCGCCCGCGGGCCCAGCGGGCGGCGGCGAGGTAGTTTTCGCGCTGGTCGAGAAACACCCCGGTTTTCTGGCCGTGAAGCGGATCGACCAGCAGCGAGAGTCCGTTCATGCGGACCTGAATGCGGGGCGGCGGCTCGCCGTGCAGCACGCGGGGCTCCAGAGGAAGCTGTTCCAACCGGCGCACCGGGACGTCATTGCGGGCGATGACCGAGGCGGGCTGAAGCAGTTCGAGGAGGCATTCGAGGATCAGGGGCGCGGCGCGGTCCATGCCCTGATCGAGGAACTGGACACAGAGATGGCATGCGTAGTGGTCGACGACCAGCGCAGGCAGAAGGTCGGCCTCTCCATGGACCAAGCGCCACGCGTCCGAGCCGCTGACGACGCGGCTGCGGAGATCGAGGGCGGCACGAAGGCGTTCGAGGAAGAAGGGTCGATCGACGGGGCGGTCTTCGCGCGTGAGAAGGCGGAGGCGGATCTGCGACGCCGAAGAGAAGTGCGCCACTCCGAGGAAACGCCCCCGCTGGTTGAGAACGCGCACGGCCTCCCCAGGCGCAGCGTTGCCGGAATCCAGCACATCACTGGAGTAGATCCACGGATGGCCCGACTCGAGCCGGTCTTCAGCCTTGCGGTTGACTGTGACCGGGGTCAAGCGAGCCTTTCCAGACGCGCGATCCGTTCCGAGGTGGGCGGATGCGTGGAGAACAGCCGCATCAGGCTCTCGCCGGAGAAGGGCTTGATGATGAACATGTGCGACATGGCCGGGTTGGCGTCCAGAGGAATGCGTTTCGACCACGACTCCAGCTTGCGGAGCGCATTCGCAAGCCCGCGGCCCGTGCCGATGGCGCGCGCGGCCTCCGCATCGGCGGCGAACTCGCGCGTGCGCGAAATCGCCATCTGGATCAGCAGCGCGGCGATCGGCGCCAGCAACAGCAGCGCAAGGCTCGCCAGCGGGTTGGGCGCGTCGTCGTCGCTGGAGCGGCCGCCGCCGAAGAACACGAACATCCGGGCGGCGAAAGTGATGGCCGCCGCGATCGTGGCGGCGATGGAGCTGATCAGAATGTCGCGGTGGCGAACGTGGGCCAGCTCGTGGGCGATGACGCCTTCCAGCTCGTCATCGTTCATCAGCTCGAGCAGTCCGGCGGTCACCGCAACAGAAGAGTGGCGCGGGTTGCGGCCGGTGGCGAAGGCGTTCGGCGACCGCTCGGGGATCACCCAGAGCTTCGGCTCCGGGATCCCCATGCGCTGGCAGAGGCGCTGGACGACTGGGGCGAGCCGGTAGTAAATCTCCGAGTTTTGCGTCGGGCTCACCCGCACGGCGCCGCTCGACATCAGCGCGATCTTCTCCGAGAAGAAATAGCTGAAAAAGTTCATCGCCAAGGCGAACAGCAGAGCCGTCTGGAGACCGGAGGCGCCGCCGAGCGCCTGGCCGATGGCCAACAGCACGCCGCTGAGCAAACCGAGCAATAGAACCGTCTTGACCGAGTTCATGGCTGTCTCCTGATCCCATTTTCTCAGATGCAGGCCGCTGGCGCGGGGTTCCCCGAAGGCCCCGTTGTGATACCGTGGGAGTTTCAGCACCCGAATTGTCAACAACCGGAGGCGAGAAACACGCGATGGAAGCGTTGGGAATGATCGAGACCAAGGGACTGATCGGGGCGATCGAGGCCGCCGACGCCATGGTGAAGACGGCGAACGTGGTGCTCACGGGGAAGGAGTACGTGGGCGCGGCGTACGTGGTGGTCACGGTGCGCGGCGACGTGGGAGCGGTGAAGGCGGCGACGGACGCGGGCGCGGCGGCGGCGCGGCGCGTGGGCGAGCTGATCGCGGTGCATGTGATTCCGAACCCGCACGAGGAAACAGAGAAGGTGCTGCCGGCGGGCAACGCGAAGAAGTAGGCGGCGGGCTGAGGGCAAGGGCGCGCGATGCCGCACGAGCCGGACGCACTAAGTCTGGAGGAGGTCCGCACGAAGGTCGAGCTGGCCCACGCGGCATGGCTCGAATACGCACGCACCACCCAGGAGCAGGCGGATGCCGTGGTGGAGGCGGTGGCCGCAGCGGGGCGGGCGGAGGCCCGGCGGCTGGCGCAGATGGCGGTCGACGAGACCGGGATGGGGAACGTCGAGGACAAGACAGCCAAGAACCTGCTTAGCGCCGACATCCTGCCGCGGTGGATGCGGAGTGTGCGCACTCTGGGCGTGCTGCGGGAAGATCCGGCGCAGCGCGTGACTGAAATCGGAGTGCCGGTGGGGGTGGTGGCGGCGATCTGCCCGACGACGAACCCCACATCGACGGCGCTGTTCAAGATCCTGATTGCCCTGAAGTCCGGCAACGCCGTGGTTCTGAGCCCGCACCCGCATGCGAAGGAATGCACGTGCGCCGCGGCGGCCATCGCGATGGCAGCCGCGGAGAAGGCCGGCGCGCCGCGGGGGCTGATCCAGTGCCTCGAGCGTCCCACGCTGGAAGCCACGCAGGAACTGATGAAGCACCCGAAGACCGCCGTGATCCTGGCCACCGGGGGCGCGGGAATGGTGCGCGCGGCGTACTCGTCGGGCAAGCCCGCCTATGGAGTGGGCCCGGGCAATGTGCCGGTGCTCGTGGACGCGTCGGCGGACCTCGCGGAGGCGGTGCGCCGGACGGTGGAGGGCAAGAAGTTCGACTACGGCACGGTCTGCTCGAGCGAGCAGACCGTGGTGGCGGAGCGGGCGCTGAAGGACAGGATCCTTGAGGAACTGAAGAAGAACGGCGCCTACCTCATGAACGAGGGCGAGCGGGCGGCCGTGGAGAAGACGCTGTTCGCCGGCGGCACAAGGGTCAGAGGTGAATGTGTGGGGAAATCTCCGCAGAAAATCGCGGAATTGACCGGTTTTTCTGTGCCCGCGGGGACGGCGATCCTGGCTGGCGGGATTGCCGGCATTGGCAAGGAATTTCCGCTTTCGGCGGAGAAATTGTCACCGGTTCTGGCGCTTTACTGGGTGGACAATTTTGAGCAGGCTGTGCAGGCTTGCGAGGCGATTCTGCGCTTTGGAGGTACGGGGCACACCGCCGTCATCCATGCGCGGGACGAGGCGCGCGTACGGGAATTCAGCCGGCGCGTTCCGGCGCTGCGCGTGCTTGTAAACACGCCGTCGCCGCAAGGCTCGGTGGGGATCACGACGAACCTGGCGCCCTCGATGACGCTGGGCTGCGGCGCCATGGGCGGCAACGTCACGGGGGACAATGTGGGGCCGCAGCACCTGATCAACGTGAAGCGGGTGGCGTGGGCGGTGCGGACAGCGGAAGAGGCCATGGGAAAGCAGGACAGCGGCATGAGCGCCAGCGAGCGCGCGGCTCTGGTGGCGGCGGTCGAACGGTACCTCGCCGAGCGCGGCATCGCGGTGAGGGCGGGTGGGGCGCAAGAGGCTGTGGCGGCGGCGATGCCCGCCGGCGCCACGCCGCAAGCAGTGCAAGGAATCACACGGGAGGCGGTGCTGGCGGCCGTGGACCAGCGCCTCGGAAGCGCAGGCGTCGGAGTGGCATGCGCCTGCGCGAAGCCGGAAAGCGCGGAGCCGAAGGCCGGCGGGAGCGCGCCCGCGGAGGCGCCAGCGCCGCCCGCGCCGCAGGTGCAGATCGCGGATTTCGTCTGCGAGGCGGACGTCCGCGAAGCGATCGCGAAGAAGAAAAAGATCTTCATTGGCAAGAAAACTATCGTCACGCCGGCCGCGCGGGACGCCGCGGCCGCGGACGAAATCCTGATCATGGCGGAACGGTAAGGGGCCGCCCGTCACAGTAATTCATCTGGAAATTCATGGAGCAAAACCTGGAAAAGCTGGCGGCGGAAATTGAGAAGTACCTGCACGCGGAGTCTTTTATCGTCTATCCGTGCCTCAGCCGCAGGGTCGACGACCGCAATGTCGTCTTCTGGGACCACGAGCGGTCGCCTGATTTCCGCCGTTTCTTGGAGTGCGCCCAGCAGATGGGCGTGCGGCTCGTGCACGTCAACGAGGAGCGGTTCGGCGCGGGGCAGAGGGAGGCCGCGCTGGAGATGCTGGAAGACACCGACATGACGCGCGAGGAGCGGCGGGAGATGGAGCGGCGCATCGAGGTCTTCGCCAGGCATGAGGGAAAGCTGTGCTCGGTCGAGCTGAGCTTCGACTTCGAGGGGCGGACCTACATGTACGCCGTCGAGACGGAATGGATCGGGCAGTGGCACGATCTCGTGGACGAGCTGGGGCTGGCCGAGCAAGGTCCCGGGGACGAGGACGAGGGCTACCGCGGGTTCTACTCGAACAACTGAGGCGATGAGTTCCCGCGCGCGATGGACCGAGCGGCAGTGGGACGAAAGCGGCGCAGCTCGGCTCGGGCGGCAGTGCGGGCTCGAGATGCCGGTGGCGCGCGTGCTGTGGGCGCGGGGGCTACGCGAGCCGCATGAGGTGGAGCGGTTCCTGCACCCGAAGCTCACGCATCTGGAAGATCAGTTCCGGATGCAGGGCATGGAAGAAGCGGCGGCGCGGCTGTTGCGCGCGGCGCGCGCCGGCGAGAGGGTTCTGCTGTACGGAGACTACGACGTCGACGGCGTGTCGGGCGTCGTGATCCTGCTGCATATGCTCGAGGTGCTGGGGCTGAAGGCGGACTATCACGTCCCGGACCGGCTGAAGGACGGCTACGGGATGCAGGCGGCGGTGGTCGAGCAGGCGGCGCGCGAAGGTTGCACCCTGATCGTGAGCGTGGACACGGGCACCCGGGCGTTCGAGGCCGTGGAGGCGGCGAAGCGCGCGGGGGCGGACGTGATTGTGACCGATCACCATCTGCCGGAAGACCGGCTCCCGGATGCGCTCGCCGTGCTGAATCCGAACCAGCCAGGGTGCGCTTATCCGAACAAGAACCTCTGCGGGGCCGGCGTGGCGTTCAAGCTGGCGCAGGCTCTGATGGAGATGGACGGTTGGCCGCCGGAGCGGATCGTGCGCTTCACCGACTCGTTCCTGATCATGGCTTCGGTGGCGACCGTGGCGGACGTGGTGCCCCTGACGGGCGAGAACCGGCTCATTGTGAAGCGGGGGCTGGACGGCATCGCGAAGACGAGGAATCCCGGGTTGCGCGCGCTGCTGGAGGTGAGCGGGTTCGCGCCGGGAGAGCCGCTGAGTTCCGCCGACCTGGGCTTCCGCGTGGCGCCGCGAATCAACGCGGCAGGACGGATGGACCACGCGCGCGACGTGATCGAGCTGTTCCTGACACGCGACGAGGAACGCGCGCGGGAGATCGCCCGGCGGCTGGACGAGCTGAACTGCGAGCGGCAGCGCACGGGCGATGCCATCGTGCGGGAGATCGTGGAGCGGTACGGCGAGGAAGGACCGCCTCCGGAAAAGGCGGGCCTCGTGTTCTATTCGCCGTCGTGGCACAGGGGCGTGGTCGGCATCGTGGCCAACCGTGTGGCAGAACTCTACCACCGTCCGGTGATCGTGCTGGGACGGGATGAGAACACCGGGATGGCGCAGGGTTCGGGGCGTTCGATTCCGGGCTTTCACCTGCTGTCCGCGCTAGAAGAAATGGCCGACGTGTTCGCCAAGTTCGGCGGACACCGGCAGGCGGTGGGCGTGACGCTCGAAGAGGGACGCGTGGAAGAGCTGGAAGAGCGCTTCAACGGCGTAGCGAGGGCGTGGCTGACGGAAGCAGACCTCGCGCCGGAGCTGCGGCTGGAGGCGGAGCTGCGGCTGGAAGAGCTGACCGACAAGGCGGCGGACGAGTTGCTGGCGATGGCACCGTTCGGGCAAGGAAACCGCCAGCCGGTGTTTCTGGTGCGCGGGGTCGAGGTGAGGCAGGCTGAGGGATTCGGAAAGAGCGGCGAACACGTGCGGGCGCGGCTGTGGCAGGGCGAGCGAAGCCTGTTTGTGAAGGCATGGCGGAGTTCGGCGCGGCTGGAGGAGTTGCGCGAAGGGGCGCGGATCGACGCAGCCGTGACGATCGAGGAAGACGCGTGGAGCGCGCGGCGCGGGTTTGCCCCGTGGTCGGCCGCCATGCGGGATTTCCGGACGGCCCAGGAGTAGGATCAGCCGCCAGCGATAGCGCCGATGATCAGGAGGGGCTCCTCGCCGGCGGCGACGGCGGGCGGAAGCTGGGTGTCGAGGGGATCGTTGGAGAAATCCCGGCGGCAGGCATAGAAGCGCACCAGCGGGCGGCGCGCACCCGCGCGGGCATTGCGGATGGCGCCGCGGAGTTCGGGGTGCGCGGCTTCCAGCGCGTCGAGAACAGCGGCGATCGTGACCGGCGGCGCGACCTCCAGCGGCACCTCGTCCGGCGCGCCGGACAGCAGGCGCAGCGGATACGGGAGGACGACGCGGATCATGGGAGCGTCTGCACTTCGACCGAGAGCACCGGGGGCAGGTGGCTGGCGATGGCGGTCCAGTGATCGCCTTCGTCGGCGGAGGCGTAGATCTGCCCGCCGGTGGTGCCGAAGTAGATGCCGCAGGGATCAAGCGAATCCACCGACATGGCGCCGCGAAGCACGTTGACGTAGCAGTCCCGCTGCGGGAGTCCGTCATTGAGCGGCTCCCATTCGCTGCCTCCGGAGCGGGTGCGCCACACGCGGAGCTGGCCATCAGGCGGGTAGTGTTCGGAGTCGCTCTTGATGGGGACGACGTAGACGGTCTCCGGCTGATGGGAGTGGACGGCGAGGGCGAAGCCGAAATCGGTGGGCAGGTTGCCGCTGACCTCGCGCCACGAATCGCCCGCGTCGTCGCTGCGCATCACGTCCCAATGCTTCTGCATGAACAGGACGTCGGGGCGCGCCGGATGCCGCGCGATGCGGTGGACGCAGTGGCCGGTTTCGGCCTCCGGGTCGGGGATGTAGTCGGAGCGGAGGCCGCGGTTGATCGGTTTCCAGGTGAGGCAGCCGTCGTCGGTGCGGAAGGCGCCGGCGGCGGAGATGGCGATGAAAGCGCGGGCCGGGTTCGCGGCGTCGAGCAGGATGGTGTGGAGACAGAGCCCGCCCGCGCCGGGCATCCACGAGGGACCGGAGCCGTGGCGGCGAAGACCGGGCAGTTCGCTCCACGTGGCGCCGCCGTCGGTGGACCGGAAAATGGCGGCGTCCTCGACGCCGGCGTAGACCGTGTCCGGATCCGAAGGGGAAGGCTCGAGGTGCCAGACGCGCTTGAACTCCCACGGGCGCTGCGAGCCGTCGTAGTGCTGGTGGGTGCCGGCGCCGCCTTCGTAGACGAAGTCCTTTCCAACGGCTTGCCATGTGGCGCCGCCGTCGTCGGATCGTTGGATCACCTGGCCGAACCAGCCGCTCGACTGCGAGGCGTAAATGCGGTTCGGATCCGCGGGAGAGCCCTTCATGTGGTAGATCTCCCAGCCCCCGAAAAAGGGACCGTCGACCTTCCAATTGCGGCGCATGCCGTCCGAAGTCAGCAGAAATGCGCCTTTGCGGGTGCCGGCGAGCACGCGAACCCGGCTCATCGTGATCCCTCCCCTCTGGCCGCGCCTTTGCGGTGCGGCGGATCTTTTACGTGTATCACATAAAGAATCCTGGCGGGCCGTTTACAGGGATCACATTCACGATGCAAGCATGCGCCGGAGCGCTTCCCTTCTCTTCCCGGATGCATCCATCCGGCTCGGAAGCCCGGCGGCGTTCCCGCAGGCGGGCGGCAGCGCTCCCCCATGAGTTCAACCCGCCGCCTGGGGCGTTTGTGCATCCGCAGGGAGTTTCGCCAGCAATAAATAGACGGCCACTCCGCAAAACAGGATCAACGCGGACACCACAACGGCGGTGAAAAATCCGCCCGATTGTTCCACGAGAATTCCTGTGAGCGCGGGGGCCAGAACGCCGCCGAAATTGGCGAAAGCGTTCTGCATTCCGGTCCACCGTCCCGCGGCAGGCCCGGCGAGAGTTTGTGTGAACGCCCAGCAGTTGCTGACGTAAATTCCGATCCCCGTGAAGGCGGCGATCAGGGATGCCGCGGAGACCCACGGGGAAGGCGCCACAGTAAACGGCATGGCAAGGCCCGTAACGGCGAGCCCGGCGATCAGAAACGACCGGCGGAGGCGGGCGACGCCCGCCGAGCGGGCCGCCAGGCGGTCCGAATACCATCCGGCAGCCAGCGTCGCCGCCGCGGTGATCGCCAGCAGAGCGCCGTTCCACGCGCCCATGCCGAGAAGCGTGAATTTCCGTTCGCGCACAAGAATGGTGGGCAGCCAGGTGAGCAGCAGGTACCAGTTGTAGTTGTGGCAGAAAAGTCCGAGGAAGGTCGCCCAGACCGTGCGGCTCGAGAGCAGTTCGCGCCAGCCGGGGCCGCCCTCGGACCCTGCCGCCGCGCCGGATCCGGATGCGGCCAGACGGGCGGGAGCGGAGCGCAGCCAGAAGGGCAGCCAGACGAGCGCGCCGAATCCGGTGATCAGGAAGAACGCCCGCCAGCCGTATTGCTGCATGAGCCACCCGGCCAGATAGATGCCCGCGGCCGGGCCCAGCTTTGTGCAGGCGTCGAGAATTGAATTGGCCAATCCGCGCTGATCCTCGCGGAATGCGAGAATCATGATCTTGGAATAGGCGGGAAAAGCAACGCTTTCTCCGGCGCCGAGGAGCAGGCGCAGGAGAATCAATGCCGCAAAAGAGTGCGCGAATGCCACCGCGCCCGTGGCGGCAGACCAGAGCAGGAATCCGGCGGCGTAGACGTAAACGACGGAGAAGCGGTCAACCAGCCACCCGGCAAGGATCTGGCAGAGGGCGTAGGTCCAGAAGAAGGCGGAGAGGAGCAGGCCGAGGCGGGAGTCGGACAACTGAAGTTCGCGGGACAGCAGGGGCGCGGCGGCGCTCAGGTTGGAGCGGTCCAGGTAGTTGATGAGGACAGAGAACGAAAGCAGGGCGATCAGCGGCCAGGGTGAGGCGCGGCGGGGCATCCAGGGATGCAGGGCAGTATATCAGCGGATGGAGGGCGGTGGCAGAGCGGAAGGATTCGAAAGAAGGCTGCGCACGCCGGATTCGCCGCGCGTCTGGTAGAGCTGCTCGACGGCGAGCCAGGACCAGGCATAGAACAGGCGGACATGCACGGGGTCGGAGTCGTCCCACTCAGGCAGGCGGTCGAGCTTGCGGGCTTCGCGAAGCAGGTCCGCCGGGGGGCGTTCACCGGACCAGCGCATGGCGAGCCCTTCGTGGAGCCATCGCTCCCGGATGCCGCGGCGCGCCAGGCAGGCGTGGACGAGTTCGTGAGCGAGCGTTGAGCGCAGCTGCGCCGGCGGATCGCCTTCGAACAGGGGGACACGGACGCGGCCATCGAACAACCCGGCGTTCCATTCGCCTGCACCTGTCGCGGCGCGGTAATCTCCCCGACTCTGGACGATAACGGTGAGCGGCTCCGCCAGCGGGCAACCGAGGGCGCCGTCAATGCGGTCCATTTCGGCGTCCAGGACTGCGAGCAGCGAGGAGGCGGAGTGGGAGGGCAGCGCGCGTCCGTCATACCGGAGGAAGAAGCGCGAGGTGGAGGCGCGCTGGTGGCCGGAATCAGTCTCGCGTTCCGCGCGAAGGCGCGCGAGGAGTGAGGAGATCTGCGGGTTGGGGCGGAGAGCGACTGAACGGGTCCAGTAGGTTTCGGCCTTGCCTGTGTCGTCGCACTGGAAGGCGGCCATGCCGGCAAGGGCGAGAACATTGGGATCGTCTGGGAGCTTGGGCAGCAGATCGGCCTCGATCCGCCGCAGCGCAAGCGCGGGCCGGCCGGACTCCAGGGCTTCGAGGATGGGCGAGACGAGCGGGTTGGCGGGAGCGGCGGCGCGCAGTTTGCCGATCTCGGACTTGATGATTTGCGGCAGCTCCTTGTCCGAAGCGGCGATGCGGGCATTTTCGTATTCTTCCAGAGTCGTGATGGCGGAGGCGAAGACGTAGCCCTGCCGGCCGCCAGCGGTGACGTGGAAGCAACGGCCGTGATCGCCGCTGAGGGAATAGCCGAGCGCGACCGGCGTGCCGCCTTCGAGGCGCGCCACGACGGCGGAGGAGGGATCACAGCCGGAATACAGCGGTGCGCCGCCAGCGGCAATCGCCGGAGGAGAGGCGAGGGCGAGCCAGATCGCGATCATGCCTTTCTGAAGTATCGGCCAAAGACGGGACGGGCTGTAGAAGCGGGCGCAGAGGGGTGATAGTCTGGGCAAGTCATGTTGAGAGCGAAATTCACGGCAATTCTGGTTTTTGCCGCAGGCGCGGCGATGGCGCAGCCCCCGCAGCGGACGTTGACCGCGGAGGCGCTGCGGGACAAGATCCGCGGCGGATGGGCGGGACAGATGATCGGCGTGAGCTACGGCGCTCCGACGGAGTTTCGCTGGCGGGAGCAAATCATCCCGGAAGATCAGATGCCGGCGTGGAAACCGGAGATGGTGGCCAATGCGCTCAACCAGGACGATCTTTACGTGGACATGACGCTGGCGAAGGTGCTCGATGACGAAGGGCTGGACGCCACCACCGAGGACTTCGGAGCGATGTTCCGGGAATCGAAATATGCGCTGTGGCATGCGAATCTGGCGGCGCGGCGGGCGCTGCGGCGGGGCGTGCCGGCGCACCTGAGCGGAACGCCGCGCCACAACGTCCACGCCAACGACATCGATTTCCAGATCGAAGCGGACTTCGTGGGCTTGATGACTCCGGGGCTGCCGCGCCTGGCGGCGGACATCGCCATCCGGGCGGGGCGCGTGATGAACGCCGGGGACGGCATTCTGGGCGGCGTCTTCGTCTCCTGCATGTACGCGGCGGCGTTCTTTGAAAGCGATCCACGCCGGGTGGTAGAGGCGGGGCTCGCGTGCCTGCCCTCCAGAAGCCCGTACGCGAGGCTGATCACCGATGTGCTGGACTGGCACCGCAAGTATCCCGCGGACTGGACGAAGAATTGGGCGGAAATCGAGAAGAAATGGAACCGGCGGGAGCCGTGCCCGGCGGGAGCGCTGCGGGCGTTCAACATCGACGCGAAGATCAACGGCGCCTACATCGCATTGGGGCTGCTCTACGGGGGCGGAGACATGACCCGGACGATCCGGATTTCGACGCAGGCGGGACAGGATTCCGACTGCAATCCCTCGAGCGCCGCGGGAATTCTGGGAGTGATGCTGGGATGGGAGCGCATTCCGGAAGAATGGAAGCGCGGAATTCCGCCGATTTCGGACAAGAAATTCGCTTACACAGATTACAATTTCCATGAAATTGTCGACAGCACGTACCGGCGGGCGCTGAAGGCGGTGGCGCGCGAGGGCGGCAAGGCGGACGCAGGCGGAATCCGCGTGCCCGCGCAGAAGGCGAGGCCGGCGGATGTCCCGCTGTGGGACGATTACGGATCGCCGGTTGAGCGCGTTCCGTACACGGATCCGAGGTGGAAGTTCGCCGGCAAATGGAAGGCGGACGAGCGCCTGCGCTCCAACGTGACCGATGAAAAGGGAGCGACGGCGGAGATCGAGTTCGAAGGAACGGGGTTCATCGTGAGCGGACCGTATCTGCCGGACGGCGGGTTTCTGGAGGCGTGGGTGGACGGCAAGCGCGTGAACAACGTGGACGTTTACTCCGATGAGAAGAGCGTGAAAGGGGACGAGAGCGTCTTCCACCAGTTCGGGCTGAAAGCCGGGCGGCACCGCGTGCAGCTCAAGGTGCTGGGAGTCAGGCACACGGACTCGGCGGGAGCGCGGGTCGCGGTGGCGGACCTGATCGTCTTCCGTTAAGCCTCCGGCGGATGTCCGGCGGGAAATCGGCCACCAATTCGATGCAGGCAAGGGGCGGCTTACTTGCCGATGCAGAAGGTGCTGAAGATGCGGTTCAGGATGTCGTCGGCGGTGGTGGCGCCGGTGAGAGCATCGAGCGGGCGGAGGGCGGCGTAGCAATCGAGCAGGAGCAGTTCGTGAGGCAGACCGAGCTCGTTCGCCTCGCGCGCCTTCTCAGCGGCTTCCTGCGACTCGCTCAGCAGCGCCTCGTGCCGCGCGCTCGTGATGAGCCCGCTCTGCGGAGCGGCGATCCCTTCGGGGGCGATGCGTTCGACGAGCAGGCGCTTCAAGTCCTGTATTCGCTCGCCCGTGCGGGCGGAGACGGCGATCTCCTCGAGCGGCTCTTCCAGGCGGCGGGGGAGGTCGCACTTGTTGCCCACCACCACGCGCCAGCCCTGGTTTTCCGTGCGCGCGAGCAGGGCGCGGTCGGCCTCATCGAGCGGCTGGCTGAGATCGAGGACGACGAGCGTGATGTCGGCGTCAGCCATGGCGCGCTGCGTGCGCTCGATGCCGAGCCGCTCAACCATGTCCGAGCTTTCGCGGAGGCCGGCAGTGTCGACGAGCCGCACGGGCACGCCCTCGAGCGAGAACGATTCGCTGACCGTGTCGCGCGTGGTGCCGGGGATGTCGGTGACAATGGCCCGGTCCTCGCCGAGCAGGGCGTTGAAGAGGCTGCTCTTGCCGGCGTTGGGACGGCCGACGATGGCGAGCGTCAGCCCTTCATGCACGTGCCTGCCCCACGAGTAGCTGTCGAGCAGGCGCTCGAGCCCGCCGAGCACGGCAGCGAGGCGCCGGTCGATTTCGGCGGCGGAAGCGACGTCGACGTCGTCTTCGGCGAAGTCGATGCCGGCTTCAAGCAGCGAGATCAGTTCGACGAGCGCTGCCTTGACAGGCGCGACGGCGCGCGAGACCGAGCCTTCAAGCTGCTGCGCGGCCACGCGCGCCTGATAGAGCGTGGTGGCGTGGATGAGGTCGCGCACGGCTTCGGCGCGGGGCAGATCGATGCGGCCGTTGAGATAGGCGCGGAGAGTGAATTCGCCGGGTTCGGCGGCGCGGGCGCCGGCGCGGAGAGCGCGCGCCACGCAGTGGCGAAGGACAACGGGCGAGCCGTGGCAAGAGATTTCGACGACGTCTTCGGCAGTGTAGCTGCGCGGAGCGGCGAAGAAGCTGACGAGCACTTCGTCGACCGGGACGCCGTCTTCGTCGAGCAGGTGCGCGTGGGCGATGCGCCACGGCGTCCACTCGTGGTTCGGGGGAAGGCGCAGGATGGCGGCGGCGACAGGCCGGGCCTGCGGGCCGGAGAGGCGGACGATGCCGAGGCCGCCCGAGCCGGGCGGCGTCGAGATGGCGGCGATCGTATCGCGGGTGTTCAAAGCGTTGCGGGGCTAGTGGCGGCCGCGTCCGCCGCCACGGTCGCCGCCACGGCCTCCGCGGCCGCGCGGGCC
>JBBIIK010000071.1:0-13367 GCA_037446555.1 Acidobacteriota bacterium
CCTCAGGCAATCAGTTCCGCCTCGTACCCAGGCCAATCTCCCACCGGAAACGGAGCGGGCGGACCGGGACGTTCCAGAAGCACCATCAACGCGTCCAACTTGTCGGCGCGGCAGAAGCCGGCGGCGGTGTTCACCACGAACGTCGCTGGCTTGCCGCCCTGATCCCGCAAAAGCCAGCAGACACCCGGTTGCGGTTCTTTCGAGAGCGTTCCGTCCGCGGCGCGCTGGACCTCCTCAAACAAATGGCCGCCCGGTGAGAAGAACTGGTGGCTGTCGCCCGATTCCTCGAACACCTCGGCCGAGGTTGTCACCCGGATTGGTTCCTGCATGCCGGGCAGGCGCGCGGCATAGGTTCGCGCGTCCAACGGCCGCCATTCCAAACCCAACGGACGGCTCGCATCGCGGCCCATGGCTTGGTCGAGTTTCGTGAGGTCGTACGGCGGCTCAGGCAGCGGCGGCACGGTCAGGTCCTCCCGCGCGACGGCATCCAGATCCAGCGGCGCCTCAGCCGCGGAGGCCACTTCCTGTTCGATCTCCGCCAGGAACCGCTGCCGCGCCGCCTCGCGTGCTTCGCGGCTGGCCAGCGTGACCTCCTCGAATCGCCTGGGCAGCTTCGACAGGATCGGCTGAAGTCTGCCGACGATGCCCTGGAAGAGCTGGATCCGTTCGCCTACGGCGAAGAACACATCCGCCTCCACCGTGTCCTTATAAGCGAAGTTCAGGATCTTCACCTGCGGCCGCTGCTGCCCCAGCCGGTCGATACGCCCGATGCGCTGCTCCACCTTCATCGGGTTCCAGGGCAGGTCATAGTTGGCCAGCACGCCCGCTGCTTGGAGGTTCAGGCCTTCACCGGCAGCATCGGAACAAACCAACAGGCGCACCTGCCCGGTCCTGAACCGGCGCTTGATCTCTTCCTTGCTGCACGCGATCCAGCGGCCCGAGCCGTCGCGCCAGGCGCCGCCCGAACCCGAGTAGCTCGCCACCGGCACGTCGGGCATTTCGCGAGCGAGAAACTCCCGCAGGTACTCCATCGTATCGGTGTACTGCGTGAAGACAATCGCGGACTCCGAATCCGCCGTGAAGACGCTCACGAGCTCGGCGTGCAGTTTGCGGGCTTTCGTGTCGGTGTTGAGTTTGGCGATACTCCGCAGCAGTCCCAAGATCCGGTCACGCTCCTCCAATTCCGCTGTGGAGGCAGCCAGCTCGGCCGCCTCGTCGGGCGCCATCACCTCGTCGGCCGCTTCATCGAGCGAGACATCCTCCTCGCTCAGCCCCAGCTTTTCCAGGCGAGCATTGAGTGTCCGTTTCAGCGCTTCGAAGCTCGAAGCCAGACGGCGCCGGTACACCGTCATCACAAAGCCGATCGCCGTGCGCTTGTCCGTCGCCGCTTTGGAGTAGGTCTCCGAGATGTAGTCTTCCACTTGCGCGTACAGTGCGCTTTCCGCCGGCGTCATCTCCACCGGGATGTCCTTCACTTCGCGCTCGGCAATCGGCAGATCGAGCTTCCCGGCGCGGCGGTAGGATCGCAGCAACTCGCGCGTATGCCGCACCATCCGCCAGCGCAAGGGCGAGCAGGCCTTCAGCACATCGAGCAGCGCCCGCCGCGACTCGGGATCGAGCATCCGCCGCGGCGCCTGGGCCGTATCCCGCAAGGCCCGTACGACCTTCGCGCGCTTGATGGCGCTCAGCCCGGGCGTCAACGCCGCGATCTCCGCGTCCGTCAGCGGCCCGAAGTGGGCGTCGCAGTCCCGGAACCACGCCGTCAACAGATCCAGTGTCTCCGGCGATGGATTGCCGCTCGCCCAGGAAAAATACTTGAGGAATGCGTGCGGTTCGGCCGCCCACTTCGGCGGCAGACCCAGCAGGTCCATCAGGTCCCAGATCTCCACCGGGTGCACCTGCATCGGCGTTGCGGTCAGCAGCAGCAAGCTCTCGCAGCGGCGCGCCAACTCCCGCATCAGGCCCAACAGCGCGTTCGGTCCCTTCTCCTGTTCCGTGCCCGCCCCGCGCCGCCGGGCATGGTGCGCTTCATCCAGCAGCACCAGATCCCATGGTTCGGCCTCCAGAAGTTCCCGCACACGATCCTTGCGCCGCATCAGGAAGCTCGATGCCAGCACCCCCGGTTCCCTCTGCCACTCATCGCGTCCGACAGCGCGTTCCAAGGCACCGGTCCTGCCGTAGGCGTCGCGCCAGCGCAGCACAGCGCCGTCGTAGATGGGCACGTTCAGGTTGAATTTCTCATATAGCTCGTTCTGCCACTGGATCTGTACGCTCTTGGGCGTCAGGATCAAAACGCGCTTCGCTTTGCCAGATAGCAGCGCCTGCCGCACGATCAGCCCCGCGGTGATCGTCTTGCCCAGGCCGACTTCATCGGCGATCAACAACCGGCAAGGCCACTGTTCGAGGAACCGCACATAGGTCCGGACCTGATGCGGCCAGGGTGCAACGGCGCTCGTCACCTCGCCCGTGCGGATGCCATGCGGGAGCTCCGGCGCCACGTTCACGAAGGTCCACACACAGCGCCGGAACTCGTCACGGGTGAGCCGGAAGGCGGGCCCAGGTTCCTCAACGCGGCGCGGCGCAATGGGCGGCGTTACCGGGCGGTCGTCCTTCGGCAAGTATTCGAGCAGCTTCCGCCGGGCCGCTTCGGGAAAGTCGAAGACGCGCGCGCCGGGCGAACGGTTGTCCCACAATTTGGCGAACGCCTCCAGTTCTTCGTCCGCGTGCGCCTTCTCGGTCTCGCTCAGCCAGGCGCAATGGACATGAAAGCTTTCGCAGTTGTTCTTCCAGCCACCGGCGGTTTCGTTGATGCTGCCCGAAAACGTCAGGGTGTTGCCTTCGGCATCGACGATGATTCCGAACTTGGCGTGGTAGATGCCGGGCACGCGGGCGGGGCGGCCCTCGGCGTCCACGGGCACGGCCACCTTCACGTCCAGATAGCCGTTGGCCACCATCCACGCCAGCAGTTCCAGCCCCGCGCGGGCATGCTCATCGGGCGGGCTCAGGTCCACCGCCGCCAGTTGCTGCTCCACAGCGACCCGCAGGTCGTAGCCCTCCTGAATCGCCTCCCGCTCGTCTGGATCGAGCGTGCAGCCCACCACCAGCCGCATCCGCCCCTCGTTGGCGAACAGTCCGGCCAACCCGCGCGCCGCCAGCGCCAGCGCATCGGCCGAAAAGTACCCCGTCGTCCGGCAGTACTCCACCGCGCAAGCCAGCGCCGGATTGTAGAACAGCTCCACCAGGTCGCCGTCCTCGTGCGAGTAGCGGAATTTCCACTCCGTCTCAGTCAACAGCGGCATCGGCGTCTTCGAGCTCCAGTTCGATCTGCTCCGGCCGCTTCGGCTCGGGCACCTTCTCGGCAAAGGCCAGCCGCCGGAGCTTTTCGAGCGCTTCGAAGTCGCTCGCCGCGCCTTCGAGCGTCGGGTCCGGCTTCTTCTTCCCCCGCGGCGCGACAGGCGGCAGGACGTTCAGCAACGCTTCGAGCGCCGTCATCAGCGTTGGGTCATCGAGCAGCCGCAGCGATTCTAGCCGGTTCCGCGCCGCCTCGGTATTCTGGAACCGCACCGTGTAGGCCGCTTCGTGCAGCCGGTCGAGCATGGGCGCCTCGGGACCCGTCGTCAGCTTGCTTTTCATCACGCGCGTTTGGCTGTCCCATAACGTCACGTCGTCGCCGGAGACGGCGCAGGCCACGTTCTTTACCTCCTGGTCGAAATCCAGCCCCACCACGCGCGCCAGCTTCAGCGCTTCATCGGCGGGAAACTTGGGAGCGCGGAAGGCATCCCAGGCCAGCACGTACCATTCGGTGAGCGCATCCAGATGCGCCTGGCGCTTCACCGTAGCCAACTGCTCCATGCGCCACTGCTTCACTTCGCGCCGCGCGGCTTCGAGGGCATCCTCGGGCGTCACCCGGTAAGGATCCCACGGACCGAAGACCTCGTCCTGATAGCCCTTGGGTTGTGGCCGAGCCGTTCCCCGCGCCAGCGGCCAGTGGCGCGAGAAGATCTCCAGCGCCGGACCAAAACAGGCCAGATATAGGTCGATGCCCGCCAGCCCCGCTTCCTGAAACTCGCGCACCTTCTCGCGCACCACCCGCCGCACCTCCGGCTCGATTTCCTCCCAGAAGACCTCCTCGCGGCGATCGGGGGCGTCTTCCCGCAAACGGCAAACAAGAAAAATCGTCGATTTCGCCGCCGATTTCTCCCGAATGTGGAGGCTGCCCTCGGCCTCTGTGTGCACCGGCCAGCTCGCTGTGATCAGAAAGCCCGCCTCAATCAGTCCCGTGGCGAGCGCATCCCAGGCATCCTTGGCCTTGTGCGTGAACATCACCGTCATGATGCCCCCGGGTTTGAGCACGCGGCGCATCTCGGCGAAGATCCGCGCCATGCGCCGCTGGTAGTCGAGATGGGCCAGCCGCTTGGCGCCCTTCTGGCCCTGGAACTTGGCCGGATTAGCCACCGCTTCGCGGTCCTTGTCGGTCAGGTGCGCGGTGAACAGCTCCGGGTACAGCAGCCCGGCGGTGCGCTTCAGCCAGACGTAGAAGAAGTCCGACAACTCGGCGTACATGACGTTGTCGTAGTAGGGCGGATCCATGACGATACAGTCGACCGAGGCATCCGGAAGCGACAGCGCGTCGGCGGACTCGCAGAGGATCTTCACTTCCGGCTGGCGGCGGGCGGGTTGGGCGAAGAGGTGGCCGTTCGAGCCCGATTCTCGAGTATGGCCGAGCAGTTCGATGAGTTCGGCGAGGGCTTTGCCAGTCTGCTCCAGCGCCCAATCGTAGCCGAGGCCGGTGATGGTGGGCGCCATCTCGGCGTAGGACCACTTGAAACTGAAGTCGTGGCGGTCGAAGTAGCTGCGGACTCTGCCCGTGCTTGGGTCCCAGTGGCACCCGATGGCGTTGTAGTAGGCCACCTTGTCCAAAGCCAGCGCGATGTAGACCATGGCGGCGCGGTCGAGCTCGCTCAAGCGGCCGCCGTTTTGCACCTTTAGCTCCTCGACCATGTCCTGGAAGACTTCGACAGAGGTGCAGTGGCCGTAGAGCTGGCGGGGGTTGAACTGGTCCCGCCACAACGGCGCGCCGTATTGGCGCGGACGGTCGTCGTTGGTGTTCTCGGGGAACTCCTCGTCCGGCACGATGTTACGTGCCTGCCAGAGCGGCATCTTCCCGGCCAGCCGCCTCTGGACCAGTTCCTCCACGTCATCCTCGGGCCGGGGCGCGCGGAAACCGCGGACGATCTTGGTCTTGGGCTTGCCGTTCTTGAGCTTGCCGACGACGACTTCTTTTTTGTAAACCACGCAGTAAAGCTGGTGGCCCATTTGGCCCGCCTGCGCCTGGCGCTTGATGTCGTCGCCCGGGATTTCGCGGCCGCAATCGGGGAACGGGCACTTGCCCGTGCCGTCCTTGACCGTGCCGGGCGAGTGCTCGCTCGCCTTGTGGACGATCTCGAAGCGGATGCGGCGGCCTTCGGGCACGAGCCGCACGCCCGCGCCTTCACCATCCAGGCGCCAGTTGGGCGACAGCGGGACGAGCCCACCACAGTAGGGGCAGGTCACCGTCCGCGCCCAGAGGTAGCCGTCACAGACGAAGTCCTCTGGTTCATCCGGGTAAAGATCGGCGAGTTGTTCGCAGACGCGCCCGCGGAAACACGCGGCGAGCTCGCTGTACCTCTCCAAGCAGCGCGGCCCAAGCACCGCCGGGAATTCGACAGTGGCCTTGAGAATGAGACCCGCCACCGGGTTGAGGTCGTTGGCCATCGCCCGGCACTCAAGCCGGACTGCCTCAAAAGGGATGCTTCCACCTCCTGCGGTCGGATCGAGTACTAAGGATCCGCCGGGTGCCCGCAGGTCTTCATGCCCAGGCGTGTATGTAAAGGCACGCGGATAGCCGTAAGCGTCTCTGCCTAGGCGCTCGCCTTTCGCCGTAGCCATCGCAATTCTGACCCTGGATTTCACCGGATCCCCATGAATCCCCAGCGTCCACAGAAACTTCGCGCGGTCGGCATCGGCGGGCAGCAGGCTCGCCAAAATCGCCGCCCGGCTGGCCACCAGCGGCCGCCGCGCAAACCAGACGTGGAGCCGGTTCGGCGCCGGGAAAGGCGTCATCGGAGTGCGCTCGCGAAGGCTCTCGATCCCGATTTCGGCAATCGGCAGCCACTCCTCAATCAATCGGCGATCCGGCATCCGTGGATCCTCAGTGCGACGTCAACAGCATCCGCAGCGCCGCCAGCACCCGCCGCGGATTGGGCCGATGCATGGCCATGCTCATCCAGTAGCCGGCTTCTTCCTTCCCCATCTGCTCGACGCCCTCGGCCACCTCGCGGATACGCTCCGTGTTCTTCATGGGGGCGAGCACACGGAACAACAGCCCCAGGTGCAGCGCCGTCTCCTCATCGAGCGGCCACTTGCGCGCCTTGCCGGGCTTGAGCGCGCCCAACTGGATCTTTTCCTTGAGCAGCCGTTTCAGCACGCGCATCTCGATGAGCCGCAGCGCGGCGCCCTGAAGCGTCCCCACGTGTTCCGGCTCTTTGAGCCGCGGCGTCGCCGGCGAGGGCAACTGGTAGATGGAAAGACTCCAGTTCATCGAGCTGGCGACCTTCAATCGCAGCTCGTAGACGGGTTTGGGCGAGTAGGCCATGGCGGCGGATCCTCTCATTGCGATGCCTCCTTCGTTCTTCTTATCGCCTCATACGGCGGGTCCGGCCTGCGCTTCGACAAACGCTTCGCCGCCGCCGTAGCGTGTGATGTCTTTGGCGAAGCGCTCCGGGGCGTCGCCATCCAGGCGCAACGCCGGTTCAAAGGCTACCGTGTAACTGGCGGTGAAGTCGCTTTCTCTGGCCGCGCGCAGTTGCGGATCGAGGAAGCCTTTGGTGGCGTTGGCTTTGTCCACCGCGCCGGTATATTCGACGCGCAGTTGCTCGATGCCATCGGCTGCCAGCGTCGCCTCAATCTGCGCGGTGACCTTGCCGCCGGCGACGGTAGCCATGGCCTGGTGGACCTTCCAGGCTGCGCCATGATCGAACATCCGGATGGTGAGCCGCTGGATGGTGGCACACTTGGCCTTGCGCACCTTCTCCCACAGGTCGCTGAGCGCGGCGGCGAGCGGACCTTCAGCGGTGTAGTCGGTGGGTGGCGGCGGAGTGGGCAGCTTGGGCGTCAGGTCCAGGGGAGTGATGACGCCACCCTCGCGGACGGCGACCATGGCGGTGGCCTGCTGGCGCGCGCCGCGGCTGTCGGTGACCTCGATCTGATAGGTAGTGGTCGCCTCGGGGCTCACTTTCGCCGAACGCTGGGTTTCGTTGGTCGCTGTCGCGTTCAGGCGCGGGTCGCTCGACGTGTACGTGTAGGGCGGCACGCCGCCCGAGACCGAAACGGTGATTTCGGCCGATTGCCCTTTGCCGATGGTGGTGGGGTTCGCCAGGAAGCTGACGCGCAGGGGCTCGGCGCGCGGCCAGAGCTTCTTCGCCTTGGCGTCCTCCATGGTGTGGAGGAAGGTGTTGTCGGAGATCTGGATGACGGGGCTGGGGTCGCCCGGCCCCCAGACCTGGTTGCCCTCGCGGTAGAGGAAACGGCCCTGTTGGATGCCCGTGCGGATGCATTCGAGCAGCGGCGTGTCGTGCAGCAGGATGGAGAGCTTGGGCGCTTTGCGGTATTCCAGCCGCAACTGCTGGAGCGTCATTTCGCCGCGGCCGGCCAGGCCGGTTTCCTTGGCGACGAATGCGGGCGAATCCGGGGCGTCGCGCGCGGTGAGCAGCTTCTTCTGCTCGTAGAGGACACGCTCGACGTGCATCTGGCCGTTGCCGGGGTTGTCGGGATTCGTCAGCTCGAGAATCGTGTGGCCGAGCGGCAGCGCGGTTCCGGCCATCGGCGAGGCGGAAGGATAGAAGATATGCCGGTAGCACTGGAGGATGGCCTGGGCGATCTTCAGGTCGAGCTCGTGGTATTCGGCGTTGACCTTCTGGATCTGGTAATCGGCCAGTTCCTGCTGGTTGGAGGGTTTCCTGAGTTCGCCCAGCGCGAGCTTGCGGCGGGCGAGCGTTTGCATGTTGGCGATGCCGTTTTCGGCCGCCGCGACAAAGACGAGATTGTTCTTGAGTTCGCGGTGGTTCCGTTCGGCGCCCTTGAACTGGAAGATTTCTTCGAGTTCGGCGGGCGGCTGGCGCAGGTCGGCGGGGATGGCCGTGGACTCGTAGTTGAGCACGGCGAGCAGGGGGCGTGGATCGGCCAGGTCGTCGGGGACCTCCCAGGGGCCGGCGGGAAAGAGGATGGCGTTGAATTCGCCGCGAGGCAGGTTAAACAGCTTGTCGATGCGGTCGCGCAGGTAGGCGCGGACTTCGCCAGCGTCGACATCGCGCATATAACGGCCGATGACCTGGTTGAGATTCGCTTCGGCCATGAAGCGCAGCGGAGCGCCGGGGCGGTCGTCGAGGAAGAGCGCGTCGGTCTGGAAGGCGGTGCGGGCCTGCTCGATGAAGGCCGGCTCGAGCGCCGGCGAGCAAACGGCCAGGCGGAGCTGCTCCGGGGAAACGCCGCGGGCGGCATCGCCATAGGCGAGCGTATGCCAGAAGATGGTGCGGGCAACGTATGAGGTGACGGGCGCAAGGCCCGGGAATTTCTGCGCGTCGATGCGTTGCGCCAGGGCGGGCTCGTCACCGGGCACGGCGGCCACGTCGGCCTTGATCGCTGCCGCGTACTGGCGCATGCCGATCTTTTCCTGAATTTCGGTGCGAATGGGCTCGAAGCCCGGGTCCATGTGATGGACATGAATTGAGTAGGCATCCGGCGGCTGGTTGCGCCAGAGCAGATGGACCGTGCGGGCCAGGAGGCGCAGCATGCCGCGCGTGCGCTGGAAAGTGGAGAGCGACGCGGTCTTCTCCGTGAGCATTTCGAGCAGCTTGGGATGTAGCGGGTAGGTGCGGACGAACTGCTCCTTGAGCTCCGGCGACGTGGCTTCGGCAGGGAGCGCGTCCTTGTTGCTCGCCCAGAGGTGGGCGTATGCGTCGACCAGTTCACCGGCTCTTGCGCGGTCCACAGTATCAAACAGGCGCACGCGCAGAACGTCCGCGGTTTCGTCCTCGGCGGTGGGATTCAGAGCCGTGGAGGAGCGGACGGCAACGCTTTCTGCCTCGGCCAGCGCGGCGGCGGCGCGTTCGTTCTCTTCCTTGTAGGCATCTTGCGCCTTGTCATCTTTGCCAATAGCGAGCGTATAGACCAGAGCCACCTGCGGCGTGGAGGCCACGGCTTTGAACAGGGCGTGCACGAATGCCGTGAACTGGCGGCTGGCGTCAGGGAAGGCGCGCTCGACCTTGCGCAGGTAGACGGAGATCTCATCGAGCATGATTAGCGTGGGCTGGTTGCCGAACACTTCGCGCAGGATCTCGGCGCCAGGGGCGATGTGTTTCTCGTCGGAATTGCGGAGACGTTCGTACGCCGCGGCCCCGCCAAGCTGGTAGGCCAGTTCGCCCCAGAGGCTGAAGGCGCGCAGGCCGGGTTCCAGTTGGCGGCCGTTGGCGGGGTCGGTGTTCTCGCCGTCCAGCGCTGCAATGCGGACGCCGCCCGCAGGCAGCAAGGCAGGGTCGACGAAGTCAGCGACGTTGGCCACGCCTTTCATGCCCCGTGCTGCGTGCGTGATGGCGATCAGACCGTGCGTCTTGCCGCCGCCATACTGCGTGCCCAAGCGGATGATGGGAGAGACTTCGCCGCCCTTGCCCGAGAGGCGCAGGCAGACGGCCTTCATCAACTCGCGCAACCCGCGGGTCGGGAAGGTATTGCGGAAGAAGAGCACAGGGTCGAGGTAGTCGGACAGCGCCGTGCAGTTGACCACCTGCGACAGGTCGGCCATGAACTGTTCGTCGCGCGTGGCGCCGCTGAGCACATCGGGGCGCGGGGTGCAGGTAGCGAAAATGGTTGGCGTGCTCAAGTCTAGGTCCTCCGGCGAAACCTCTAGTTTATTCAATTGCAGGGACTTGCGGTTATTGAATACCGGGAGGCGGGAGGAGTGCGGGGGGCTTAATCGCGCGCCTTCATGATGTCGGTGAGCAGGATGTTCTTGCCTCTTGGTACGCCAGTGACCGTCACGCGGTAATCCCAGAGTGGACGTACGATATCATCCATCATCCCTGGGGGCACCAAAATGGAGTGGTGTAAGCCGCTTTCCTCAACCAACTTGATGAGATTCTGCTGTTGCCTGGTGGCGTCAGCAAACAACAGGATGCCTGTGACAGTAACTTCGGTTTGCTTCTTCGCCTTCTCGGTTTCCCGCTGCTCCGGCGTCATCGGCGCTCTGCCACGCCGCACAGGCCGCAGGGCGACGGTTCGTTCCTGTCCGGCTCGCACTGAAGTGAAACCAACCGTTTGCACCTCCTCGCCGTCAGGCGCGATGGCGCGGGCCAGACCTTTGAAGTTGGTCAGATAGTCCTCGTCAGGAATCTTATCGCGAAGAGTAGCCTCTTCGTCTCGCACGAACAGATCCAGGCAGTCGAGAACATCATCAACGACGGATTCCCCCACCGACATCCCGGGCAAGTATTCTTGTGGCCCACCCACTACGAGGGAGATGGCGTAGCTGGCTGCACGCGGAACCGTCATAAACAGGGAAACTGCTTGACGGATCTCCTTTGGGGGAGCGCCCTTCGCGCGGTACGGCATCTGTAGCTTGCGCTCCGCAAACCGATAGAGCAGGGCCTGGGTGTGCTCGATGCGCTCAATCACTGCGTCCGTGGGCGCAATGCCGAAACCGATTCCTGGACCCGCAATGGACATTTGCACTTCGCGATCGGTCAATTCAATGCCGCGCAAGGAAAGGTGCCGGCGGAAATTGATTTGTTCGAAGAGGTCGCGGAGTTCTTCGGCGATGTCGGCGGGAGGCCTGCCCGCAAGCGCCGCGCACACCATCTGCTCAGCTTCCGCAAACATGCCGGCCTCGACGGCCAAAGTTGCGGCGCTGCGGAATAGGACTGACCGGGAGGGCTCGGCATCGTGCCGGGTTGATAGCTCTTGCGCAGCGCGGCGCTCAAGTTCGAAGGCCTCTTCGAAGTGGTTCCGGGCGCTCGCGGTATCGCCAGCTCGTCTGGCCGCATGAGCCTGATCAGCCCGTTGCATCGCCTGCCGGTGAAGGTCTTTCACGGTGCTCACTTCTGTTCCAACCTTGCGAGCGGACGGCCGAACTCAACGATCGCGATCAACGCCGGCGTTTGTCCGTCGCTGCGCGCCACTTGGCTTTGCTTTTGCTTCGTCCGAGTCTGGATCTTGCTGTCGTCACCTTCAAGAATTCCCGAGACCTCCAGACGGGTCAATCCCTGAAATGGGAGTTCGTCATCCTCCTCGTCACCGATCCAGAAGTCGAAACCGCCGCCCTTCGCAGCTCGCTCCAAAACGGTCTTTCCTGCCGCCTCCCGAACGACCAAAATAGCGATCCCGTAAGCACCCTGCTCAGTCGCCTCTTGGATGTCCGCATACGTTCGGTAGTGTTGCTCAGTCAACTGCTCCCATGTGAGCAGAAACGAATCCTCGTAGTCGCCGGCGAGGGTAAGCGAGACGCCAGGCTGATGGCGCTTCTCCAGGCACACCGCTGCGCAAGCCCCGAGGTAGTTTGCATAGTCGGGTGGGAGGCATGACTGGCCCGGATCCAACGGTAAAACGCTGAGGCTTCTCGGCTTTGACCTCGTGGGCACCGCTCCCTATCGTAATCAAACGAAGCCGTTATGGACAAACGGTAGTTTGCTCAAGGATTGGTGTAGAGGAGGATGTAGCCGAGGGTGGCGCCGGCAGGGGTTTTCACCTTGAGCACACCGGCCCAGCCGGAGGGGTTGTTGGCGGAACCGAGGTCGGCGAGGCGGTAGCCGTTGCCGGAGGCGCCGGCGAGGATGAGTTCGCCGTTGGCGGTCAGTTCGAGGAGAGTGCTGCCGGCGAGGTTCGAGCCGGGGCCGTGGATCTTCAGGGGTGAGGTGGTGGAGTCCGGCGCGGCGATCACGGTTGGGCCGGCGGCGAGGCCAGAGGCGGTGTGCGGCGTTTGCGAGGCCCAGGTGCGGGCGTAGGATTTCTGGGGTTCATTGCCTTGCTGGAGGCAGGCGCCCCACAGGTGGATGTCGCCTGTGGTCCAGTCGTCGCCATTGGCGGCGAACTGTCGAACCACGATCCAAAGGCCGGTTTGGCCTGATGCCAGCGTGCCGGTGATCTTGAAGCGCTGCCACGAGGTCGTGAGCGTGATCTGAGTCGGACCGGCGAGGTAGGCGGCGTAGGGGTTGTCGACCATGGCGATCGAAACTTTGCGCGTGCCGGAAGCGACGCGGGCCCAGATGTAGAAGGTGTAGGTGCCGCCGTCGGCGAGGCCGGCGATTTGCTGCTGGATCACGGGCGTGCTGGTAACGGCGGTGATCACGTCGGCGGTCTGATTACCGTCGGGAGCGATGACGGCGTTCGAGGTGACTGAGCAGGAGCCGCCGTTCTTGTCCCAGACGGCGGCGGCGAAGTTCTCGGAGTGCTTCGCCATGTTCTCCAGCGGGCCGCCGATGGTCTGGTGCGGGCCGCAGTCGACAGGTCCGGTGAAATGCTCGCCCGCGCGGTTGGCTGGGATGTAGCCGAGAGCGTTCGTGATCTCACCCGCTTCAGGAGGACTCGCGCTGATGGTCACGCTGACACGGTCATTTGCAGGGTCATCAGCGGCCGCCAATGAAACGCGAGTGCCCTGGACGAGGTTGAGGGCCCGACGTGTCCCGACGTCGGCGCCGTCCTTCTGGACCTTGTGCGGCAACTCCCCGCTCACGATGTCGGCGGCTGTGTGCGTGTGGCCGGGTAGGTCGCCCGCCGCGAGATTCGCCCCGGCGGTCACGCGGCCTTTAGCGTCGACGGTGACCTTCGGATACGTGCCGGGCGACGCGCCTGACGGAGCCATCGAGAGTACACCCGACTCGACGGCGAGGCCTCCGGCGGCATCGATTTGGACAATGCCCTTGTTGCCGTAGCCGGCGTCCGGGTAGGAGAACGCGCCGAAGGTCTGCCCGGGCGCGAAGTCGATGATGGCATCGGAGACGAGGTGGTCGCTGGCGTTCAGCGCGAGACCCAAGTCGCCGGAGCCGTCGGCCTTGCGCCACTTCAACGCACCTGTGTTGGGCAGGCGCACGAGGCCAGTTGCGGCCTTGTTGCCGGAGCCGAACTCCGCGCCGTCGAGGAAGGCCTTCGCGCCGGTGATCGTCACTGCACCGTCCTTGCGCACATAGTTGCGGCTGGACGAGCCCCCGAGTTCCTGCTCGATGGCGACAACGGCCTCCTGGAGCGCTTTGATGTAAGCCGAGACCATGTTGGCGCGCACAGTGGCGCCGGCTGTGTGCTGCGACGCGACGGTGCCGAATGCCCCACGCTGGCAGCCGGTG
>JBBIIK010000072.1:0-13330 GCA_037446555.1 Acidobacteriota bacterium
GCGAGTCAGGCCGGAACCACCGCCGGCAGATCGTGCACGGTCTCTTCCCAGCGTCAGCCACGGTGATCCATCAGATCACCGCGCCGGTCAGCAGAGTTCAGTTCAGTGGGTACTCAGATGAAGCAATCGTGGGTCACATCTGGGGAGCAAAGGTGGCTCAGTTCTCGCGAGCGCCGAAGGGCGTGATGTATGCATTGTTCCTGCCGGCATCGGAGGGGGATCATGAACTGACAAAAGACGCGATCCTGGCGTTTCTGGATCTTCTGCTTCAGGAACGAGGGTATGAGCCCTTGAAGGCCGAGTCCCAAAGCGCGCGCGACATCCGCTCGCAGTGGTTTGAGTTTATCCTGCCGATCGCCGATGAGCCGGAAGTGGAACGGCTGCTGATGGAACGCCGCTTTGTGATTCTTCAGGGACCCCAGGGTACCGGCAAGACGCGCATGGCCAAGCGGTTCCTCGATACGAGATATGCGAGACGGGGGCGGTTCATTCAATTTCACGCCAACACGACTTACGAGAACTTCATTGGTGGCCTGGCGCCTGTGCCGGGCGGCTCCGAGTTGGGGCTCCGATTTGAGCCTCGCCGGGGACACCTGATGAACGCGGCGGCTGAGAGTGGAGACGGCGAGTATCTCCTTGTCATCGACGAGATCAATCGGGCCGACGTGGCCAAGGTATTGGGAGAGGCGATTTCGCTCCTGGAAGCGGAAGATCCGGACCGCGAGGTGATGCTGCCATATGATTTTGCCCCTCCCATAGGATCGAGACTCCGTCTTCCGAGAGGCCTTCACATCCTGGGGACGATGAATACGGCGGACAAGAGTATCGCTTTGGTGGATGTTGCGATCCGGCGTCGATTCGCCTTCGTGGATCTCTGGCCAGATTATCGCGTCGTCTCACAACAGCAGAGCAGGCTCTCCAGAGAATTCTTTGAAAAAGTTCTTTCCATTTTCGTGGAACATGCAACCGAGGATGCGATGCCCCTGGTTCCGGGGCACTCCTATTTTTTGGCTGACGATGACGAGACGGCACGGAGGAAACTAAAGTGGGAGCTTGTGCCCTTGTTGAACGAATACCTGGCTCAGGGGTACGTCGCAGGCTTCGGAGAGAACGTCCGTGCATTGATTCAGGAGATCGAAGCTCTCGGATGAGCAGAGCGAGGACCAGGCCAGGGAAATCCCAGTCTCAGGTGCCACGACTATCGGCGGCGCCATCGGAAACTCGTCCTCTGGAACTGGAAGACCACTCGGAGAAACGCTTCCCCGCCGACTTGCTGTTTCCAGGGAGAGATCGCCGAGCCGCTGCCGCCCATCATGGGCGTCTTCTCGAACAATTCTTGCGATCAAACAGGCGCCTATTCGACGTTTTGCAATTGCGTGTTGCTACGGACTTTGATGGCAACCGGGTCTACGTGGTTGTGGAATCGGACTCCGTCATTGGAGCGGTGCCGCTGGCTTCGCCCCTTACTGGAAAGATGGACTTCGGGCTCATCATCCAGCCACGTTTCCCGTGGCAGGGTTTGGGACCGATGCTTGGCCAGATGGGGTGGCGCGTTGCCCCAGGCCCCCTCCGCCTCCCGCTGTTACGCAGATCGGAGCGGAGGGTTCCGCCTTGGGTGATCTCACTGATGGTCCTGGAGCGGCTGGAGCTCCTGGTGCGCGAGATGGAGCGTCGATTCGAGCTCACGGAGAGTCTCCTGTCCACTCCGAAAGGCACGATCCGGTGGCAGTCCTATCTGTCGCATCAAGTTCCAACGGGGAAACCGCAATACTTGCCGTGCCGGTTTCCTGACTTGCGGGACGACCAGATCCTGAAGGGCATGGTGCGGTGGGCAGTGGAGGCGCAGGTGAGCAGTCTGCGGTCCCAACTCGCACACGGTGCCTTTGTTCATCAGCTGCTAGAACGGGCGCACAACATCCTGTTGCATGTCCGCGACGCGACCCCGGTGCGGCCGACGGCAAGAGTATTGCTGATGGCCGGCAGGCTTCCGCTCCGGAGCGAGGCATTTCACCAGGGGCTGGAGGCGATCGAGTGGACAGCCGAGGAGAGGGGCCTGGCGGGGCTCTGCGAATTGGAGGGCATACCCTGGGCCATGGACATGGATCTGTTCTTCGAGGCCTGGGTGGAGTGCGTTCTGGAGCGAGCATCGTGGGAAACTGGCGGCCTTTTGCGGCGAGGGAGGACCCGTCAGACGCAAGCGCCTTTGCGATGGGAGCCCCCTTCCGCAGGGACCCAACTCAGTCTGATCCCTGACCTGGTGCTTGAAGCGCCAGATTTCACTCTGATCGCAGATGCCAAGTACAAGCGACACCTGGAGGAATACGTTGCTTCCTCCCGTCACGATGTAAGCGAGGAGACGAAGGAGAGGCACCGCGCCGACCTTCTTCAAGTATTGGCTTATTCCACCCTCTTTTCCGCGAAGACGAACATTGCACTTCTTGCATACCCCTGCAGGAGAGACACATGGGAATCCCTCCGGCGGCGGCACCTGTGCATCCAGCGGGCCGTGGTTCCTGCCCAACGGCGCAGCTGTGAGCTCTGGCTCGCCGCACTTCCCATGCAGGCCCGGGTCGAGGAAGCTGCAGAGCCTGTGGTCCAGGCAATCCGTGAGCTTCGCCTCCGGGCCGCGTAGGATGGATCTAGATGCCCCGGAATCGTGTCGAGTGGAAGATCGGGAATGAAGTGTGGTGCCTCGGGGAGAGGACGCTGATTTGCGGCGTCGTGGAAGCCTGGGCGCCGCCGGAGCGCGGCGTCCGCACCTACGAGGATCCGGACCGCGCCTTCGTGCGCGCCAATGAACTCATCGACGCCGGCGCCGACTTCATAGAGATTGCTGTCGAACGCTACGCGGCGGGCGTGCCGCTGCTCGGCGAAGCCGAAGAGCTGCGCCGCCTTGTGCCGATCCTCAAACGGCTGCGTGGCAAGCTCGCCGTCCCCGTGGCGGTGCAGACGTGGAAGCCCGCCGCCGCCGAAAAGGCCATCGAGTATGGCGCGCTCATCATCCGCGACCCCTCCGGGCTCACTCTTGACCAGGACCTCGGCCGCGTGGTGCTGAAACAGAATGCTGCGTTTGTGTTGCAGCATATGCGCGGCACCCCGGACAATTGGTCGAAACTCGGAGCCTGGAAAAACCCGGTCACGCTCGTTCTGGCGGAACTCACCGCTGCCCTCAACCGCGCCAACCGGCTTGGCATCGAGCGCACACGCCTCGCTGCCGACCCGGGCTTCGGCATGGGCAAGCGCAAGGAGACCAATACGGAACTTCTGGCGGCGCTGGAGGAGTTTCAACGCCTGCGCCTCCCGGTGATCGCCAGCCCCGACGGGCAGCCCTTCGATGCGGACGTGAAGGTCGTCCCCTCGCCCTCCACTGCCGCCGCTGTCACAGCCTTGTGCGTGGCCCGCGGCGCGCATATCCTCAGGACCGCCGACCCGGCCGCCCTGCGCCCGGCAGCCCTCGTCACGGACGCTCTCCTGCGTGCGGAAAGCTTCCGCGGTTGACCCGGCGCCTCGCGCCTAAACCATCGTGAGCCCGCCCCCGGCCTGGATGTTCTGCCCCGTAATCCAGCCGACGTCTTCAGTGCACAGCCATGCGACGACGGCGGCGATCTCCTCCGGCGTGCCGGCACGGCCCAGCGGCGTGAGCTTCGGCGCCAGTTCCACAAGGTGCGGCAGGGACGCGAACATGTCAGTTTCCGTGAAGCCCGGCGATACCGTGTTTACAGTGATGCGCCGCCCGGCGAGTTCGCGCGCCATGGCGCGCGTGAACTGCTCCACCGCCGCCTTGCTGGCGCAATACACGCCCCCCTGCGGTGCCGCCGACCGTCGCGCCAGTGGAGATGTTCACGATCCGTCCGCCGGCGCGCAGCCGCCGCGCCGCCTCGCTGCAACAGCAAAACGCCCCGCGGGTGTTGACCGAAAAGACGCGCTCGAACTCCTCGTCCCTGAAGTCCGCAAGAGGCTTCATGAACGCGACCGCCGCATTGTTCACGACGATGTCCAGCCCGCCGAACGCTTCCCCGGCACGCTGGAACATTTCGATCACTTCCTGTTCTCGGGAGACGTCAGCCCGGATGGCGATGCCCCCGATCCGGGCCGCCAGTGCTTCGGCCGCCGCGGCCGACTGCGCGTAGTTCACGGCCACGCGGGCGCCGGCCGCGGCCAGCCGTTCAGCGATGGCGCGCCCGATGCCCCGCGCCGCCCCGGTGACAAGCGCCGCTTTTCCGTCCAGAACCCCCATGGGCCCAGAATAGCCTGGCCCGTCACGGCTCCAGCGCCAGCTTCACAATCGTGAGCGAGTGTTTCGGGAAGCGCCAGGCGAACCCGTTGCGCTCCAGCTTCAACGTCTCGCGCCAGGTGCGCGGACGCACGCGCCGGTCGTCGCCGAACTTGTGCACCGCCTTCACGTCTTCGTGATACATCTGCCAGAACTCAGCCTGCGGCGCCAAGCGTCCTTCGACGTTCTCGATCCGCGTCACCATGTCTCGCGAGGCGCTGCGGTTGAGCACGTTCAGATACAGCGTGCGCTCCTTCGCATTCCATGTCACGCTCGCGTCCAGGTAGCCCAGCTCGCCCCGGTTGCCCGCCTTGTATTTCGGCGATTCCACAAGCGCATCGAGCGCCACATTGCCCTTTTGCTTGCCATATTCCGCGATCGGAAAGTAGATCGGCTGCAAAAACAGTCCTTCCTTATTCGTAAAAATCGGAGCAATTACATTCACCAACTGGGCCAGGTTTGCCATCTTCACCGTGTCGGCGTGCCGGAAAAAAGAGTTGAAAAACATCCCCATTGCCAGCGCATCCTCGAAGTTGTAAATCTCCTCCAGGCGCGTGGCTCCGGTGTCGAATTCCGACCCTCCGCGGGCACGGTACCAAACGTTCCACTCGTCAAAAGCAATGAAAACCGGACGTGAAACACGCCGTCCGGCCAGCGCCGCGCGGATCAGGCCGGCCGTGATCTCGATGCGCTGGTCAATATCCGCCGATGCGGCCAGAAAGCTTTCCAGGTTGTTCTCCCGGTTGCCGATGTAGGTGTGCAGGCTGATGTAGTCGATCTCGCCGCGAAGCCGCTCCAGAACCGTGCGGTTCCAGGCGATCCAGTCGGCGCCGGGGCCGAAGTTCGAAGATCCCGCGGCGATCAGCTTGATCGATTCGTCAGCACGCCGCATCGCCTTCGCTGCCTCCAGGGCGAACTTGGTGTAATCCTCGGCGTTCTTGTGGCCGAGCTGCCAGGGCCCGTCGATCTCGTTGCCGAGGCTCCAGTATTTGACGTTGTAGGGCTTGTCTCGGCCGTTCTTGCGCCGCAGTTCGGCCCAGTAAGTCTTGCGCGATTCATTGGTGTACTCGACCCACTCGCGCGCCTCGTTGATAGATCCCAGGCCCGCGTTGATGCAGATGTAGGGCTCGACGCCGATCCGTTCGCAGTATTGGAGGAACTCGTCCGTGCCGAAGCGGTTCGAGTCGATGTCGCCCCACGCATGGTCGGGCCGCGCCGGCCGCTGGTCCTTGGGACCGATCCCGTCTTTCCAGTTGTAGCCGGAGGCGAAGTTGCCTCCCGGCCAGCGCAGGATGGTGACGCCGAGGCCGCGCACCGCCTCCATCACGTCCTTGCGGTAGCCCTTCTCGTCCGAAAGCGGGCTGCCCTCTTCATAGATCCCGCCGTAGATGCACCGGCCCAGGTGCTCGGCGAAGTTTCCGAAAATGTGGGGATGGATCTCGCCGATTCGGCGGTCCGTGTCGATCTTGATCCGGGCTTCCGGCGTCTGGGCCAGAAGCGAGCAAGTGGCGAGCGCAAGGATCGAAAGCGGTTTCATGGTGGCATTGTATCCCGAAGCGCCCGCAGTCGCCTACCTTTCTCAGACTTTTCCCTGAGGCCGCTCTAATCTTCACGCCTCTGCCCGCCGAAAGATCGGATAGCCGTGGCTGAGAGTCGCCCAACCCGGTGCCGCTACTGCCAGGAGCCTTTCCCTGAGGAAACCCTTCGTGTGCACGGCGGATTCTGCTGCCGGGAGCACGCCGAACAATACAGCGCACACCAGCCGGCGAGTCCGCTGAGCGGCGCGGAGGACGCTGAGACCGGACCAAGCGGGAGGAAGGCGGCGGGAGACGGAGGCTGCCAGTGGTGCGGCCAGCCATTGCCGTTGCTCGTGCGGTTGAAGGGCGGCCGTTTCTGCTCGCCGCAGCACGAAGAAGCGTTCACCCGATGGAAGGCGGAGAATTTCCTCGAACGCGTGAAGCGCTACCGGCGACAGGGCGGAGGTTCCCGGCTGCGCTCGGAGACGGCGAAGATCACCATCCGTCCTGGCACTCCCAAACAGGCGTACGAGACTCCCAGGGACCCCGTGCCAATGCCCCGCGCCAACGATCAATGGGCCGGGCATTGGCCCTCGGCGCCGGAGCGCGCCCTCGAGCGCCAGCCTCGTCATATTGGCGTCTTGCCTCATGAGGAAGGCTGCAAGATGATTCTTGGGGGGCGGGCTATCGGCGTGTTCCTCAAGGTGCAGGCTGCTGACTGGAAAACGAGGGAGTGGACTCCGGCGGCACCAGACTCGGGAGGAGCCGGGCCGGGATCAGCCAGACTCGTGCGCAACACGGTGGAGTTCGCCCCCGTGCGGGGATATCATGCTGGTCACGGGGCCGGAGTGATGGAGCGCGATTCCCTTCCTGAACACTGGCAGATGGAGGAGACGCTCCCGGCCGGGACAAGCGGCGGCGCCCCGGGCGGCACGTCAGCCGGGAGCGCAGGCATCGCTGTACCTGCGGGCCGGTTTCTGAAGACATTTGTCGCCCCTGCGGCCGTACCAACCACCCGTGTCCCGAACACCCTAACCGCGTGGCGTTTCGCAGAAGTCCCTCAGGCAGAGCCTATCTACTCGCTGCGCTGGGCCTGGACGGGCCGGATACAAAGGGGCGAGGCTAGCGGGATGCGAACGGAGACGAGCGCCGGGTTGGCACGTCCGCGGTGCGAAGCCGGGCAAGCACACGCCTGGACGGAAACTGCCGCATGGAGGCTGGCTGGAGGCCGGTTGGAAGAGGCTGCGGGAAGACAATGGATCTGGCGGTTCCGGCACAGGCCTCAATCCCGTTTCCCTGCTCGGGGGTCTATCGATGCGAGAGGCTGGAGCACGGGCCAAGGCTTCGCAGGGATGGAAAGCCCCCAAGGTCCACGCGGCTCAGAATCGATTTGGCTGGCTTGGCAGTCTTCCGATTTCCGGGAAGGATTGCCTTGGGGGCCTTGTCCAACGCCGTCTCTTGCGTTCGGCCGTCCCCCTTCTTCTGCGCCCGGGCTGGCGCTGGGCGCGAAGCCCACACCCTCGGCCGAATCGTCCGGGCCGGAACCTGCTGCGTTGCTGCTCCCCGCTGACGGGCGGTACTTCGAAGGCAGCGTGCCCGGGTCTCCACCTTTCGTTTGGCGCTGCTACCGCGAGTTATGGCGCCCGGTGCGGGTCGACTTGTTCTTCAGAAAGCTGGGACTGAGAGTTGGCGCCGCCCCTTCCTCCAGGATGCTTCCGGCGGAAAGCTGGGCGAACGTATCGCTTGTGGGAACCGCTGGAGCGTTGCGCCCGGATGCCGCAGGATTGACGGGCAAGCCCGGACGAGCCGCGTCCTTGGCGGTGGTTCACCGGGTGGCGGCGGAGGCGGCACTGCCCCTCCCGTGGCCCACAGGCACAAGAGTCGAGGGCTGGAGAGTCCGTGACGCCCTCGACGACACTCCGCCTGTGTGGCCGGTACCGATGGGCGAACTGCGGGATCAGGGATGGTTCTGGCCGGAAACTTCATTCCGGCCTTTGCCTTGGCGTAGAGCGCAGATGGCCTTGCCTGCCGCTGTAGACCTGGACTACCGCTGGACGCTTTCGTTGGTCGGACCGGGTGCACGCGGTTGGACGCATCCGGTTTGGAACTGGCGCCATTCGTCTGGAGCGGCGCTTTTGGCTCAGCGGGCGGTGCTCGAGCATGCGTCTTTAAGAAGCCCATGCTGGCTGGAAGATGAAAGACAGAGCGGGATCCGGGCGCCATTGGCGGCGGCCGGTGGCGCGGATTGGAGGCAAGGCCGCCGCAGCTGGCGTCTGAGCAGCGCCGGGAAGGCGATCCCGGCTGCCAGCCGGCGCACTGTCGAGCCCCTGGATTGGGGCGGCGGGCCTCCGGCGGCGCCGGTCTGGCCGCAGTGGGCGGCCCAATGGGCCTGTGCACCCTGGAAGCGGGACGCTCTGGCAGAATCTCCGCCGGGCATCTCCCGGCGGCGGATTCAGGCTGGCAGTGGATACGTGGACAGGTTGCGGCTGCCACTCCTGGTGTGCCGCTTTCCACAGGCAAACGATTGGAGTAGTGCCGGGAAGAGCAGCGCGAACGCGCCGCTATTTCCCTTTGCGAGGCTGTAACGAGGCTGACGATCAACGAATCGGAGAGGAACTCATGCCTGAGTGGAACAGTGAAACGCAAACGGCGCAAGCGGCAGGAGCCGCGGCCATCCCGGTAGAGTTGGGCCGGGCCGGCGCTCTCCACCTGCTCGGGAAAAAGGAAGAGGCTCTGGCCGAGATCGATAGGCTGTTGGAGCGGCGGCCGGACTACGCCGCGGCTTACCGCGTGCGGGCGATGCTGCGCATGGAGACGGGCGAGACTGCGCGCGCGCTGGAGGATTGGGAAAGGTTTCACGGCCTCGGCGGCGGCGACGCAAAGTCCCGTCTGGCTTGGGCGCAATGCATGCTCCAAGCAGGCCGCTGGGCTGAAGCCGCAGAGCGCTTCCAGGCCCTGCTGGACGGCGATCCGGCTTGCGATGCCGCCCTTCTGGGGCTCGGGCTGGCCCACTTGCGGCAACACCACCTGGAGGAGGCTCTCTCGCTGTTGGGGCGGTACCTCGAGAAGCACTCCGAGGATGCGTCTGCGCGGTTCGGTCAGGCGGTTGCGTTGCAACTGACCGGGGACCTCGATCAGTCGGTCGCCTTGTACGAGCAACTGGTTTCGGATCCGGATCACGGCGCCGACGCACTCGTGAACCTGGCGTCCGTCTACCGGCAGCAGAAGAATGCCGGGAAGCTGGAGGAATGCAGCCGGAGGTTGCTGGAGCGTGATCCCGACTCGGTGGTGGCACGGGAGGCGGCCGCTTACGCCGCGTTCCTGAGTGAAGATTATGGCCGCGCCGCCGAGTACTTGGAATGGCTGGCCAGCCGCGGACCTCTGCCTGTCGAGATGTGGATGAATCTCGGCCTGTGCCGGCGCAAGGAAGGCAAGCCGGAGGCGGCCCTGGAGGCCTATCGCCGCGTACTCGAGATGCAACCGGACATGGCCGAAGCGCACATCCGTGTCGCGGAAACACTCCGGGACGCCGGGCGCGAGGAAGAAGCTCTGGAAGCCTGCCGTCATGGTATCGAGGCCTGCCCCGATGCGTCCGACCTCTACTTCCTGGCCGTGGGCATTCACGAGAGGGCCGGACGGCGCGAGGACGCCGAAGCGTTGCTGGAGGTGCTGGCAATGCGCCAGCCGGGCAACGCCGACATCTGGTTCCGCCTCGGCAACATGAAGTACGACCGGCAGGCATATGGGGAAGCGGTGGACGCCTACCGGGCGGCGGTAGCGGCAAAGCCGGATTGGCCGGAGGCCCATCTCAACCTGGGCCTCGCCACCTACGAGGCGGCCCGCTACGAGGACGCCGCCTCAGCCTTGAAGAAGGCCATGGAGCTCAAGCCCGGCTGGGAGCCGGCCTTGCGCGCCGCCGCGGTGAATGCGCTGCGCCAGAACAATCTCGACGCCGCGCTGCAATACCATCGCGAGTTGATCGACAGCGGCCACAGCGATCCCGAGATCCTTTACAACGCCGCCATGCTGAACGAACAACTCGGACAAAAGGAAGAAGCGGAACTGCTCTACCGGCAGGCGCTCGAGTGGAAGCCGGACTTCGCCGAGGCGCTCGTGGGACTCGGCTACGTGCTGGAGAGCACGGGGCGCGCGGAAGAGGCGCGCCAGTGCTGGGCCCGCGCCATGGAGGTAAAGCCGGAGCTGGCCGAAGACTACTTCGGCCTCAAGGGCTGACAGGAAAAACCACGCCACTTCCGGCATCCCGAACGAGTTGCGCGGAAACTGTTCCGGCCGACAGCCGGAAGGGCACACCGGCAAGGGGGTTCCGCGGCCCGCCAGCGGTTCGCGGTCTGCATGCCGTCCCGCCGCTGGCGAGGCGGCCCTTGCGTGGCTCTGTGGCGGATCCAGTTCTGAAAACCTGCCCAAGCTCCGGTCCCTCAGGAGAGTCACCGGGTAGAGTCTCCGAACAGCTTCTGGGAACTGTTTCCCCGTCCCCAGACTCCTGTGCCTGAAGAGTATCCCTGTGCGGGCAGCCTCGCTGCGGGCCGGGCGCTGGAAGCGTGCCGGAGCGCAAGCAGCATCGCGAGGACGACGCGCACAACTGCAATGCCCTACAGGCGAGCCTCACTGAGCCCCGGGCGCCAGCGATTCCACAAGACGCCAGCGCTTGTGGCAAACTGAACGGCACGATGAGTGCGAACGCCGCGCCAGGCGCCGAAAGTGAACTCGAGCAACTGGCCCGCCAGGCGCTGGAAGGAGACCGCGCCGCTCTCGAGGGCCTGGTCGTGGCGCTTCAGGGTGATCTGTTTGCGCTGGCGCTGCGGATGCTCGGCCGCCGCGAAGATGCCGAGGACGCGACCCAGGAGATCCTTGTGCGAGTGGTCACCCGCCTGTCGCAGTTCGACTTCCGCAGCCGCCTGAAGACCTGGGCTTGGCGCGTCGCCATCAACTACATCCTCGATCTCAGGAAGAGCGCCGAAGAGAAACAGCGGCGCAGCTTTGTCCAGCTGGGGGACGAGCTTGCAGCCGGTCTTCGGCCGGACGCGCCGTCCGAAACCGACCGGTCCCTCCTGATCGAGGAGATCCGCATCGCCTGCACGCTCGGAATGCTGCAGTGCCTGGACAAGCCTCTCCGCGCGGCATTCATTCTGGGCGAGATCATGGAGCTGCCCGGGCCCGAAGCCGCAGAAGTCCTCCAGGTGAGCCCTGCTCTGTTCCGGAAACGGCTCCAGCATGCGCGCGCCGCCATGACGGAGTTCCTGCAACGCCACTGCGGCCTGGTCTCCGACCAGGCGCCGTGCCGCTGCCACCTTCATGCATCGGCGCAAACACCGGCTCCGGCGCGGCTCGCGGCCCGGGAGATCAGCTTCGCCGAGGCCCGCGCCATCGTCCGCCGTGTGGAGAGGGCGCGATGGGCGCTTCAGGTGCACCGCTCCGCAAATCCGCTCACCCTGACGGCGGACTTCGCCCGGCGCGTGATGGCCGCTCTCGACCTGCACCTGGACCAGACCGCAGGCGTCTGACTCGGCGGCAGCCCTCGCCCGCCATTCACACTGCCCCCGGCGGTCTCGTCCAACAGGAGGAAGGGAGACGGCTCCACCATGATCAACAGACGGCAAGCTTGCAAGTCCGCCCTCTGGGCCAGCAGTGGAATCTGCCTGCTGCGAGGCCAATCCGCGCGGGAGGAACCGGAGTTCCAGGTCTGGGTGAACCCTGCCAGCGGCGATGACGGTCAACCGGGAACCCGCGAGCAGCCGGTGCGCACCCTGGCGGAAGCGGCCCGGCGCGTGAACCGCAGCGAGGGCGCGGGGCCCGCCACCATCTTCCTCTCGGAGGGGATCCACGCCATCGGCGAGCCCGTCATTCTCAAGCCCGAACGAAGGTCCTTCACGCGCGAAGCCCGGCTCACCATCCGCGCCGAGGTTTTGCCCGTCGACCCGGACTGGAATGCAGGCCGGATGCCCGTCTTGATCCACACGCTTCCGTTGTCGCCTACCTGGAACGGCCGGCCCGATCCCCTGGGCGGCGCAGTAAACGGCATGCTCGTGGAGACCAGCCACGTGACCATCCGCGGGTTGAAGATTCTGGGTTTGCCTGTCGTCGAGACGCCCCGTCCGGGCCTGATCCGGCGGCTCTACGGGATCAGCCGCCTCCGGCGGAACCTCGAAGACCTGCAAGTCTCGCTGTGCCTGTTTGCCGGCGAGGAGGTCACCAACCCGTTCCACGTAGGCATCATTGCCAACGGCAACGGAGTGAGGGTGCACCACTGCATCTTCCGGGGGCTGAAAATCTCCGTTGTGTTCTGGACTCCCGGCAGCACAGGCCATGCGATGACGCACTGCTTCTGCCATGCCGTCTACGGCAGCTCCATCTGGACTTCGCAGGTCGCCAACGACTTCGAATACCGCAACAACGTCGTATACGAGTGCAACTACGTCTGGACGGCGCAGGAGGCATCTTCGGCGCTGGCGGATGCCGCAGGAAGGCGCGCCGGCACCGCCGCCCCGGGAGCCGGCAAGTTGGAACCGATGCGGTACAAAGTGCTCTCCAGCTACTTCGCCCGCAACCGGCGGCTGACGGGCACGGGCACAGGAGCGCGGCTGGAGTATCGCGACATCGATTCGTCGGTTCTCGCACTGATCAATACGAGAGTGACCGGGGAGCCCGTCGCCATCGACATGGATTCCACGAAACCAACCTGGCTGCACCCCGCGCCCGGCTCTGAAGCAGCGGCAACGGGCGCAGGGCTGTTCGTCAATCTTTGAGAACAAGTACAATTCCCCTGAAAGGAACCCTGCACATGAAACTCGCCTGGACTCTCCCGATCTTTGTGCTTGGCGGCGCTGCCGTCGTGCATGCGCAGAACCCCATGGTGGCCGGACAGAAGTTCCTGCACGACATGGTGAAGAACAACATCCTGCGCTCGGCCGAGAAGATGCCCGAGGAGAACTACTCCTTCCGCCCGGTACCCGAAGTTCGCAGCTTCGGCCAGTTACTGGGCCACATTGCCGACGCGCAGTACCTGTTCTGCTCGGCCGTCCTCGGCAAGCCCAACCCTGCGCCGGGCATCGAGAAGACCAAGACGTCGAAGGCGGACCTGATCCAGGCCCTGAACGACGCCTTCGCTTACTGCGATTCAGCCTATGCCGGACTCACGGACGCCGCCCTGGCGGAAACGGTGAAGTTCTTTGGCCGCGAACAGGCCAAGGCAACCGTGCTCTCCTTCAACACGGCCCACAACAACGAGCACTACGGCAATATCGTCACCTATCTGCGCATGAAGGGCATCGTGCCGCCTTCGAGCGAACGGCGGTGAATCCCGGTTTCCCGCCACAGCTATCCAATTTCAGGATGCCCCGCGAAGGCCGCCTCAAGACACAGGAGCGGACCACTGCCCGGGGTGCCTCGTCCGCTGGCTCTTGATCAATTGCGGGGGCAAAGCCTGATCCCAGATTGGTAAAACAATCTTGGGAGATTTTGATTTGACCGATTCTGAGATCGTCTTAGGTTTGCCCCAATACGAGATTACCGCGATAGAAAG
>JBBIIK010000073.1:0-12936 GCA_037446555.1 Acidobacteriota bacterium
GCCCGTTCCATCTCCGCGGCCGGGAAATGCTCTTGGATCGCTTCCACATCCTCTAGCCTTCCCCAGCCGCCGTTCGACCGGACAATTCACTTGCTAATTCAACCGGACAACTCACATGCTACCGACACAAGCGGGTTCCGGCCTTCCCGGCGCTTCGCCTCCTGTGTTATAAGAGTGAGCCTGAGGGCTCCGGAATTGCCGACAGATCCCAGCACCCTAGACTACGAAAAATACTGGCGCCGTTTACAGCAGGTGGGGCTGAACGCCTATGAGGCCAGATCGTACCTCGTCCTGGTCGGGCACCCGCGCTTCAAGGCTCTGGAGCTTGCGGCACGCGCCCGCGTCCCCCGCCAAAAAATCTACGAGGTGCTCGACAGCCTCGTGGACAAGGGCTTCGCTCAGGTTGTGCAGGAGAAGACCAAGCTGTTCTCCGCCGTCGAGCCCGCTTTGGCGATTCCCGCCTACCTGGAGCGCCAGCGCGCGGCAATGGAGAAACATCTGGCCGAACAGCGGAGGCTCGGCTTCATGCTGGCCGAGGACCTGAAGCGCGCCTATGCCGAAGGCCAAGGCGCGGCGGGCACGCTCGACTACCTCCGCATCGTCGGCGACCCGTCACAGATCGCGGCCCATTACCGCTCCATGCTCGAAGCGGTCTCCTCCCGCTACGTCGAGTTTTCCAGGCCTCCATACGCCGTCGACCCCCTGGACGAGCAGCTCGTCAAGCAGGCCGCTGAGCGCGGCGTCGCCTGCCGGCTCCTCCAGGAGGCCGCGCCCATCGACGATGCCCACAGGCAGCGCATCGAAGAGTATCTCGCTCTGGGAATCGGCGTCCGTTTTGCTGAGAATCTGCCAATGAAACTCGCCGTTTTCGACGGAAAACAAGGGCTGGTTTCCCTGCTGGATCCGGTGAAAACCCGGCCCGCCTGGACCGCGGTCGTCTTCGATCACGCGAGCTTCGGAGAAGCCCTCGAAGCCCTGTTCGAGCAGTGGTGGTCGCGCTCCTCTGCGAATGTCCCCGGACCCATGCAGGCCGGCTCCTCCTAGGGCGCCTGCTGCTTCTCCTTCGCCAGCACGTCACGCACGGCGTAGATCGGCCGCCCCTGGCTTTCAAAGTAGGTACGCATCATTATCTCGCCCAGCAGCCCCGTGGTGAACATCACCAATCCCGCCACTAGCAGCAGGCCGCCCGTGAACAGCAACGGGCCATGCGCCAGGATGATCTCGTGACCCAGAATCTTCTTCACTAGCAGAAAAGCCAGGATGGCTCCGCCCGCCGCCGTGCTGGCCAGCCCGAGCCGCCCGAAGAAGTGCATGGGCCGTGTGAAGTACTTCAGCAGGAAACGGATCGTCAGAATGTCGAAGAGCACGTTAAACGTCCGTCCCAGCCCGTAGTGCGACGCACCGCCCGCCCGCGGCGGATTCTGGATCGGCACCTCGGCGATTCTGGCGCCGTAAAAACTCGCCAGAGCCGGAATGAACCGGTGCAGTTCCCCGTAGAGATTCACGTCCCTCAGGATCTCCGCCCGGTAGGCTTTGAACGTGGTGCCGAAGTCGTGCAGGTTGACCCCGCTCGCCTTGGCCATCAGCCAGTTGGCGATCCTCGAAGGCACTTTCCGCAAAAGCAGGCCGTCGTTTCTCTGCTTCCGCCACCCGCTGACGATGTCGTATCCCTCGTCGATCTTTTCCAGCAGCGCCGGCAGATCCTCCGGCGCGTGCTGGAGGTCCCCGTCCATGGAGATGATCACGTCGCCGTTGGCTTCATCGAACCCCGCCGACAGCGCCGCCGTCTGGCCGAAGTTCCTCCGCAGTTGCACCACTTTGAGGTGCTCGTCCGTCTGTACCAGGTTCGCCAGCAGCTCGAAGCTCCGGTCGGTGGACGCGTCGTCGACGAAGATCACCTCATACGGGCGCCCCGTCTTTTCGAGCACTGCCGTCAGGCGGTCGTAGAGCGGCAGCAGCGCCTGCTCCTCGTTGTGCACGGGAATGACGACCGATAACAGCAACCTTTTTGCCAGTATACCAAAACCCAGTAATTTCAGGTGTTTTGATACAATAGAGGCGTAACATGTCAACTCCTCAGGGACCCGAAAATCAGCCGCCCCAAGGCTCCGGCGGCGGCGCTCAGCTGCCTCTCGGCGACCGCCGCAATATCATCCCGGTGAACATCGAAGACGAGATGCGCCGGTCGTATCTCGACTACTCGATGTCGGTCATCATCGGCCGCGCCCTGCCTGACGTCCGCGACGGCCTGAAACCCGTCCACCGCCGCATTCTGTACGGCATGAGCGAGATGGGGCTCACCCACAACCGCCCCACCCGCAAGTGCGCCAAGATTGTCGGCGAAGTGCTCGGCAAGTACCACCCGCATGGCGATTCGGCCGTTTACGACGCGCTGGTCCGCATGGCTCAGCCCTTCTCCATGCGCTATCCGCTGGTCGATGGGCAGGGCAACTTCGGCTCCGTCGATGCCGACCCGCCCGCCGCCATGCGTTACACCGAGGCGCGGCTGTCGAAGATCTCTTCCGTCCTCCTCGAAGACATCGACAAGGAAACCGTCGACTTCCGTCCCAACTACGACGACAGCGAGGTCGAGCCGGAAGTCCTGCCGGCGCGCTTCCCCAACCTTCTCGTCAACGGCAGCGAGGGCATCGCCGTGGGCATGGCCACGCGCATCCCGCCCCACAACCTGAGGGAGATGATCGACGCCGCCATCGCCCTCGTCCAGGATCCCTCGACTCCCGTGTCGCAGATCCTCGCCCTGGCCCCCGGTCCCGATTTCCCCACCGGCGGCATCATTCTCGGCCGCCAGGGCATCATCGACTACTACACCAAGGGCCGCGGCTCGCTCAAGGTCCGCGCCCGCGCCTTCACCGAGAAACTCCAGAAGGACCGCGAGGCCATCGTCATCACCGAGCTCCCGTACCAGGTCAACAAGGCCCGGCTCATCGAGCAGATCGCCCAGCTCGTCAACGACCGCAAGATCGAAGGCATCACCAACGTCCGCGATGAAAGCGACCGCGAGGGACTCCGAGTCGTCATCGAAATCAAGCGTGGCGAGAACCCGGAAATCATCCTCAATAACCTGTACAAACACACGCAAATGCAGGTGAATTTCGGAGTCATCATGCTGGCCATCGTCAACGGCCAGCCCCGGGAAATGGGCATCGTCGACGCCCTGAAGCGATTCATCGATCACCGCGTCGACGTTGTCCGCCGCCGCACCGAATTCCTGCTGCGCAAGGCGCGCGAGCGCGAGCACATCTTGCTCGGCTTCCAGAAGGCGCTCGAAAACCTCGATGCCGTCATCGAAACTGTCCGCGCCGCCCGCACGCCCCGCGAGGCGCGTGACGCCCTCACCGGACAGACCGCCTTCCCCGAGAATCCGGCGCTCGAGCAGGTCCTCCGCAAGTGGGCGCCGGCGCTGAAATGGAACGGCCAGCCGATTTCGCGGTTCGACTTCACGGAAAAGCAGGCCCAGGCCATCATCGAGCTCCAGCTCCAGCGCCTCACGGGCATGGAGCGCCAGAAAATCCTCGACGAACTTGCCGAAATCCAGCGCCAGATCGCGTCTTACCTGGAAATTCTCGGTGCGGAAAAAGTTCTGCGCGGCGTCATCGTCCGCGAGCTGAAAGAAGTGCAAAAAGACTTCGGCGACGAGCGTCGCACGCAGATCGTGGACGACGAGGGCGAGATCGACCTCGAGGATCTCATCAAGCGCGAGGACGTCGTCGTCACCGTCAGCCGCGGCGGCTACCTCAAGCGCACCGCCCTTGACACCTACCGCCGCCAGGGGCGCGGCGGCAAGGGCCGCATCGGCATGGCCACGCGCTCCGAGGACGTCGTCGAGGACCTCTTCGTCGCCAATACCCACAGCTACCTTCTGATCTTCACCTCCAAGGGCCGCCTCTACTGGCTCAAGGTCTTCCACATCCCCGATGCCCAGGCCGCCGGCCGCGGCAAGCACATCAAGAGCCTCGTGAACCTCCAGGAGGACGAGGAGCCCCGCGCCTTCCTGCCCGTCTCCGAATTCGAGTCCGGCAAGTACGTCGTCATGGCCACTCGGTTCGGCGTCATCAAGAAGTGCGAGCTCACCGAATTCGACAACCCCATGTCCCGCGGCATCATCGCCATCAACCTGAAAGAAAACGACGAGCTCATCGAAGCCGCGCTCAGCGACGGCGCCAGGATGATCTTCCTCGCCACCCGCGAAGGCATGGCCATCAAGTTCCCCGAAAGCGATGTCCGCCCCATGGGCCGCCCCGCCGCCGGCGTCACCAGCATGAAGCTGGACGAAAGCGACTGGATCATCGGCATGGAAATCGTCACCGACGAGGACCACATCCTTTCGGTCAGCGAACTCGGTTACGGCAAGCGCACCCGCGTCAGCGAGTACCGCCTCCAGTCCCGCGCCGGCAAGGGCGTCATCAACATGAAGGTCACCAACAAGAACGGCATGGTCGTCTCCGTGCTCGCCGTCAAGGAGGACACCGACGTCATCGTCATCACCCGCGATGGCAAGATCCTGCGCACCGAGGCCGAGAGCATCCGCAAGACGGGCCGCTCCGCGCAGGGCGTCCGCCTCGTTTCACTCGATCCCGGCGACTCGGTGGCCGCCGCCTGCGCCGTGAAAGAAGCGGAAGAAGAACCCGGTGGAGAAGACGTCCAGCCCGAGCTTCCGCTGCAATAACCGGGGCGGCGCGAGCCGCCCCGCCGCTCACCGCTTGTAACCGAACTTCCGCAACAGCCCGTGCCGCCACTCGACGTCCGCGGGGCCTTCCACGCCCTTCGGCCTGAAGCCGTCGATCACCCCCAGCACGCCGCGCCCCTGTTCGGTCTCTGCCACCACGACTTCCACGGGGTTGGCTGTGGCGCAGAAGATCCGCACCACCTCAGGGACGTTGCGGACCGCTCCCAGGATGTTGATCGGGAATCCCTCGCGCAGGCAGATGTGGAACGTGTGCCCCGCAGCGACAGCTTGCGCGTTTTCCACCGCCGTCTTCTTCAGTTCCTCGTCGTTGCCTTCCACGCGGATCAGACAAGCGCCCGATGCCTCGCAAAAGGCGATGCCGAACTTCATCTGCGGCGCCGTGTTCACAATCGCTTCGTAAAGGTCCTCCACGGTCTTGATGAAGTGCGACTGCCCGAAAATGATGTTCCCGTTCTCCGGAATCGTTAACCGTACCGTCGTCAGCTCCATGGCAATCCCCATCCTAACGCGTGCAGTATGCTGGCTTCATATGCGCGCATTCGCCGCCTGCCTGCTTGCTGTCACTCTTGTGTCCGCCCAGCCGGCGGACGTCGCCGCCTCCGCCGCCCGCATCCGCGAGGAAGCGCTCCAGCGCTCCGAGGTGATGAAGCACCTCCACGTGCTCGCGGACCGCTATGGGCCCCGCCTCACCGGCTCGCCCAACTACGAAGCTGCCGCCCGTTGGGCCGTCAAGCAGCTCACGGCATGGGGCCTGGACAACGCGCGTCTGGAGGCTTGGGATTTCGGCCATGAAGGCTGGTTCAATGAGCGGGCCGCCGGTCATCTCGTCTCTCCCGTGCGCGACCCGCTCACCTTTGAGGTCATGGCCTGGACTCCTTCGACTCCCGGCGCTGTTCGCGGCGAAGTGGTTCTGTTGGCCCCTCCGGCATCCCCATCCAGGGAGGAGCTGGACACGTGGCTCGCCGCCAATGCCGCGCGCGTCCCTGGGCGAATTGTCCTGCTCGGCAAGCCGCGCGAGCTCCCCGTGAGCTTCACCGCCGCTCAGAAGCGCCTGGATGATGCGGCCGTCAGGCGCCGCCTCGAGGCCCGCGGCGGCCCGCCGGCGCGGACTCCGCCGGCAAAGCCCGAGCCCGGCAAGCTCACCCCGCAACAGGTGAATGCAGCCATCGACGCTTGGCTCGTCGCCAATCGCGCCCTTGTCAAGGTGCTCGACTCCGGCATGCCGCATTCCACCATCCGCGCATTCCAGAACCGCACCTACGACGTCACGAAGTCTGTGCCGGCAGTCTACCTTCGCAACGAGGATTATGGCCGCGCCTCCCGCCTCATTGGAAGCGGCGAAAAGGTCGAAATGGAATTCGACATCGTGAACCGCACGCACCCCGGCACGACTACCTGGAATGTGCTCGCCGACATCCCCGGCTCGGAGAAGCCCGAAGAGATCGTCATGATCGGGGCTCATCTTGACTCCTGGCACGCCGCCACCGGCGCGACGGATAACGCCACCGGCGTCGCCGTCATGATGGAGGCCGTCCGCCTGTTGAAGGCCCTGAATCTCAAGCCCCGTCGCACGGTTCGCATCGCCTTGTGGAGCGCCGAAGAGCAGGGGCTTCTCGGATCGAAGTATCACGTGCGCGAAAATTACGGCGCGTTCGAGCAGCCCAAGCCCGCCTTCGATCATCTGGTCGCTTATCTGAATCTCGACAGCGGCACCGGGCGCATCCGCGGCGCCAGCGTGTTCGGACCCGAAGAGGCCGCCGCCGTGGTCCGCTCCGCGCTCGAACCGTTCCGCGATCTCGGCGTTGCCGGCGCCGCTGCCTCCACCAGCCGCCGGGAAGGCGGAACGGACTCCACGTCCTTCTCCAGCGCCGGTCTGCCAGCCATCGGCTTCTTCCAGGATCCGATCGAATACTTCCAGCAGACCTGGCACACCAACCTAGATACCTATGAACGTGCCGTCCCCGAGGATCTGAAACAGGCCAGCGCCGTCATCGCGGCGGTGGCATGGCATCTGGCATCCAGCCAGGAGCGTCTTCCGCGCTTTTCGCCTGAGGCCATGCCGCCGCCTGCTGTCGCCGCGCCGCCGGTGACGCAATGAAGGAACAGGATCTCCTCGCGCACATCGCGCGCCTGCCTCACGGGCGGGCCACTTTCAAGCAACTCCTGCGCGAATTTGGGCTTCGCGGCGAAGAGCGCCAGCAGCTGGAAGCATTGCTCGAGCGCATGGTGAAGAAGGGCTCGCTCATCGAGCTGCGCGGCGGCCAGTATGTGTTGCCCGGCCGCACGCAGCAATTCGCCACCGGGCGGCTCAGCATGCACCGCGACGGCTACGGTTTCGTCTCTCCCGCCGTGGCGGCGCCCGGAATTGCGGGTGACATCTTCATCCCGCCCGAGGCCGCCGGCGCCGCCATGCACGGCGACACCGTGCTGGCGCGCATCACGCGCGTCGCCGCCGACGGCCGCGCCGAAGGCGAGGTGCTGCGCGTCCTCGGCCGCGCCCATCCCACACTCACTGGCGAATTCCGCATCGGCCGCCGGCAGTGCTTCGTCGTGCCCTTCGAGTCGCGCATTCATCAGTGGGTGGTGATCCCCGAAGGACTCGAAATCCCCGGACGCGGCGCCAACGTCGACCACATCGGCGCGCCCGCGCCTCACATCTCGAGCGTCCAGGACATGGACGGCATGATCGTTGACGTCGAGATCCTCGAATTCCCCGAAGAAGGCGGCGGCACCGCTGCCGGCCGGGTCATCGAGATTCTTGGCCGCCCCGACGACTTCGGCGTGGACGTCGAGATCATCATCCGCAAGCACCGCCTCCGCCACCGCTTTCCGCCCGAAGCGCTCGCGCAGGCGCAAGCGGTTCCGCTCACTTTTACCCATGCCGATCTCGCCGGGCGGCGCGACTTCCGCGGGCTCGATGTCGTCACCATCGACGGGGAAACCGCGCGCGACTTCGACGACGCCGTGTGGGTCGACCGCCTTCACGATGGACGCTTCCTCCTCCACGTCCACATCGCCGACGTCAGCCACTACGTCCAGCCGGGCTCCCCCATCGACCAGGAAGCCTTCCTCCGCGGCACCAGCGTCTATTTCCCGGACCGCGCCGTGCCCATGCTGCCCCTGGAACTCTCCACCGAAATCTGCTCGCTCAAGCCGGGCGTGGACCGCCTTTGCCTCTCCGCTCTGCTCGAAATCGACCGCCAGGGCGAGGTCTTTCGCCAGGACTTCTGCCGCAGCGTCATCCGGAGCGCTGAGCGCATGACGTACACGGACGTCCATCTGATCCTCGAGGGGGACGAGGGGCTGCGCCAGCGCTACCAGCGGCTTGTCCCGCGCTTCGAGCTGATGAAGGAACTCGCTCTCATCCTCTACCGCAGGCGCATGAAGCGCGGTGCCATCGACTTCGACCTGCCCGAGCCCCTCCTCGTCTTCGACAGCGAGGGCATCATGACCTCCATCCAGCGCACGCCGCGCAACATCGCCCACCGCATCATCGAGGAGTTCATGCTCGCCGCCAACGAGAGCGTCAGCCGGCATCTGGAAGAGCACCTCCCGGAGAGCCTCTTCCGTGTTCACGACCCGCCGGACGCGCAGAAGGTCCTCGATTTCGAACAAATCGCTGTGCGCTTCGGGCACTCGCTTGGCATTCCTGCCTTTCCTGCGCGCCGCTACCCCGTGGTGACGCGCACGAGCGACGGCCGCAAGCTCCGCCGCGACATTGTCAGGCTCGAGGAAGGACTCAAAATTACGTCCAGGATGTACCAGAAACTGGTCGAAAAACTGGAAGGACGGCCAGAGGAAAGAATCCTGAATTATTTGATGCTTAGGTCGCTAAAACAGGCGAGATATTCCGAAAAGAACACCGGACATTTTGCTCTGGCTGCAAAATCTTACACGCATTTCACGTCTCCCATCCGCCGCTATCCCGACCTCGTGGTCCATCGCCTTCTCTCTGCGTGGCTGGAAAACCGGGAGCCAGACGCGGGGGACCTCCATCAAATCGCCGAGCAATGCTCGGAGACCGAGCGCCGCGCCGCCGACGCCGAGCGGGAACTGATCGAGTGGAAAAAGGTGAATTTCATGACCTCGCTCATCGGCGACGAGTTCGACGCCCTGATCATTTCCACCATGAAATCGGGCTTCTTCGTCGAACTCGAAGAGCTGTTCGTCGAGGGGTTCGTGCCCATCGACTTTCTGCCGGGCGAGCGCTTCCATTTCCAGGAAAACACCCGCTCCATCGTCGGCGAGCGGAGCCGCCGCGAGTTCCGCATCGGCGACCGCGTGCGGGTCCGGCTGGACCGCGTCGACGGCGTCGAGCGGCGGCTTTATTTCTCGCTGGCCGAACCCGAGCCGCGCCGCGGCGCGCCGCAGAAGTCCCGCCAGGCCCGCAAGCGCCGTACTTGAATGGCGTGTCCGGGCAGGGCAGGGAAGCGCCGCATCAGGCCCTCCGGATCCACACGGTCGACTTCACCGGGCGCGGCGCCGGGCGCGCTTCACCTGGCGCCCTGGGCGGCGGCGGAGGCGGATATTCGGTTCCCGGCTCGCGGTTCATCCGGGCATAGTTCGGAATCGCCACCAGCGGGCTTCCATCGGCGAATTGCGCGCGCAGCGTCATGAGGCCGCCCAGCAGGTCCGCCCGCCATTCCGGCTTTGCAGCCAGCGACGCCGGCGCGGTCTTGGTGATGTCCTGCTCGTGCGGTTCGATGTTGTAAATCATCGGACCGTACCGCAGCGCGAACATCCCCTTGAGCTGCGCGATGCGCTCTATCGGCTCGATGCGCTGCGGCGCATGGGGCAGCTCGCACTCCACCCGGTCCCCCGGCTTCCAGGTTCTTTCGATCACCGCGTAGCCGTTCCGCACCGGGGCTTTCGCCACGCTCCCGTTGACACGAATCACCGCCGCGGGCAGCTCTGGCACGGCGCGGTACAGCTCGCTCACGTTGCGGTTCGGGATCCGTACGTGCAGCCGGAACCGCGCCGCCCGCGCTGGCTTGAGCGTCAGCGCCACCGTGCCTTTCCACGGGTAATCGGTCTTCTGCTCGATCTCGACGCTGGTGCCGGCGATTCCGCCGATGCGCCCGCGGCTCTCGGCGAACAGGTTCACGTAGATGGCGTCCGCTGTCTTCAGGTACATCCACTCCGGCAGCATCAGGAGCGTGCGCGGGAAGTTGCCCACGCAGCACGGACACACATGCCAGCGGTAGCGCGCCACCCGCGCCTCCAGCGGGTTGTCGTAATAAAAGTGTCTGCAATCCAAATCCAGCGAGCCGAGAATGGCGTTGTACAGTGTGTCCTCGTAAAGATCGGAGAACCGGGCATCGTGCCAGAGCCGTCCCATCTTCCACTGGAAAAACAGCTCGCCGCAGCTTGCGCACGTCTCTCCGTAGCCGCGCGAAGGCAGCGAATAATCCGGACCGAAGCCCTCCGCGGTCTCTCCGCTGCCGATGCTGCCGGTGACGTACAACTTTCGGTGGGTGATGTTCTCCCACAGCGACTTCACGGCGCTGCGGTAGTCGGGGTCGCCGGTTTCGATGACGACATCCGCCATGGCCGAATACGTGTAGGCGGCGCGCACGGCGTGTCCCACCGCCTCGTACTGCTCTGTCACCGGCAGATGCGACTGGCAGTACTCGATCCGGTCCCGCGGCTGCACGGCGGCGTGGTAGCGGCAGTCGAGCAGGAACTTGGCCAGCCGCCGGTAGCGATCTCCGGCCCCTTTGCCCTCCACTTCCTCCACGTAGCGGGCGAAGCGGAACAGCGCCTGTTCCATGCTCTGGTGCTCGTCGTACCATGCCTGCTTCGGCGGCGGCCCAATGTGGCTCTCCCAGCAGTCCGCCAGCCTCTTCGCCGCCTTGTACAGCCGGTCGTCCTTGCCGCCTGTCGCCCGGTGGTGCGCAATCGCCGCTTCCAGGAAATAGCCTGCCACGTAGCCCTCATGATCCGGGCGGTGCGCGGGGTCCCAGTGCCGGAACTTGTCCGAATCGATCCGCTTGCCTTCGCGCCCCTGCCTCGGCAGCGTAAAAGCGGTTTGCAGGTATCCGTCCGGCTCCTGCGCCGCCAGGATGATCGGAATCCACTCCTCCAGCGTCTTGCGGAACAGTACGTGCGCGGCTTCCACCTCCGCATCGCCCTCGAACCGATAGCCTAGCGCCAGGCTCATCGACTCGATCGTCTGATACACCCACGCGTTTGAAAACACGTAACCCTTGTGGAAGCCGTGCGGCTCGCCGCGCAGCTTCTTGCCCGCCTCAATGAAGTTGTCGATTCCCCCCAGCCCGATTTCCAGATCCGCGCGGTTGATTTGCCGAATGCAATGCGGAATCCAGTTCACGATGAGGTTCCGCAGCCGCGGTTTCCAGAAGCCGCCCGTGATCTCGAATGCCGCCACCTGCGCCGCCTGCTGCGCCACGGACGGCGGCGCCGCCTCCACTTTGACGCGCACCACGGAAGCCGACTTGCCCGCCGGACTTTCCGCTTCCAGTTGCAGTTTGTAATCGCCCGGAACCGAGAACGACGCCGTTGTCTCCAGCGCAGCGGCGCTGGCGAACTGCACCGCTCCCGGCCCTTCCAGCTTCGTCCACCGCACGCGGATCTGTTCTTTGTCGAGATCCGCTGTCTGTGTCTCAGGCCCCTTCACGCCGTTGTGCGGCCGAGTTTGTGAGGGCGCCCGCCCCTGTCCCACCCATCCGCGCAAGTACGTCTTGCCCGGCAGCACCGCCACGCGGTCGATCCCTGCGTCGACCAGAAACGCAGAGCTTGCCTGCGCTCCTTCTGCTGTAGGCGCCACCGCGCCTGCCGCCGCTGCCGTTCCTGCCGCCAGGGTCATCCAATCCCGCCGGCTGACTCCCTCGCCGCTCGTCTTGTGCGTCATGTAAGCGCTCTCCCTCCGCACAGTCTATCCCGATTCACGGCCCTCCGCGCACCCACCGGCCCGCTTCATGCAAATTCCAAACCGAGCCTCTTCGCCACACCTCGGATGTGATTGGCCCCTTCGGCGTACTCCTCCGCCGTTTTCAGGTGCTCCAGCATCAGCGGGGCAGGCGTCTCCAGTCCGGCGAGTCCTTTCAGATACGAGCGGTAATCGATGTGTCCGCGCCCGGGGATGACCTCGACGAAGTGCACGTTCATCTCGGGAATCCAGTCGAGATCCTTGGCGTGGCAGGAGACGATCCATCGTCCAAGCTTGCGGAAACACTCTTCTATCAGAGCCGCATGGCTGTAAAAGCGCTCCGGGCTGTTCACCAGGTTGCAGACATCGAGGTGCACGGCGAATCCGGGCCGGTCCACGGCGCGGATCATTTTCAGGTATGCATCGGGGGAATCCGGCAGGCTCCAGCCCATCATTTCGTAGGTAAAGCGGGAGCGTTTCGGTTTCACTGCGTCGATAATTTCTCGGGCATTTGCGACGGCTGCGTCGAAGAAGTCCTGGCTCAAATTCCGCGGATGCGGACCGTACCAGACCTTCTCGTTGAAGCTGCCGCAGATCGTCACCGCGCACCGCGCCCCCACGGCTTCGGCCACGGCGAGCCCGTCGGTCACCTTGCGCAGGTTCTCCCGCCGTTTCTCCGGATCGGCATCGAGGAGGTTCACCCACACGCCCACTTCCGCCAGTACCACGTTTTCGGCGGCGAAGGCCGCCTCGATGGCGCGCAGCTTCTCCGTTTCGCGCGGCGCTGCCGGCGGGCAGTAGGCAGCCGAGTATCCCAGCCGCCGCGCCTCGCGCGCCAGCTTGCGCGGGTCCTGCGTCTTTACAAACAGCGGCGCGCCGAGCAGCAGCGGCTTCCTTTGCGCCGCACGTGCGGCGCCGGAAGCTGCCGCCGCCAACAGCGCTTCTCTGCGGCTGAGCCCGCTCATGCCGCGCGGCCGACCTTGTTGGCTGTTGTTCGCGAATCGCATGCCCACATTGTATTCCTCCGTTTGCCGCTGCTATCCTGAAATCGTCCCGCCACCCAGCCACGCCTCGCAGAGTGGGCCGGTAGCTCAGTGGTAGAGCATCTGACTTTTAATCAGGTGGTCGCGGGTTCGAGTCCCGCCCGGCTCACCAATCCAAATCTGTCCGGCCCGAACACAGGCTGTACGCCAATTGCGGGGGCAAACCCGAGGCTGTACGCCAATTGCGGGGGCAAACCCGAATCCCGAGGTCTCCTAAGAACATAGCACCTGCACGCGATGGCGGTAGTTTTCGAAGTTGCGGAAGCCGTAGGCCTGCCTGGTGATGGTCTCCATCT
>JBBIIK010000074.1:0-12787 GCA_037446555.1 Acidobacteriota bacterium
GCCCGTTCCATCTCCGCGGCCGGGAAATGCTCTTGGATCGCTTCCACATCCTCTAGCCTTCCCCAGCCGCCGTTCGACCGGACAATTCACTTGCTAATTCAACCGGACAACTCACATGCTACCGACAGCATCCGGGGCCTCGACTGATCCTGCCGGCGCAGCCCTTGATATACTCCGTTCGTTCAGAACCGCAAGAGGATCCGATCATGATCACCCGCCGCACGGCCATCTCCGCCCTGTTTCTCTGCGCAGGCTTCGCGTTTTCCGCCGAATTCCCCTACCAGAAACCCCCCAAGGAAATCCTCGATGTTCTGCATGCTCCCGCGCCGCCGCTCACGAGCATCAGCCCGGCGCGGACGCACGTCCTGATCTTCGAGCGCGAACTTGCTCCCCCTATCGCCGAGCTCGCCAAACCGATGCACCGGCTTGCCGGCCTGCGCATCAATCCCGCCAATAACGGCAAGCACTTGCCGCCCGTGACGCTTTTGAGCCTCTCCGTGAAGACGGTGGAAGGCGGCGCGGAGACAAAGATCGCTCTCCCGGCTGGCATCAGATTCACCGCGCCGCAGTGGAGCCCCGACGGGAAGCGCTTCGCGCTGCTGGGCTACACGCCCAATGCTGTCGAGTTGTATTTCGGCTCGGTAGACTCCGCCGCTCTCCGCCGTGTTCCTGGACTCCGCATCGACGACACGATTCAAGGAATCCTCGGCTGGCTGAGCGGCAGCGAGGAACTGCTCGTCCGCACAGTGCCGGCCAAACGTGGCGCCGCCCCTCCCAAGCCTGCCGCTCCCACCGGTCCCAACGTTCAGGAATCCTCGGGGCAGTCCGGTCCCGTCAGGACCTACCAGGACATGCTTTCGACCCCCTACGACGAGCAGCTGTTCGACTACTACTGCACGTCGCAGCTCACGGCTGTCAACGCCGGGACGCTGCGAGCGCAGGCGATCGGCGAGCCGCGCATTTTCCTCGACGCCGACGGCTCGCCCGACGGGCGTTACCTGCTGGTGGAGTGGATTCACAAGCCTTACTCCTACCTCCACCCGTTCATGGCGTTTCCGCGAGAGACCGAGGTTTGGGACCGGTCGGGCAAGCTCACCCACAAGGTTCACTCCGCGCCGCTCCAGGATCGCATCCCCATCGAGGGCGTGCCCGTGGGGCCGCGCAACGTGGCCTGGCGTCCTACCGAAGGCGCCACTCTCGTCTGGTGGGAGGCGCTGGACGGTGGCGATCCACGCACTAAAGCCCCCTACCGCGACCGCCTCATGATGCTCAAGGCGCCCTTCACAGAGACTGCGCGCGAAATCCACAAAACCCTCCAACGCGCCCGCGGCGTCATGTACGGCGAGCGCGGCGGGCTGGCGCTGGTCACCGATTACGACCGGGACCGCCGCTGGATCGAGACGGTCCGCATCTTCCTCGACGATCCCGGCGCCGCTCCCAAGGTCATCTGGTCTCGGAACATGCAGGACCGCTACCGCAACCCCGGCATGCCGGTCATGAAGACCCTGCCCAACGGGCGCAGCGTCATGCATCAGAGCGGGGAGTGGGTCTTCCTCGCCGGCGAAGGCGCCACCCCTCAGGGCGACCGCCCGTTCCTCGACCGGTTCAACATCGAAACCGGCGCCAGCGAACGCCTCTTCCGCGCTGGCGAAACCGGCTATGAGAGCTTCGCTGCCATGCTCGATCCCGACGGTTCGCGCTTCCTCACGCGGTACGAGACGCCCGATTCGCCTCCGAACCTTTACATCCGCACCCGCGGCAGCGAGGAACGGCGCGCGCTGACCAGTTTTCGGGACACCACGCCGCAGCTCCGCGGCATCCGCCAGCAGCTGGTGACTTACAAACGCAAGGACGGCGTGCAACTCTCCTTCACGCTCATGCTGCCGCCCCGATACAAGGAAGGCGAACGGCTGCCGACCATCCTCTGGGCCTATCCGCTCGAATACACCGACGCGGACACGGCGGGCCAGATCGGCGGCTCCACCCAGCGCTATGTGCAGATGCGCGGCGCCTCGCACTTGTTCCTGCTGCTGCAGGGCTACGCCATCCTGAACAATGCCACCATTCCGATCGTCGGCGATCCCGAAACGGTCAACAACACCTACATCGAACAGCTCATCATGGGCGCGGAAGCGGCCATCGATAAGGCCGCGGAGTTGGGCGTGACGGACCGCAACCGCGTCGGCGTCAGCGGCCACAGCTACGGCGGCTTCATGACCGCCAACCTGCTGGCTCACACGCGCCTGTTCAAGGCTGGCGTGGCCCGCTCCGGCGCCTACAACCGCACGCTCACGCCCTTCGGATTCCAGAGCGAGCGGCGTACGTTCTGGCAGGCCCGTGACATCTACATCAAGATGTCGCCCTTTACTTACGCCGACCAGATCAAGGATCCGCTGCTGCTGATCCACGGCGAGGCGGACAACAACCCCGGCACGTTCCCCATTCAGTCCGAACGCCTCTACCAGGCGGTGCGCGGCAACGGCGGCACCGTGCGCCTCGTCATGCTTCCCCATGAAAGCCACGGCTACCTGGGGCGCGAGAGCGTCGAACACGCCATCTGGGAGATGCTCACCTGGTTCGACAAGTACGTGAAGAATGCCGGCGCCAAGGCATCATCCGATTGAGACGTAACGGCTGGCCGTGCCGGATCGTCAATCCATTTGGGGACGGCCCGTCCCCGCTTCTCTTACGCCCGGACGCGCCGGACAGGCGCGTGGCGGATCAGTCCTCAGATTGGCAGGAGGGAAGGATCAGATGAAGGCGGTTCTTTGCGTGCTGGCTGCATTGTCGGTATGCGCCGAAGCGCAGACACGGCCGGCGGCGCCCGACTTGACGGCCGTGTCCTCTGACGTGCTTGCCGCTGTGGAGAGCGTGAAGAATCAGGCTGCTGTCTTGCTGAAGGAACTCGAGAAGAAGCAGCCGGACCGCCAGACGGTCCTGCCGCAAGCCCAGCAGTCGGTCGCCCAGGCCAAGCAGATCCGCAAGCTGATCGAGGAACTGGACGCGTTCTACTCCAAGATGCCCGAGGCGCAGCAGAGCGCGTTGCGCCGTTCGTGGTCCGTAGCCACCATCCTGAACGGCTGCATGGAGTCGGCGGTGGACTCTTTGGCGGGCACGGGCGAAAGCGTCTGGGGCGAAGTCCGAACCGGCGTGGAATGCGCCCAGCGCCGGGCAGATCAGTTGGAGGAAGTCCTGGCGCCCTTCCGGCAAGGCCGCTGATCGAATTCTTCGGCGGCCAGATTGAGGGCGAGGCTCGCAGGCCCCGCATATGAGCCGGCAGCGGGCGTCCAACATGCTGCGGCGAAACAGGGGCGTGGATTCCATTCCTCAGGGAAGGCGAAGCCCGCGAACGGACGTCACCGGGCCGGCCGGCGCGGCTCCGTGGAGACAGTCACCTGCCCGTCGGCGTCGTGGATCCGGAGCACGAAGGCCTGGCGCGACTCCAGCACGGCTGCGGGCACGGCAAACGACGCAGCGACGGTCCGGTCCGCCGTCGCCCCTGGGGCGATGCGCTCCTGAAACTTCAGCACCGGGCTGTAGCGCGGGCCCGCCAGCGGATAATAGGAGAGCACGCGGTCGAGGTCGGGCTGCGAAGCCACCAGCCCGTCTGTGTGCCCGCGGTTCGCGTCGATCAGTTCCGCCGCGACCTCCTCGACCTGGAACAGCACCCTCGCCGGGTTGTGGATTCTCAAATCGAAGACTGCCAGCGAGGACTCAGGCCCTGTGGAGATGATCCGAACCTTCAGCCAGCTCACGTCCAGCCGCGCCTGCGATCCCACGTTCCACCAGTAGCCGAGCGCCGCCAGCAGGGCCGCCACGCCCAGGCCGGCGCAGCTCCACCAGAAGACCGGGGGCACACGGATGCGGCTCACCGGCTAGCCCTCCGCGACCATCTCGAGGATCTTCTGCATGCACAGATGCGCCTTCTCGATCAGCGTGCCGTCGAAGACATGCGTCTCCAGGCCGACGCGGCCCTGGTAGCCGTCCCTGGCCAGCGCCTCGAAGATCTCTTTCCAGGGAAGGAACACGGGGCCAATGACGAGGCCGCGCGCCTTCATCTGGACGTTGCCCAGACGCTCGAAGGGCAGCAGCCGGTAACCGTCCGGCCATGCCTGCTCCTGGAATCCTAGGGCGTTGACCGGATCCCAGTTGATGCCGAGCCCCACATCGGGCACGAGTTCGCAGATGCGGCGCAACTCGGCCGCAGTGGCGACGTTGCAGGAGGCTTCGTTCTCCACCAGCAGCTTCATGCCGCGGCGGCGCGCTTCCGCCGCCATCGGAACCAGCACCTCGGCCACGCGCGGCATGAACGCGACCGGATCGGCGACGCGGGTGAACGTGAAGACGCGCACGATGGGCACCTCGAAGATCTCGGCAGCGCGGAGTGCCCGGGCCAGATCCTCTTGCCGCCGCTCGAAACGGGCGCGCTCGCGCTCTTCCCGTCGCTGCCGCTGCTCGGGCGTCTCGTTGCGGCGGCGGGCGGGCTCCGTGCCCGGCATCGTGAACTTCAGCATCGGCGTGTTCAGGAACGAGACGCGCAAACCCGCCTCTTTCAGTTGCCGAGCCGCCTGCATCAGCGCTGGTTCTCCCAGGAAGGCGTATGTGCCGCCGCCGCCAGGCACCTCGCGCAGCTCCACCCACCGCACTCCATACTTCTTGCAGAAAGCAATGGCCTCTTCCGGCGAGCGGGCGATCTCGTCCGTGAGAAGGCTGATGCGGCCCAGTCCGATCCGCCCGCCAGCTCCGGCCATGCGCGCCGCCAGAGCCCCGCCGAGAAAGACCCTCCGGTCCAGCTTCATGCCAAGAGTGTATCAGGACTGCGCCGCCGCTACGGCCGTTCCTGCGCCTGCGCTGGCGCCGCCGCCAGGAACAACACGCCGCTGGTCAACGGCGGCAAGGAGAGCAGGATGGCAGTGCCCAGCCCGCCGGCGCCTTCGCCCGCCTCATTCGACCAATAGGCGCAGAACACGACCATCGCCAGCGCCAGCAACATCGCGCCTCCGGCGGCCGGGTTCCGCCATGCGAGTAGCGAAACGCCGATGAAGATCAGCCCCGGCAGCGTCTGGAGAAGCACGTCTCCGATGGAAGCGTATTCCGCCACGCCGGAGGCGAAGCCGAACCACGCCCAGAAGACGGCCCACGCCAGCGACAGCACTCGCGCCACCATCCGCTCCCAGCCTTGCAGGCCGTACCAGTTCAGTTGTAGTTGCCTCATCGGAGGAGCCACCGGGAATCATATGCGCCTTCCGGCGGATTGGCAAGCAAAGAAACGGCGAACAGCAGCCGCGCGGAGTCAGCCGTGCCGTGCCAGGATCCGCTCCAGGATCCCCGGAATTTCGAACACGGCGCGGTTGTGGGTCCGCTTCGCAGCAGCTTTCATGGGCTCCAGGAGGTTCTCGCGAACCATTCTGGCCACCGCCTCCCCGGCATGGTGGTACGTCTTCAACACGATGCCCGCGCCCTGCTCGATGAGCCATTCGGCGTTGTAGCGCTCTTGCGGAAGAGTCCATGCGTTCCGGACGGTGATCACCGGCAGCCCGCAGTGCAGCGCTTCCGAAATCGAGCCCGGACCCGGTTTGCCGACCAGGAAATCGCTGATGCGCATCCAGTAGGGGACCTCGGAAGTGAAGCCGAGGACGTGCTTGCGCGTGCGTGTTCGGCGGCGCTCGAGCCGCGCGCGCAATGCGTCGTTCTTTCCGGCGATGAGGATGACCTGCACATCCGCGCCTGCGCGTTCGATGCTTTCGAGGACCGTTTCCATCGCGCCGGACCCGTAACCGCCGAAGAGGACAACGCCGGTGGGCGCCGCGGGGTCGAGCCCGTGCTTGCGGCGTTCTTCCGCCGGATCGAGACCCATGGGCTGGTAGAAGCGCGGGTGGAGAATCATGCCGGAGGCGAGGAAGACGCGCTCGGACGGGTGTCCCATGGAGAGCGCCTGTTGCCGAGCCTTTTCCGTCCCGCAAATGAAATACTGCGGCTGGCGCTCGATCCAGAAAGCGGGAGGGTAGTCAGCGAGGTCGGTGAGCAATGTGACGCAGGGCGCGCCGGGCTTCACTGCCTGCCAGGCTTCGTATATCGCGCGGTTGAAGTTCGGCACCACGCTTACCACCATGTCGGGCGCCGGCTGTCCGGAGCGTCCCTCCCACCACTGGCGCAGGAGACGCACCTCACTGCCGTGGTAGAGACGGATCACCGCCTGCATGAAGCGCAGCCCCTGCGCGGAGCCAAGGGTCCAGCCGCGCCGGAGCATGAGGTTGTAGATCTCCTCGAGATCGATGCCAAGCACCTTCCGGAAGACGTCCACCGGCGTGAGGATCTGCTTGAGATGGACCAGCCGGATCTGGAGCGGGCGCCGCTGCTCGCGGCACACCAGTTCGAGGGCAGTGGCGGCGGCGCGGTGCCCGCCCCCGGCGTCGAAGTAGATGACATCGACCAGCTTCATGGCAGGCAGGGGCGGCCTTTCCGGAGGATAGCAGAGCCGGGCGGCGCAGCCTCACCAAAGCGCACAAGAATTCCGGGAGCGGCGCCAGCGCGGAAGCGGCTCATTGCCACGAGGCGGGCTGGCCCGTGACGGCGAGGACGGACTTCCAGAGTTCGCCGTCCAGGCTGACGGTCTTGCGGCCGCCAGCGATCATGTGGGAAGGAACGTGGACCATGCGGTTGTGCACGAGGCCGATGATGAGGCCGGAGCGCCCAGTCATGGCGGCGTGGACGGCGTTGCGGGCGAGACCGTCGCAGAGGATGGAGTCCTCGGTGTCGGCAGGCAATCCGCGGATCATGTAGCTCGGATCGATGTAGCGGACGTTGACCGGGATGGATCTGGCGCGGAAATGGGCCGTGATCGCTTCCCTGAGAAAGACGCCAATGTCGGCGTGCTTGATATTGCCGGAGGCGTCTTTTTCCACCCTTTCGCGAGGAATCAGGTGCTGGCCGGCGCCCTCGGCGACGACGATGACGGCGTGGCGTTTGTGGAGCAGCCTGCGCTCCAGAACCGCGAACAGGCCGCGCTCGCCCTCGAGTTCGAAAGGCTGTTCGGGGATGAGGCAGTAGTTGACCTCGCCGCTGGCGAGCGTGGCGCCGGCGGCGATGAAGCCCGAGTCGCGGCCCATCAGCTTCACGAGCCCGATTCCGTTGAGGACGGCGCGGGCTTCGGTGTGGGCGACGTCGATCACATGGCGGGCGGCATTGACGGCGGTCCCATAGCCGAAGGTGCGGCTGACGTAGAGGATGTCGTTGTCGATGGTCTTGGGGATGCCGACGACGGCGAGCGGGTAATTGAGGGCGCAGGCGGCTTCATGGATTCTATAGGCCCCACGTTGCGTGCCGTCGCCGCCGATAGGAAAGAGGATGTTGACCCCGAGATCCCGGAGCGTGCGCACCATGACTTCAGGGTCCTCCGGGCCGCGGGACGTGCCGAGGATCGTGCCGCCCTGTTCGTGAATGTCGTTGACAAGCTCCGGCGCGAGCTCGACAGGCGGGAATCCGTTCGCGGGGTTGAGGCCGTGATAGCCGTAAAGAATGCCGTAGACGCGGGTGACGCCATACTGCGTGCGGAGGCTGAAGACGAGGCTGCGGATGACGTTGTTCAGGCCGGGGCAAAGGCCACCGCAAGTGACGACGGCGGCGGCGGTCTGCGCGGGATCGAAGAAGATGGTTTCGCGCGGGCCCGCTTTTTCAAACAGGACGTTGCCGGGGCGGTCCTGGCCTTCGTAGCGCGTGATGTGGAGGGGAATGTAGTGGCTGTCGGCGACGAAGGGGTTGGGGTGGTCGGGGTCGATGTCGCGCGAGGGAAGGGGAGACGGCAGCAACGCCTGGCCGAGGCGCTCAATGTAGGCGATCCGCGAGTCCATGTGAAGGAAAGTCTAGCGCACGGGGCGGCGGCGGTCGAGTAGAATGGCGGGCATGATGAAACGCACGGCACTGATGGTGATGGCGCTGGCGGGGCTCCTGGCAGCCCAGCAGGTGAAGACCGGCGAGTGGACGCCCATGTTCAACGGCAGGAACCTGGACGGGTGGAAAGCGAATGAGAATCCGCAGGCATGGGAGGTGGTGACCGAGGACGGCCAACCGGCGATTAAGACGACCGGCTACCGCAGCCACCTTTTCTGGATGGTAGAAGAGTGCGAGGACTGCGAATTCAAGGCAGATTTCAAGGTGACCGAGGGCAGCAATTCCGGCATGTATTTCCGGGCGGCGTTCGAGCCCGGATGGCCCAAAGGGTACGAGGCGCAGGTGAACGCGACGCACAAGGACCCGGTGAAGACGGGGAGCCTGTACAACTTCCATAAGAACTTCGAGAGCCTGACGAAGCCGGGGGAGTGGGGCACGCAGCATATCATCGTCCGCGGAAACCACGTCACCATTCTGGTGAACGGCAAGGTGATTACAGACTACGTGGACGAGAAAAACACGTATCAAAAGGGCTGGCTGGCCTTGCAGGGCCACGATCCGCAGTCGACCACTTACTACCGGAACCTGTACTACAAGCGTCTGCCGAAGAGCGGGGCGGGGAAGTAACCACCGAGCAGGCGCCGGGCGGGCGGCGGCGCTGCCTCATGGGCTGAAAAGAATGTGGAGCCGGTGGCAAGTGCTGGCGGCTGCGCTGCTGTTTTCGACCGGCGGTGCGGCGATCAAGGCGACAGCGCTGACCGGCTGGCAAACGGCGGGCCTGCGAAGCGCCGTGGCGGCGGCAGCGCTGTATGCGTTGCTGCCGCAGGCGCGCCGGCTCCGCGACTGGCGGGCGTGGCTCACGGGTGTGGCCTACGCGCTGACGCTCGTCTTCTTCGTGCAGGCGAACAAGCTGACGACGTCCGCGAACGCGATATTCCTGCAATCCACAGCGCCGGCTTACCTGCTGTTGCTGGGGCCTCTGCTGCTCCATGAGAAGCCGCGCCGGCGGGACCTGGTGGTGGCGGCGGCGCTGGCGTGCGGAATGGCGCTCTTCCTGACAGGGGCGGAGCGCGGCGCGGCGACGGCGCCGGATCCCGCGCAGGGCAATCTCTGGGCGGCCGCGTCCGGGCTGACATATGCATTCGCGCTGGCCGGGCTGCGGTGGCAAGCGCACTATTCGGGGCAAAGCGGGGCGGCGCTGTCGACGATCACTGCGGGGAATGTGCTGGCGGCTGCTTTGTGCCTGCCTTTCTCTCTGCCGCTGGAAGCGGCGCAGCCGCTGGACTGGGCGGTGATCGGATACTTGGGAGTGTTTCAGATCGGGCTGGCGTACTGGTGCTTGACGCGCGGCATGCGGCACGTTCCTGCCTTTGAGGCGTCGATCCTGCTTCTGGCCGAGCCCGTGCTGAACCCTGTGTGGACGTGGCTTCTGCTGGGTGAGCGGCCGGCCGGGCAGGCCCTGGCCGGAGGCGCGGTGATCCTGGCTGCCACGCTATGGAAGGCGCTGAGCGAGCGCGGTGGCGCCGGAGACTGACGGCTCAGAGCGAGCGCAGGTAGCGAATGCTCTGCTTCAGGCTGTCGAGCGGATCGCCGGGCCAACAGTCCTGCTCGACGATGTAATGGCGGACGCCGGCCTCGTCGCAAGCCTTGAGAACGTCCTGCCAGGGAAGCTCGCCGTTGCCGATTTCTTTGAAGGCCTCGCGGGGGACCTTGCCTTCGTTGTATTCGACGGCGGCGCCGCGGGCGATGTCCTTCAGGTGCACGAGCGAGACGCGGCCCTTCAGTTTGCGGAGCATCCGGGCAGGATCTTCGCCGCCGATCTTGAGCCAGAACGTGTCGATTTCGAAGTGGACCAGCTTCGGGTCGAAGCGCTCGACCAGGGTATCGAAGGGACGCTTGCCCTGGACCGGCTCGAATTCGAACGAATGGTGGTGGTAGCAAAGCTGGACGCCGTGCTTGCGGCAGATCTCTCCGGCACGGTTCATTTGATCGGCGAATTTCTCGTAAAAGCCCGGCGCGTCGCGCATGGGCTTGCCAACATAGGCGATGACGGCGAAGCGGGCGCCCTTCGCGGGCAGGGGGGCGATGGCCTCTTCGAGAGCGGCGGCGTCGTGCGCGTTGCTCGATGAGCCGGTGACGAGAGGGAGTTCGAGCCCGACACTGGGTGTGGCGAGCTTGAGCTCGGCGAGGTGGGGTTCGAGCTGCGCGAGCTGCCCGCGTCCGGGTTCGACGAACGCGTAACCCATGGCGGCGATGGCGGCGAGGGTGCCGCGCGGGTCCTTGGGCATGAGGGTGCGGACCGTGTAAAGCTGCACGCCGAGGGGGCGTGTGAATTTGGCCGAGAGCAGAGGCAGAGCAGAAGCAGCGAGCGCGCCGCGGCGGGTAATACGGATCATGGAGGGATCATATCACTGGCGGCGGCGCGGCGACGCCGGCGCGGGTCAACGAGAGTAAAAGACGAAGCGCCCGTAGTAACCCGAGGTCGTCGGCTCGTGATCCGACCACACGTACTGGAAGTCCGGCGCAGAATACCGGCTGAGAACGCGCGTACCGAGCTCGGCTTCTTCCAGGGGCACGAATGGGTCGTACCATTTGCTGGCGCCAGGCAGGGCGTCATCGGGCAGGACGGCTTTGCGGACCTCGAGCGCGAGCGTGCCCGGAATGTAAACGCGGGCGCCGGCGGGCTCCACTTCCATTCGGATTTCGGCGGGGCTTATACGAAGTACCCGGCCGAAGAAGCGCTCGTACTTGTCCCGAAGCAAGGATTCGATGGCGCGGCGCTGAGAGTTCGATTGGGCATCGATGAAGAGCACGCTCCGACGGGTGGCGAATCCCATGGAAAGAGTGGCTTCGCCGCGGATGACGACGGCAGCGCTCGCGCCGGCGAGGGGGACGCCCGCGTAGTCGCCCTCGAGAAAGCGCCAGGCGAGGATGGCCTCGCGGCCGCCCGTCTGGCTCTGGCCGGACCATTCGCAGTAGCAGCCATGCACATGGTTGGAGCGGTCCTCGACATAGAAGCCGCGGATCGCGCCCGACGGGGTGCCCGCCTGGATGGCGAGCAGAAGTGCCAAGGCGATCATCGGATCCTCCTGTCCTGATTCAATGGCGAGTCGCGCCCGGTGTCAAGGGTGTCCGGCACAGGCGGGCAGAGGAGCCGAGCGCCTGCGGGCGAGGTTGACTGAAAATTGGAGAGTACGGGGCGAGGATGAGAAGGCCTGGAGACCCTGCTTGCGGCCCGGACGGGTACCGGGGCCGTTTCGCGCCATCGCCGACCGGGCCGTTGCATTTTGGTTCGCTGGTGGCGGCGGTGTGTTCATGGGTGGATGCGCGCGCGCACGGGGGCGTGTGGCTGGTGCGGATCGAGGACGTCGATGAGCCAAGATGCCGCAGACACTGGGGCGAGGAGATCCTGAGAACGCTGGAGAGGCTGGGACTGGAATGGGACGGGGAAGTGTGGTGGCAGAGTTCCAGGAAAGAGGCCTACAGGGAGAGTCTGGAACGGCTGAAGAGAGCGGGCTTGGCCTATCCGTGCGCATGCACGAGGCGGGAGGCGGCAAGGGGGCCCTATTCCGGGCGGTGCAGGGGCGGGCTGCCGGAGGGTGCGGTGGCGCGGTCATGGCGGTTCCGCGTTGAGGAGGGGCGGGTAGGATTCCAGGATCGCTGGCAAGGGTGGTTTGAACAGGACGTGGCGGCGGAGGTGGGGGATTTCATTCTGCTTCGCGCCGACGGGTGTTATTCCTATCAGCTCGCGGTTGTGGTGGATGACGAGGCGCAGGGAGTGACCCATGTGGTGCGGGGCGCGGATCTGGTGGATTCCACGCCGAGGCAGATGCTGCTGGGGAGGGCGCTGGGGTGCAGGCCGCTCGCCTATCTTCATCACCCGGTGGCGGCTGGCACGGACGGGCGGAAGCTGAGCAAACAGAACCGGGCGCCTTCGCTGGAGGCGGCGAAAGACGTGCAGAACCTGCGTGCGGCGCTGGCGTTTCTGGGGTTGGGAGCGCCCGACGGCGCAAGTCCCGCCGAGCTTCTGAACTGGGCCGTCGAACGCTGGCGCGCGCGGCTGCCTCGAGCGGCGGGCGAGGCGCGAGGGGCGCTCACCGGGCCGCGCGCCCGTCCATTGTCCACCTGACGGCCTAGGCTGGCCCTCCCGATCCCTTGGCTCCCTCTTCGCCGGGCCCGAAGGATTGCAGGGCAAGATAGGACGGGCCGAAGCGCTTGATGTTGTCGAGCTGTTTCTCGAGCAGGTCGAAGTGGGACTCCTCGTCGGCGACGAGCTGCTCGAAGATCTGTTTGGACGCGGAGTCGGCGTTGGCGGCGCATTCGAGGGCGGCCTTGTTGTAGAAAACAGCGCTTTCGTCTTCCATGGACATGGCCTTGGCGAGGATGGCCTCCGGGTCGGTGATTCGCTCGACAGGCGCGGCGGACGTCATGTCGACGTCTCCCTTAAGGAAGAGGATGCGCTCGGCAAGGGTTTCGACGTGGCCCATCTCCATGATGGCGATGCGTTTGAAGAGCATGGAGAGCGGTCCGAAGCCCTGATCGGCAAGATGGAAGTGGAAGTACATGTACTGGTGGACGGCCTGGAGTTCATCGGCAACTGCCTGGTTGAGAAGGCGGATGCTGGATTCACGATTCATACCCATGACTCCTTTTTAACATGCGCCGAGGCCCGCTCAGTGTCGGTAGCATGTCAAGATGTCCGGTCTAACTAGCAAGTGAATTGTCCGCTGTTGCCTGGCGGGGTCGAGTTCCGCCAAGCTGCAGCCACCTGGACGGAGGATAGAGCTCTGCGGGGACGCAACTGGAGCGCCGTTCCAGGGCCGGGATTGAGGGAGCAGGTCAACAGCCTGCTCCTGGTCCTCAATCCTGGCCCAAAGCGTGAAATCCCGGAGGTCTG
>JBBIIK010000075.1:0-12705 GCA_037446555.1 Acidobacteriota bacterium
CGGCGTGGATGATGATGCCCCCATCCACTCTCTTGTTCTCGTTCGTGTTCGCAATCCTGTTCCCAGTGGTGGTCACTTCAACCGAGCACTACGGGGTCAGTCCTGGTGAGCACCGAGGCTGGAAGGTGGTGATGCCGGAGAGTTGCCAGTAGCCGAACACCTGATTCAGGAATCCGTTCTTCCACCTCGAAGCGAGGTTCGGCAATTCGTACGTGTAGTTGATGACCAGCGCATGCGTGGCGTCATAGCTCAGCAGCCCGTAGTTGCGCTCCCGCATCGAGAAGTACGGGCTCACGCCGTCGAAGTCCGCCGCGCCCACGCCCAGCGACTTGGAGAACGTGTACGCCACCCCGCACTGCAGGCCATTCCTCATCCGCCGGTTGACGGTGAGCTGCAAGGAATGGTAGTTCGACGTGGCGCCGAAGCCACGAACGTTGATGTCGCCGAGCCCGTAGTACGGACGCAGGAAGTTGTCCGGCAGCGGGCTCCCCGTCGTCCAGTCCTTGTTGGCGGGATCAACGCGGGCATACATCGGGATCGGATTCATGTTCCGGACAAAGAGCAGATTGCGGCCCAGGCTGCCCACATAGGAGGCGTCGACCACGGTCCCGAAGCCCACCTCGCGCTGAATGCAGAAGCTGAAGTCCATCACTCGCGGCAGCGGCTGCTCGCCCACTTGCGGGGCGTTCACGCTGCTCGGCCCGTACGTCCCCTGCGATTGGAGGAAGGTGTCCAGAGTGCCGAAGTACAGCGTCGGCGTATACGCGACCGGCGGCTGCCCGTTTGTGCCCGCGTACACGTTGCCCTGCGGGCGGTCGAAGAACAGGCCCCAGCCCGCCCGGATCGCCGTCTTGCCGTCGCCGGTGAGATCGTATGCCAGCCCGAAGCGCGGGCCAAAGGAGAAGACGGGGGTGGTGTACAGCGTGCCCACGTAGTTCTTGCCGCCCACCACCATGCCGGGCGCCGTCTCGCCGCTGTTCGGCACAAACAGCCCGATGTAGGGCAGTGGATACTCCTGCCCGGTGCGCGGGTCGACTCCGATGCGCTTGCCAGCCGCGTTCTTTCCCGGCACGATGATCGTTGCTACCTTGCTCCGGTCGTAGAGCGACGGATCGAAAGTCGTGATGGCGAACCGGTCATCGTGCGCGGAGGGCGCATAGTAGGCGCGGACGCCAAAGTCCAGCGTCAGGCGAGGCAGCACGCGCCAGGAATCCTGCGCGTACCATTCCAGTTGCGAATAGCGGTAGTGCGAATACGGCCGGAACGTGCCTTCCGAGTAGCTGTTGAAATTGCCCAGCAGGGCGTCGGCGAACGCCCAGTTGGAGTCGAGCGGGTTGTTGGCGTTGCGGCCGAAATCGAACGCCCCGCGCGTGTTCGGGCCGCCCACTTCGTCCTTCCGCATCCGCTCGAAGTAGAGGCCCGCCTTGAGCGAGTGCCGCCCGATCAGCTTGCTCAGGTTGTCCGAGATCGTGAACACCGGGTTCCGGTTCGTGTACGGAATGTTGCCCAGCGAATTGTTGATGTAGTTCGGCACGCCGCCGAAGGTGACGTTCGGCACCGCCTTCGACTCGTTCGACTGCGGAAACCACTGTCCGATGTTGCCCATCCGGCTCCGCGCCACCTTCTCCGGCTCCACCGGATTGAACGTCTGGCTGCGGTTGGTGGCGCCGAAGGTGAACTCGTTCACCATCGTGGGGCTGAAGACCTTGGTGAGATTGATCACGCCGCCGCGGCCCCGCTGCGGGCGCAGCGTGTTGGTCAGGTCGTAGTTAATGCTGCCCGCCACCCACGATCCGTAGGCCCATTCCTCGTCATCGTTGTCGCGAATGCCGCGGAAATAGGCGCGCAAAGTCGGCGTGATGTTTTAGTCGATGCGGAACACCTCCTGCCGCCGCGGGTTGCGCCCGCTGATGTCGGTGCGGTAGTTCCGGCTTTAGACCAGCTTCGGGTCCGGGTCGGTGTAGTTCGGCAGCGGATAGAAATTCAGGATCGCTTGCCCGAGCGGGTGGATCCGCGACGCCGGCACGATGTTGCCCGGGAAGTTCGTCCCCGACAGCGGGTCGCGGATCTTGATCAGCGAGCCGTTGGTATCAAACGTCCTCGAAAAGTCGCCCTGTCTCTGCAGCTCCGTGGGCGTCGTCGCGAAGCGGATGCCCGGGTACAGCCGCCGCCGCACGAATTCCTGCGAGAAGAAGAAAAACAGCTTGTCCTTGTTCACATTGAACTTGCCCGGCGCATAAACGGGACCGCCAATCGAGTACCCGCCGCTGTTGAACCGGTAAATCGGACGCGGCGTCCCCGTGCGGTTGGAGAAGAAGTTGTTCGCGTTCAGCGACTCGTGCCGGTAATACCAGTAGGCGCCGCCATGGAAGTCCTGCGTGCCGCTCTTGATGATCACGTTGATCGTGCCTGCGCTGTTGCGCCCGTACTCGGCCTGGTAGTTGCTCGTGAGCACCTTCACTTCCGCGATGGCGTCCATGTTCGGCGCATTGTGCACGCTCGAGTTGGAGCCCGTGTCCACGGACGAGATGCCATCCAGCGCGTACATGATGGAAGTGGTCCGCCCGCCATTGACGTGGAGCCCGTTCAGGATGTTGCCTGTCATCACCACCTCGCGCGAGCCCACGTTGGTGTCGATTACCCCGGGCAACGTGCTCATCAGCCCGAGGAAGTCCCTCCCCTTGATGGCGATGTTGAGAATCTGGTCGCCCGCAATCAGACCCGAGCGTTCGCTCGATGCCGTCTGCACAGGCGTCACCTCGGCCACCACGTCCACGCTTTCTTGCACCTGCCCGAGTTGCACCGTGATGGCGCCGAGCGTCCGCCGCTCGTTGGCCGTGATCGCGATGTCCCGCACCTGGTAGGTCCGGAACCCTTTGGCCGTGATCTTCAGCGTATACACGCCCGGCGTCAGGCTCGGGTAAAGGACAATCCCCGCTTCATTCGTCCTCGATGAAATCGCCGCGCCCGTCGCCTGGTTCGTCAGCGTGGCGTCCGCCATGGGGACGACCGCGCCTGCCTGGTCCTGCACTGTTGCCGTCAATGACCCCGTCACCGTCTGGGCATGAACGGGGCACAGGAAAACGAAAAAGGCCGCCGCCAGGACAGCCCGAAGGAAAGTTCTCATTCTGGTTCCTCTCAATCACCAAAGCTCTTCCTGCCACCCTTGGCAGGTTCCCCGATACGATCCGTATTCCTTGTGTCAGATCTGAAAATCGTATTCAATCCCGCCGCCGGGCGGACCGGCGCGCACTGCGGTTTCAGTGCCAGGCTTCTGCCTGCCCCCGTCCGTGGCAGGACAAAGCCGTCCCCCTCCATAGCTCGCGAAGCGCGCGGCCAGGGCGGGATGGAACATCCACTCGGAATCCGCCCGCGTTCACTCCTCGGCGGACTCTTCCATCACCACGTCCGCCTCGCCCGGTGCCAGGAACAGGTTCTGTTCCAGCCCGTGCTGCCGCGTGTACAGCTCGAGGTACCGCCCCTGCGCCGCCATCAGTTCCTCGTGCGTGCCGCCTTCCACCACGAGCCCTTCTTCCACCACCAGGATGCGGTCCGCCTTGCGGATGGTCGACAATCGGTGCGCAATCACAAATGTCGTGCGCCCCCGCATCAGGTGCCCCAGCCCTTCCTGAATCAACGCCTCCGTCTCGCTGTCCAGGCTCGACGTCGCCTCGTCCAGCAACAGAATCCGCGGATTCACCAGAATCGCCCGCGCGATCGACACCCGCTGCTTCTGCCCGCCGCTCAGTTTCACGCCGCGCTCGCCTACCACCGTGTCATAGCCGTCGGGCAGCCGCTCGGCGAATTCATCCACCCTCGCCAGCCGGCATGCCTTCAGCACTTCCTCCTCGCTTGCATCCGGGCGCGCGAACTGCACGTTCTCCCGGATCGTCCCGTCGAAGAGAAACGTCTCCTGCAACACCACGCCCAGTTGCCTCCGGTAGCTTTCCAGCGTCACTGTGGACAGATCCACGCCATCGGCCAGCACCCGCCCCCGCGTCGGCTTGTAGAAGGACGCAATCAGCCCGAGAATCGTCGACTTGCCCGATCCGGATGAGCCCACCAGCGCCGTCACGCTCCCCGGCGCCGCCGTGAAGCTCACGCCCCGCAACACGCCCTTGCCTTCCTCATACTCGAACCAGACATCTTCGAACCGCACCTCGCCGCGCGCCGGCGGCAGCACCACAGTGCGGGCCGGATCGCTCTCTTCTGTCGGCGTGTCCAGCAGCTCGCGCGTGCGTTCCAGCCCCGCCACCGCCTCCGTGAGTTGCGTGCCGATGCCGACCACCTGGAACACGGGCGCAATCATGAACGCCAGAAACGCCGTAAACGTGACAAAACCGCCCAGCGTCAGCGTGCCCGCCAGAATTTGGCGCCCGCCCACGTACATCACCAGCGCGCCGACAATGCCCAGCAGGATCGTCGCCGACAGGCTCAGCAGCGAAACCCCCGTCAGCGAACGGAACACATTCTCCAGAATCCGCCCCACGCCTTCGGCAAAAGCTCCGTCTTCGCGCTCCTCCGCGTGATACGCCTTCACCACGCGGATGCCGCCCAGCGTCTCCGCCAGCCGCCCCGTCACCTCCGCCGTGATTTTGCTGCGCTCCCGGAAAATCGGCCTCAGCGTCGTGAACGCCTTCCTCAGAACGAGCCCGAACGCCACCACGATGCACAGCGCCATCAGCGTCAGCTGGGGGCTGATCCGCAGCAGGATCAGAAACGAGAACGCCGCGGTCAACAGCCCGCCCAGAAACTCCACCAGCCCGGCGCCGACCAGGTTCCTCACCCCCTCGACGTCGTTCATGATCCGCGACACCAGCTGCCCCGTCTTCTGGCTGTCGAAAAACGCCGCCGGCAACCGGCACACTTGCTTCTGCACGCGGATGCGAAGCTCGGCGATCAGCCTCTGCGCCGACTTCGACAAGAGCTGCGTCAGCGCAAACCCCGTCGCCGCCTGCACCAGCGTCGCCGCCAGCACCGCCCCTACCAGCGGCGCCAGCAGTTCTCCCCTTCCCTTCACCAGCACATCGTCCACCAGGAACTTCGTGCTCGCCGGCAGTACCAGCCCGCACAGCCGGCTGATCACGATCAGCACCAGCCCCAGCAGCAACACCCCGCGCCGCGGCAGCAGCAGATCCCGGATGTCGGGCCACACCCGCTTCCAGTCGAAGTCCGCAGCCGGCGTGTTCGCGCGCGCGCGCCGCGGCGTTCGTTCGGCGTTCCGGATTCCTCGGGGTACCATAAAGAAATGAGATTTCTTCTATTGTCGATGCTTGCCGCCGGTGCGTGGGGGCAGGTTTCCACACAGGCGCCGCAGGCATCCCCCTCTGCCGATGCGGTCGTCTTTGAAGCGGGCGGAAAGAAGATGACCCGTGCGGAGTTCGACGCCATGATGAGCAACCTCCCGGCGAACCTCCGCCAGCAGCTCGGCGAGGATACCGCCGAAAACCGCCGCCGTCTGGCGGAACAGCTCGGCGAAATCATGTCCTACGCCGCCGAGGCGCGCCGGCTCCACGTCGAAGACAAGCCCGGCGTAAAGGTGCAGCTGTTCTTGCAGCAGGAGAGCACGCTCGCGTCGCTCCTCTACCAGCACCTCGTGGAGACTTCCAAGCCCGCCGAGGAGCAATTGAAAGCGTGGTATGGCGCGCACCAGAACGAGTTCGAAACCGCCACCGCCCGCCATATCCTCGTCCGCTTCCAGGGCTCCCGCGTGCCGCTCAAAGAGGGGCAGAAGGATCTCACCCCCGAAGAAGCTCTCTCGCGCGCGGAAGCGTTGCGGCAGCGGATCGTCAAGGGCGAGGACTTCGCCGCCGTCGCGAAGGCGGAATCCGACGACACCGGCTCCGGCAAGAACGGTGGCGACTTGGGCGCCTTCGGCAAAGGACGCATGATCCCGGAATTCGAAAAGGCCGTCTTCTCGATCCCCGTGGGCGAGGTGAGCCAGCCGGTGAAGACACAGTTCGGCTACCACTTGATCCAGGTGCAGAAGCGTGGCGCGCAGCCCTTCGAAGAGGTGCGCGCCGACATCGAAAAGCGCCTGACCACCGAAAACGCTGACAAGTCCATGCAGGCGGTCAAGCAGAACAGCCGCGTCTTCCTCGACGAGTCGTACTTCGGAAAGCCTCAGCCCGCCCAGCCGGCGGCTCCTGCCAAGCCGGCTCAGTGAGAGGCCTGAGCCTCGGCTAAGGCCTTTCTCCGGAGCGAACTCAGCCAAACAGGAGATTTGCACAAGAAACAGGACGGGGCACAATCAATGGCGTGACCAATCCCGTCCCAGAGGAGAGGCGTACCCACAGGCGCCCCCCACAGACGCGGGCGCTCCCTGCCCGGCTGACGCGGAGCGCAACAGAGACGCCGATTGCTGCGCGATTGCTCGACGCTCATGAGGCCGGCATCGGCCTGCAGAGCGGGGTTCCGCTTCACCCTGGTGAGGTCGTCGTCGTGGAATCGTGCGCCACGGAAGAAGTGATCGGCGGGCAGCTCCGCGCCCGCTACGCCGTCCGTTGGTGCAAGCCCGCAAACGGCGTCTACCGCGCAGGCCTTCAGTTCCTTCCCGCCGAGCCCGCGCCGAAGAGCGAGCCGGCGCAAGTGGACTTATACGAGATCTTGCAGGTGAATCCGAAGGCCTCGCCCGAGACGATCCACCGCGTCTACCGGATGCTGGCGCAGCAGTTCCATCCCGATAACCAGGAATCCGGAGACGAGAAGATGTTCCGCCAGATCGTCGAGGCTTACCGCGTGCTCAGCGATCCCGAGAAGCGCGCCGCCTACGACCTGAGCCACGCCGCCATGCTGCACGCGCGCTGGCGCGTCTTCCAGTCGCCCAAAGCCGCTCTCGGGCCCGGCGCCGAGAAGCGCAAGCGCTACGGCGTGCTTCGCGCCCTTTACGCCAAGCGCCAGCAGGATCCGCACGCGCCCGGCATCACCGTCTTCGAACTCGAGGACCTGCTCGGCATTCCCCGCGACCACCTGGAATTCACGCTCTGGTACCTCAAGGAACGCGGACTCCTGACGCGCGCCGACAACAACCGCTTTCAGATCACCGCCGCCGGCGTGGATCACGCCGAGCAACTTGAGGAACAGAGCGCAACCCCGGCCCCGGGAGACGATCACCTTCTTCCCGCCCCGGATCGGGCAGCGGTCTGAGCCCGTCCCCGCAGCGCCGCTAGTTGCCCGCTTCCTCGATCACCGGCCGCACCTCCAGCCCCGCTTGCAGCGGGCGGTCCACCGGAAGCGCCACCGCATCGCCCGCCCGCAGCCCGCTGCGCACCTCCGCCTTCACATCGCTCGTGGCCCCGATCTCCACCCGGCGCCACGCCAGCCGGCTGCCCTCCAGCACGAACGCGCCAAGCTCTTCGCCCTGCCGCCGCAGTGCTGCCTTTGGGATGGTGACCGCATTCTCCACCACCCGCGAGCGGATCCGCACATTCACGTTCGCTCCAGGTGGCAGGTCCAGCGATGGATTCTCGCACATCGCCCACACCTCGCCCACCATCCGCGTGCCCAGCGGCGTCACTTGCGCCGGCATCTGCTCCACCGCCGCTTTCCAGGTGCGTCCCGGCAGCGCGTCCCAGGTGATCTCAACCGGCAGCCCGGTGCGCACCCGCCCGAGTTCCGGCTCATCGACGTAAATCAGAGTCTTCAAGCGGGTGATTTCTCCGACACGCGCGATCAGCGCGCCCGCTTCCACCCAATCGCCCTCGCGGACCGAGACGTCGTAAACAGTCCCGCCCCTGGGGGCGCGGATCGTGCACTCCTCCAGCCGCCTCCGCGCGTCGGCCAGCGACATCTCCGCCTCGCGAAGCCTCGCCCGTGCCGCGTCGAGGTCCGTCTCGGTCACCAGCGCTGCGCGGCGCCCAAGCTGCGCCTTCCGCTCTGCCTCCAGCTCGGCCACGCGGTCTTTCGCCCGGTCCAGTTCGGCGCGCGCCGCCGCGCCCTTCTCCAACAGGCGCGCCAGCGCCGACGCGTCCCGCCGCGCCGCCTCCAGTTCAAGATCCAGCTTGGCAATGGCGCCGTCGATCTGCGCGATCTCCGCCATGCGCCCGCCGCGCTCGAGCGCCCGCAACTCTGCCCGCAGGGCCTCCACTCGGGCCTCGGCAGAGGCCACCAACGCTTTGGCCCCGGCGTCCTCCAGCAAAGCCAAAGGCGCGCCCGCCGCGGTCTTCGCCCCCCGCTCCGCCAGGATCCTCTCTACCTTGCCCGGCTGCGCCGCGCGCGCCGGAGCCCATTCGGCAGGCTCCGTCCGGCCATTCGTCGTCAGGATGCTGACCAGCATCTCCTGCCGGACGCGCGCAAACGGGACTGCCGGCGCCGCGGGCTTCCTCGTCGCCAGCCACAGTACAGCCGCTCCGATGAGCACCGCCGCCGCCAGCAGAATCCATCGCTTCATCCGTGCAGGCTCCCCGTTACAGTCCTTCGCTCTATCCTCGCACGCGCGCACACCAGCGGAACAGGAGCCTCCATTCGGCCATCTGCACCGCCCGCGCCAGCCTCTCCGCATCCGTGCCGGGTTCGCGCCGCGCGCGGGCGCAGAACCGGATGAAATCTTCCGCGTCCCACGGCACGCCAGGCTGCCAGTGAGCACCGGAGTGTCTTCGCGCCAGCGCACGGGCGTGCTCCAGAAGCTCCGCGTGAATCGGGTGCGGACCCGCCGCCCGGAACCAGTAGCCGGCGTTCCAGTCATCGGGCTCCTGCCGGTGCAAGATCCCGTGCCAGTAGCTCCCTTCGGCTGTAGGCAGAACCTGCGCCACGCCGTGGCAGGAGCTGAAGTCCTGAAGATACAGCCAGAGCCCAGCCAGTGCGCCTTCGGGACTTGAAGCCTTCGGAAACAACTCGGTGGCCGCCCGGCCAAGGAGGGCTTCCACTGCGGGGCCCTCCAGGCGCCGCCGGCAAACCAGCGGCATCTCGTATCCCGCGCCGGTGGACTCAAGCGCTGCCACCGCCTCCGGCGAAACCGAACAGCCTTGGCTCAAATCGCGGATTTCATCGCTCATCCGGGTCACTCAAAAAATCCAGCCATGAATTCAGCCTTGAATTCCGGAAAAAGCCTCCTCGATTTCACGCTTCGCCTCCGGCGTAAGGCCGGTCAGAGGAAGCCGGCACGGACCGCCGTAATATCCCTTCAGGTCCATCGCATATTTCAGGCCCGAAATCCCGTACTTCACCGTCACCAGCACGGCCGCGCGCGCGATCCGGCGCTGCCAGTCCATGGCCGCGTCGAACTCCCGTTGCCGGTGGGCCTCCCAGATGGCGATCACCGAGTACGGCGCCGCATTGGCATAGGCCAGCACGGCGCCCACGGCGCCCACGGCCAGCGAAGGCGCCAGCGTCGGCGCCGATCCCACCAGCACCTGGAATCCCGGCTTCGACTCGCGGATCATGTGCATCACTTTCTCGAGATTCCCGCTGCTTTCCTTGATCGCAATGATGTTCGGATGGTGGCTCAGCTCCACCACCGTGTCGGCCGGAATATCGACACCTGTCGCTTGCGGCCAGTTGTAGATCATTACCGGAATCGGGCTCTGGTCCGCCACCGCCCGGAAATACAGCGCCTGCGCCGCGCCATTGTTCACCAGGTTCTTGTAATAGTGCGGCGTCCGCACCATCGCCGCCTTGTAGCCCATCTCCGCCGCCCGGCGCGTCAACTCGAGCGTCTCCCGGACGCTCTCCACTCCCGTGCCGCACAGCAGGAGCTTCTCCGGCGCCGCGTGCTTCGCCACCAGCTCGAACATCCGGAGCTTTTCTTCGAAGGTGAGGTGGACGCTTTCACCCGTGGAGCCGCAAACCACGTACCCGGCAAGCCCGGTGCGGTTCCACCTGCTGATGTTGTGCGCCACCTTCGCTTCATAAATCTCCCCGTCGGCGGTGAACGGGGTCGTGATGGGGGGAAAGATGCCGTGGAGCTTCATCTGATTTCAGCGTAAAAGAGACGAGGGGCCGGCGCGAGGCCGGCCCCCCATGGATTGACGCGGACGCCCCGGCTACTTGCCGATGTTCACGAACGTGAACAGCGCCAGCGATTCGATGAATGCCAGACCCAGAATCAGCAGGATTCGGATGGCGCCTGCCGCGCCCGGGTTCCGCGCGATGCCCTCCACGGAGGCGGCGATCGCCTTGCCCTGCGCCAGGCCGCAGACGCTCGACGCGATGGCCATGGCGAATGCGCCCGGCAGCACGAACACGCCGCCGGACTGCTGCCCCTGCTGCGCGAATGCCGGCGCGGCCACAAGCAGCAGCGCCGCCAGGATCAGAAAGTTCCGAACTTGCATCGGTGGTTTCTCCTTTTGCTATGAACTGGCCGCCAGGAGGTGGTTGCGCACCGTGCGTTGGGACGCCGGGGCCTCACACTGACGGCCGATGATGCCGTTCTCAATGCCCTTCATGGGCGACGGCCTCGCCGACGTACACCATGCCGAGCATCGTGAAGATGAACGCCTGAATGAAGGAAACAAACACGTGCAGCGCCATGAACGCCACGGGCACCGCCCACGGCACCAGCGCCAGGAACCCGATCGTCACCTGCTCGCCCGCCAGCATGTTGGCGAACAGTCGGATCGTCAGCGACACCGGACGGATCAGGTGGCTGATCACTTCCAGCGGGAACATGAACCACGCAATCAGCAGCACCGGTCCGGCGAAATGCTTCAGGTGCCCCAGCAGCCCCTGCTCCTGAATCCCCTGGCCGTTGTAGTAGAAGAACATCGCGATCGCCGCGCCCGCCGGCACATAGTAATACATGGTCGGCGATTCAAACGAAGGGATGATGCCGAGCAGGTTTGACGTCAGGATGAACAGGAACACCATCGCGAACCACGACAGCCGCTTCCGGTAGCCGTGCCCGATGATGTCCCGCGCCTGCTCGGCGATGAAGTTGTACACCGCCTCGATCACCAGCTGAAACTTGCCCGGACGGTCCACGCTTAATGTCGCCCGCAGCGCCAGCGCCGCCGTAACAAGGATCAAGATCACCAGGACTTCCATGGCGATGTAGTTCGACCATGGCTTCGAGGGGTCTTCGGTATGATAGCCGACCAGTTGGAAGAGGGCGTTGACCGGCGCCGCGCAATACTTGTTTAGAAGCGCCGTAAACCACAGCTCATGTTCGTGCATAGAACAACTCGATCAGGACTTCGATGGTGGCGGCCGTCAGCGCGACGGTGAGGCCCGAGGCGAGCGCGACACGGCTCGCTCCGCAAAACTCCAAGATAACATAGCCGGTTCCGCCAAGAATCACCATTCGGAAGGCGTGCACAAAGAAGCGGGCTGTCTTCACCCGCCGCCCTTCCGCTGCCGCCTGAAGGTCCTCCACCAGACGGTGCAGCAGCCAGAATGACAGCCCTGCGATGGCAGCCCCGCCCAGAAAACTCAGCATCGTCCGTGTATCGCCGAACACCCGCCACGCCGCCGCTCCAACCACTGCCAGCGCCAGCGAAATCCACCCGATGCGCCGGATGGTGCGCCCGTAGTTCAGCTCCGTCATCGGCGCTTGTCGAGCCCCTCGATCCGTACCGCCTGACGGAACGTTTCATACATCCCCGCCGCGCAGCCCACGATGAGTCCCGCCAGGTACATGTACGAGGTCCCCCAGCTCTGGTCAAGCCACTGCCCAATCTTGTAGCAGACCCACCCGCTGATGGGCGTCACGAAGGCCAGGCCTGCATAAGCGCCCGCCTTCGCATACGGGCTCAACCCTTTCCGCTCCTGCCGATCCTCTTCCACATCTCCAGTGTACGGCTGCGCCCCCCTCACCGCCCCATCAACCTACCCAACCCTATTCCCCCGGGCTTCAGCCCGGGGCAAACTCCGCAATCCCCTCTCATTTCCCCAACTCCCTCCACTCTCCCTGCTGCCAGAACGGAACCTTCGCACCGCCAACGAAACAATTTCTCGCGCCTTTTCACCGACACCTGCCGCCCCCCACTCGCTCTAATCAAAACGCCGTGCACCGATGTCTCGGATGGTTGCTTGCCCCAAAAAACAAAAAAACAAGTGAAGAGCGCGATGCCCACGCCATCTCCCCCGCGGGGAATTACGAAACGAACCGGAAATCGAGCAAGTATATGTATTTAAAAAACTTACGAACAACTCCGCACTCTCGCCTCACCGCCCCCTCCACAAGTTGGGTCCCCCGCCCCACGATTTCGTTGGACACCGATTTGCGATAAGAGGTGTGAGTATGTCCAACACGAAATCACCGGTTTCCGCCCGCCGCGGAGGGAGCCCGGAGGGCGACTGACGCGGGCCCTGAAACTGGCCGCAGCGCCGAGGGCCGGTGGTCGGCCAAGCGTAAGATGGGCGTGGTTCTCGAGCTGCTTCGTGGCGCTGATCTGGAGTCCACAAGCCGCAAATACGGCGTCACGGCCGCCACCCTGTCGGAGTGGCGTGACACCTTCCTCGCGACCGGCGTGGAGGGGCTCAAGATCCGGCAGGAAGACCTGGTCGACGAGCAGGGCCGCCGCATGAAGTCTGTCATCGCGGAACTCGCCATGGAGAACGAGCTGCTGCGGGAGCGCATCCGGCGCATGGAGGACGAGAAGCCTTTTCTGCGGTGGAGGTCGAAGCGATGAGCGGCGCCCGGTCGGCCTCCACAGGGCGCGTCTACGGGCGCCTCTCGGGTGCTGAAGGCGTGGGGCTTGCCGCGGTCGACGTTCTACCACCAGCGCCGCCGTCAGGCCTCTCCGCGCCTGCCCGCGCGGCGCGGCCCGA
>JBBIIK010000076.1:0-12359 GCA_037446555.1 Acidobacteriota bacterium
AGCGGGGCGGGATGGGCGCTGGTGGATCCGCCACTGCCGCAGACCGTGGTGAAGCCAGGCGGGGAGGTATGGTTCGGGCTGAGCGTGACGGGGGTGGAGGCGGGCAGACAGACGGGTCGGCTGAGGGTGGGGGATGAGACGTTTGTGCTGTCGGTGATGGCGGTGGGGGCGGTGCTGGAGTATTCGTATGTGGCGGGCGGGGTGACGCTGGTGGAAGTGGGCGGGCAGGTGGCGGTGCCGCCGGCGGCGGTGGGGCAGACGACGGCGGTGGAGTTTGCGGTGGAGAACCGGGGCAACCGGGAGGCGCGGATCGATTCGATCGGCGTGAGCGGGAAGTCGTTCCGGGTGGTTGGGCTGCCTGCCTTGCCGCTGGTTGTGGCGCCGGACGAGCGGGTGTCGTTCCGGGTGGAGTTTACGCCGCTTGTGCCGGGGCTGAACACGGCGGTGCTGAGCGTGGGAACGGCGTTTTTCAATCTGGCGGGGACGGCGGCGGATTTGCCGGAACTGCCGGGCTATCAGTGGGAGGGGTTGAGCGGGACGGTGGCGCCGATGACGCAGGGGGCGGTGGGGTTGCGGCTGGAGCGTGCCTATCCGGTCACGCTGCGGGGGACGGTGACGATGACGGTGGATGCGCTGAGCTTCGGCGCTGATCCGGCAGTGCAGTTTTCAACTGGCGGGCGGACCGTGAGCTTCACGATTCCGGCGGGGGAGACGCGGGCCGTGTTTTCGAATGGATCGACGTCGGTGCGGCTGCAGACGGGGACGGCGGCGGGGCGGATCGTGCTGACGCCGTCGTTTGTGACTGAAGGGGGGATCGTGCTGACGCCGGAGCAGGAGGCGCCGCTGGATCTGACGGTGCCGGAACAGGCGCCGGAGGTGCTGGCGGCGCGGCTGGAAGCGAGCCTGACGGCGGTGCAAGTGGTGGTGACGGGCTACAGTACGACGCGAAGCCTGACGAAGATGGAAGTGACGATTCGAAGGAGGACGGGCAAGAGCGAGACGTTCACCTTTGATGTGGGGCCGGCGGCGCAGTTGTGGTACGGGAGCGCGGCGTCGCTGAGCTTTGGGGGGCTGTTTTCGGCGACCGTGCCGTTTACGGTGGTGGGCAGTACGGACGACCGGAACAAGCTGCTGGAGGAACTGGAGGGAGTGACGGTAAAGGTGACGAACGAACGTGGTACTTCGGCGGAGTTTTCGACGCCGGCGGGCTAGGCGGGCTAACCCAAATTGGGACTGGCCAGGATGTGGGAAGTGAGTTTAGAATGAATGGGAGCGCTGAACTGGAGGCAGGAATCATGAAGATACGATTGCTGGTGGTTCTGATGGCGCTGGTTGCGGCGGGGGCGCAAGGGGCGGTGTTCAGCTTCTATAGCGGGTTTAATACGCCGGGGGATACGGAGGGGTGGACCGGGGGGCAGTACAATTCTAACTATTGTGTCGGCGGAGTCTGTTCGTTTTCTCCTGGGGTTGGAGGATCTGCCCCGGTCCAGGCTGGTTCGGGCGGGGTTGGCAATACGGGTTACCTGGAGGCGGAGGATCTTGGTGGCGGGTTCTACATGTTCCTCGCCCCTTCGTCCTGGAGCGGCGATTTGTATGGCGGCATACTGAGTTTCCATTTAAAGAGTTTCACGGAATACAACTACAGGGATTATTACGAGTATGTGGGAGATGCCGTCGTCGTTGTGCAAGGGAGCGGTGGTCCAGACCTGCGTGCCGTTGCATTGCCGGGTGCCACGGCGAGCTGGACGGGGAATCAGGTTGCTTTCAACGAGAGTTTTCCGTGGATGCTCAGTTCCGGTGCGGCGGCCAGTGCATCGGACATCCAAGCGACGATGTCTACGGTTACACAAATTGCGATTCTGGCCGATTGGGTGCCAGCTTATCGAGACCGGCCCGTCTACGGGTGCCCCATCGAGGGATTCAACTGCGTGGACATCACCGGTTTGGACGAAGTCACCCTGACGAACATTCCTGAGCCGGGCACGATCGGGTTGCTGGGGGCGGGGCTGGCGGCGCTGGCGCTCTGGAGGCGGCGCGCCCGCGCTTGAGGGCTCGGACAGCCGGATTCCTGGCGGCAGGAGGCAGGGGAGCGCAGCTCCCGGCTCTGCCGCCTTTTCCCTTTGAGGGCTGATGGCGGCCGAGGGTTTGCTGCGGCTGTATCACCGGATGCCCGCATGGTTGCGGGACGTGGCGGCGTCCGCTCACGGGTGGCGGCTGGAGAAGTGGCGGTACGGGCGGGAGACGGAGCGGCTGGTGGAGGAGGCGCTGGAGCGGGAGTCGTGGAAAGGGGATAAGTGGAAGTCGTGGCAGGAGGAGCGGCTGGCGCGGGTGCTGGACCGGGCGGCGCGGCAGGTGCCGTATTACCGCTCGATGTGGGCGGAGCGGAGGATCCGGGGGGATTCCGGCAGCTGGGAGCGGCTGGAGAATTGGCCGGTGCTCGAGAAGGAGGCCTTGCGGCGGCAGCCGGAGGCGTTTGTGGCGGAGGACTGCGACCGGCGGCGGATGATGGAAGAGCACACTAGCGGCACGAGCGGGACGCCCCTGCGTGTGTGGCACAGCCGGCGGGCGCTGCGGGCGTGGTATGCGCTGTTTGAGGCGCGGTGGCGGCGGTGGCACGGAGTGAGCCGGCGCGACCAGTGGGCGATCCTGGGAGGGCAGTTGGTGGTGGCGGCGGAGCAGCGCGAGCCGCCGTTCTGGGTGCACAACCGTGCCATGCGCCAGTTGTATCTCTCGAGCTACCATCTGGCGCCGCAGTGGATTCCGTATTATGTGGAGGAGTTGCGGCGGTTCCGTCCGGCTTACTTGTGGGGCTACAGCTCGGCCCTGCACACGCTGGCCGAGGAGTGCCTGCGGCTGGGGGTGCGGGACTTGCGCTTTCGGGTGGTGCTCACCAATGCCGAGCCGCTGTTCGAGCATCAGCGGGAGGCGATAGAGCGGGCGTTCGACGCGCCGGTGCGCGAGACGTACGGGATGAGCGAGATGGCGGCGGCGGCAGGGGAGTGCGAGGAGGGGCGCTTGCACTGGTTCCCGGAGGCAGGTTTTGTGGAGATCCTGAACGCTGACTCGAGCGGCGCGGGGGACCTGGTGGCGACAGGGCTGCTGGACGAGGACATGCCGCTGGTGCGGTACCGTGTGGGAGACCGGGTGAAGCCGGCGGCGGAGCGGGAGCGCTGCGAGTGCGGGCGGGGTCTGCCGCTGCTGGAAAGAGTGGAAGGGCGGTGCGACGACCTGATCGTGACGCCGGACGGGCGGAGAGTGGGGCGGCTGGACCCGGTATTCAAGGGCGGATTGCCGGTGCGGGAGGCACAGATCGTGCAGGAAGAGCTCGACCGGGTGCGCGTGCGGGTAGTACCGGGGGCGGAGTTTGGGGCGAGAACGGAAGAGGAGTTGAAACGCCGGCTTCGGCAGAGGCTGGGGGAGGCTGTACATGTGGACGTGGAGCGGGTGAAGGAAATCGAGCGGGGGGCCGGGGGGAAGTTCCGGGCGGTGATTTCTCGTGTGGCGCGGGAGGGGCAATGAGCGAAGCGCGGCGGACACGGGTCAGCGTCGTGGTGCCGTGCCGGAACGAACGGGCCCATATCGCGGAATTTCTGGAGAACTTGCTGCGGCTCGACAGGGGCGGGCTGGAGTGTGAATTTTTGATTGCGGACGGGGAAAGCGATGACGGGACGCGGGAAAATCTAAATGATTATGCCCGGAGATTTCCGGAAATCCGGGTGGTGCACAATCCGGGGCGGATTGTTTCGACGGGACTGAATGCAGCAGTGCGGGCGGCGCGCGGAGACGTGGTGGTGCGGATGGACGTGCATGCGCGGTATGAGATGGACTTTCTGCGGCAGGCGGTTGGAGTGTTACAGGAGACTGGTGCGGACAATGTCGGAGGGGCGATCCGCGCGGAAGGAAGCGGGTACTGGGGGAAAGCGATCGCAGCAGCCTTTCACGCGCCTTATGTCTGCGGGGGCGCGGCGACGCGGAAGCCGGAATTCGAGGGGCGGACGGACACAGTGTTTCCAGGCTGCTGGCGGAAGGAGACGCTGGAGCGGGTTGGGTTGTTCGATGAGAGGCTCGTGCGCAACCAGGATGATGAGCTGAATTACCGGATCACGAAAGCAGGCGGCGTGGTGTGGCAGAGCGCGAAGATCCGCTGTTGGTACGAGCCGCGGAACTCGTTGAGGAAGCTGTTCAGGCAGTATTTCCAGTACGGGTTCTGGAAAGTGGCAGTGATCCGCAAGCACGGGCAGCCGGCGAAGCTGCGGCATCTGGCGCCGGGGCTGTTCGTGCTTTTGCTGGCGGGGCTGGGGGCGGGGTGGGGCGTGTCGGTGGCGCTGGGTGCGCCGGCGGCGCGGTGGCTGGGATGGCTGCTGGCGGCTCTGGCCGGCGCCTACGGGCTGGCGGCACTGGGCGCGGCGGCGTTGGCGGCGCGGCGCGCGGGATGGGGATTGCTGCCGGGGATTCTGGCGGCGATTCCGTGTTTTCATTTTGGATATGGGCTTGGGTTTGTGGCGGGGCTGTGGCATTTCGGACGGAAATGGCCGCCGGAAGGTTGCGAGAGTCCTGCCGCAGCAACGCGGCTGACACGGTGATCGGGAATGCCCAACTGGCTGGAGAGACTCCTGGCCGCCGCGGGGCTCGCCCTGCTGAGTCCGCTGCTCGTCGTGTTGGCGGCGGCGGTGTGGGTCGACAGCGGCAGCCCGGTGATCTTCCGCCACCGGCGGGTGGGGCGCGGCGGGCGGATGTTCGAGCTGTGGAAATTCCGCTCGATGGTGGTGGGGCACGGTGGGCCGCAGATCACGAAGAAGGGCGAGAAGCGGATCACGCGGGTGGGCGCTTTCTTGAGACGCTGGAAGCTGGACGAGCTGCCGCAACTGGTGAACGTCGTGCGCGGCGAGATGGGGCTGATCGGACCGCGGCCTGAGGTCCCGGAGTACGTTGACATGAGCGATCCGCTCTGGCGGTGCGTGCTGGAGTCCCGGCCGGGGATCACTGATCCGGCGAGCGTCGAATTCCGCGATGAAGAAGCGCTGCTGGCGGCGGCCGAGGACGCGGAGCGGTTCTACCGCGAAGTGGTGCTGCCCCGCAAGCTGCGGCTTTCGGCGGCGTATCTGGAGCGGCGGACATTCGGATCGGACATGGAGATGCTGTTCCGCACGGTGGCGGCGAGCTGGCTGCCGCGGCGGAACGGGCGCGGAGAGGCATGAGCGAACCGGAATTCATTCCCTTTCACCGGGCGTCGATCGGGCAGGAAGAGCTGGACGAAGTGGCGGCGGTGCTGCAAAGCGGCTGGCTGACGACGGGGCCGAAGACGAAGCAGTTCGAGCAGGAATTCGCGGCTTATTGCGGCGCGCCACATGCGCTGGCGGTGAACTCGTGCACCGCAGGGCTGCACCTGGCACTGGCGGCGCTGGGGGTGGGGCCGGGCGATGAGGTGATCACCACGCCCATGACGTTCTGCTCCACGGTGCATGTGATCACCCACACGGGGGCGACGCCCGTGCTGGCGGATATCGGCGACGACGGCAACCTCGATCCGGCATCCGTCGAGGAGCGCATCACGCCGCGCACGCGGGTGCTGCTGCCGGTGCACCTGGCCGGGCTGCCGTGCCGGATGGAGGATTCGTGGGCGCTCGCCGCAAGGCACGGGCTGCACGTGGTGGAGGATGCGGCGCATGCGGCGGGGGCGCGCTACGGGCAGCGCCGGGTGGGTGGCGATCCGCGCAGCGCGGCGGTGGCGTTCAGCTTCTACGCGACGAAGAACCTGACGACAGCAGAGGGCGGGATGGTGACGACGTTCGATCCCGGTTTGGCCGAGCGCATGCGGGTGCTGTGTTTGCACGGCATCAGCCGGGATGCGTGGAACCGGTATACGGACAGGGGCAACTGGTACTACGAGGTGCTCGAGCCGGGCTTCAAGTACAATCTCAGCGACCTGCAGTCCGCGGTAGGGGTGGCGCAGCTCCGGAAGCTGGAAGGCTTCCTGGCGCGCCGGCGGGAACTGGTGGCGTACTATCACGAGCGGTTCCGCCGGCTGGCTGAGCTGGAGCTGCCGCCGGGGGATCTGGATGGCGGGCACGCCTGGCACCTGTATATCCTGCGGCTGCGGCTGGAGCGGTTGAAGATAGGAAGAGGGGAATTCATCGAGGAACTGCGCAGGCGGGGCGTGGGCGCGAGCGTGCATTTTATCCCGGTGCCGGCGCACCCGGCGTTTAGCGAGCTGGCGGCGCGGCAGGAGAATGCCTGCCCGCGCGCGGCGGCGCTGTATGAGCGGATTGTGTCGCTTCCCCTGTATCCGGGGATGACGCAAGGGATGGTGGAGCGGGCGGCGGGTGTGGTGGAGGAGATCGTGCGGCTGAACCGTATGGCAAGTTTTGTTCCAAACAGTGGTTTGGCAGGGGGAAGAGGGGGGGGTAGTACTACGGCCTTGGCTTTGTACATTTGTCCAATGCTTTGAAATAAAGCGGGTTTCATGCAAATTGGGACTTGCATGGAAAGCTGTGTTGCCGTATACTCAAAGACGAACTTTCGGCGGACGGTCTTGGTGTAGGGGCCGCGCCGAAGAGAGTGAGGGAGGACGAGCGAAATGAGTCGCGCATTGAGCTTGATGGTGCTGTTGGTGGCGGGCAGCGTGGCGGGGTGGGCGATTAGCGTCGATCCGGCAATCGCATACAACAACGTCACCGGTAACCAAGGTTGGACAGGTGCCTTGGGAATGACCTTTCAAGTTACAAGGCCCATCACAATCGATGCGCTTGGCGTATTTGATTCAGGGCAGAATGGACTTTTAAGAGACTTGTACGTGGAGATTCGGGAAGTCACGATACTCGGATCAATTACTGGGTGCACAACTGCATCCAACTGCGAGCTTACTGACGCTGGTACGGTTCTTGCGAACTCTCCAGCGGCCTCTGCCACTTTCTCCGCGGGCGGCTCATACCCTCTCGTTAGCGGGGCGCGGTGGCAATCGATCCCGGAAACCACTTTATCGGCGGGCTATTGGATGGTGATCGCCTACGGATATGGCACTGGCGAGCCGAATTACAACGCTTCCGGTGGTCTTCCCACCCATGTTGCATCCTCGAATACGTATAATGGCGCCGTGGTTTGGGGTGTTGGGCCGTACATTGGAAACGCGTACGGTGTCGGCACGCTCCCGACGGTTTGGGATTTTTGGAGCGGGGGCGGTCCCATCATTCGTTATGGTGCCGGGACTTTTAGCGTTGTCCCAGAGCCTTCCACCTACGCCCTGATGGGCACTGTGGGATTTGCGCTGTACCTGTTGCGCAGGCGGAAGGCGAACGCGAAGAAGGGTTGAGCAGAAACCCCACACTGTATTCCTCCGGGGCAGGCTTGTCACGCCTGCCCCGGTTTGTTTTTGGGGCTGCATTCGCGAAATCGCAGTGTGGCTCATCTCCTCCGCGCCGCAGCAGATCCACAGCTCTGAATATTCCTTGCGGCGCGCGGGGGGATCTGGTTTGGGAGTAGTGGGGGGCAGGGGAGTGGGAGGGTGTTGGGGAGTTTCCCCCGGGCTGAAGCCCGGGGGAATGGGGTTGGGGAGTCCACGGCGAGAGTGGGAGGGGTGTGGAGGTTTGGGAGATGGTCTCGACCGCTCCCTGATGGTCGCGGCCTCTTTCTTGGCGGGTTTGCGGTGGATCGGGGCGGGACAGACGCGTCCGTTCCTTGCGCATGGGGGGCGGCCTGGGTTGGGGAGTTTCCCCCGGGCTGAAGCCGGGGGAAGGAGGGCCGGGAGGTTGTTGAGGTTGGTGGCAGAGAGTGGGAGGTTGGGGAGTGGGCCCTGCGCTGGCGCAGTAACTCAAGAGAGTGTGGGAGGGTGTCAATGTTGGGCCCTGCGCTTGCGCGCAGGGGAATCTTGTTGGTGCAGGAGTTGTGCAGGGTTGGGAAGTAAGGCCCTGCGCTGGCGCGCATGGGTGCGAGGGGTGAGGAGGGTGCCATGGGGAACAGGCGATGGCGGATGGTACTTTTGGAGTGGGGCCGGCGTTTTCCGCGGGCCGGCAATTCGCGTAGGATTTGAATAAGCAGGCGCGCGGGTGCCGCCTTGGGGACAGGCCGTTCGCTTGCGGTGACCAACTCGTGGAATGGTTGAGAGCATTCCTTGCCGCGGCGGCGGACAATTCGGGCGGCAGCAAAGAAGGATGGATGGCAGCAGGGTTGTTGCTCGCCGCTCAGCAGACGTTGCGGGTGATGGGGGCGGCGGGGATTGCGAGGTGCACGGTTGCGAGGAGACGCGGCACAGGACGCAGGTTTCATTGATACCGGATTCTTCGAGGATCTTCCTATGAGTAGCAGGCAACGGCACTCTCTTTTGTCTTTCGGGTTGGCGGCTGGAAGGGGCTGGTCAGGCACGGGTGCTTTCCTGGTGGCAGCCGGACTCCTCGCGCTGGTGCTGGCGCTTGCGGGCTGCTCGCCGGCGAAGCGGATGGTGGCGGAGCCGTATCACCGGCAGGGGCTGGAGTTGCTGGAGAAGAAGAAGTACGACGAGGCGGCGATCGCGTTCCGCAAGGCGATTCAGAAAAGCCCGGACTGGGGCGAGCCGTATTACCGGCTGGCGTTGTGCGACCTGGAGAAGGGCGGGGACGCGACGCGGGCGCTGCTGGCGCTGCGGCAGGCGATGGCGCTGATGCCGGAGAACGAGGATGTGAAGATCCGGCTCGCCGGGCTGCACATCCTGGCGTATTTGCAGCACGGAGCGATCGAGGATTTTCCGTTGAAACAGGCGAGTGAAATTGCCGATAGCCTGCTGAAAAAGAAGCCGGATTCCTTCGAGGGGCAGATGCTGGCGGGGCAGGTGGCGCTGCTCGAGAAGAAACCCAAAGAGGCGCTGCCGTGGTTTGACAAGGCCCTGAAGCAGAAGCCCGATTCGGCGCTGGCTGTAGCGAGCGCCGGCATCACGCGGCTGGCCCTCGGGGAGGAGAAAGAAGCCGAGTCGTTGTTGCGGCAAGCGCTGGGAATGGACGCGAGGCTGGGTCCGGCCTGGGACGCGGTGTACAACCTTTGCGTGCGGCAGAAGCGACCCGCCGATGCGGAGGCGGTGTGCCGGGAGTGGATCGCAAGGAATCCGAAAGATCCGGTGGGACGGCTGATGCTGGCCAATCATTTCTTCCGCATGCAGAAGCCGAAGGAGATGGAGCAGGCGCTCGCACCGCTGGCTGGCGGGGAATACGAGAACGGGCGGATGGCGGCGGGGGATTTCTACCGCAGCATCGGGCGGATCGCGGAGGCGCGCGGGCTATATGAGGCGGGATGGAAGGAGGCGGGAAAGGACGCGGCGCTGCGCACGGAGTACCGCAAGCGGCTGGCGAGCCTGCTGCTGCTGGAGGGCAAGCGCGACGAGGCGGAGAAGGCGTACGCCGACGTGCTGGAGGACGCGCCGAAGGACCCGGAGAGCCGGGCGCGGCGGGCGCTGCTGGTGCTGGGCAAGGACGCGGCGGCGGCGCTGAGGGAGTTTCAGCAGCTGGCGAAGGACGTGCCCGCCAACCCCGTGATCCGGTTCAACCTGGGGCTGGCGCTGCTGGCGAACCGGAAGATGGAGGAGGCGCGGACGGCGTTCCTGGAGGCGGCGTGGATGCAGCGCAACTACCTGGAGCCGCGGCTGGCGCTGGCGCAGATGGCGATGGACCGGGAGCAGTGGCGCGAGTTGCAGCAGACGGCTTCCGATGTTCTGACGATCAACCCGCGGCATCCGGAGGGCCGGTATTTTCGCGCGGCAGCCTACACGGGCCTCGGCAATTACGATGAAGCGCGGAAAATCCTGACGGAATTACTGAAGGAGTTCCCGAATTACCGGGAGGCCCATTTGCAGATGGCGTTTCTAGACCTGGCGGAGCGGCGTTGGGCGCAAGCGGAATCGCGGCTGCGGGAGCTGTACGAGAAGACGAAGGACGTGCGGGCGCTGACGGGGCGGGTGGAGGTGGAGCTGGCGCAGAACCGGCCGAAGGAGGGGCTGGCGCTGGCGCAGGCGGAGCTGGCGAAGACGCCCGACGACGCGCGGCTGCGGCTACTGGTGGCGCGCACGGCGCTTCGGACGGCGGACTATCCGCTGGCGGTTCGGGAGCTGATCCGGCTGGCGGAGCGGGATCCGAACTGGGACTACCTGTACCTGCTGCTGGGGCAGGCGCACCAGTTCAACGGGGATCTGCCGCGGGCGATTCTGGCTTTCCAGAGGGCGTTGCAGATCACGCCGTCGAGCCTGGAGGCGACGCTGCGGCTGGCGTACGCCTATGAGTCAGCGGGACGGTACCAGGAGGCGATCGCCGCCTACCGGAAGGCGCTGGAGCTGAGCCCGAACACGCCGATCGCGATGAACAATCTCGCCTATCTGTTGAGCGAGCACGGCGGCGATCTGGACGAGGCGTTGCGGCTGGCGCAACTGGCCTTGCAGCGGCTTCCGCAGCAACGGTACATCACCGATACGGTGGGGTGGATTTTCTACAAGAAGAATGACCTGGATTCGGCGATGCAAATTTTCCAGGGACTGGTGAAGAAGTACCCGGACGAGCCAGCGTTCCGGTTCCACTACGGCGCGGCGTTGCTGAAGAAGGGGGACAAGGCAAGGGCGAGGGCGGAATTGCAGGCGGCTCTGGACAACAAGCCGCCGGCGGAGATCGAGAAGAAGGTGAAAGAGCTGCTGGCGCAAGCGGGCTGAGGAACGGTGATGAGGGGCAGGGCGGCGGAAGCGGAGGCAGCCTCGGCGGCGGCGCGGGACGTTCCGCGTCTGGCGGCGTGCGAGGAGTTGCAGGAGCGGGGGCAGGGACTGTGGTGGGGCTCGCAACTTGCCTCGCTGGCGCTGCACGCGGCGGTAGTGGCGTGGGTGGTGCAGGCGGGCGTGATCGTCGTCCAGTACACGCAGCGTTTCGGCTATGGATACCAGTTCGGGCAGGCGGTGTTGCTGGCGTCGCCGCTGTTCGAGCTGGGAGAGCGGAGCCCGCTGCGGGGCAGGGAGCGCAACATTCCGCTTTCGGCGCTGGCGCCGCAGGAGAGGCTCTACGCGCCGGATCTGCGGCGGCTGCTGGAGGGGCGGAGGACGGAGGAAGCGCGTGCCGGGGGGGAGGGCGCGGCAGAGGAGCGGCGCACCTACGGGGAGGCGAGTGCGGCGGCGCTGTCGATTCTGTTCAGCGGCGGCGGAGGCGCGCTGCCGGCTGGCTCGGTGCCGGAGCGGGTGGGCAAGGGGGCGGCGACGCCGTTCGACCTGGTGCCGCCGAGCAACACGCGGGCGCGGTGGGGCGCCGGCGAGCGTTTGGTGGCGGTGCGGGCGGGCGATGCAGAGGTGCCGGGAGGAGGGGCAAGGGAGGGGCTGAGGCTGCCGGCTTCTCCGGCGCGGGTGGGGATCGGGGTGGAGGGATCGGTGGATGTGGGCGCGGCGGCGGAAATGGAAGAGTGGCTGCGGGTGCTGGTGGCGCGGCTGCGGCGGGCGAGTTTCGAAGTGCTGCCTGACAGGCGCGACGCGGGCACGCCGGGCGTGGCGGTGCTGAGAGCGGAGGCGGACCGGACGGGGCGGATCGTGAAGCGCGAGGTGGCGGCGCCGTCGGGCAATGCAGCGCTGGACCGGCTGGCGGTGGTGTTGGTGGATGCGCTGCCGGCATGGCAGCCACTGCCGGGGGCGGTGCCCGGGGAGCGCGTGGTGGTGACGGTGCGCGTGCGCTATTTTCCGCGGCAGTAGCGGGGCGGAGGGGAAGGATTTTGCCGTGACTCACGGGCGCGGAGTGTGTCCGGGTTTGTACGCGAACCGGGCGGCGGGCCGGCGGCGGGTGCAGCCGCGGCAGTGGGGAGCGCCGGCTGTGCGGGTCCGCGCCTGGGCGCGGAGGAGCGTCCTATTGCTGCTCTTCGGTGACCGGATCGATGATCGACGAGACAACGCTGATGCGGTCTACGGGGAAGCCGCCGAGTTCGGCGTGGCGGCGGATGGAGGCCTCGTCGGGGGCGATGTAGACGCAGTAGATCTTGTCTTCGGTAACGTAGCTGTGGACCCATTGGATGTGCGGTCCGAGGGATCGGAGCACGTTGCAGGACTTTTGACTGATCGCCTGCAGCTGGCTTGGCGAGAGGCTGCCGGCTCCAGCGACATTCCTCTCGATCAGGAATTTGGGCATGGGGCCATTGTACGGGGTATGGCCGGAGGGCGCCATGGGGAGTTCAGGCGTGAGTATCAGCGGCCCGGCTGGCGCACGGGGCTAACAGGTCGCTGAAATACGCGCTGTGAATTTGCCCGAAATGCTCTCTGTCGTTTTCTCGGGCTTTTGAATCGGCTTTCCGCAGCCTTCCCACGCCCCGCGGTGGGCCCTCATCGGGCCCTCGCGGGGCTTCTTCGCCCTCTCCGGGCGCCCCTCACGCAGTCGCCGCCATCAGGC
>JBBIIK010000077.1:0-11067 GCA_037446555.1 Acidobacteriota bacterium
CTGGTGATCCGGGACCGGTTGCCAGCGCATCGCAGCGCGCTGGTGAGGCAGTATGTGGAGGCCAGCCGGGGCCGGATTCAGATCGAGTTCCTGCCCGCCTGTGCGCCGGAGCTGAATCCGGTGGAGTACCTCTGGGGCTACTGGAAGCAGCATCAGTTGGCCAACGTCTGTCCGCGGGAGTGGTGGCAATTGGGGGCGATGGCGAGGATGGCATTGAAGAGCATGAAGCGGAAACGCCGTCGCCTGACCGCTGCCTTCTGGAAGCAGGCAGAATTGTGCTTCGACTGACACTGTATTATGCGGGATTCAGTAAGTTCCGCAACACGAATTCTTCATCCTCTCCACCGCCTCCCGCCAACCAAACAGACTTCCCAACCCCAATTCCCCCGGGCTTCGGCCCGGGGGGAACTCCCCACCCCCAGGCCGCTCCCCAAGGCGAAGAGGACTGGCGCATCTGTCCCGCCCTGTAACCCACAACCCTCCTCGACCAGCCCAACCGAGGACAGTGTCGTCTGCCCCTCCGTTTGCCGCCTGTCAATGCCGGTCGAAAATCCCACGACGCTCGGGTTGAAGATTCCATATCCCTGTTGCCTTCATGGGCCGTTTTCGGCACCCCCTGGCGGAGCGGAGCCCGGCCCCTTTCGGCGGCAGCGCCCCGGAACTGCCGAACCGCTGCGTATGCGACTGCGGCGTGAGCTTTCCTGGTAGAGGCATCGAGCAAATCACCTTCGGCACGGCTCACGCCTGAACCCGTCCGACAGGGCAGGCCCGCATCTGATGCTGCGAACGAGCAGTGCAGCCTTGCGGCGCAGTCTGGGGGCGGCGAATAAAAGGAAAGCCCCGGCGGGCAGAGAAGGAAGATTGCACGGACGGACCTCCGGCGTCTGCCGAGGTCTGTGGGGGGGAGCGGGAGGGGGGCGGATGGGGGAAATCCCTCCCGCTCCTGGCGGGTGGTGGAGTTTTTACTATAACAAGATTCCTGCCTCTTGTAAAGAGGGGCCCAGATTTTTCTGCCGGGCACAGGAATTGCCCTTCCACGCCCCCACCGGCACCCCGCGCAACCGTGCCGGTTCCCCGGCCCTTAACTCACGCTTCCCTTTCTTCGGCTCCTGCGCGAACAACGCCCACGGCATCCCTCCTTCCCTCTCGCTGATAGACTGGGCAGGGAGCACACTCGGGCCCTGATCCGTCCCCACATGCCGGATTTCCCCACATTCGCCAAACGCCTGCGCGAGGCCGTCCGCCCCTTCTATCTGAGGCACGTCTACTTTCCGCTCTTCCCGGATAAGCAGCCCGCCGAGTTCCTCCGCTGCTGGGAACTGCCTCACGAGTGGCAGGGCACCGCTCCGAGGCTGACCATCCCACCGCCCGACCCCGGTCTCCTGGATGTCCTCTTCCTCCCGATGACCGACTGGCACCACCGGCTCCAGCGCACCCAGCGGCTTGCGCTCGCGCTTTCCGCCCTGGGCCACCGGTGCTTCCTGCTGAACCCCCATCTCGGACGCGAGTACCCTTCCGCCCCTTGGCGAAGACGCCGCCCCGCCCTCGCCCGACTGGAAGAGCGCATCTTCGAAATCCATGCCCCGCTCCCATCTGAACCGGTCTTTCATCACAGACTGCTGGCCCCCTCCGAGTCCTTGGCCGTGGCGGACTCCATCGAATGGGCCTTGCGGCGCGCGTGCGTCCAAAGGCCCGTCCTGATCATCTCTCTCCCGACTTGGGCCGGCTGCGCCCGCCTTGTTCAAGGCCGCTGGCGAGCGCCGCTCGTCTATGACTGTCACGACTGGCTCCCGTCTCTGCCCGGCATGGCCCCGGCCATTTCAGCCGCCGAACCGGACGCCATGCGCCTTTCTGACCTCATCCTGTTTTGCTCCCGCGGGTTGCAGGCCCACATCCTTCGCGCATTGCCCGAGATCAGCGACCGCTCCGCGCTCGTTGAAAACGGCGTTCCAGACTGGCCTCCGCCTTCGGGCCCAAGAACCCGCCAGCCCGTTGCCGGCTACGTCGGGGCCCTGGAAGATTGGTTCTGGATCGAAGCCATCGCCGAATCCGCCCGTCAGCTCCCCGAGGTCCGCTTTGCCTTGTACGGAACCCCCTCCCCGCAAGTCCTGGCGGCGCTGTCGGGCCTTCCCAATGTCGTGCTGCCGGGCGAGGCGCCTCCATCGCAGGTTCCGGCGATCCTCTCCGGTTTCCGCATCGGGCTGCTGCCTCGGACCGGCGATCAGGCCCGGTTCATGGCCCCCATCAAGATCTACGAATACTTCCATTTCGGCCTGCCAGTAGTGGCTGGCCCCATGCCCGAGCTGGACCGTTTCGGCCCGCTGATCTACCGGGCGGAGATCCCTGCTGCGTTCGCCCGCGCCGTCGCTGATGCCCTTCGTGAAGAGGACCTGGCGTTGGAATCCGCCCGGCGCGAACACGCACGTCAGACTTCCTGGCGGAATCGCGCGGAACCTCTTTCCCACCTGCTCGCCGAGACGGCGAATCGCCGAAGCCGCCTCCCGTCCTGAGCCACCCCATCCCCCATCTGCCATTGCGGCATATGGAGTCTGTTCTGGCTCTCGCCGAATTTCCATGTAGGATGTGCCACCAACCACTCTTCTCCCGGATCCTCCAGACGACACTTGCCGGCGCGTTCCTGTTTCTGCCATTCCTTACGGCAGGCGAACCCGTTCATCCCGGCCAGGAGATCCCCATTCGCAACTGGCAGGCACCGGCGTATTGGATGCCGTCGCAGCCGTTGCTGGCCTCCGAAGAAGAGGCTGCTTCCGGCAAACTCGCGGCCGGCGCGGCCGGCATCCCGCGCTCCGGCAGCGTCACCCCACTCACAGAACCGCTCCTCTTCGTCGGCATAACTCCATGCCGCCTCGTCGACACCCGCAGCTTCCAGAACTTCCCCGCGCCCTTTGGCGCCCCCCCGCTTCAGCCGAACGTAATCCGCTCATTCCCGCTGAAGTCCCATCCAAACTGTGTCATTCCCCCGGAAGCCAAGGCTTTCTCGCTGAACCTCCTGGCACTCACCTCGGGTCCTTTGGGATGGCTTTCCGTTTGGCCCGACGGCTACCCTTACCCCTACACGTCCTTCCTGAACGGCGCCACCGCGGGACTTTACAACAACGCAGTCATTGTCGCCTCCGGCGTCAATGGGGGTATCGACGTCCGCACCAGCAACAGCGTCGACTTCATCGTCGATCTCAACGGGTACTACATTGAGGCCTCGCAGAACAGCCGTGTCCTCGGCGGCGTCATTAACTCCTCCGGCTCGGCGCAGGCGCTGCCCGCCGGCTGGACGTCCACCCGCAGTGGCACCGGACAGTACGTCATCTCGTTCCCGTCCAATACGCTGCCTGCTGGTTCCAGCCCCGCCCCCGTTCTGACCCCCATCGGCGCCATCGCCATGCTGCAGGGCGCCTCCGTGGTGCGCCTCAGTGACGGCTCCGGCACCCTCACCGTGAATTGGTCCAACGACGTGACCTTCAGCTTCGTGCTGGCGCCCAATTGACGGGCTCCCGAAAAAGGCCGGGGCCGGAGGCCGCCATTCCGGCCCCCGGCCTCTCCCGTGGCGCCTCCTCCGTGGCTACCGGACATCCTCCCCCCCCCGCCGGTGCCTTCGCCACCTCGGCGGCGCCGGAGGAAGTCCATCCTTTCCTGCCTGCTCGCAAAGCGCTCCCGCCCCCAGTAGGGCTCGGGTTCCTCCACCTCGCGCGGGAAGGCGCAGAAATGAACGAACCGGTCCAGGGCCCACAGCGCGGCTGCCGTGATTTGCGCGCAATCCAGCCGGAAGTCCTGCCCCATGCCGACCGCAGGCGCCACGGTCGCCCCGGAATCGTCCATCCTGGAAAGCCACTCGCGGATTCTCGCAACCACATCCACGGGTGCCGCTGCCGCCGGTTCGCCGCTTGCGCGTTCCCGAGGCTCCTTCCTCAACTTCCGCGCAGGCTCTTCGAACAGCGCATCCACCGCGTAGCTCCGGACCAGTTTCGGCAACAGCTTGCGCATCGACCCCGGATGGTCGAACACGTCAATGCCTGCCGGCCGGCCCTCGATCAGGAATGCCGCGCCCGCCTGCCCTTCCTGCCACTGTATCGCCCGCACGAACTCCCCCACTTCATCCCGTCGCCGCTCGAAGATCGCATCCACGGCTCCGGTTCCGGACTCCGCCCCGAAGACGCGGCTCCGCTCCGCAATCGAGTCCCAGACTCGATGCTGGCGAGTGTGCCGCCTGCCCTCGCTTCGCAGACTCTCCGTGACGAAGGCGGCGCTTTGTGCCCGGAGCCGGGAAAACACCAGATGATCCGCGGGTGCGAACCGAGGCGAAACCGGGCGCCACCGCCCCGCTTCCACGCACGAGACCGGGATCACGATCTTGCTCTTCGCCGGAGCAAGAATCGTCAGATTCACCATCCGGTTCTGCTTCGCCCCCACAAGTTCCTCTCCGGCCACCAGAAGCACGGGCAGATCCGCCGAGTTCTCCAGAGCCACCTCCGGCACCACGCCGCCACCCAGCTCGGTGACCTGCGCGAGACCCTTCTCCACGGCATCCCGGAAGAGCAAATATGGTGGCTCCCCGTTCGTCCGCGCCTGCACCGGAACCATCGTCAGGTTCCGGAACTCCACTGCCGTCCCGTATTCCAGCGTTTCAACCAGCTCTTTCAGCGAACTCATACGTCCTCCTCGTTGCTCAATTCACCCCTTCCGCCTTCTCGCCACCATCGCTCCCGGCAGCGGGCCGGGGGCGTCTACTTCGCCCTCCGGCCCGCCCCGGCAGCCCGGCCGCCCGCAGGACAGCGATACGGTCGTCGCCGGAACTCAGTGGACCTGCTCCAACGTCTCTCGCAGCGCCTCCTTGAGATCGAGTCCCGGGTCCATAAAGGCCATGGGCTGGAAGATCAGCGGCAACAGATCTTCCACCCGGGGCCCGTCCTCGTATTTCAGGCGTGCCAACTGCCGCCCGATCCTCCCGATCGCCTCGCCAATCACCAGTTCCGCCTCGTCGTCGATGGTCTCCCGGAAGATCCTCATTTCCAAAGCCATCCAGACGAAGGCCCTCAGATAAGCTGCCTCACGAGCCTTCAATCGAACCTCAGCCATTCCGACTCCTTTCGAGGGGGGTATCCCAGTGTCTTCCGCGCAATGCCTCAGGGAATGAGTTTGCGCAAAAATGCCCGTCAGCCTTGGAGGTCGCCCTGAAATCGCGTTTGTCCGGTCACGAGCGCCTTTGCCAATAGCAAGAAGCTGGCAGTTCTCGTCATATCAATGACTTGCGGGTTGCCTCCCTGCGCCGCGAGACTCCCGGTGCCGCCTGCCGCCCTTCCCGAAGCGAGCCAAGCGAGGCTGCGCTGGACCTTCCGGTCCGCTCACGAGCGCCTTTGCCAATAGCAAGAAGGTGGTACTATTCGACATATCAATGACTTGCGGGTTGCCTCCCTGCGCCGCGAGACTCCCGGTGCCGCCTGCCGCCCTTCTCGCGGCCAGCCGAAGGAGGCTCTCGCGGAACCCTCCCCGGTAGGGAACCCTCATGGCTTGCGTTACTCGAACCCCGGTGGGGGCGCGTCGCTCCCCGGAATCCGTTTCCCCGCTCGGGGCGCAGGCTCTCCTCAGGCAAGCGCCCGGCCGCCAGGATTCTGCGGTTCCCCAATCCGGAGCGGACATCCCCGCCATGGCCCGCCGATGTGAGAGCTTTCGACCCTCGGCAAGCCTTGCCAAGCTCGTCAGAGCCCCCTGCGGCCTGATCATCGCCGGTCAAAGGAAGATCCGGTCGCAATCCTCGGGCTACAATGGTGAATTCATGCCGCAGTTGCTGAAAGATAAGACGGCTCTCATCCTCGGGCTCGCCAACCGCTGGTCGCTTGCCTACTCGATCGCCCGGTCTTTTCGCCGCGAGGGTGCACAGCTGATCCTCACCTACCAGGGCGACCGCCAGCAGGAGACCGTGGAGGAACTGGCCCGCGAGCTTGGCGCCGCCCGTGTCATGTCCTGCGACGTCACTCAGGAAGCCGACGTGGAACGCCTTTCCGAAATGCTACGCGCCGAAGGCGACGACCTCCACGCGGTGGTGCACTCGATCGCCTTCGCCAACAAGGACGACCTCGCCCGGCCCTTCCAGATGACTTCTCGCGAGGGCTTCCAGATCGCCCTTGAGGTCTCCTGCTACTCGCTGGTCGCCGTCGCCCGCGCCGTCGCCCCGGTGATGCAGCAGGGGGGCTCCATCACGACGCTGACCTATCTGGGAAGCCAGCGCGTGCTGCCCAACTACAACGTAATGGGCGTGGCCAAAGCAGCGCTGGAGGCCAGCATGCGGTATCTCGCCTCGGAACTGGGCCCCCAACAGATCCGCGTCAACGCCATCAGCGCCGGGCCTGTCAAGACCGCCTCCGCCCGCGGCATCAAGGACTTCTCGAAGATTCTGGAGACCGTTACCGAAAAGGCCCCGCTCCGCCGCCCCACCGATCCCGAGGAAGTCGCCGATGCTGCCGTCTTCCTGGCCTCGAACCTCGGCCGCGGCGTCACCGGCAACGTGCTTTACGTCGATTCCGGCTATCAAATCATGGGAATCTGAGCGGAAGCCTGTCCCCTGCCCGCTGCCCCCCTGCCCTGCCACCTCTGCCGCTCATCAAGAAAAAGGCACCCCCTTCGCATCCCGAAGAGGGTGCCCGAATTAGGGAGGGAAATAATTGCGGATTCGCTGATTAATTGAAAACGAGTTTCGTGGTCGTTCCGCCCAAACGGATTTCCTGGATCTTCAGCTTTCCGTTTTCCTCGGCGTAGCGAACCGAAGTCGAGCTGAATTTCGAATCACCCTGCTCGACCTTCACCGTCGCTTCCACCTTCTCCTTGCCCTTCTGGATGACAGCCTTGCCGTCCTCCAGCATCAGCTTGTAGTCGCCTGGCTTCAGCTCCTTGCCAGCCACAACCGACGGTTGGAATAGCGTCACGTTGTACGTCGCCGCCGACGCGGCAAGCAAACCGATTGTCAGGAAAATTGCGAGAAACTTCATGGCTCTGGTCATCGTGGACACTCCTTGCTGTTTTCAGTATATCCGGTCTGAATCACTTTCTCCAGCGCTGGAGCATTAAATTTCCAACTTTTTGGTGGTGCTATGCGCTCGCACTAATGTCTTCCCACTAGAAAGCCGAGCAGTCAGCTCCAATAGCGCTCCACTGGAGAAGACGGATCAACGCCGGCAGGCGTTTTGTCAGCGGGTGTAAATTTCGGTGAGGAAGTCCCGCACGCGCTCCTGCGCAGCCGCGGCCGCGGCCGGCATGTCGCCGAATCCGGGCAGCCAGACGATCGCCGCGTCGCGCCGGAACCACGTCATCTGCCTCTTCGCGTACTGCCGGGTGGCAATCTCGGTCCGTTCCATCGCCTCCTGGGGTGTCATCCGCCCCCGCAGACACTCCAGGGCTTCTTTGTAGCCGATGGACTCGAACGCCTTCGACTCCGGCGGCACGCCGCGATCCAGCAGCGCCCGCACCTCGTGCAGCAACCCCTGTTCAAACATCCCGCGCGTGCGCTCGCGGATGCGCTCCACCAGCTCCCGGCGTGGCGGATGCAGCCCGAGCTTCAGCACGCGCCACCCCTCCAAGGGCCTTCGCCCGCTGGCAAACACGGCGGACGCGGGCTTCCGCGCGGCGAGGCAGATTTCCAGGGCGCGCACGGTCTTTTGCACATCGTTGGGATGGATGGCGGCTGCGGTACGCGGATCGAACCGCCCAAGCAGCCGGTGCAGGCTCCCGGGCCGGCGGCGCTCTCTCCCCAAAAGCCTCGCGCGCAGTGCCTCGTCGCGCGGCGGCGCTTCCGCCAGTCCCTCAAGCAACGCACGCAGATAGAAGCCCGTGCCTCCGGCCACCACAGGAATTCTCCCCCGCCCGCGGATCGCCTCCAGAACTTTTCTAGCCTCGCGCGCATAGGCACCGGCGCTGAACACTTCCCAGGGCTCCAGAACGTCGAACAGGTGGTGCGGCACTCCGGCGCGCTCTTGCGGGGGCGTCTTCGCCGTTCCAATGTCGAGGCCCCTGTAAAGCTGCAGCGAATCGCAATTTACAATCTCGCCGCCCGCGCGCCGCGCTGTCGCCAGTGCAAGGGCGCTCTTGCCGGAGCAGGTCGGACCCACGATTACGATCAGGGGATGTTCGCCGCCCGCGGGATTCGTCATGGCCGGCCCCGGATTTGCGCGCGGCAGGGAACCGCCGCGCCGTTGAGGCGCATCAGATATAGTTAGGATAACAGCGCAAGCCGCCGTGACCGCCCCACGCGCGCGGTCAGGCGGCGGCGACGGATGGCGACGATGAACATTTCTCTCCCGGTTTGTTTTTTGCTGGCGGCCTCCATGACCGCGGCCTCCGCGCAGGCGCCACGGGCCGCCCGCGCGGCCGCCCCCGACCGGGCGGCAGCCTACTACCACGCCGCGCTCGGTCACCTTTACGCCGAGCTGGCGGCGCAGTTCGGTGGCCGGGGCGAGTACATCCAGAAGGCGATCGAGAACTACCGCCTCGCCGTGCAGAACGACCCCGAATCCCCTGCGCTTGCCGAGGAACTCGCCGAACTCTATGTGCAGAGCGGGCAGATCCGCTCCGCCGTCGCCGAATTCGAGGAGGCCGTCCGCCGCAACCCCGCCGACGTGAACTCGCGCCGCATCCTGGGCAGGCTCTACACCGCCCGCATCCGGGAGGGCCAGTCCACGCGCATGAATGAGGACATGCTGAAACAGGCCATCGCCCAATACGAGAAGGTGGCCGAACTGGCGCCGCAGGACAAGGAGACCTGGCTGATGCTCGGCCGGCTCTACAAGCTCGTCCAGAACTCGCCTGCCTCCGAGCGCGCCTTCAAGAAAGTCCTCGAACTCGACGGAACCAACGAGGACGCCCTCACCGGCCTCGCCATGGTTTACTCCGACCTGGGCGACACAGCGTCCGCCAGCCGCATGCTGAAGCGCGTGGCCGAGCAGAACCCGAATATGCGCACGCTGCTGGCGCTGGCCTCGGCCTACGAGCAGCTGCGGCAATACCGGGAAGCCGCCGAAACTTACAGCCGCGCTCTTGAGCAGAACCCCGACAACCTGGATCTCAAGCGTGCCTGGGCACAATCGCTGTTCGCCGCCGAAGAGTACGACAAGGCCCAGGCGGCGTTCGAAGAGCTCCTCCAAGCCGAGTCCAACGATCTGCTGGCCCTGCTCCGCCTGTCTCAGATCCACCGCCAGAAACAGGAGTTCGCCAAGGCCGAGGATTACGCCCGCCGCGCCGCGAAGCTCGATCCGTCCAACCTTGAGGTGCAATACAACGAGGTCAGCCTGCTCGAGGCGCAGGGCAAGATGGCGGAAGCCATCGCCCGCCTGAAGGAGATTCTCGCCTCCATCGAGCGCCGCCCGACTTCCTTCGGCGAACGCGCCAACCGCGCCATCCTGCTCGAACGCCTTGGCCTGCTTTACCGCATGGCCGATCAAACGCAGGACGCAGTCGCCGCGTTCCGCGAAATGGCGCAGGCGGACCCGGACTCCGCCGCGCGTGCCTCGGCGCAGATCATCGATGCCCTGCGCGCCGCCAAAGATTTTGCCGCCGCCGAAAAGGAGTCCAAAGCGGCGCTCCAGAAGTTCCCTTCCGACCGTATGGTCAAGAGCCTTGCAGCCAGCGTCTATGCCGATCTTGGCCGCTACCGTGAGGCCGAGGCGATGCTGAAATCCTCGTTCGACGGCAAGAACGACCGCGAGACCTGGATTTCGCTCGCCCAGATCTACGAAAAGCAGAAGAACTTCGCCGAAATGACCCGCGCCCTGGAGGAAGCCGGCAAGCTCTCCGCCACCAACGAGGAAAAGGAAGTGGTCCACTTCATGCGCGGAGCGATGTACGAGCGGCAGAAGAAATACGACCTCGCCGAGGCGGAGTTCCGCAAGGTGCTCGAGATCAATCCCAAGTCCGCGTCAGCGATGAACTACCTCGGCTACATGCTGGCCGACCGCAACGTGCGCCTCGAGGAAGCTCTGGAGCTGATCCGGAAGGCAGTTGCCCTCGAACCCAACAACAGCGCATTTCTGGACTCGCTCGGCTGGGTCTACTACCGCCTGAACCGGCTCGAGGAAGCAGCCGAATGGCTCCAGAAGTCGCTGGCTCGAAGCTCCCGCGACCCCACCGTGCACGACCACATGGGCGACGTCTACTACAGCCTCGACCGCCTGAAGGACGCTGTGCAGCACTGGGAGCGCTCTCTGAAGGAATGGCAGTCGAACGCTCCCGGCGACGTGGACCAGGAGGAAATGGCGAAGGTGCGCAAGAAGCTCGAAAACGCCCGCGTCCGCCTGGCGCGCGAAGCAGCCGCGCAACAGAAAAAGTAGCCCGCCCGGCGGCCCTGAGCAGCGCAAGACTCCAGCATTTTCAGGCACAATAGTTCCATGCGACTTTCTGCTTTGCTTTTGGTAGGAACCGTGTGCCTGACGGGCGGCCCGCTGGGCAAGCCTCTGGAGCTCAAGACGCAGACCCCGATTGCCAGCCTGGAGAAGAATCCGGGCGGCTTCGTCGGCAAGACCGTGCAGGTGCGCGGCCGTGTGACTGAAGTCTGCGAAAAGATGGGCTGCTGGATGAACCTCGTCGATCCCTCGACCAACGCGCGTGTGAGGGTCAAGGTCAAGGACGGCGAGATCGTGTTCCCGAAGGAAGCCGTCGGCAAGATGGCTGTCGCCGAGGGGAAATTCGCGAAGATCGAACTGACCCGCGAGCAGGCCATCGAACGGGCCAAACACGAGGCCGAGGAGAACAACAAGCCGTTCGATCCTGCCTCCATCACGGGGCCGGTGACGATCTATCAGATCCAGGGAACGGGCGCCGTCATCGAGTGAAGCGACCCGGGACGGCGCTGTCGGTAGCATGTCAAGATGTCCGGTCTAACTAGCAAGTGAATTGTCCGCTGTTGCCTGGCGGGGTCGAGTTCCGCCAAGCTGCAGTCACCGGGACGGAGGATAGAGCTCTGCGGGGACGCAACTGGAGCGCCGTTCCAGGGCCGGGATTGAGGGAGCAGGTCAACAGCCTGCTCCTGGTCCTCAATCCTGGCCCAAAGCGTGAAATCCCGGAGGTCTG
>JBBIIK010000078.1:0-10708 GCA_037446555.1 Acidobacteriota bacterium
CCACCGCCACCTTGGCCTTGAACTTCGGGCTGTACTGCTTGCGCGTGGTCGTCATCGCCGCTCCTGCGTTTACGACTGCGCCAGATTCTAACTTATTGGGTGGTCTGAAATCCTGGGACCACTATACTCCTCCCTTGGCAGGGCTTCTCGCTGGAATGCGAAGGCAGCCCGACTCTCAGGATCGGCCAACCAATTTCGGGAGAAACGTTTTGGTCAGCTCCGTGCTCGTCCTTGGGCTGCGCGCAGAGTTTCTCTACGGGGTGCGGTGCGGTGGGACGGTTCTGCCTTGGCCTTCTGCGCACTGCCGGAACTCCACGCCGGCGGCTCCCCCGCTCGTTACCCCCGGCTCGGCTCTAGTCCCCGCAACCGCCCGTAAGCGATTGATTCTGAAATGGAGCCGGCGGCGAGATTTGAACTCGCGACCCCCTGATTACAAGTCAGGTGCTCTGCCAGCTGAGCTACACCGGCTTCCCGTCCCAGATTATCAAACGCCGGCCGTCCCTGGAGCCAGGATCGACGCCACCTCACGCGCCCTCGTCGCATCCATACAGATGAAAGTCCTCATGCGAGAGACATTCGACCTGCTCCCCTGGCCGCTCATGCTCGCAGTGATGGGCCTCGGCATCCTCCTCGTCCTGATCGCGTGCCTGCCTACTGCCTGGGTGGACCGTCTGCTGCATTTCCTGCGCCGGCGCTTCGGGGATCGGACTTCATAACAGATCCCCATCTCTGATAGTCTGCCCCGAAGAGGACCGCGGAGGCATTCTGCCTTCGGCCCTCATTCGACGGAGCTTTCTATATGAGCCTTCCTCTCAGCCGCCGTCAGTTGGCGGCGGTGCCATTCTTCCCCTGGGTGAAAGCCTCCCAACAGCCCAAGCCGAATATCCTCTGGATCACAGCCGAAGACATAGGGCCGCACCTCGGCGCCTGCGGCGATCCCAACGCCGTCACGCCCAACCTCGACCGGCTCGCCGCGCGCGGAACCATCTACATGAACGCCTGGTCAAACGCGCCCGTCTGCGCCCCGGCGCGCACCGCCATCATCAGCGGCATGGACCCGTGTGCCCTCGGCGCGCACCATATGCGTTCCCACGTGCCCATGCCCTCGGGCATCTCTATGTTCCCCGCCTACCTGCGCCAGGCTGGGTACTACTGCACGAACAACGTCAAGGAGGACTACAACCTCTTCAAGCCGGAGGGCACTTGGGACGAGTCCTCCAACAAGGCCCACTACCGCAACCGCGCCAAGGGCCAGCCCTTCTTCGCCGTCTTCAACCACACCATCACCCACGAAAGCCAGATCCGCCGCCGCCCGCACACCCTCGTGCACGATCCGGCCCGCATCCGCGTCCCCGCCTACCATCCCGACACGCCCGAGGTCCGTCACGACTGGGCGCAATACTACGACAACATCACCACCATGGACACACAGGCCGGGCAGCTTCTCGCCGAACTGGAGAAAGACGGCCTGCTCGACCACACCATCGTCTTTTTCTACGGCGACCACGGCTCCGGCATGCCCCGCAGCAAGCGGTGGCCCTACAACTCCGGACTCAATGTCTGCATTGTGGCCTCGATCCCCGCCAAATTCCGGCACCTGGCCGCGGCGTGCTACCAGCAGGGCCGCAAGAACGGCCGGCTGGTGGAGTTCGTGGATCTCGCGCCTACCATGCTCAGCCTCGCCGGCATCCGGCCATTAGAACATTTCCATGGCGAAGCGTTTTTGGGCCCGTTCGCCAGGCCGCCGAAGCGTTACCTCCACGGCTTCCGAGGCCGCATGGACGAACGGATCGACAGCGTCCGCTCCGTGCGCGACGACCGCTACGTCTACGTGCGCAACTACATGCCGCACAAAATCTACGGACAGTACCTGGCCTATATGTGGGAAACGCCCACCACGCAGGTCTGGGAGCGCCTGTACCACGAAGGCAAGCTCAATGCCGCCCAGCGCAAGTTCTGGGAACCGAAGCCGCCCGAGGAGATTTACGATCTGCAAAATGATCCGGACGAGATCCGCAACCTCGCCGGTTCTGCCGCACACCGGAGCGTGCTGGATCGAATGCGCGCCGAGCACCGCCGCTACGAACTCTTCATCCGCGACGCAGGCATGCTGGCGGAGAGCGAGATGCATGCGCGCGCACAGGGCGCGTCGCCTTACGACATGGCGCGGGATCTGCGGCGCTTTGACTTCGCCAGGATCTTCGAAGCCGCGCAGCTCGCCTCCTCTCTCGAAGAACCGGCCGCGACCCGCCTGGCCGGCATGCTCGGCGACAGCGACAGCGGCGTGCGCTATTGGGCGGCCATGGGCCTCCTCATGCGTGGCGAAAAGGCCGTCTCCGCCTCGGCAACAGCACTTGAAAAAGCCCTTGCCGACAGCTCTGCCGCCGTTCGCATCGCCGCGGCGGAAGCGCTGGGCAAGTTCGGCAGCGCTGATCGTCTGAAGGCTGCGATGGAGACGCTGGTTCCGCTCTGCCATCCGGTCCGCAGCGGCGCCTACGGGGCAGTCGAGGCGCTGAACGCCGTCTTCGGGTTGGGCGCCAGGGCCAAGCCCTGGATCGATGCGATCCTCGCCATGCCCGACGCCGATCCCAACGCCCCGGAGCGGGCACGCTCGGAATATATCCGGCGCATGCGCGAGCTGTTGAAGAAAACGCTCTCCTGATCCGTAGACCCGCGCCAGCCGCGCCGCTCCAGGTGCGAGTGGGCTTTGCCCACTTCCTCACTTCTTGCGCAGCTTGCCCGAGCGGAACTGCTCCACGAAGCTCTCCGGATCTTCCAGCTCGTGCTCGATCCGCAGCGTGCCGTTGATCAGATACAGGATCGCGAAGGGGATGCCCACCACGGTCAGGCAAAGAACCCAGAACCGGAACCAGCTCCCCATGAATTCGTAGCGGATGATTTTCGGCACGGCGCCTCCTTTTTCCTGTTATTCCGGCGTGCGCCGGGCGGTCCACAGAATGGCATTGCGAACCAGGATCTTGTAACCGGGATAGAGCAGCGTCGATGCGTTGTGGCCCAGCTGAATGTAGACGCTTCTCGCCCTGGGATGAGGACCAACATAGACGACCGGCCGGTCGTTGTCCGGATGGTGTGTTTCCATCAGCACCTGGATTCGCGGCGAATGCCACATATTGCGGTACGCCTCGTCGCGCAGCGCCAGGGGCGGAACGCCCCGTAACACCGGATGCCGCTCAGCCCCCTTCGCCGGCGTCACGACCAGATCCACGTCGTCCTTGTAAACGGACTTCGCCCGCCCCGCGGCCTCCTGCGTGAAGTACTTGCCTCCGGTCACCTCCTCGTACCACCAGGGCCACGAAGTGTAGTCCACAATCGAATGATGCGTGGAGACGATTCCCCCTCCGCTTTCCACGAATTCCCGCAGGTTTTTCTGCTCTCTTTCTCCGATCGATTCCCACATATCGTGGAACACGATGACGTCGTAGCGGCCGGCCAGCTTCTGGCCGAAGGCCTCCGGCGGCGATCCGGCGTGGCTCCATTGGATGCGCGGATCATCGAACAGCGAGAAAAAGGCGGATGGGCAGGAGTGTCCTCCGGTCACCGCCAGCACGCGCACCGGCGCAGGCTTTGGCGGCGCCTCCCCCACGGTGCCCGTGGCCGCCCATTCGACCATGCGCGCCAGCAGCGTGACGAATCCGGGCATCGCCATTGCGGACAAATCATGCCCCAGCGGCGTGTGGGCGGTGCGCCCTTTGCCGAACGTCCCCGTCCACGCCATCGGCTCCTCTTTGCCTGTGCCCTGCAGGGACGGATCGCTAAAGGCGCGCGCAATTACGGTCACGCCCGGCTCGAGATCGAGCTTGTGATACAGCTCATCGTTGGCCAGAAACGTCTCCGGCAGCCCTAGCGCCACGGGGTGGCGCCGCTCGGAAAATTCCACCGGAAACGGATGCCGCAAAGAGTGTCCGATGTTTTCCACCTTCCACGCGGCTCCCACCAGGCGTCGGAACGCCGCCCACGGCTCGGCGTTCTGCTCCCAGCGCATGTCCGGGCGCCGCGTCTGACCGTGGGCCGCCCCGTAGGTGACGCCGTGAAATGACACAAAACCCTTGCCGGAGGCGACGAACTCCTCCACCGCCTTCTCGGCTTCGGAAGGCAGACGGGGGCCGTTGTAGTGCCACAGAATCACGTCGTAGCCCGCCAGAGCCGCTCTAGACAAGCCCCGCGGCTCCTCGGTGACGCGGATCTCGAACCGCCCCGTCCTCTCCAGTTCGGAGCGCAAGTACGGCGCCGATTCCCGCCAGTCGTGGTAGGGCAGGTCGGTCTGCCCCGTCACCAGAAGAACGCGGATCAAGGCTTCTGCAAGGAGCATAGAAGTTCCCTCACCCAGGCCAAGCTTCTCTCGATCATCGGGCCGCCCGCGCCCTCGCATTCAAGGCTCAGCACCCCATCGTAGCCGTGGCCCAGCAACAGTTCCACGCACCGCCGGATATTACCCGCATCCACTCCGTCGCCGATGGCGCAGTGGCTCACCGCGATGCCGGTCAGTTCGCCGCGCGCGGCTGCCGCCAACGAAGGGCTGACATCCTTCAGATGCACATGGCTCGTCTTGCCGAGAAACCGCAACAAGAAGGAGGCCGGGTCCTGACCCGCAATGTAGGTGTTGCCGGTGTCCATGTTCATTTTCAGGAAAGGCGAATCGCAAAACGAAAGCATCTCCTCCATGAAATCGGGCTTTGTCGTGAACCAGCCGTGCGGCTCGATGTTGATCACGATGCCGTAGGCTTCGGCGACCGGGACGACCTGCCGGTAAATGCGCCTCATGTGGTCCAGGGTCTCGCGTTCGGTCATCCCGGCGGGGGCGAAGCGGTCGTCGGTCGTGTCGACGCAGGGCGCGCCCGCCAGCTTCGCCCAGCGCAGCGTGTGGAGGATGTACTCCACGCCAAGCGTGGCCCCCTCCGGCTTGGAAAGCGGAAACGCCGCGTCAATCTGCGAAAAACGGACGCCGTATTTATCCATTTTCCGGCGCAAAAGAAGAGGATCCTCCCACAGCGCCACATGCGGCTGATAACCCAGCCCGTGGATCCAGCTCACGCCGTCAATGGCGCCGCACTCGATCCACGCCACTCCGTTCCGTTGCGCCCACGCCAGGCAGTCCTCAAAGCTCCAGTAGCTCGAATTGAAAGCGTCCGTGTGAAAGCCGATCTCCGGCATGGCGGCTCGATCTTACCAGAACAGCCGGGCGCAGGAAACCGCCGCACGCCTCAGCCGAACGCCTCGCGCAGCATGCGGTACGACTTTCCCACCGCCGCCCGCGGCTCCTCCCGCCCCTCCATTTCCAGGCTGACCCAGCCCCGGAATCCCGCCTCGCGCAGAATCCCGGCGATGCGCTTGTAGTCGAGATCGAGCGTGTACCACTCGCCGCCCCCGTAGTACGTCTTTGCCTGCACGATGCTGGCATGCGGAGCGAGCTTGCGGATCCCTTCGTACGCATCACCCGGATAGTTCCCGGTGTCGAGGTTCACGCCCAGCCAAGGCGAATTCACCATCTTGTGGATCCGCAGCAGCGTGTCCACGCTGGTCGTCAACCCCCAGTGGTTCTCGAGCGCGAGCATCACGCCCAGCCGTTCGCAAACCGGAATCAGCTGTTCGATCGCCGAAACGCACCATCCGATCGCGTCGTCGTCGGTAAACCCGGGCAACGGCGGCTCCTGCCCCTTCACCTTCATCAACTCGTCGAACGACGGGATCGTCTTCCAGCGCCCGGAATTCAGCCGCACGCAGGGGATGCCGAGCTGCGCCGCCAGCTCCAGGCACCGCCGCGTGTGCTCGATGTGGCGGCGGCGTTCGTCCGCCGCCGGGAAGACGAAGTCCTGGTGAATCGAAAGCATCGGCAGGCTCAAGCCACGCAAGAAAGCGCGCCGCTTCAGCCCGTTCACGTAGGACGGCGACTCGTCCTTCATTTGGCGGTGCAAGATCTCCACACCCTCAAAGCCAAGCTCTGCGGCGTGGTCGATCACGTCCTCGATCGGAAACCGCGGGCCGCGGAAATGCCAGTAGGAGTATGTCGAGACCGCGAGCCGGATCTTCCCCGGGGACGCGGGCTGCGCCGCAGGGATTTGCGCGGGCGCGGCCAGAAGTGGCGCCGCGCCAAGAACGGAACGACGGGAGAGTGCCATGGCACTCCCATCATATGCGCCTCAGCCGAGGCGCAGGACGCAACCCAGGTCCGTCGCCGCCCACAGCGAGCCCGCCGCCGGCGAGGCGAGCATCGCGCGCCGCCCCTCGGCACGGTAGTCCACCGGCATCTGCTCCCATCTCTCCAGATCCGCCGAATACAGAATGCGGAGCTTCCCGGGAACGGGGGACGAGCGCAGTCCGCCGATAGTCTGGATCGCCGCCAGGATCACCGCGCCGTCCTCGAGCAGCGCTGCGTCGTGGACCCGGTAGTCGCTGCGGCGGAACACCGGACGGCTTCCACCCGTGCGATAATCCAGTGCGAAAACTTCGCTCGGGAACGTGAAATTCTCCCCGTAGTGATAAATGGCGATCCCATGATTTCCGCTCGAGCGCAGGCGGACGGGGCGGCCGAACGCGGAAGTCACGCTGAATTTCCACGTGGCGCCGCCGTCTCGGGTCTCTCCCGCGACGGTCGTGACCGGAACCGGACGGCGGCGCGACGCCCGCTCTGGCAGCATCCAGTCCGGCAGCCGCTCGCCGTCGTTCAACTGCGGGTCGCTGAATCCGGCGATCAGCCCGTGCCGGACGTCGAGAAATGTCATCGACGTCCACACCGTGTTCTCTTCCTTGAGCTGCAGCCCGGCGCACTCCGCCACCGGCTTCCAGGACGCCCCGCCATCCGCCGTGCGGTGGAACGTCTTGCCAGGACCGAACGCCCACCCGTTCCGGGCGTCCACGAAATGCACCCGCTGCGCCGGCCGGCGGCGGGAGGACTTCGGAAGGGCCAGCTTTTCCCACGCAAAGCCCGATTCGGCGGAAAACCACAGGGATTTTTCGCCTACAAGCCACACGTGTTTTTCGTCCAGCGCGAAGAAAGAAAGGGGCCGTTCTTTCAGGGAAACCTCCGTCCAGGGCACGCCGGGCTCGCGTGAAACGACCACAGCGAACCGCCTCCGGAAATCGGACTCGATCCACAGCGCTGCCAGCGCGCGCTCCGACGACGGGCAGCAGAAATCGGCCAGCAGCGCGCTCCACTTGTCGTCGTCGAAAAGGTACTGCGCCCGCCACCGTCTTCCCGCAAAAGGCCCCGCCGCTCCGGAAGGCGGCGCTGGCGGAGACGCAGGAATCTGCTCGATCCGCCCTTGCGGCTGCGCGTGGACAAACGGCGCCCCCAGACAGACAGGAAGGAAACGCCGCCGCAGCATCGTCAATCGCCGGCGCTCTCGGTCAGGGCTTCATCGGGGCGCGCGATATGGCCATGCGAGCACACAAGCTCGACATGGTTGGCCTGTTCCACCAGGGCCGCCGGCATGCGCGCCACCACCAGCAGGCACCCCACCTGCTCGCCCACCGTCGTCAGCAGCTCCATCTCCGCTCCCGAGTGCCGGTGCGGTGCGCGGTGCTGCACGTTGATCACGCCCACCACCCGGTTGCGCGCGATCACGGGCGCCGAGAGAAACGCCTCGAACGTATCCTCAGGCAGATCGCTGAAGCTCTTGAAGCGCGGATCCCGGTACGCCTCGGCGCTGATCGCGAGCAACTTGCGTTCCCGCGCCACCCAGCCGGTCAGCCCTTCCCCGATGTGCATCCTGACCTTGCCGATGTGAGCCGGGTGCGGCCGCGAACTCGCGCACAGCACCAGGTCTTCCCCGTCGATCAGATAGATCAGGCAGGCCTCGCAGCCCGTGAACTCCTGCACCAGCTTCACAATCGCGTGGAGCGTCTCCGCCAGGCTCAGCTCGCGCACCATCAGCCGGCTGATCCGCTGGTAAACGGCCAGCTGGTGCTCCAGCCTGTGCAACCGGTCCTCGAGTTCGCGGGCTCGCGTCACAATGCCATTATCCCATCCGGCCGCGCCTGCCTGCCGCTGCGGCCGTTTGTTTGCAACGGGGCAGCCGCGGCCACTACTATAAAGAGCAAACCGGCTGCGCCCTCCGCGGTCAAGGCCCGCACCCGGAGTTAGGAGCTTGAGGCTATATGTGGTATCGAAGCAAGCGCGATGAAGGCGCGCCAGCCAAGCAGGCCGGCGCAACACACGAAGCAGAAATCAAAGAGGCAATTCCCATGGCGACTCATCCCACCCGCGCGGCCGAGTTCGGCTCCGTGCGCTCCGGCGCGCTGATCGGCAAGAGTCTCGAGATCACCGGCAAAATCCGGGGTGCCGAGGATCTCGTCATCGACGGCAAGCTCGAAGGCGACGTCGAGCTGCCCGAGCACAGGCTCACCGTCGGCCCGTCTGGTGTGCTCCACGGCAAAATCCGCGCCCGCGAGATCGTCGTCTACGGCAGCGTGCAGGGCAATCTGGAAGCCAGCGAACGCGTGGAGATCAAGAAGCACGCCAAGGTCGTCGGCGACCTCAAGGCGCAGCGGCCCGTGATTGAGGACGAGGCCTACTTCAAGGGCAACGTCGAAACCATCCGCGCCGAGATGCCAAAGCCCGCCCCTGCCCAGCCCCAGGCCACAGCCGCCGCCGCTTCCGCCCAGGCTGCGCCCGTGCAGGCAACCCTCCCGCAGACTCCGGGCCCGGCCAACCCGAGGGCGGAGAACCGCAAGCCATGAGCATACCTCCGCTGCCCAGGCGCCCAACGGCCATTCAGGGCGGCGGCACGGGCGCGGGCCGGCGCTCCTACGGGCTCGAGCAGATCAGGGAACATCTGCGCGGCTTCGAAGGCGGCCAGGTGATCGACTTCGGCGGCGCCTGCCAGAGCAACATCGACTACATCACCGGCCTCGGCCACCGCCTTTACGCCGAAGACGTGCTTGTGACTCTCGCGGGCGCCGCTGGCGCTGGAGCAATCCCCAGCGATTGCCTCGCATTCCCGCGTTCCTCCGTACATGCCGTCCTTTGTTGGGATCGCCTGCAATTCCTTTCCGAGCCCCAACTCGAGGCAGTCCTCGACCGCCTCCACCGCGTCCTCGCGCCTGGAGGACTGCTCCTCGCCATCTTCCACCCCGAGCAGGCCCCCACCGCCGCCCCGCTCAACTGCCGCGTTGCCGGCGATGGGCAATTGTGGATCACCGCCACTGCGGGCGCGCGCCCCTTCCGTCCCTTCAACACGCGCGCCATTGAACGGCTCTTTCAAAACTTCGAGTCGGTGAAGTTCTACCTGACTCGCGACAACCTCCAGGAAGTGATCGTGCGGCGCTAAATGGAGAGCCTGGCCACAACAGACAAGCCTGCCCGGATCGCGGGCGTGCTGGCAGTGCTTCTGCTGATCACCGCCCTCCTTTACGTCGGCCGGGTCTTTTTCATCACCTTCCTCACCGCCGTCCTGCTCGCGTTCCTTCTGGAGCCCGTTGTCCGCGGACTGATGCGCTTGCGCGCGCCCCGCGGCCTCGCAAGCTTCCTCGCCTGCTCCCTGATGCTCGCCGTCGTCTACCTCCTCGGCCTCGGACTCTGGATGCAGGTCCAGGGCCTCTGGGACGATCTGCCGAATTACAGCCGCCGCGTCTCCGAACTCGTCGACGCCGCCGCCCAGCAGATCGAGGCCGTCGAAACCAAGGCCCGCGAACTCATCGTCCCCCGGCGCCTCCGCGAGATCCCGCCCCAGCCGCAGCCCCAGCCCACGCCAAGAACGACCCGGAAAAAAGCCGCTGCCGAACCGCAGCCCGTCCCGCCCGCCGTCCAGGAAGTCCGCATCCGTCGCGAAGAAGGCCAGCTCGTCAATGCCCTCTATCAGCGGGTCTCCGCCTATACCGACGCGCTCCTGATGGCCTCCTTCGTCCCCTTTCTCGTCTACTTCATGCTCAGCTGGAGCGATCACATCCTCAAGGCGATCCTCAGCGCGCTGCCAGGAGAACGTGAGCGTGAAAGCCTCCTGCAAGCCGTCAACGGCATCGCCGCGGTGGCCCGCGCCTACCTTGTGGGCAACTTCATACTTGGCGTGCTGCTTTCCGTCGCGAGCGCCAGCTTCTTCTGGTTCGTCAAGCTTCCCTACTGGCAGGTCGTCGGACCCCTGAGCGGCTTCCTCAGCCTCGTCCCCTATCTCGGCCTGCCGCTCGCCCTCATCCCGCCCATCGTCGCCGCGCTCCCCCTTTACACTGCCTTGCCCGCCTACCTGATCATCGGTGCCACCACAGCCGTGTTTCACCTGATCGCCCTGAACCTGCTGTACCCCAAGATCGTCGGTGCCCGCGTCCACCTCAATCCGCTCGTCGTCACCGTCGCGCTGATGCTCTGGTATCTGCTTTGGGGTGCTGCCGGGCTCTTTCTCGCCATCCCCATCACCGCCGGCCTCAAAGCCGCCTTCGACAGCGTCCCCTCCCTCCGTACTTACGGGCGCATCCTCGACAACTGAAATGGCCAGCGCAGGTTGATACTCTGGGACAAGGCGGGCCCAAAGCCCACTGGAGTTCCTCAAGATCCCCCGATCCATGTCGAAGTCGGGAAAGGAGTGTATGCGATCCGTGTCTTCATACCCATCTGACTCTGGCACGCACGCGCAACGGAATGAATCTGATCTGGTGCGCTACATCAACCTGAAGCTTGTTGCCCTCGGCGAACCGCCCGCCGAAGCAACAACCGCCGAGCCCTTCCTCGATCTCGCGAGGCCGCTGCTGGAGAACTACC
>JBBIIK010000079.1:0-10436 GCA_037446555.1 Acidobacteriota bacterium
ATGGGCTCAATCGACTTGCGCTCGCCGGGCAGCAGCAGGCCGCGGCAGTAGTCCTTCAGCGGAGTCTCTCGGTCCCGATGCCCCGCGGCCTTAGCCAAGCCCTCCAAATAGGCCGCGAAGCGCGCACATAGCGGGCTTGGCCCCGATTGGGCGGTTCGCACGAAACAATTCTAGCATAATTTGTTTCATTTATGACCCAGTAGTATTAGGAGCCTCGGATCATGGAGACTCTGGCTGCGTTCGGCCTCGCCTTCGGCATCACGCTGTATTTCGTGCGCGGATACTTGCGCCAACTGACCCGGCAGAAGACTGCCCGCGCGCCGGCTGCGGCCGTCCCTGCGGCTGCACCGGCAGAGGCCACGCATTGTCCGCGATGTTCCGGGCCGGTCCATGCAGGCGCATCGTTCTGTCCCGGATGCGGCGCCCCGCTGGCGCTCTGGTCGGTACAAAGCGCGAAGCGGGCCGACGGCAGCGCATCCGCAGGGAAGGCGCTCCGTCCGGTGATCAATGCCACCTTATGCATCGGATGCGGCAGTTGCATCGAAGCCTGTCCCGAACAGGGGACGCTCGCCATGGTGGGAGGCAAGGCGGTGCTGGCCCATCCGGACAGGTGCAAGGCGCATGCCGCCTGCGTGTCAGCATGTCCGACTTCAGGCATCAGCATGAGCGCGGCAGGGGCCTTGCGAACCATGCGCGTCCCCAACCTGTCGCCGGAGTTTGAAACGAACGTCAAGGGCCTGTTCGTGGCTGGCGAGTTGGGCGGAATGGGGCTGATCAAAACCTCGATCAACGAGGGGCGCCTGGTGGCGGATCAGGTGGCGGCGCGAATCAAGGACGGGGAGCCGGCGCCGGAGGGAGCCTTTGACGCCATTGTCGTCTGGGCCGGCCCGGCATGGCTGAGCGCCTCGCTCACCCTGCATCAGCACGGTGTGAGATACGTGACGCTGGAACAGGGCGAGATCGCATCGACGATCCGCAATTACCCCCGGCACAAGTTCCTGATGGCCGAGCCGGTCGAGATGCCGCTCTACGGGAGCCTGTACATCGCGGACAGCACCAAAGAGTCCTTGCTCTCGATCTGGGAGACCATCATCGCCAACACGGGCGTCAACGTCCGGACGTGCACCAGGGTGGAGGAGATCCGCCGCGATTCGGGGCTAAGCCTGTTGCGCGTCCGCACGACCGCGGGCGAGTTTCTGGCCCGATATGTGATCCTGGCCATTGGCAAACACGGGTCTCCGAGGCGGCTGGGGGTGCCGGGCGAGGACAAGTCCCATGTCGCCTACCGTGTGATTGAAGCCGAGAGTTACAAGGATGCATCTATCCTGGTCGTCGGCGGCGGCGACAGCGCGCTGGAGGCGGCACTGGCTTTCGCCCGGGATGGCCGGAACCGCGTGACGCTCGTCCACCGCAGCTCCGGCTCTGAACGCGCCCGCGAACGCAACCGCGCGAGTCTGGAAGCGGCGGAAAGGGAGGGGCGGATCGCCGTTCTTCGGAATTCGCACGTGAGGGAGATTCTGGACGGGCAGGCTGTCGTGGACTGCGCCGGGCAGCGGCGGCAGGTTCCGGCCGCATTTGTTTTCATCCTGATCGGCGGGGAATCCCCGGAAGAGTTCCTCCGCAAGGCAGGCGTCGAAATCATCGAAAAGGAAGTGGCTGCTTGAGCCGGAAATCTGCGGCGTAGATCTCGGTGTTTCTGGCGGCCGCCATCGGCGCGGCTTACTGGGGCCTGAGGCGTCCTCACGTCCGGGAGGGGCCCCCAAGGGACTCCTGCGGGCTCTGCACCCCGGAACCCGGCGCACGAGCGTGCTTCGCTCGAAGCGTCCCTCAAACGCCGGCCCGGCCACGCGCCGATCCTGCTCCGCTTGGCGCAGCTCGACATGGAGGAGGGCAAGCCAGCCGATGCGCGCGCCAGGCTGGAGCAACTGCTCGCGCAGGAGCCGTCCAACGTGGATGCGTTGATTGAACTCGGCCGCGCCTGTTTCGAGGCGGGGGATTCCGCATGCGCGTGGCGCGGCACGGCGAAGGCACTTGAGCAGAGCCCGGAGCATCCGGACGCGCTGTACAACATGGGGGCCTTGAAGGCCAATCAGGGCCGCCTCGACAAGACCCGCGAACTCTGGGGCCGCGCGGTCAGGGCGGCGCCGGATTCCGAGGGTGGCCGCAAGGCCGCCGAGGCGCTCAAGCGGCTGTGACGGCTACCAGAAAATGACCTGAAGAAACAGGAAGACGCCGCCCACAACGCCCGCCCAGAAAATCGGCCGGTGCCACAGCGGCATGTCGCGCTCATGCGGCACCTCCGTGCAGCCATACACCAGCCCGCGCAGCGCGCTCTCAGGCAGAGGCTTGGTGGCGTAGCTCACCGCGATGGTCACCACCACGCAGATGATCCAGCACCACAACGCGCGGTACATGTTTTCGGCCATGTCCTGGGCGTGCGGCGAGAGCGCGATGTAGCGCAGCGCCGACGGATCCAGCTTCACCCACGCCCACATGGCGACGCTCGATACCGTGCCCGCCAGCAGCCCCCAGAAGCCGCCCGCCGGGGTGGCGCGCTTCCACAACATGCCCAGTAGAACGGTGCCGAACAGCGGGGCGATGAAGAAGCTGAACAGCGCCTGAACGTAGTCCATGATCGACTTGAACTGCATCACCAGATACGCTGTGCCGATCGACACGAGCACGCCGAGGACCGTGCACCAGCGGCCCATCGACACGAAGTGCGCGTCAGGGGCTTCCTTGCGCATGAAGGCGCGGTAGATGTCGTACGTCCACACCGTGGCGAACGCGCTCACATTGCCCGCCATGCCGCTCATGAAGCCGGCGATCAGCGCCGTGATTCCGAGTCCCAGCAGCCCGGGACCCGCGTAGCGCGCCAGCATCAGCGGCAGCACTTCGTTGTAGCTGTGGCCGCCGCTGGCCACCGCTACATCTTCCGGCTGGAGCCGCACGGGCAGAACTGCCAGCGCAAGCAGTCCGGGAAGGATCACGATGAAGGGCACCATCATCTTGAACGCCGCGCCGATGATGGGCGCCATCTTTGCCGCCCGCAGGTCCTTGGCGGCCAGCACGCGCTGCACCACCAGGAAGTCGGTCGTCCAGTAGCCGAAGCTGATCACCCAGCCCAGCCCCAGCACGATGCCCGTCCAGTGGATGCCCATCGGGTTGTCGGTAAAGCTGCCCATGGTGCGCCACAGGTGGGTGTAGTCCTGCCCGGCGAAGTTCGCCTGGATCTTCGCCACCATGCCGTCCCAGCCTCCGGCTTCGATCAGCCCGACGATCGGGATCACCAGCGCGCCCGCCCAGATCAGGATGAACTGAAGCACCTCGTTGAAGATGGCCGAGCGCAGACCTCCCAGGGCGACGTAGATGGCCACGGTGAGCGAGCTGACCCAAATCGAAAAGTTGATGTCCCACCCGAGCACTACCTTCATCACCAGCGCCATCGAGTACATATTGATGCCGCTCATCAGCACGGTCATCACGCCGAAGGTGATGGCGGACAGCGCACGCGCCGGCTCGCCGAAGCGGAGTTGCAGGTAACCGGGCACGGAGTGCGTCTTCGAGATGTAGTAGAACGGCATCATCACTACGCCGAGGAACAGCATCGCGGGGATCGCCCCCACCCAGTACCAGTGCGTGGCCAGGATGCCGTATTGATAGGCGGCGGCTGCCCAGCCCATCAACTCCAGCGATCCCAGGTTGGCGGCGAGGAAGCTCAGGCCCGCGATCCACGCTGTCATTTCACGCCCGGCAAGGAAGAAGTCCTCGCCCGTGCCGGACCGTCCCTTCAGGTAGAAGCCGATGGCCAGCACCATGGCGAAGTAAATCACGATTATGGCGACGTCGACGCCGCCAAGGCTGATGAGTTTGGTGGCTGCCTGCTGCATGGCTGACTCAAGATCGTATCGTATGCGCGTACATCCGCGCCAGCACGAGATGGCGTCATTGCGCCGCGGCGAGGAACTCGCGCACCGCGGCGGCGATGCGGGCGTCCTCGCAGCGGGTGGCCAGGTGGCCGCAGTTGGTCTTCAGCTTCAGCACGTCGAAACCGGCCACGGACGCCATTTCCAGCGCCGGCAGCGGATTCACCATGTGATCCTGTTCCGCGGCCACCACCAGCACTCGCGCGCGCACCGCCGACCCGGCCTTCTCGAGCGATCCGCCGAACCGGCGCGTGACGTCATGGCCGAGCATCGCCCGCAACTGCGCCGCGTAGTCGCGCGGATCCATCCCCTTGCGCGCGTCGGCGTCGAGCTGACGCAAGTAGTCCGCCATGCCGGCCGGCGGGCGGTTCTGATGGATCCACGCCGGCGAGGTCAGCGCGAACTCATGCATCCTCCGCACGGAGGGCATGATGGCGCGCGGATCCATGCCTGCCTGCTGCGCCGCCTCGATGGCGCCCAGCTCCGCGCTCCACAGCAGCACGTCGGAGGCGCTCAGCCGCGGCGAGCCGACAATCGGCACCGCCGCGCGCACCATCTCCGGATGAGCCGTGATCCACTCGAAGGTCTGCATCCCGCCCATCGAGATTCCCATCACCGCATGCAGCCGCCGGATGCCCAGCACCTCGGTGACCAGCCGGTACTGCGAGGCAACCATGTCGGCAATGGAGAGCGAGTCCAGCGCGCCGCCCGAGTTTGACGGCGAGCAACTGACGCCGTTGCCAAGAGCGTCCACCGTAATCACGAAATGACGGGACGGGTCGGCAAGCCGCCCCGGACCTACCGATCCGTCCAGTTGGGCGCTGGTCCCGGTAAACCACGTCGGGATCAGCACCGCGTTCGACCTGTCCGCGTTCAGGGCGCCATAGGTCCTGTAGCCGACCTTGCAGGAAGGAATCTCCTGCCCGCCGGCAAGCCGGAAGTTGCGCAGCTCGGCAAATTGAAGCGGCGGCTGGGCCAGCAGCGGCGCAGCCGCCAGAATGAGATACCACGCCTTCATGCAGCCGAGCTTACAACGGCTGCGACCGGATGTGCGCAGGCGAGACCGGCGAGGCCACCAGGCGTGGCAGGACTCTCTGGTCCGGAATCCACGGCTCGGACTCCGGCAGCGGCGGCGCCGCCGGCGACTGCACCAGCAGACCGAGCGCCGAGCCCGCCAGCATCAGCATGAGTCCGATCACGAACATTCCCGCCACATTCAGGCGGTCGGATCTGGCCACAAGGTCGAACGGTAGCGATTCGCCCCTGGCGCGGCGGCCGACCTGTGGAGCTGCAGGAACAAGGCCGTTTTCAGCCAGATCTCCTCGAGCCGAAGCCAGCAGCCACCGCGAAGGCTCCGGCAACAGCATCCGGGCGGCGGCCACAGGAAGGTGAGCCCGCAGTGGGACCGCCAGCGGCGGCGGCAACGGGCTGCGCGGAAGCTCTACCACGCAGCCTCCCTCATGCGCGCAGCCCTCCGGGCGGGCATCGAGGAAGACCAGGTGAGCGGGTGGAGCAATTAGGGGTTCGGGCCCGTGCCGCTGTTCCAGGGGCGAGGCCGTCAGACGGCTGGCAGCCGGAAACGCCACGAAGAGAACAACTACAAGAAGTGCGATGACGCCACGGCGGGACGCTGACCCGAATTGCCCCGGCAGCCGCGCGGGGATGGGCCGAAGGCCTTGGGAATGCACGTCTTTCAGCTCCGAATCCTTCGCCCAGCGGAGGATGTTTTGGTGAATCCAACGAAGAGTCCCCGGCGGGCGGAGAAATTCTCAGGGAAAGTTTTGGTACCCTCGGTACCTGACCGAGAGGCCGGGAGAATTCAAGCAAGACGGCTCCTAGAAGAGCGGCAAAGCGTTTGGAAATGGTGCGATTCCGGGATTTGATGGCGCCATATCTGGGGCAAGTTGACAACTTTCGCTGCGGTCGGCTACTCTGGAGGAGTTCTCTGTTCCGCTCCTGGTAACCCTTTCCGTGGCCGGATCTCCGGCGCAGCGGAAAGCCGACCGGGGGCCCGCCCCGAGGTTCCATCAGACCTTGAGCTGAGCGGAGCATGGGCGTGTCCGACGAAGGTCCTCTTTTTCAAGCACCGGCAAAGCGCAGGCTTGCCGCGTGCCGGGTGATTCAAACGGGTTTTTGGGAATAGCTGCCGGGGCATGGCTCCGGGGCGGACGAGGCTGGCAATGGCCTTGGGTTCGCCCGTCCGGCGGCTGGCTGGAGTAGGACAGAAGGTTTTCCGAGGAACGTACGTGCCGACATTCAATCAGCTCGTTCGCAAGGGAAGGAAGCCGCCGCGCTACAAGACGGCGAGCCCGGCGTTGCAGGCCTGCCCGCAGAAGCGCGGCGTCTGCACGCGCGTGTACACCTCCACGCCGAAGAAGCCGAACTCGGCCCTGCGGAAGGTGGCCCGTGTGCGCCTGACCAACGGGATTGAAGTGACGACCTACATTCCGGGCGTCGGCCACAACCTGCAGGAGCACTCGATCGTGCTCATCCGCGGCGGCCGTGTGAAGGACCTGCCCGGCGTGCGCTACCACGTCATCCGCGGCGCTCTCGACGCCGCCGGGGTGAGCGGGCGCATGCAGGGGCGCTCCAAGTACGGCGCGAAGCGGCCCAAGGCCGGCGCGCCCGCCAAGAAGTAGTGGAAGGAGTTTGAGAGGATGGCCCGCAGACGACGCGCGGAAGTTCGCCAGATCCCGCCCGACAGCGTCTACAACTCGACGCTGGCGGAGAAGTTCATCAACTCCATGATGTGGGACGGCAAGAAAACCGTCTCGCAACGCATCTTTTACTCCGCGATGGATGCCATCCGCGAGCGCACCGGCGACGATCCGCTGAAGCTCTTCAAGAAGGCGGTGGAGAACTGCAAGCCGCTCGTGGAGGTCAAGACCCGCCGCGTGGGCGGCGCCAACTATCAGGTGCCCATCGAGGTTCCCGCCAACCGGCGCACTTCGCTGGCCATCCGGTGGATTCTTACCGGCGCCCGCGCCCGAGCCGAAAAGAGCATGGCCGAAAAGCTGGCCAACGAATTGATGGACGCCGCCAACCTGCGCGGCGCCGCCATCAAGAAGAAGGATGACGTGCACCGCATGGCGGAGGCCAACAAGGCCTTCGCTCACTACCGCTGGTAAAGGAGAAACCGAGCTGAGCCGCCGCGCCTGCGACGACTGATATGCCCCGCACCATTCCAATCGAGAAGATGCGCAACATCGGCATCATGGCCCACATTGATGCCGGAAAGACCACTACCACCGAGCGTGTCCTCTATTACACCGGCCGCACCTACAAGATCGGCGAGGTGCACGAGGGCACCGCCACGATGGACTGGATGGTTCAGGAGCAGGAGCGGGGCATCACCATCACCTCGGCCGCCACATTCTGCCAGTGGCGCGACTGCCAGATCAACATCATCGACACGCCCGGCCACGTCGATTTCACCGCCGAAGTCGAGCGCTCTCTCCGCGTGCTGGGCGGCGCCGTGGCGGTCTTCGACGCCGTGGCGGGCGTTCAGCCGCAGTCGGAAACCGTCTGGCGGCAGGCGGACAAGTACTCGGTGCCTCGAATCTGCTTCATCAACAAGATGGACCGCGTGGGCGCGGATTTCTTCCACGCCGTCCAGACTATCGTCGAGAAGCTCCAAGCGCGGCCCGTGCCGATCCAGATCCCTGTTGGGGCCGAAGACCAGTTCAAGGGCGTTGTCGACCTGATAACAATGAAGGCGCGCATTTGGCGCGACGAGACTCTGGGTGCCGCCTACGACGACGTCGAAATTCCTGCCAATTTGCTGGAGACCGCCCGCGAATACCGCGAAAAGATGGTTGAGGCCGCCGCCGAATGCGACGACCACCTGATGGAGAAGTATCTCAACGGCGAGGAGCTCACCGGCGAGGAGATCCTGCTCGGGCTGCGCAAAGGCGCCCTGGCGCTGAAACTCTTCCCCGTGGTCTGCGGCTCGGCGTTCAAGAACAAGGGCGTGCAGAACCTGCTGGACGCCGTCGTCGACCTTCTCCCTTCGCCGGTTGATATCGCTTCGGTCCGCGGCGCGGACTCGTCGGATCCCTCGCGCGAGCTTGAGCGCAAGGCGAGCGACGACGAGCCGTTCGCAGCTCTGGTCTTCAAGATCATGACCGATCCCTACGTCGGCCAGCTCGCGTTTATCCGCGTTTACTCCGGCGTGTTGAAGACCGGCGACACGGTGCTGAACGTCTCCAAGAGCAAGAAGGAGCGCATCGGGCGCCTGCTGCGGATGCACGCCAACAAGCGCGAGGAGATCACCGAGATCCGCGCCGGCGACATCGCCGCCTGCGTCGGGCTGAAAACGGTCACCACGTCCGACACGATCTGCGAGGAGGCCCACCCCATTCTGCTGGAGGCGATTGACTTCGCCGCGCCGGTTATCCAGCTTGCCGTCGAGCCCAAGACCAAGGCCGATCAGGAGAAGCTTGGGATGGCCATTGCCAAGCTGGTGGCCGAAGATCCGACACTGCGCGTCAACACTGATCCCGAGACCGGGCAGACGATCCTGTCCGGCATGGGCGAGCTGCACCTGGAGATCATCGTGGACCGCCTGCAGCGCGAGTTCGGCGTCGGCGCCAACGTCGGCAAGCCGCAGGTGGCCTACCGCGAGACGATCAACCGCGCGGCGGAAGGCGAAGGGCGGTTCGTCCGCCAGACGGGTGGCCGCGGCCAGTACGGCCACGTCAAAATCCGCGTCGAGCCGGTCGCCGACAAGGAATACGAGTTTGTCAACGCCATTGTCGGCGGCGTCGTACCCAAGGAGTACATCCCCGCCGCGGAGAAGGGAATCGTCGAGGCCATGGAGGGCGGCGTGCTCGCCGGCTTCCCGATGACGGGCCTCAAGGTGACCCTCTATGACGGCAGCTACCACGAGGTGGATTCCTCGGAGATGGCATTCAAGATCGCCGGCTCGATGGCGTTGAAGGACGCCACCCAGAAGGCGAAGCCGGTTCTCCTCGAGCCCGTGATGCGGGTCGAGGTGGTGGTGCCCGACGAATACATGGGCGCCGTCAACGGCGACCTGATCAGCCGCCGCGGGCGGCTCGAGGGCGTCGAAATGAAGGGCGGCACACAGATCATCCGGGCCATGGTGCCGCTGTCGGAGATGTTCGGCTACGCGACCGAGCTGAGGTCGCGCACGCAGGGCCGCGGCAGCTTCACCATGCACTTCGGCCGCTATGAGGAGGCGCCGGCTTCGGTCACCGAAGAGGTGGTGAGCCGGATGCAGGGCAAGGTTTCCAGATAGCCACCAGGAGGCTTTCCAGGCCAGGTTCGATCCACTCGGACAGGAGAAACAACAGATCATGGCGAAAGAGAAATTTGACCGCAGCAAGCCGCACGTCAACATTGGGACGATCGGGCACATTGATCATGGGAAGACGACGCTGACGGCGGCGATCACGAAGGTGCTGGCGAAGCACAATCCGAAGGTGCAGTTCCGGAGCTTCGATTCGATCGACAACGCGCCGGAGGAGAAGGCGCGGGGCATCACGATTGCGGTGGCGCACGTCGAGTACGAGACGTCGAAGCGGCACTATGCGCACGTGGACTGCCCGGGCCACGCCGACTACATCAAGAACATGATCACGGGCGCGGCGCAGATGGACGGGGCGATTCTGGTGGTGGCGGCGCCGGACGGGCCGATGCCGCAGACGCGGGAGCACGTGTTGCTGGCGCGCCAGGTGGGGGTGCCCTACATTGTGGTGGCGCTGAACAAGGTGGACATGATGGACGACCCGGAGCTGTTGGAGCTGGTGGAGCTGGAGCTGCGGGAGCTGTTGAAGAGCTACGGATTTCCTGGCGACGAAGTGCCGATTGTGCGGGTGAGCGCGCTGAACGCGCTGAACGGGGATCCGGAGGCGGAGAAGCAGATTGACGAGCTGATGGAGGCGGTGGACACCTACATACCGCTGCCGCAGCGGGATGTGGACAAGCCGTTTCTGATGCCGATCGAGGACATTTTCTCGATTCAGGGGCGCGGGACGGTGGTGACGGGGAGGATCGAGAAGGGCAAGATCAAGGTGGGCGAGGAGGTGGAGATCGTCGGCTTCCGGGAGACGCGGAAGACGGTGGTGACGGGGGTGGAGATGTTCAAGAAGCTGCTGGATGAGGGCATGGCGGGGGACAACGTGGGGCTGCTGCTGCGCGGGGTGGAGAAGGACGAGGTGGAGCGCGGGCAGGTATTGGCCAAGCCGGGCTCGATCACGCCGCACACGAAGTTCAAGGGGGAGGTGTACGTGCTGTCGAAGGACGAGGGCGGGCGGCACACGCCGTTTTTCTCGGGCTACCGGCCGCAGTTTTACTTCCGGACGACGGACGTCACGGGGGTGGTGAAGCTGCCGGAGGGTGTGCAGATGGTGATGCCCGGCGACAACGTGTCGATCGAGGTGGAGCTGATCACGCCGGTGGCCATGGACAAGGGGCTGCGCTTCGCCATCCGCGAGGGCGGCCGCACGGTCGGCGCCGGCACGGTGACCGAGATTCTCGAATAGCCTG
>JBBIIK010000080.1:0-9724 GCA_037446555.1 Acidobacteriota bacterium
GGGGTTGTGGCCGCTGCTGTGGGTGGGGCAGTGGGTGCATGCAGGCAAGGGGGCGGTGATGGGGCTGGGGCGGTATGAGATGGAGGCGGCATGAGGCGGGGGAGGAGGTACGCTCCGGGCGTGCATTGCGCGGTTCAGGTGCGTGGCGGGCTGGAGGCGGCGTGTTTGCGGCCGGCGAGGCGGATGAGGACGTAAAGGGCGGCGGCGAGGAGGGCGGCGGCGAGGAGGAAGTGCCAGCGGTGGTCCTTGAGCCACTGGGTGGACTGTTCGCCGAGAGACTTGCCGAGCCAGGCGAAAAAGAAGAACCGGGGGATCTTGCCGGCAGCCATGACGGCCAGGAATGCAAGCGGGTGAACGCCGAGGGCACCGGCGCAGATGACGAAAACCTTCATGGGGAGGGGAACCACGGGAACCAGCGCGGGCACGAAAACCGAGATGAGACCATAGCGCCGGAACCATTCCCGGAACTTCAGGGCCCGGGGGCCGCTCGCCTTCTGTTCCAGGTATCTCTGGCCGCCCTTCCGCGCCAGCCAGAACAGGCCGAGACTGCCCATGAGGGCCCCGATGGTGGCGAGCGAGGCCGACCACCAAGCCAGTTGGGGGTGGGTCCAGGCGAGGAAGAGGACGAGGTAGTCCGGGCCGCCGGGGTTGGGCAGACCGATGCCGTCGATGAAGGCGACGAGGAAGGCGCCCGGGAGGCCCCAAGTCTTGAGGAGCTCGAGGAAGGCTTTCATGCGGCGGCTCCTCTCTATTGTGACTGGAAGGCGGGGCGGCATGCGACCTGCGACGGGCGGGCGGATGGGGATTTCGAGCGCCAGGGGGAAGCGCGGGTGCGGTGTCGCGGTGATGGAACTCGAGCAGGGTGGTGCTTTTCGGCCACCGAGCGGGGCTATGCGGGGCAGGGAAGTGCCCTGTTTGCAGGAGCTTGGAATTTGGCTCGTGGCGTGCGGGACAGGCAGTGGCAGGCGCCGGGCAGACGGTGCCGGGAGGTGACGCCATGACGCGCAAGGGATGGCTCCTGACATTAATGGCGAGCGTGCTGGCGGCGATGCCGCCGGCGGCGGCGCAGAGCGAGGAACCGGGCAAGGGCGTGGCGAGGATCAGCCTGATCCAGGGCGACGTGTCGGTGCGCCGGGGCGACTCGGGCGACTGGGTGGCGGCGGCGATCAACGCGCCGTTGCTGGCGGAGGACCGGGTGCTCACCGGGGCGGCGTCGCGGGCGGAGGTGCAGTTTGATTACTATCACCGGATCCGGCTGGCGGCGGACAGCGAGATTCGCCTGACGCAGCTCGAACACCGTCTGTACCAGATTCAGGTGGTGCGGGGGACGGCGACGTTCAGCGCACTGATGGGGGGCGACGCGCAGGTGGAGATCAACACGCCGGCGGCGGCGCTGCGCCCGGTGGCGTGGGGCGAGTACCGGGTGACGGTGTTCGACGATGAGCGCGCGGAGCTGACGGTGCGGCGGGGTGAGGCCGAGGTCTTCACGCCGTCGGGCACGCAGAGGCTGCGGCCCGGGCGCACGATGGCCGTGCGGCTGACGCCGGACAACCGCGCCGAGTTTCAGTATCTGGCGGAGATTCCAAGAGATGCGTGGGACGAGTTCAACCGGAACCGCGACCGGGAGCTGAGCCGCGCCGCAGACGTTTACCGGTATGTGAGCCGGGACATCTACGGTGCCGAGGATCTGTACGGGCATGGGGACTGGGTGTATGTTGCGCCCTATGGCTGGTGCTGGCAGCCGGTGGTGGCGGTGGGCTGGGCGCCGTACCGGTTTGGACGCTGGGCGTGGCTGGACTGGTATGGGTGGACCTGGGTCAGCTACGATCCGTGGGGCTGGGCGCCGTATCATTATGGCCGCTGGTTCTGGTGGAACAACGCCTGGATGTGGTATCCGGGCGCGATGGTAGGCGTGCGGCACTGGTGGAGCCCGGCGCTGGTGGGCTGGTTCGGATGGTCGAGCTGGGGCGGCTTCTCGGCGGGGGTCGGCTTCGGCTGGGGCGCTGTGGGATGGGTGCCGCTGGCGCCGTTCGAGCCGCTGTATCCGTGGTGGGGGCGGCGGTTCGCGGGCTATCGCAGTGTGAACCATGTTTATCAAAACACCACGATTATCAATAACACTAACGTGACAAATCTCTATCGGAACGCGAGGGTTCGCGACGGAGTGACCGTGGTTCGTGGCGACGATTTCGTGCGCGGGCAGGCGGGACGCCCGCTGCGGCTCGGCGGCGAGGAACTGGCTCGAGCGAGCGTCGCCCGCGGAGCGGTGCCGTTTGCGCCGGCGCGGGAGAGCCTGCGGTTGGCCGACCGGGAGCCGACGGTGCGGCGGGCGGCAGAGACGGCGCGCACCGAGCGGTTCTACAGCAGTCGGCCGGTGGAGCGCGCCGACCGGGTTCCGTTCGATGAACAAAGAAGGACCTTCGAGCGGTGGACCTCTCGCGGCGCCACGGCGGAAGGACGGCGCGAGGCGGCAGCGGACGGGTTCCGCGGCGCTGGCGGCGACCGCACGGCCGGACGCGCGGAGAGCCCCAACGGGCGCAGCGGTTGGAGAACCGCTGAGCCGCGTGTGGCTTCGCCGGGTTTCGGCGGCAGGAGCGAGGATGGAGTGCGCAGCCGCAGCGAGGCGCGGATGGAGGAGGGTAGCCGCACGGGCTCTGGCTGGCGCCGAGTGGAGGAGCCGGCGGGCCGCGCGGAGAGCCGGTCTGGAGAGAGCAACTGGCGGCGGTTTGGCGATCCGGGTGTCGGCACACGCAACGAGGAGCGGGCGCCGGCGCGCGTCGAGCCGCGCAATGAGGATGCTGGACGTACGGGCTCTGGCTGGCGGAGCTTTGGCGATCCGGGAAGGGTTGGGCCGAGGGCTGAGTCGCCTCGGACGGAAACGGCGCGTGCGGAGTCGCCGCGCTGGTCGACCGGCGGCGGGAGGAATGAGGATGGCGGGGTGCGGGTGTCGCCTGCGCCGCGGAGTGAAACGCCCCGCGTGGAGTCGCCGCGCTGGTCGACTGGCGGCGGGAGGAATGAGGATGGCGGGGTGCGAGCAGCGCCTGCGCCGCGGAGTGAAACGCCCCGCGCGGAGTCGCCGCGCTGGTCGACTGGCGGCGGGAGGAATGAGGATGGCGGGGTGCGAGCAGCGCCTGCGCCGCGCAACGAATCACCCAGGACGGAGCCGCCGCAGTGGTCGACGGGCGGAGGCAGGAGCGAGGATGGCAGGGTGAGGGTGTCGCCTGCGCCGCGGGCGGAACCCCGAGGGGAGCCCTCCCGGGGCGGGGAAGGACGCCCGTCCCCGCGGGGGAACTCTTTTGCTCCGATGTCGCGAGGCGGGTGGTCCACCGGAGGAACGGTTGAAGGCAGGGGCGCAGCGGATGTGGTTCGCGGGGGCGACGCCGGTGGCGGCGCCTCTTGGCGCAGCTATAGCGGGAGTCCCGGCTGGAGCACCAGAGGAGGAGTTGCGGATCTGTCGCCGAGGAGCAGCCCGCGGAGCGAGTCGCCACAGTGGTCGACGGGCGGCGGCAACCCCCGGACGGGATGGGCTGGCGACGGGTTTGGCAGCCCGAGGAGTGCGCCCTCCTACAGAGGTTCCATGAGTGCGCCGCGGAGCGCTCCTTCGTATGGAGGGTCCATTGGAGGTGGACGGTCCTCACCGGCTTACGGAGGTGGCATCGGAGCATCGCCCGGTTATTCAGGGGGAGGCATCCGCGGGGGTGGCATTCGAGCTTCGCCGAGATTTGGAGGCGCGCACGGCGGCGGGAGCTTCGGCGGTGGAGCGACAAGGAGCGCACCTTCGGGCGGCGGTGGCGGAGGAGTCCGCGGCGGGCGCGGGCGGTAATGCGGCGGCCGGTGTTGCTATCGGCGTGGCGTGAGTGCCGCGGCTCGCGCGAAGGGTGAACCCACGAGTTCGTACGGCGGCGCTCTCCAGTCGCCTCCAATGGGCCAGCGAGGCGAGGCGGGGAACGCCGCCTGCGTCACCGGCGTGTCTCCGCCTGAGCGAATTGGCGAAGAGACGTTGGCGGGGTGGAAGGAATTCGCATTACTTAACATAATATTGATTCCAGGAACTTACATCCACGCCAGACCTGAGCGCCTTTTGCACCCCGTGGTTCCGCAAAAGCCGAACGCCCTGAATGGTTCCCTTTGCACCTGAGCCGTCAAAGGTTGAGCCGCTTCTTCAGAATCCCCTGCACTTCGCTCGGGTGCCGAACCTGAATCACTTCGCAGCCGGCGCGGCGGGCGCTTTCCGTTCCCGGGCCAGAGTCCTCGAGCGCGATTGCGGAGGAAACACCAAGCCGCTGCATGGCGAGCTGGTATGGTTCGGGGTCAGGCTTGAGGCGTCTGACGTCGTCACCGTAGATGGTGGCGCCGAAGAGATGATGGATTTGTTCCGCCCTCAGGATCGGCTCGATCTCCTGGCGGCTGCTGGAGGTAACCACCGCGAGGCGCTGCGGCGGAATCATTGCGAGAAGCTGTTTGAGTTCTGCTGGAACCAGCCCACCAGCCGCTGCCCGTTTTCGAAACAGGATCTTTTTCAGTGGGTAATACGGCAGGAGTTCATCCACTGAGCGAGGTGGGTTGCCCAAGGCGCCCAGCCTTTCGAGGAAGTCGCGGTCGGAGATCCCAACGCAGTGGAGCTGATAATCCTCCCAGCTCACTCCGAGGCCAAGGGGCCGCAGGGTGTCGTTCCAGCACTGCCAGTGCAGCGGCTCAGTATCAGCAAGAACACCATCAAAATCCAGAAGGATGCCAAATGAAACGTCTTGTGTCACAGATAATATCTCTGGCAGGCGATAGAAATCAATATGTTTATAGCCAAAGAGAAGCCTGGAGTCTCACAATGGATGCGGCACAGTGGCCAAACCGCGCGGACACTCCGGGGCGGGGCACTTCCCTGCCCCGCAAACGGCTCTCTTCCATGGTGCCACGGGAGGCCACAGCCGCGCCGGGCGGCGAATGTGCTGGGCCAAGCCGAAGTGTGCTGGCCTCCGGCTGGCGCGCAGTTCCGCAAGCTACCGCGAAGGCCGCCTCAGGCGCGGAACAAAGGTTCCTCGCCGCGGGCGAGCGACGCGATTTCCGCAGTCTCGGCACTGCTGGGCGGGCGGTAGCTGGCGGCGATGGAGAGTGCCAGTTCAAAGAGGCTTGCCTCTCCAGGCGGGATGGCGGCGGTGATTTCCTGCGAAAGCGTCCAGGAGAGGGCGAGGCGGGCCGTCTTCTGGTCATCGAGGGGCTGGTACCAGCACTTGGCGTACTTGCGCTGCTCGCGGGGCATGTCCTTGGGCCAAGTGGTATGGGCGAGCCCCTTCAGTGCGAGGCGGGCAATTCCCTTCTCTTTCGCCTTGGCGAGCATCTGGGGGCCGAAGGCGCCCTCGTGCCAGCAGACGAAATTCACCGGGAAGAGGATCGAATCGACGGGGAATTTCTCCATCAATTGAAGGGCGGCGCCGGCGTGATGGGCGGAGAAGCCGAGGAAGCGCGCTTTGCCTTCCTTCTTCATGCGGGCGAAAAATTCGGCCGCGCCGCCGGGGGCGAGGATCTTTTCCACGTCCTCCGGGGAGGAGACCGCGTGGAACTGATAGAGGTCGAAATGGTCCGTGCGGAGGCGGCGGAGGGACTGCTCGAACTCCTGCCGCGCGCCGGCGGCGTCGCGGCGCGTCGTCTTGCAGGCCAAGAACGCGTTTTTCCGGTAAGGCTCGAGAGCCGGGCCAAGTTTGATTTCCGCCTCGCCGTCTCCATAAGAGGGCGCGACGTCGAAGGAGTTCACGCCGCGGTCCCAGGCGGATGCCACGAGGCGGTTGGCTTCGTTCTGGTCGTAGCCCATCACGACGATGCCGCCAAAGCCGATGATGGACAGTTCGACGCCGTCGCGGTAGGGGCGGCGGGCAAGCGGCGCGGCGCCGCGGGCGAGGGGCGCAGCGGCGGAAGCGGCTACAAAGGTGCGTCGATCCATGGCTTCTACTATAGCGGCCCCGGCGGGGGTTGCAAGGGTTGTAGTAGAGTGATCTGCGTCAGGGAGGGCATCCATGGATCGAAAAAGAGCGTCCGATTTTCCGCAGGGGTTGCTGGATCTGTTTGACCGCTACGTGCACGGCGACATTGACCGGCGGGCGTTTCTGGAGGGGGCGCAGCGGTATGCGACAGGCGCGGTGACGGCAGCGGCGCTGTGGGAGAGCCTGCGGCCTAATTACGCGTGGGCGCAGCAGGTGGCGCCGGACGATGCGCGCATTCGCGCCGAGCGGGTGGAGGTGGAATCGCCCGCGGGCAATGGCAAGATCCGCTGTTATTTTGTGCGTCCGGCGAACGTGGCAGGCAGGCTTCCGGGCGTGGTTGTGGTGCATGAGAACCGCGGGCTGAATCCGTATATCGAAGATGTGGCGCGGCGGCTGGCTGCAGAGGGGTTCCTTGCCCTGGCGCCTGACGGGTTGACAAGCGTCGGCGGGTATCCGGGCGACGACGAGAAGGGCGTGCAACTGTTCCGGCAGGTGGACCGGCAGAAGCTGAACGAGGATTTCATTGCCGCGGCGCGGTGGCTGAAACGCAATGTGGCATGCACGGGCAGGATCGGGGTGGTCGGGTTCTGTTACGGGGGCGGCGTGGCCAACATGCTGGCCGTGCGGTTGGGCGACGAACTGGCAGCGGCGGTTCCCTTTTACGGCGGGCAGCCGCCGGCGGCGGAAGTGCCGAAGATCCGCGCGGCGCTGCTGTTGCACTACGCCGCGCTCGACAAGCGCGTGAATGACGGCTGGCCGGCGTATGAGGCGGCTCTGAAAGAGCACGGCAAAGAGTACACGGCCTACATCTACGAGAAGACCAACCACGGGTTCCACAACGACACGACGCCGCGCTACGACGAAGCCGCGGCCAAGCTGGCTTGGAAGCGGACGGTGGAGTTCTTCCGGGCGAAGCTGGTGACGGGCGGGATGTAGGGCAGTGGTGCGGGCACACAGTGAATGACCTGACACTATCCAGCTCTCGGAAGCGGCTGGACCACCCGACGTGATCTCTCAGGCCCTGGCTGGAGGTTCTGCGCATGTTAAAACTGTTCTGCGGTATTTCCGTAAAGCTCCTCCACGGACTTCGTCCCCCGCCCCACGATTTCGTTGGATAGCGATTTGCGATAAGAGGTGTGAGTATGTCCAACACGAAATCACCAGTTTCCGGGCCCGCGGAGGGAGCCCGGAGGGCGACCGAAGCGGGCCCGGAAACTGCCCGCAGCGCCAAGGGCCGATGGTCGGCCAAACGCAAGATGAGTGTGGTTCTCGAGCTGCTTCGTGGCGCCGATCTGGAGTCCACGAGCCGCAATTACGGCGTCACGGCCGCCACCCTGCCTGCAGGTACCCGCTCTTGTCAAACGAAGTGCAACCTTTGCACCCGTAAGTTGCGTTTGTGCGCTTTAGGAGTTCCTCCTGGTTCTCGGCTGGGAGACCGCCTGCGTAGATCTTCTCGCCGTTGGGGTCCACGCACGGCAATGGGTTGTTCCGGGCATGCGCGTAGAGGTTCCAGCGCTGGGGATCGAGCGCCGTCGTATCGTCAAGGAAGTTGTCCGGGCTACTGAACCTCCCCTGCGCCGCCGAGTAATACCTCGCCCCGAAGTAATCGAGGCCGGTTTCCTGATCCCGTTCTTTGCCGGTAAACTTCACCCGCGGCTCGTTCGTGCTGGCGTGGCAGGCGCCGCGCGAGCCCATCCCCTGCGCCATCGGCTCGCCGAATGGCAGGTAATCCAGACACCGGCGCTCGGCTCCCGAGGCGCTCGTCACCAGCCGCGTCGAGCCCAAATGGTCCGCCGTCAGATACTCCGTCCCCACCGGGTCCGCCACGCCTCCATACTCCGCCGCCTGATTGCCGGCCGCGTCGTACTGGATGCCGAGCCCCGTGTTCACCATCCGGTTGTTCCCATCGAACCACGACGCCGAGGCCGGCGTGAAGCTCCCCGGCTCCCACCCCGTCCCGCTCCACGACGGCACGTACAGGTTGCCCGGCTCGCGATAGGCGAATTCGCGCCAGTTGGTTCCTTCGGTCACTTTCTGGATCCGGTGATACGCATCCTACTGGTAGCTCTGCGTGGCCGAAAAGCCCGGCCGGCTGATCGTCTGCGTCAAAACATTTCCGTTGTTGTCTGTCGTGCCGTAGCCGAAGCCCAGGGTCAACAAGTCGCCGGCCCCTTGCGTCGAGCCCAGCTTGATCGAGACGACCTGCTTGCGCTCGTTGGAATCCCGGTCCTCCCACCGCCCGTTGCCGGACAGTGCGCGGTCGAGCCCTCCGCCTGAATCATAGCTGGCTTGGTACACATAGGTCCGCGTGCTCTCGCCTGCCTGGATCCCGGTCACCGACCGGATGCGCCCGGCGCGGTCGTTGCAACTGGTCACTGTGCGGCCCGACGGCAGCGCCCACACTCAACCCAGGAAATCTGCGGGCAGCATCCAGTGGAGTTGAATGAGTCAGGCGGCCCCGGAACGCCCGAAAAGGCCCCGGAACGGGAGAGTCTGGCAGGGGCGAAGAGGACAACCGCGTTGAAAGGCCGGGTTCGTTGGCTCAAACACTCAAGGTAGCGCTACACTTGAGTCGTGGTGCGAAAGGCGAGCGTGATCCTCGAGAAAGACGAGCACGGTTACTACGCCTGGTGCCCGGAACTGAAGGGTTGCCAGTCTCAGGGAGCGAGTCTGGAAGAGGCTCTGGCCAACATCCGGGAGGCAATCGAGCTTTACCTGGAGACGCTGCCGCCAGAGGAGCGGGATGCGCTGCTGAGCCGGGAGATCCTGACGACGGCCATTGAAGTCCATGCCTAGGCTGCCTCGGTGGACGGCCGCGGAGGCCGAGCGGGCGCTGCTGGAGGCAGGTTTCACTTTGTTGCGGTCCAAGGGGAGCCACCGCATCTACCTGAAGGGATCCCGGCGTATCGTGATTCCGTTTCATTCGGGCGTCGTGCTTCATCCAAAGGTCGTCAAGCAGGTGCTGGAAGCCATCGAAGAGACCGGGGGCTGACAGCTTGGCAAAGGCCGGGATGGCGGCGCCGTCGTTGTCGGCTGAATCGAGGACGACGCCGCGGTCACGGCTGCGCAGTCTCCTTCCCCGAACAGGTGCGGAGTGGAGCGCGCGGCCAGGCGGTGACCACCCACGACGATCTCCGCTGTGCGGTCGAGCCGGCGTCTGGTGGATGGGATCGACGCGGTCTTGTCCGCGCTCGTCAACTATATCTGCTGCTCGGGTTCAAGTCGTCCGGCCTGAGGCTGGACAATCCTCGCCACGCTGTTAACCAACTCCTGGTCCCACGCCAGAGACGGGGAGAAACGGCCTCCGGCAAACGTCACCGGGGCGAACACTTGGCGCTTCAGGCGGGAATCGGCTCGAAACGGAGAGACGCGGAAGTGCCGAAAACACGGCCAGTTGCAGGGTTGCGGTCGGAGAGTGGCGTTAACGAACGGGCTGGAATCGTTACGAGGAAAAGGATTGGCTCCCCAAGTCAAACAAAGGGTATCGGGGGCTCAGAGACGCTCGCCAAGCAATTGATTTCACAACCACTTAGTCAAAATAGAAGTGGACCCCGATTTTTGGACAGTCCGGATCAGTGGGTTGGCGGCATGGAGAATGGAGAGAAGCCATGCCGAGAACGCGAAAGACCTATCCGCCGAGCCTGAAGGCGAAGGTGGCCGTGGAGGCGATCCGAGGGGTGCGGACGGCCGCAGAGATCGCCAAGGCCTATGACTTGCATCCGAATCTGGTGGCGACGTGGAAGAGACAG
>JBBIIK010000081.1:0-7654 GCA_037446555.1 Acidobacteriota bacterium
CGGAGGATAGGGCTCTCCAGGGATGGAACCCGAGCGCCGACTCAAGGGCCGGAATGGCCGGGGCGGCTTCGTCCGTCCCACTCAATTCAGACGCCCAGGTCGCTAACTTATTGAGGGCCGATTTTGGTCTTGAAAACCAGGACCGCCTTCTCGGGGACGTTCATCGCCTGGGAACAACTCTCAAACGGGTGGTGGGGCGAAGGCGAGGTCAAGTTCTACATTGACGGCGACACCGCCCATCCGACCATCTGCGGAACAGGCACGGAGGACTACTTTGGCGGCGCCTGGGGCTTCGGAGATACCTTCTCGACGCCGTTTCTTGGCTACCCCTATTCCAGAAAGGAACCCGGCGAAATCCCCAAGCACTCCCTCTACCGGTGGCACGTGCCCGATCCTGTCCGGTTCGCCAGCAGTTTGAAGGTCACCATGCAGGCCCTCGGATGGTGGCCCACAGGGAAGTACCAGCCGTTGAGCGACAACATTGCGTCGGTAGCGTATTGGTATCAATCTGAGCCCCATGCGGCGCAGCCGCCGCTCCAGAATCGCAAGGCCAGATTCCCGCGCTGAGTCCACTTCAGGTTCCAGAACGGCGGACGTGCCTTGCCTGGTGCGCCGCCGAGTCTTCCTTGGGGAATCGCCGGCTCGATCGGTGCCTCGGGCGCTCCTCCCGACGTCTGTGGATTCCTCCCGGGCTCCACTGCCCGGCCCCGCCCCGGCCCGAACACCCTCGCCGAGTCCGGATTATCGCCCATTCGCATAACCGCCACGGTGGGGATCCCTCGTGGCAGAGCTGATGATCGGGCCATCGTGGAAGGCGGCTACCAGAACATGAGGGCTTGATGGGCCCGGCTTCCCGCCGGCGCGCCTTCGCGCCCCGTCTACACGCGTGCCTTCTCCCCCTCCACCCGCGCCGCCTTCGGCACCTCCACCGCCTCCCCTGTGATCAGCCGCGCCCGCGGATTGAACGTCACATACTTCAACGCCCACTGCATCAGCACGAGCAGCCGGTTCTGGTACCCGATCAGGTACACGATGTGAATCAGCAGCCACGCCAGCCATGCCATCACGCCGCCAAACCGCAGCCGCCCGAACCACGCCACTGCTGCGTGCCGCCCGATCACCGCCAGGCTCCCCTTGTCCACATACCGGAACCGCCCTGCCTCTTCCCCCTTCAGCCGCTGCAAAACCGCCTGCCCCGCAAACCGCCCCATCTGAATCGCTGCCGGTGCCACTCCCGGCGCATGCCTCCCGTCCTCCTGCTGCACATGTGCCAAATCCCCAGCCACAAAGATCTCCGGATAGCCGGGCACGCTCAGTTCCTCCCGCACCAGCACCGCCCCGCGCCTGCCCAGTTCCGCCCCCGTCGCCTCCTGCAACATCGCTCCAACCCCGGACGCCCTCACCCCGGCGGCCCACACCACCGTCTTCGCTCCGATCCATTCCCTCTCACCATCGCCCCTCCTCACCCGGACCCCTTCCTCCGTCACCTCCTCCACCCGCAACCCGCACCTCGCCCGCACGCCCAGCCCGATCAAATGCTGCTCTGCCGCCCGCGACAGCTTCTCCGGATACGCCCCCAGCACCCTCTCCCCGGCATCCACAAGCAGGATCCGCGCCTGCTCCGGACGAATCCGGCGAAAATCGTTCCGGAGCGTCTTCCGGGCAATCTCCCCAAGTGCCCCCGCCAGTTCAACACCCGTCGGCCCTGCTCCAATGACCACAAATGTCAACCAGTCCAGCCGCCTTCTTGGATCCGACTCACGCTCCGCCGCCTCGAACGCCGCCAGGATCCTTGCCCGGATCGCCGTGGCGTCCTCCACCGTCTTCAATCCCCGCGCCCTCTCCCGCCATTCCTCCCTGCCGAAGTAGTCGTTCTCCGCGCCCGTGGCAAGGATCAGGAAGTCATACGAAACCCAGCCATTGTCCAGAATCACGCGCCTCCGCTCCGCATCCAGCCCGGTCATCTCTCCCATCAGGACACGCACGTTCTCCTGATTTCGTAGTATTCGCCGTAAAGGACTCGCTATATCTGTAGGAGAAAGCCCGCCCGTCGCCACCTGATACAGCAACGGCTGAAACAGATGGAAGTTCCGCTTGTCGATCAGCGTTACCCGCACCGGCGCATCCCTCAGCGCCCTTGCCGCATGCAGCCCCGCGAACCCTCCCCCGACAATCACTACCTCCGCCTCACGCAAGCTGCCGGAATTGAAGCCTGACTTCCCCATACTCGTTGGATGCAGCCGCTTGCCCTTGGGCTCCCCCCGATCCACCACCCCGCGCCGGGCGATAAGCTGTCAGTTGAATCCATGGAGCAGGATCCGAAACAGCGCCTGGCCGTCGTCCTCATTGAGACGCGCAACCCGCTCAACATCGGCGCCGCCGCCCGCGCCATGAGCAACTTCGGCTTTTTCGATCTCCGCCTCGTCCGTCCCTACGAAGCCGCCTTCCGGGAAGCCGTCAGCGCGGTCGGCGCCGGCGCCGTGCTACAGAACGCCCGCGTATTCTCCTCGCTCGCCGAAGCCGTCGCCGACTGCTCCCTCGTCGCCGGCGCCACCGGGCTCGGCCACCGCGTCTTTGAACACCCCCTCCACCGGCTCGAGCGCGCCGGCCGCCTCTTCCGCCGCCACCTCCAGTCCGGCCGCGCCGCTATCCTCTTCGGCAGCGAGAAATTCGGCCTGTCGAACGACGACATCTCCCACTGCCATTGGCTGCTCCACATCCCCGCGCGCCCCGAGCACGATTCCATGAACCTCGGCCAGGCCGTCGCCGTCACCCTCTACGAACTCCACCGCTCTCCCGCCGCCGCCCGCCGCCTGCCCGAAGCCGCCGAACTCGCCACCGGGGCCGAACTCGAACGCCTCACCCTGCTGCTCGAGGACGTCCTCGCTCTCTCCGGCTACTCCGACTTCGCCCGCGAAACTTCCGCCTCCGGCAAGACCCACCGCCTCCTCCGCCGCCTCTCCCTCCGCTCGCGCGACGCCGCCATCCTCACCGGCATGCTGCGACACATCCATTGGAAACTCCAGCATCCCCGCCAGTGATATTCTGGCAATTGCCATGTCGAAAGTCGAGCTCCAATACGAATTCGCCGAGCCATTTGACGATTCATGGACCGCCGCCATCGAACGCCTCCACGGCGTTTACGGCTTCCACGCCGTGAAGCTCTCCCCCCCGCTCGACCGCCTCACCGTGATTTATGACGCCAGCCGCCTCACCCCGGCCGACGTCGACCATCACCTCCGCATGGCCGGCCTCCCGGTGCGCCGCGCCGCCGCCCAGTCCGCCCTCGCCTCATGAACATCGCCCTCAACCTGCTCGACTTCACCTCCGGCTGGCATCCCGCCTCCCGCTTCGCCGCCGTCCTCGCCGCCGGCGCCGCCGCCTTCGTCGTCCTCGTCTGGGCCGGCCTCCACGCCCTCCACAACATCGCCCGCCGCACCAGCACCACTCTCGATGACGAACTCCTGGCCGCCCTCATCTGGCCCGCCCGCTGGACCGCCATCGCCATCGCTCTTCTCATTGCCCTCAAGGACGTCGAGGAGCGCCACCTCTCCCGCCCCCTCGAGCACAAGCTCACCATCCTGGTGGCCGCCCTCATCATTCTCCCCCTGACCATCGCCATCTCCCGCGCCACCGTCATCCTCCTTCGCCACGCCCTCTCACGAAGCGCCACCGGTTGGCACGTCACCACCCTCACCGCCGCCACCATCCGCATCCTTTGGGCGATCCCCGGCATCCTCGTCCTCCTCAACCTGCTTGACATCTCCCTCGCCCCTGCCCTCACCGCCCTGGGCGTCGGCGGCATCGCAGTCAGCCTCGCCCTCAAAGACACCCTCGCCAACCTCTTCTCCGGCTTCTACATCTCGATGGCCGGCAACATCCACAAGGGCGACTACGTCCAGCTCGATTCTGGCCAGGAGGGCTTTGTCGAAGACGTCTCGTGGCGCATCACCACGCTCCGCACCCTCCAGAACAATCTCGTCGTCATCCCCAACTCCAAGCTCAGCGAGGCTCTTGTCACCAATTACTCCTACCCGGAGAAACAGCTCGCCGTTCGCATTCCCGTCAGCGTCTCCTATGATGCCGACATCGATCAGGTCGAACGCGTCATCCTCGAAGAGGTCGAAGCCGCCCGCGGCCTCGAAGGCCTGCTCTTCGAGCCTGCCCCCGTCGTCCGTTTCAACCCCGGCTTCGGCGACTCCGCCCTCAACCTCTCCCTCATCGTCCACGTCGCCGAATTCACCCAGCAATACCTGGTCCAGGATCAACTCCGCCGCCGGATCCTCGCCCGCTTCCGCCGCGAGCGCATCCTCATCCCGTTCCCGATCCGCACCCTCGACCTTCCCCCGGGCTCTCTCAAGCGTGCTCTCGAAACCGGTTCGACCGACAAGGCCTGACTTCCACTCCTCGCCGGTTTGACACCTTCGCCCGCCCCTCCCTATACTAGAAGTTCGCCCCATTCGCTGCGGGGCGAACGCTATCTCTGTGCCCGTACTTTGCGCTTCCGGCGCCGGGCCGTGAACCTCGGGATCATCGATGCCAAAAAGAACGTTTCAGCCGAACAACCGCCGGCGCGCCAAGACGCACGGCTTCCGCGTCCGCATGAAGACGAAGAACGGGCGAGCCGTTCTCGCGCGGCGCCGGGCGCGCGGCCGCTGGAAGCTCACCGTCAGTGACGAACGGGCCGTTCGCTACGCGAAAACCAGGTAACTCCGGCGGCGCCGGCGTCCAGCGCTTCCCGCGCTCGAAGCGCCTTACCCGGTCCGCTGAATTCCGGCTCGTCTATGATCGAGGCACACGCGTCGTGAGCCCTTATTTCGTGGCCTTCTGCTGGCAAAGCGGCAGCGGCGAGCCGCGCATCGGCTTCACCACGCCTCGCGCCCTTGGCAGGGCGGTCGTCCGCAACCGCATGCGCCGCCGCCTCCGCGAAACCGTCCGCCGCCGCATCTCCCTCATCGCCCCCGGCTGGTGGATCGTCTTCAACCTCCGCAAGCCCAGCCTTGACGCTCCCCAACGCGATCTCGACGCCGCCGTCGACAGGGTGATTTCCCAATGCGCCGCCTGATGCTCGCTCTCATCGGCGCCTACCAGCGCTGGTTCTCCCCGCTGCTCCCCCCCTCCTGCCGCTTCCATCCCACTTGCAGCGAATATACGCGCCAGGCGGTCCTGCGCTACGGCGCCGCCCGCGGCCTCTGGATGGGCCTCAAACGCATTACCCGCTGCCAGCCGCTCTGCGCTGGCGGCTTCGACCCCGTCCGCTGATCGGACCCAACAGGAGAACGGATGGCCGATTCCACCAACGGCAAACAGAAAAACCCCGGCGGCGAAATGAGCATGGAGAAGCGTCTCCTGCTCGCCTTCGGCCTCATGGGGCTCGTCCTGTTCGCGTCGCAGTACTTCCTCCCCAAGCCTCAAACGCCGCCGCAGAAAAAGGCTGACTCCGCCCCAACCCAAGCCGCCCAGCCCGCTCCGCAGGCGCAGCCGCCCGCTGCCGGACCTGCGCCCGCCGCGCAGCCGCCCGCCGCCCGCAAACAGGCTGCGCAGCAGAAGTCCGCCTCGCCCGCCGCGCCCGAACGGGTTGCCGCCGACAAAGAAGAGACCCACGTCCTCGAAACCTCCGTCTACCGCATCGTCTTTTCGAACCGCGGCGCCGCCATCCGCAGCTGGGTTCTCAAACGCTACCGCGACAGCGCCGGCAGCCCCGTCGAGCTTGTGAACGCCGCCGCCGCGCCCAAGGCCGGCTGGGCCTACTCTTACGTCTTCCCGCGGGAAAAGCCCTCAACCGATCTCAACAGCGCTCTCTTCGCCGTCAGTCAGCCCGATCCGCTCACCATCGAGTTCCGTTACAACGACGGCACCACCTCCGCCCTCAAGCGCTTCCGCTTCGAGCAGAACCTGTACCGCGGCCAACTCCTGAGCGAAGTCTCGAGCGCGAACCGCCCCGTCGAACACCACCTTGCCTGGCGCGGCGGCTTCGGCGACCGCACCGTCCACAACCCCACCGGCGTCCAGAAGACCGTTTACTACGACGCCTCCCGCCAGAAGCTGGTCGAGGAGGGCGTCCACTCGGCCGACAAGGGGCCTCTTTCCACCAGCGGCGCCTTCCATTTTGCGGGCATCGAGGATACCTACTTCGCCGCCGTCGCCCTCCCGCGCGGCGAATCTTCCATCGAATTCACCGCCTGGAGCGACCCCGTGCCGGAAACCCCCGGCGGTGAGGAAAAGCCCCACGCCGGCGTCTCCCTCGGCGGCAAGGCGCGCAACGAATGGACCTTCTTTGTCGGACCCAAGGACACCGACATCCTCCGCGCGACCGACCGCAAGCTCGAGACCATGATCGATTGGGGCTGGTTCTGGTTCATCGCCAAGCCCCTCTTTCTCGCCCTGCACTGGATTCACGACCACTGGACCGGCAACTGGGGCTGGGCCATCGTCATCGCCACCGTAATCATCAACCTCGTCATGCTGCCGCTGCGCTTTTCCCAACTGAAAAGCTCGCAGAAAATGGCCCAAATCCAGCCTGAACTCCAGGCCATTCAGGCCAAATACAAGGGGCTTTCCATGAAAGACCCCAAGCGCCAGAAGATGAACGAGGAGATGATCGCCCTCTACCAGAAGCACGGCATCAACCCCATGGGCGGCTGCCTCCCGCTGCTGCTTCAGATGCCCTTCTTCATCGCCTTCTTCAAGGTCCTCTCCGTCGCCATCGAGCTGCGCGGCGCCACATGGCTGTGGGTCGCCGACCTGTCCCAGCCCGAAGCGTCCTTCATCCGCCTGCTGCCCATCGGCATGCTCGTCACCCAGGTCATCCTCCAGAAGATGACCCCCGTCGCCAGCCCCGACCCCTCGCAGCAGCGCCTCATGATGGTGATGATGCCCGTCATGCTCACCGTCCTGTTTTACAGCGCCTCCAGCGGCCTGGTGTTATACTGGCTCACTGGCAACGTCGTCGGCATCATCCAGCAGTATTTCTTCAACAAAACGGCGGTGAAGCCCTCTCCGGCGCCTGCGCAGGCGCCCAGGAAGAAGTAAGGAACCAACCTGATGAGCGAGCGCCAATATACTGTGGACACAGTCGGCGACCGGATCGCCGACTTCCTCGACGCAGTCCTCGATGCGATGGACCTCGACGTCGAATACGAGATCCTCGACGGACCCGAAGCCGGCGCGTACTTCGAGAAGCCTTCCCTCGTGGTCAAGTTCAGCGGACCGGACCTGCACTACCTCACCAACAACAAGGCCGAGGTCCTGCTCGCGCTCGAGCAGTTGACGCAGGAGGTGCTGCGCATGGCCCCCGACGAGCATGCCCTCATCTGCTTCGACGCCAACGACACGCGCCTCCTGCGGCAGGAAGAACTCCGCCTGAGCGCCCTCACTGTGGCGGACCGCGTGCGCGAAAGCAAAACCCCCTACCGCTTCAGCCCGATGAACAGCCGCGAGCGCCGGCTCATTCATCTCGCCCTGCGCGACATGACCGACTTGCGCAGCGAAAGTTCCGGTGCCGGTCCGCACCGCCACGTCGTCGTCTATCCGGCAGGCATGCCTTCGCTGCCCGAACCGCCCGAGCCCCCCGCGCCGCCCCGCCGGCCCCACGGCCCCCCGGGCCCGTCCGACCGCCGCGGCCGCCGGGACGGCGGCCGCAGAGGCGACGACA
>JBBIIK010000082.1:0-7284 GCA_037446555.1 Acidobacteriota bacterium
GCCCGTTCCATCTCCGCGGCCGGGAAATGCTCTTGGATCGCTTCCACATCCTCTAGCCTTCCCCAGCCGCCGTTCGACCGGACAATTCACTTGCTAATTCAACCGGACAACTCACATGCTACCGACACCAGACAAGAATTCTCCTTGCACAACGCCCGAGTCTCTCATATACTTTCCCTGATTCCATCCGCCTCGGTGGGCCTGTTGGAACCACGCGGGACAGACATGGGCCTGTCGTGGCCCGCAGGCCGCAGCCGGAGGCTCGACTTTCCCCGCCGGGAGGCGCGCCAGGGGGCAGTTCCCGGCGGGGCGCCCGCGCGGACAGAGCGCCCTCTTCAGAGGGGCATTCCTGGCGCTCCACTCGAGTCCTGAACGAGCTGGGACTCCTGCTATTGCGCCCGTGCACTTTGACAGCACGCCTGACCGCAAGCGCCGGGCCGGGATGGGCGCCCCTGCCGGCAGAATCCTCTTCTCACTTGTCGGGAGTTTCGCTCTGAGGTAGACTGATGCAAATCCCGGTTGAGCCTGCCAACAGGCCTGGGGATTTCGCCGGGGTTCTTGCTCTCGCAGTTTCAGTCAATTCTCTCATGAGCATCCGTCGGAAAGGGGTGTGTCACTGATGCGCTACAGGATTTTCAATGCAGCCGTGCTGCTTCTGGCCGTTGTTCTTTCGGCGTCTGGGCAGTCCACAGACGCCTCGCTTTCCGGAACAGCGCTGGATCCTAGCGGCGCAGGAGTGCCAGGGGTCGCGATCACGATCGCGAACACGCGCACAGGCGTCGCTGTGCGGACAACCACCAACGAGGTGGGCGCCTACAGCTTCCCGACTCTGCCGTCGGGAGTGTACCAGTTGATCGCGGAAAGACAAGGTTTCCGCAAACTCAGCTTGCACGAGATCCGGCTCGAGGTGGGCGCGCGCGTCAGCCTCGACCTCAATCTCGAGCTCGGCGCCACCGCGGAGACAATCGAAGTCAGGGCCGACGCCGACAACCCATTGGCTTACGTGACCTCCAGTGTCTCGGGTGTCGTGACGGAACGGAAAGTGCTCGACCTCCCCGTCTCCAGCCGCAATGTGCTTAACCTCACGACGACTATGGCCGGCACGGTGGGCAACTACTTCAACGGAACCCGCCGCGGCAACCTGAACATCCAGATGGACGGCATAAATGTGCAGGATGCCCGCATCAACGTCGGCATCAGCTCCACGGTCTTCGCCAGCGTGGACCGCGTGGCGGAGTTCCGCGTGGTCACCCAGCCGGTGGACGCGGAACTGGGCCGCGGCTCGGGGCAGATTCAGCTGATCACGCGGTCTGGCACCAACGAGTATCATGGCTCGCTGTTCAACTTCCACCGCAATACGGTGCTGAATGCCAACACCTGGTTCAACAACGCAAATGGAACCGACCCTGTAACGGGCGCGCCGATCAGCCCCCGGGAGAATCTGATCCGCAACCAGTTCGGCGCCCGCGTCGGCGGCCCCATCTTCAAGAACCGTACGTTCTTCCACTTCCTGTATGAGGGGCAGAAAATCCGGAGCAAGAGCACGGTGACCTCGACAGTTTGGACCGAGCCCATGCGCAGAGGGCTGCTGCGCTTCTTCCCCGGCGCCCAGAATGGCAACCTGAACGCGTCGCGTCCGACAGTCGACATCAATGGGAACCCAGTCAGCCCGAACGGAGCAGATCTCTCGACGGTGAACATCTTCAACGTGGATCCGCAGCGGCCGGGCTTTGACTCCACCGGGCTCGTGCAGCGCTACATCAACGCCATGCCCCTGCCGAACAACTTCCGCGCCGGCGACGGGCTGAACACTGCCGGATACACCTGGCAGAGGCCTTACATCTTCGACGAAAACAACTTCAACCTCAAGGTCGACCACGTCCTCAGCGACCGCCACCGCCTCGCCTTCTCCTGGTCGTCCGAGCGCAGCGACGACATCAACGGCTTCATGGCGCAGCCGTTCCCGGGCATTCAGGCAGGCGGCGTCCGCCAGAGAGATGCCCTTTATCAGGCGACGCTGACATCCACGCTCAGCCCCACCATCGTGAACGAGTTCCGCGCCGGCGCACTGCGCCCGCTCTATCGCTTCTACGCCCCGTGGGAGCTCGACGCCTCCATCTTGCCCAAGGCCGGCTCCACCCCGTTTGCTGTGGACTTCAGCACCATCACGGATCCGGTGAACATCTCCAACGACCCCCAGGGACGCATTTCGCCGAATTACCAGTTCTTTAACAAGACCTCGATGATCCGGGGCAACCACAACCTGAAATTCGGCGGCCAATTGTGGTTCGTCTCCACCAACGGATTCAACTCCTTCACTGTCCTGCCCCGCGCCATCGTCGGCGCCGGCGGCGTGCCCGTGGCCAACATGGGCAGCGTCCCCGGCATCGGCGCCAACCAGACGCTCGCCCAGAACATCCTGAACGACCTCAACGGCAGCCTCACCCAGGTGCAACAGGCAATGAATTCCCCCGGCGGGAAAAACCCAGTGTTTCTGCCCGGCGAGGTGAAACAGCGGACCTGGAAAGAAACCGAATTCGCCCTGTTCTTCCAGGACGATTGGAAAGTGTCCCGTTCGCTGACCCTGAACCTCGGCCTGCGCTACGAATTCTACGGCGTGCCCTTCGACCGCAACGGCAAGACGGCTGCCCTCGCCAACGGTTCGCAGTCGATTTTCGGAATTTCCGGCACCACGTTCGGCGACATGTTCCAACCCGGCGCCAACCGCGGATCGTTGACCGACGTGATCCTGGTGGGACCGAACTCGCCGAACACCGGACAATCCCTTTACAAGGGCGACCACAACAACTTCAGCCCCGCGGTGGGGCTCGCCTGGAGCCTGCCGTGGTTCGGCAAGGACAAGACCGTGATCCGCGCCGGCTACTCCATCGCCTACGAGCGGCTCTCGCTCCGCCTGCTCGACGTCGTCAGCGGAGACCAGCCCGGACTCCGGCAGGTGGTCAATTTCCTGAGCGCCGGCAAGCTCGAAATCGCCAACGCGCCGCTCCCCCTTCAGCCCAGCGGGCTCCCTCTGCAAAGGGTGCCCTTCACCGACCGCACCCAAACCGTCCGCACCTACGACACCGGGCTGCGCATCCCCTTCGTCCATAACTACAACTTCGGCATCACCCGGGCCACCACTGCCAACGGCTCGCTCAGCGTGAACTACGTGGCCAGCAAGGGTGTGCGCCTGCTGCGCGGCGCAGACATCAACGAGCACAACATCGTGGAAAATGGCCTGCTGGAGGCGTTCCTGATCACCCGCAACGGCGGCAACGCCCCGCTGTTCGACCAGATGCTGATGGGACTGAACGTCCCCGGCCGCGGACGCGTCAACGGCACCACCCTCACCGGAAGCCAGGTCCTGCGCGACATCAACACCACCACCCAGGGCTACTTCGCCTCCGGTTCGGTCGGCACCCTCGCCTCCTATCTCAGCAACACCAACTACATCACCGGCGTCAACGGCGGCCTCCTGCGAAACGGCGGGCTGCCGGAGAACTTCATCTCCGCCAACCCGCAGTTCGCCTCCGCCCGCATCTTCGGCAACCTCTCCAACTCCACCTACCACTCGCTGCAGATCGAATATCTGCACCGCGCCCGCGACCTCACCGTGCAGTGGAATTACACCTTAGCCAAGGGCATCGGCGACGAGGACGGCGACGGCCAGGAGCAGATCGACAGCTTCCGAACCCAGCGCAACCGCTCCCTCGACAAGCGCCTGCTCGCATTGTCCGTCCACCATGTGATGCGCTCCAACGCCATTTACGACCTGCCCTTCGGCCCCGGCCGCCGCTGGGTCAACGGCAACGGATGGTGGAAGCACCTCGTCGGCGGCTGGCAGGTCGGCAGCATCTTCAACGTCTTCTCCGGCGATCCGCTCGCGCTCAGCGCACTAAACGCCCTCACGTTCAACAACTGGAACGACAACACCCCTGTCAACCACGGCGATGTGGCGCGCCATCTCGGCAAGCCCACCCGCACGGGCCAGGGCGTCATCTTCTTCCCCAACCTCGTGCAGACCTTCGATCCGATCAACAGCACCATCCCGGTGGCAGGCGTGCGCAACCGAGCCACTCTGCGCGCCATCCGCGTCGGCGATGCCAGTGGGCCGCTCCTGCTGTCCAATCCGGCTCCCGGACAGCTCGGCGTCATGAACCCGCGCTCCATCTACGGGCCCATGACCTTCCGCTTCGACGCCAACGTGATCAAGACCGTGCGCCTCACCGAGCGCGTCAACCTGCAGTTCAACGCGATCTTCGAGAACGCCACAAACTCGCCCCAGTGGGGCAACCCGAACACCAACATCAACGACCTCAACTTCGGCCGCATCACCTCCGCCGGCGGCAACCGTGTGATCGTCGTCGGCGGACGCGTCAACTTCTGACTCGGCCGCCGCGCCGTTGTGAATGGCCCGCACCGCCGGGGGGCGCTCCAGGGGGCGCTTCCCTGCGGTATTGCGTTTTACCGGGCTGGCATTCTGTCGTGTAATTTTTTACACTATAAGCGTGGTCCCGAGGATCGTCGCCCACTGGGACGGAGACCGCTTCTTCGCCTCCATCGAACAGGCGGCCGACCGCCGCCTGCGCGGGTGCCCCATCGTTGTCGGCGGACAGCGCCGCGGCGTTGTGCTCTCGGCCAGCATGGAAGCGCGGCGGCTCGGCATCCGCCCGGGATGGCCCGTGGGCCGGGCGCGGCGCGCGGTGCCGGATCTGATCGTGGTGCCAGCGCACTTCGAACTGTACGAACGCTTCTTCGACGAAATCCTCTGGCTCTGCCGCGAGGCGACTCCCCTGGTGGAGCCCGCATCGGTTGGCGCCGCATGGCTCGACCTCACCGGCACGGAACGCGTGAACGCCCGGCGCCCGAGCGCTGTCATGGCGCGCATCCAGACTACCGTCCGGCAGTGGCTGCACGTGTCGATCTCCACCGGGCTTGCCTCAAACAAGCTGGTTTCCAGACTCGCCGCCCGCGTGCGCAAGCCCGCCGGGCGTCTGCTGGTTCCGGCTGGACAGGAGCGCGCCTTTCTCGCCCCCCTGCCCGTGGCCGCCTTGCCGGGACTGAACCGTGAGGCGCTGGAAACGCTGGAACTCGCTGGAATCCAGCGCATCGGACAACTGGCGCAGATGCCTGCGGAGGCGCTCGGCGCCGTGCTCGGACGCCGCGCTTTGCCGCTGATCCGCCAGGCGCAGGGCGTCGCGGACGATCCTGTCGGCGCGCGGCGCAAAAGCGCGGAGGAGGGCTGGTCGGAGCGGATCGAGTTCGCCGAAGACGCCTGGCAGGAGCCTCTGCTGCTGGCGGCGCTGCGCGGGATGCTGGAACGCCTGATGGCGCAGGTGCGCGCCGCCGGCGTCGAAGTGCGGCGCCTCACGCTCGAACTGCGCTACACCGACCGCGCCGAGTCGCGCGCCTCCCTCGATCTGGCCGAACCCACCTGCCTCGAGGATGACGCGCTGCCGCGGCTGCCCTCGCTGCTCGAAAACGCCTGGACGCGGCGCGTGCGCCTGCGCGCCATGACGCTCCGCGCCGGCCGCGTCTACCGCCCCGGCGCGCAGATGCCCCTGTTCGAAATCAACTCCGCGGACCGCGAACGCCGTCGCCGCGCCGCCGCCGTCCTCGATGCGGTGCGCCGGCGCTTTGGCCCCGCCGCTCTGGTGCGCGGCGCCGACCTGCTGGACACGCCGCCGGCCGCTGCGCATGATTGAAATATGTCCCTGCGATGGCTGATTGCTGTCTGTTTGCCGCTCCTGGTGGCTGCCGAAGTGCGCCGCGTCGGCCCGGGCCAGCGCTACCACACGCCCTGCCAGGCCATCCGTGCCGCCTCGCCGGGGGACGTCGTCGAAATCCACGCCGGAGGCGATTACACCGGCGATGTGTGCGCAATCTCCCAGGACCGCCTCACGCTGCGCGGCGTCGGCGGCCGGCCGCGCATCGACGCCGGCGGCCGGGTGGCCCAGGGCAAGGCCATCTGGGTCATCAACGGCAGGGACATCACCGTCGAAAACATCGAATTCACCGGCGCCCGCTGCCCCGACAAGAACGGCGCCGGCATCCGCTTCGAAGGGCAGCGGCTCACCGTCCGGGACTGCGCCTTCCGCAACAATGAAAACGGTATTCTCACCTGGAACGGCCCGAATTCAGAGCTGCTCGTGGAGTATTCCGAGTTTGACGGAAACGGGCATGGCGACGGGTATTCGCATAATATTTACGTTGGCAGGATCGCGAAATTCGTCATGCGTTTCTGCTGGTCCCATGACGCCCGGGAGGGGCATTTGGTCAAGAGCCGCGCGGCCGAGACCAGCCTCCTGTACAATTACCTCGACACCGGGTCGGGCACGGCCAGCTATGAGACCGACCTTCCCGAGGGCGGAGCTGCGCTGCTGCTCGGCAACATCATCGTCCAGCGCCCCTCCGGCCACAACGCGCACTTGATCGCCGCCGGCCATGAGGCCCCGGCCCCGCGCCCGGACACCTCCCTGCGCCTCATCCACAATACGGTCGTGAATCTCGGCCCCCCGCAGGGCATTGTCGTGTGGATCGGCCGCGGCGGACCCCGCGGGCCGGTATTCCGAAACAACCTCTTCTACGGCGATGGCACAATCACAAACGCCCTGTTGCAGCCCGGCGCCGGCGACCTGCGCCTCCCGCTCTCCTCCCTGGCGGACCTGGCCGCATTCGACTTCCGGCCCCGGAAAATAGATCGTCCGGCCGTGCCGCTCCCCGATGGTTTGGCCCCCGCACAACAGTATGTTCACCCCGCCTGCGGCGCTCCCCGCCCGTCCGCGGCGACACCCGGAGCCCTCGAAGCCGCGCCGCCCGCCGCCGTGAACGAGGACGCGCCCCCACGCTGCCGCCCCGCAAGCCGCTGACCAGCGGCTTCATGAAAAGAATGGAGAAGCCCGAAGCGGCATCTGACCCTGCCACACGACCCGGCAAGCAGCAGTGCCAGGTGTTTGGAAGCCTCCCCGCAGAAGCCATCCCCTGCCGGACCTGTCAGCCGACCACCTTCCCCACATCCGTGTGAAAGGCGCATTGGCAAGGGTCTATCATGAAGAGAGAAAATCCGCGGGACCGTAGCTCAGCTGGATAGAGCATCTGCCTTCTAAGCAGAGGGTCGCAGGTTCGAGTCCTGCCGGTCCTGCCAATCCAAGAATCCCGGCTGTACGCCAATTGCGGGGGCAAACCCGAATCCCGAGGTCTCCTAAGAACATAGCACCTGCACGCGATGGCGGTAGTTTTCGAAGTTGCGGAAGCCGTAGGCCTGCCTGGTGATGGTCTCCATCT
>JBBIIK010000083.1:0-7185 GCA_037446555.1 Acidobacteriota bacterium
CTGGTGATCCGGGACCGGTTGCCAGCGCATCGCAGCGCGCTGGTGAGGCAGTATGTGGAGGCCAGCCGGGGCCGGATTCAGATCGAGTTCCTGCCCGCCTGTGCGCCGGAGCTGAATCCGGTGGAGTGCCTCTGGGGCTACTGGAAGCAGCATGAGTTGGCCAACGTCTGTCCGCGGGAGCGGTGGCAATTGGGGGCGATGGCGAGGATGGCATTCAAGAGCATGAAGCGGAAACGCCGTCGCCTGACCGCTGCCTTCTGGGAGCAGGCAGAATTATGCTTCGACTGACACTGTATTATGCGGGATTCAGTAAATGGCGCCGAGGAGGTCGGCGATGGCGCCGGGATCGGTCATATTTGGCTTCGGGTAGAACTCGCGCAGGATGAGTTGCGCCACCGGGTTCACATAGCCGCGTCCAGCGGCGTCCACCAGCACGCGCCCGCGGCGCGCCGGGTCGGGGTCGTTGGGGTTGATCAGCGGAAATCCCTGGTAGGCGTAGCGTGAATTCCTCACGCTCACCGGCAGGCTGGGATTGTAGCTCGGATTCGGCAGGTGGGTCAGCGTGCCGTCGTTCATCCGCAGGAGCTGGTTGTAGAGCAGTGCCGTGGGTTGCGTGACCACCACGCGGCTGGGCAGGCGCGAGTAGACCAGCGACTTGGAGAAATCGCCGTTGATCTCGTCTTCGGTGGGCACGCGGATGAACGATGGGCCCCCGGGGTTGGAGGCCAACTGGCGGGTGGGCTCGAAGGCCGCATACCAGAAGGTCTTGTTCCTGCCGTCGTAGACCTTGGGGATCACCACCGGCCCGCCGCCGGTGATGCCGACTTGCTGGCGGCGCAGCGGAGGGCGGGAGTCGTAATTCAGAACCGCCTGGCGTTGCGCCCCGAACGGGTCGGCCGTCAGGGCCTTCTGGCGGTGAAACCAGTACAGCGTGCCGCGCACTTCGTTGGAGCCGGACTTGGTGGTCTGCTGGATGATCGCGCCGCCAGCCTGGGCATATTGTGCCGAGTAGTTCGACTGCTGAACCGAAAACTCCTGGATCGTGTCCGGCGTGAAAGAGATGGCCATCCGCGCGAGCGCGACGGAAGTGACGTTGGCGCCGTCGGCGAAGAACTGCGTGGAACCCATCCTCCCGCCATTAATGGAGAGCTCCCGTCCGGGCAACGGTTCATTGGTGGTCAGTTCGCTGATTTCCGTGCCCGCCGAACCGGTCGCGCCCGGCAACACCAGCGCCAGCGCGATCGTGTTCCGTCCGTTCAGGGGCATCTCGGTGATGGTCCGCTGGTCCACCGTCTGAACCACCGCACCCGTGACCAGTTGCATCAGTGGCGCCTCGGCAGTCACCTCGATCGTCTCCGTCACCGAGCCAACCTGGAGCGTAATGTCGAGACCCAGCTCGCGTGCCGTGTCGACTTTCACGGCGTTGATAACAGTCAGTTTGAAGCCCTTTGCCTCGGCGCTGACATCATAGTAGACCGGATCGAGCGCGGCAGCGGCGCAGGCGCCGGCATCGTTGGTCACAAGCGTGATCGCCCGCTGGGTTCCGGCGGCGGTGATCTTGACTGTTGCCCCGGGAACCGGAGCCCCGGACGGATCGCGAACGACACCCCGGATCGAGCCGAAATTGGACTGGGCGATCGCAATCCATGCACCAAGGGTGAATAGAATGGCGCCGGCGCGGGCGAACGAGGGAGACGTGAACCTCATCGAAACCTCCTGGCTGAACAAACCTGCCACAAAGTGTGAACCTGCTTGTGCCGGATTCCAAGGTTCAGAACGGTTCAATGCTGGCATCGGTACGCAACGCAGGTATGTCGTTTGTTCACATGGGTCAGGGTTCAGCTAACGTCACGTTAAGAGGTGTCCTGAGGGTATCGGTCTGAGGATCGAAATGCCCGAATTGCTCATCGATGCGCGCCAGCGCAAGGCAATCCTAGATGAGCTCGTGCGAATTCTGCAAAGCTCCCACTTTCGAACCAGCCGCCGCAGCCAGCAGTTCTTGCAGTACGTGGTCGAGCGCACCTTGGATGGAGCCCTGGAGCTGTTGAAAGAGCGGGCCATCGGAATGGCGCTGTTCGACCGGGCGCCGGACTACGACACGGGCGAGGATGCGGCTGCCCGGGTGGCAGCCAACGAGGTTCGGAAGCGGCTGGCGCAGTATTACCTGGCGGCACCGGCTCTTCAGGTGCGGATTTCACTGCCTCCCGGTGGTTACCACGCGGAGTTTCAGTGGGCATCGGTCCAGCCAGAGCCGCGCGCGCCAGCGGCCGCGCCGGACAACCGCAGGCGGCGCTGGGCGTTGGCAGCGGTTTTGGCGATGCTCGTCGCCGTCAGTCTCTTCTTGATGCGTCCCTCTTCTGCGCTGCGGGAGAACACGGCCTTCGAACAATTCTGGGCGCCCCTGCTGGAGAGCCGCCGTCCGGTACTCATCTGTCTGGCCCACCCGCTCGTCTACCTGCTCGCTGACCCGCTGCCTCCCCTGTCGCCGCAAGGGGTGAAGCCCGCCCCGCCGGACGACCCGCTCGACCTCCGGCGCCGTGGGCTGGTCGAAAGCCGCGACCAGTATGTTGGCGTAGGGGACGCTCTGACCACTGCGCGGCTGGCGGCGCTCTTCGCGGGACGCAACAAGCCGTTTCAGATCCGTATCGGCTTCGACGTCTCGTTCGCCGATTTGCGCGAATCCGCGGCCGTGCTGGTTGGCGCATACTCCAACCGCTGGACCATGCAGGTGAACGCCGAGTACCGCTTCGCCTTCGCCCGCTACTCGATTGTGGACCGCCAGCAGCCCGGCCGTGCCTGGCAGCTGGACAAGATGAGGCCGGGCTACCGAACGGACGAGGACTATCTTCTGATTTCCCGGATCCTGAGCGGCTACAGCGGTGAACCTCTGGTAATGGCCGCGGGCATCACCCATGCCGGCACCCAGGCGGCTGGCGAATTGCTGACGCGGCCCACCGCCCTGGAAGAGATGATGCGCGGCGCTCCGCCGGACTGGCCGCGCAAGAACCTGCAAATCGTCCTGCATTGCAAAGTGGTGGGCACGACTCCCCGCCCACCCCGCGTCGTCGCCAGCGGCGATGCTGACGGCGCCGAACCAGGAATGGGCGATCGACTTCGTCATGGACTCGCTGGCGACGGGCAGGAGCTTCCGGGCGCTGACGATCGTGGACAGCTTCACGCGCGAGTGCCCGGCCATCGAGGCAGACTGCTGCCTGGGCTCGCAGCGCGTGACGAGAGTGCTGGACCGGGTGATCGCAGAGTGTGGCAAGCCGCAGGCGATTCGGCGTGACAACGGGCCGGAGTTCACGTCGCGCCACTTTTTGAGCTGGTGTGAGAAGCGGCAGATCCGGCTGGTGTTCATCGAGCCGGGCCGGCCGATGCAGAACGGCCACATTGAGAGCTTCAACGGGCGGTTCAGGGACGAGTGCCTGAATGCGAACTGGTTTCTGACGCTGGCCGACGCGAAGGCGAAGATCGAAGCCTGGAGGAAGGAATACAACGCCGAGAGACCGCATAGTTCGCTGGGCTATCTTTCGCCGGACGAGTTTGCCGCACGGCGGAAGCCGCGCGGCGATTCTACAGGGCTGATGTGGGGCAAGGGGATTCAAACGCCATCCCCTTGCCCCACACCCCCAATCCCCGCTGCCCGCGAGGGCAACATGACGAGGTACGATGCCGGAGTGTTCTCTCGTTACGACTGGTAGAAAAAACGGGGCAGGCCAGCTTTCCCTCGGGCACGGCGTCCTGAAATGTAGATTCAAGGCACCGTCCTTGGCGCAGCCTGATGAGCAGCAGCGGCTGTAAGGAATCTGAGCCCCCCATCCCTCCGCTTCCCACTTTTTTCTTCCCCCGCATCCCCCTGATCCCCAACCACTTCCCCCCCACTCCGCCAAATCCCCCCGAATTTCTTGGTCCGCGGGACTACAATCTCCCCCGGAGATGGCAACTGTGCTCGTCAACTCGTTCGCTCTCGCCTGCACCCAGGACACCCCCGGAATCCACCTTCGCCCTCTCTTCTGCGCCCGCCCCGAACCCCATGGGGGTGCCCTCTCCCAAATTTCTCGCCAATCCATTGAGAAGAAAAGCTTTAACCCAAAAGGTTCGTTTCAAAACGAACTCGAAACGAACTCCCCCTCCCCGCAGCCGCAATCCTCTCAAAAAAAAGAACTTCCCACCCAGGAACCCCGCCCGCCCACCTGCCGTTCCTTCCCCTGCAAAACCCGGTTCGTTCCCCTCGTCCACCCGCACCCGCTCCACTCGTCTTCGCCATATCTTCCCTCAAAAAACCGGCGGCGGTATACTATAAATGCTTACACTATGTCCGTCGCCGCCCTCCACGCCCACAGCTGGTACTCCCTCCTCGACGGCACCCTCCCGCCCGAACGCCTCGCCGACGCCGCCCACGCCTCCGGCCTCCCCGCCGCCGCCCTCACCGACCGCGACACACTCGCCGGCACCGTCCGCTTCTACAAACGCGCCCGCCAGCTCGGCGTCCACCCCGTCATCGGTGCCGAACTCACCCTCGCCCAAGGCGCCTCCCTCGTCCTCCTCGTCGAAAACCGCCTCGGCTACCAGAACCTCTGCTCCCTCCTCACCGAAGCCGCCCGCCCCAACAACACCCCCCAGGAAGATCCCGGTCCCCACCCCGCCGGGCCCGCCTCCGCCAGCCCCGCCCGCCTTAACCCCCACGGCGTCACTCTCGATCAGCTCGCCCGCTACAGCCAGGGCCTCATCTGCCTCGCCGGCGCCCGCAGCCCCGTCGCCCAGGCCATCCTCCGCGGCCGCACCGGCGAAGCCGAACTCAAGGCCCTCCACGAAATCTTCGGCTCCAGCCTCGCCCTCGAAATCAACCCCAGCCACGACGCCGCCCTCCGCCTCGCACGCTTCCTCGTCGAACTCGCCCGCCGCCGCCGCGTCCCCCTCGCCGCCGCCGCCGACGTCCGCTATCTCGAACCCCCCGAATGGCTCAAGTTCGACATCCTCCAGTCCATGCGCACCCTCACCCTCCTCGGCCAGTCCCACACCGCCAAGCTCCCCCCCGGCCGCTACCACTGGCACTCGCCCGAAGAACTCGCCCGCCACTTCGGCGGCCTCCCCCAGGCCCTCCGCAACACCCTCCGCATCGCTGAACGCTGCCAGTTCGATTTCGATCTTGGCGACATCCGCTTCCCCCGCTTCCCCTGCGACGACCCCATCCAGCTCCTTCGCGCCAAGGTCCGCGCCGGCCTCGAGCGCCGCTACGGCCCCTCCCCCTCTCAGGAAGTCCTCCAGCGCCTCCGCCGCGAACTTGCTGTCATCGAAGAGGTCGGCTACGCCGGCTACTTCCTCGTCTTCGCCGATCTCGTCGAATGGTGCAACGCCCGCGGCATCGCCACCCTCGCCCGCGGCTCCGCCGCCGGCAGCCTCGTCTGCTACCTCCTCGGCATCAGCAACGTCTGCCCCTTCCGCTTCGGCCTCTGCTTCGAGCGCTTCCTCAACCGCGAGCGCATGCAATTCTCCAAGCTCGCCGACATCGATCTCGACCTCCCCTGGGATCGCCGCGACGAAGTCATCGAGCATGTCTTCGATCAATACGGCCCCGGTCACGCCGCCATGATCGGCGCCATCCACACCTTCCAGGGCCGCTCCGCCATCGCCGATATCGCCAAGGTCTACGGCATCCCCGAACGCGAAGCCCGCCGCTTCACCGAACACCTCCCCCGCCACCACGGCGACGCCCTCGAAGCCGTCCTCCAGACCCCCGAATGCCGCAACCTCCCCTGGAACGAAGAGCCCTACCGCACCATCCTCCACATCGCCGGCGAACTCGACGGCCTCCCCCGCCACTTCGCCATGCACCCCTGCGGCCTCGTCCTCTCCGGCGAGCCCCTCGCCCTCCGCATGCCCCTCTTCGCCTCCTCCAAAGGCTGGCCCACCACCCACTACGACATGGAAGACGTCGAAGAACTCGGCCTGCTCAAAATGGACCTCCTCGGCCAGGCCGGCCTCTCCGTCCTCCGCGACACTCTTTCCAACATCGAAGCCAATCACGGCGCGCGCCCCGATCTCGACCGCCTCGACTGGAACGATCCCCTCACCTGGGACACCATCTCCTCCGGCAACGCCCGCGGCGTCTTCCACATCGAGTCCCCCGCCATGACCAGCCTCCTCGTCATGACCAACTGCCGCGACATCGATACCCTCACCGCCGTCGAATCCATCATCCGCCCCGGCGCCGCCAACGAGGGCAAGAAGCTCGCCTTCGCCCGTCGCAAGCAGGGCCTCGAGCCCATCGAATTCGCCCACCCCTCGCTCGAGCCTCTCTTGGCCGACACCTGCGGCCTCATGGCCTTTGAAGAACACATCCTCCTCGTCGCCAACGCCTTCGCCGGCATGCCCTGGGGCCGCGCCGACCTCCTCCGCCGCGCCCTCGTCAAAAACCGCGACCCCCATCTCATCGAACAGCTCGGCCAGGAGTTCCGCGCCTCCGCCCTCGCCCTCGGCCGCACGCCCGAAGAGACCGAGCGCGTCTGGAAAATGGTCAGCGAATTCCGCGGCTACATGTTCAACAAGGCCCACTCGGCCGCCTACGCCGTCGAAGCCTTCGCCGGCGCATGGCTCAAAACCCGCTACCCCGCCGAGTTCCTCGCCGCCGTCCTCAGCTCCCGCCGCGGCTTCTACGCCTCCATCGTCTACGTCCTCGAGGCCCTCCGCCTCGGCGCCCGCTTCCTCCCGCCTGACCTTCATCTTTCCGATCCCCGCCGCTTCACCGTCCACGGCCGCGAAATCCGCCTCCCCCTCGACCAGGTCCGCGGCCTCTCGCAAGCCACCCTCGACTCGATCGTCGATCACCGCCCCTTCCGCGACCCCGCCGACTTCTACCGCCGCGTCCGCCCCTCCCGCCCCGAATGGCTCGCCCTGCTCAAGTCCGGCGCTCTCGATTGCTTTGGCGAACCCCGCGGCAGCCTCTTCTGGCGCCTCCAGCGCCTCGAAGCCTACCAAACAAGGGGAACAAACGTCTCTGCCCCGCCAGATTCCCCTGCGCGCCAGCTCAGGGCCAGATTCCCCTCCGCGCCAGCGCCGGACCTGATTCCGCAACCTTCCGGCCCCTCCCGCCACACCCAAGAACGCCCCATTCCCCCGGGCATTCCCCCAGGCATTCCCCCGGGCTTCAGCCCGGGGGCAACTCCGCAACTCAGGCCCCCC
>JBBIIK010000084.1:0-6361 GCA_037446555.1 Acidobacteriota bacterium
TACCGGCTCACCCCGATCACCACATCCGCCAATCGCAGGGCCCGCCCGATCACCCCCTTATGAACCCGCCCCCCCTCCAGCAGCTCCGTCCCGTGCGCCACTGCCGCCATCTTCGGCCCGCCCATCTTTTTCAGCAGTGCGCCCGCCAGTAGCGCGTTTCTCCCGGACGCCACGACAACCTCCGCGCCTCGTCTCCGCTCCCGCACGGCGCCCGCCGTCAGGTAAGCCAGACGCGTCATCCTCGCCCCCAGTCGCAGCGATGTGATCTCGATCCCATGTCCCCGGTTGAATGCCTCGATCTCCTCCCGGCTCGCATAATCCTGGCACGTCCGCACCCGCACCTGCCACCCTAGTGCCGCCAGTCTCTTTGCCAGCTCGTAGGCGTGAACCCCGATGCCCCCCGGACCCGGCGGGAACTCCGACGCCAGAATCAGCAGCCGCTTCCCTCGCATTCCGCCACGCCCGTTCTCTCGAAACACTCGATCCGCGGGAACCTCTCCAGCATCCGCCGCGCCTCTTCATCCCTCTTCCGCACCACACACAGCGTGTGAGGCATCTGCGCCGCCCCTACCGCCGCCTTCACCGCCCTCCTCCACAGGCTCCCCCGCCCCGCCAGCGTCCCCAGCACGCTCATCCACAGCGCCTCCCGGCACTGCCGCTCGCTGAAATATCGCCCCCGCAAATACAGCTCCGTCCGCTCCGGCAAGTGCCTCACCCACAGGCTCGCCCGGCTCGCCGCATACGTCGCCTTCCTCGCCTTGTGCTTCCGCAACCCCCCCTGCGGCGCATGATGGTGCAACACGCGCAGCTCCGGATCCAGCACCATCCGCGCACCGCTCAGATATAGCCGCATCCCAAGGTCCCCGTCCGCCCGCGCCCCACGGTTGTAGGCCAGATCAAACAGCCCGCTGCGCTCCAGCGCCTCCCGCCGCACCATCCCGGCGTTCGTCGGAAACACGTCGCTCATCCGCCGCAACCGGAACCACTCCGGCAGCACGCCCGCCCCGGCCTCTTCCGCCACCCCGCACACCACGTCCGCTCCGGTCTCCCCAGCCACTCGCAAAAACCGCTCCACCAGGTCCCGGTCCACCTCGTCGTCGTCGTCGAGAAACAAAATCCACTCCCCCAGGCTCGCCCGAAGCCCGGCGTTCCTCGACGTGCACTGCCCCGCCTCTTCTTGCTCGATCACCCGCAGCCGCAGACCGCCCGCCGCATGCCAGTCCCGCTGTCTCCGTGACAAATCCGTCTGATCCACCACCACCACCTCCATCGGCGCCACCGTCTGCTCCGCCAGTTGCCGCAGCACCGTCCGCAGGTACGGGTACCGGTCCACCGTTGGTATCAGCACCGTCACACTGCCATCCGCCAGCCGCCCGCCCGCATCACGTCCCGTCCGCCATCCTCCGAACCGGACCCGCCCCGCTCGCTCCGTCCCGCGCCATGCTCGCCACGCCTTCAGCGGCCCGCAGTACCCGGTCATCACCGCGCGCCCCAGCCCGTACCCGAGCCACTTCCTCCCCCTCGCCTTCGCTACCCACCTCGCCTCATCCTCCAGCGCCAGCCGGACTCTCTCCGGCGCCTCCGCGCCCGCCAACTCCGGCACGTGGCGCATCATCGCCCCCGCGCACAGGCACCGGTATCCCAGGTCCAGCCCCGCCCCCGCGAGCGTCCGGTACCTGCCGTCCACTCCGCCCACATCTTCCAGCAACTCCCTCCTCACCAGCGCGCATCGCAAGCTCAGACGCCAGCTCGATGCCTCGATCTCCGCCGGCGGATCCCGGTGCAGCATCCAGCAGGGACTCACGAAATCCAGCAGCTCCGGCAACCCGCCCATCCCGAGCCGCAACCCGCCATGCCACACGTCCCCCGCCCGCCCCGTCAGCACCTCCAGCAACTCCCACGGAAGCTCCCCCAGCCCCTCGTCCCAGAACAGCACCCACTCGCAGCTGCTCCCCAGGGCCTCCTGCAAGAGCGCCGCGCACTCCGCCGGAACCATCCCCTCCCGCGTCTTCACTACACGGATCTGGCCCTTCACCGCCCCAGCACCTTCCGGTAAAACGCCTCGAACCGCTCCATCTGCCGCTCGAGCCCGAACTCCGCCTCCACCCGCTCTCGTCCCGCCCGGCCCATCCGCAGCCGCAGCTCCCCGTCCCGCGCCAGCTGCGCCAACCTCTCCGCCATCGCCTTCGGATCCCTTCGCGGCGTCACCAACCCTGTCACCCCGTCCACAACGTTTTCCGGAAGCCCGCCCGCATCCGAACACACCACCGGCAGCTCCATCGCCTGCACCTCCAGCACCGCGTTGCAAAACCCCTCGCTCACCGCCGCGTGCAGCAGCACGTCCGCCCTTTCCATCTCCTCCCGCACCCCCTCCCGGTCCATCGACCCGCACAGCGTCACCACATCGTCCAGCCCCATCTGATGCCGGGCGAACACCACCGCCTCGTAGTAGCCCCCATCCCCGACGATTCGATAGTCCACTGCCACGCCTGCCCGCCGCGCCCGCGCCACTGCCTCCAGCCCCCACTCGTATCCCTTTTTCCATTCCAGCCGCCCCACGCTGAGGATCCGCAGCGGGCGCTCCGCCGTGCCCGCCTCTTCCACCGCCCGCTTCATCCGCCTCCGGAAAAACCCCGCGTCGATCGCGGGCGGGATCAGCGCATGGAGCTTCTCCGGCGGGCATCCCCGCCGCTGCGCCCGCCTCCACAAATCCTCCCCCAGGCAGTGAATTCCGTCCGCCTTTTGCCAGATTTCATCGTAGAAATGCGGATCTTCGAGCCCCGCGAAATTCAGGTCATACCCCCGGAAACTCACCACTACCTTGCACCCGAGCCTTTCGCCAACGTGCATCCGCCCCACTGCCGTCGCCCCGAATTCAAAATGGACGACCTCCGGCCGGGCCGCAATCAGCTCCGCGTCCAGGTACAGGTCTCGCCAGCCTCGCACACCCTCCCGGAAATAACGGCTCGCCCTCCGCGCATTCCCAAGGAAACTCTTCGCCACTGCCGCCGGCCCGTGAATTCCCACCTTCCACCTTGGCCGCGAAGGCGCCGCCACCCTCACCCGCTTCCGCAACTCCCTCTCCATCCGGTGCCCCTGAAATCGCCCCCACTCCCGCTCCTCGCTCGACCCGCACACCACCGTCACCTCGTGCCCTCGCTCCACCAACCCCGCCGCTTTCTCGAACAGAAACGTCTCGCTCGTCTTCGGAAACGCCGGCGCCACCATCACGATCCTCATCCGCCCGCCGATCCTCACTGTTGACACCAAATCTCAAGAATGGCGATTCAGTTCTCTTCGAAGGGCCGAGCGAGTTTCGTTGTGCACTTCTATCGATCCGACGGCGTGAGGAATTCGAACCCGCCGCTCTTCACTTTAACGTGAAACTAAATGTCGCCGTCCGAATCATAGTACGCATACCGAAATCCGCTTCCAGCCGGAATCAAATCGCCCGGGTGATAGAGAATCGGCACTCTTCTTCTCATTGGGAGAAATCCCAGCCGCATCAACCACGTCTTCTCAACTTCCGTTTGGGCATGCGTCACAATCGTTGCCGCTCCTGCCTCGCAGGCTTCCTCATATGCACGGCGAATCAAGGCCCTGCAACTGGCTTCATCTTTGGCGACCCAGTCATAGATCCGCATGCTTGCACCAGACCGGCCTGTAAAGGCATACGCCTTCCCGCACGCCCAAGCCTTCAACGATGGATTGAATCCGTCCAGTCCTTCGCATCTCCACCGGAGGAAGGCCTCGTCGTGAACAATGTGCGGTCTGTCGAGTCCTCGCTCTGTCTCCTCGACAAGTCCTCTGAGGTCCTTCCATGTGCTGGCCGCGGCTCCACGAGACCTGCAGAACCACAGACGCCATCGCAAGACTCTCGTCACGGGCTCCGCCAGCAAACCCAATGCAGGAGCAAGCTCTGTCCACCGCTCCGGCAATTTCCAGCGGATGACATAAGATGCCTGAAGAGGCATCACCATCGTCCACGGCCCCATGGCAATCTGGAACCCCAGACGCCGCATCGTCACCTCAGCAGCAGGACTCGGCGAGCTCCCCAATGTGACGACACCCCTCTTCATTGCCGCATCGAACAGGCGCGAGGCGATTCCCATTCTCCGTTTCTTTGGATCTACCATCAGCTCGCACGCCCATTGGCAGTTCAAGGTCGATCCTCCGACCCGCAGCCGAGCCGGGATCAACCCCAGTTCCCCGACAACGGAGCCGTCTTCCTCCACTGCGAGCAATAGCCCGCGCACCTCGCCTGTCTTCGGCCCTCGAAACTTCCAGCGGATTAAAGCTTCCTCGGATCGCCGGCGCTTCTTCGGCCACATTCGCCTGGCAAACTCCCGGTGAGCGTCTCGCAATTCCTCCGAGTAAGCTGCAATCCTGATGTTCGCCGTCGTTTCCTTGCCAATCATAGCTCGGTCATTCTCCGCATGACTGCGTCGAGACATTCTGAAACAGTCACAACCTCCACCTCCCCCTTTACGCGCTTTTCTGCAAGAATGCCCAGAAACTCCTGAAGATGCACAAAGTTTTCCTCGTGCGGCAAACTGAGTCCGAGCGGATGCCCCACCACAAAGAGCGGTGACCGTGCGGCAATGTGCTTCTCCATCAACTCCTTGGCCCGTTGTCCGAACCCTGTGCAGTGTTGAGGCACGCACCACACCCCCCTCCGTGCGAATGCCCGTGTCGTAGGCCGAAAACGGCCCAACATTGGCAGCTTCCACCACAGCGGGCGGTAAGCAACACGCCACCACGTATACCCGGCCTCCGCTACGAACGGCAACAACGACCCGAGGCTGCCTCCGGGATACCATGGCCCCAGAACACGGTCCCCCAGGCTTACCGCTCCCTTGGAATACCAGCTCATTGGCCTGCTGAAAGGCAAAACGAAGCCGCGCACGCTTCCTTGTTTCCCTATGCAGGCCTCAAGCGCCAGCTTGCTCCTCCTCAGTGTCCTCTGGATCTGCTCTCTCTGAAGATAGGGGAACCACTCATGCCGCCAGGAATGAGAAGCGATTTCGTGCCCAAGGCTCGCAATCTTTCGGATTTGGTCGGGCACATGATACGGATACTGACCGTTCTCGGCGGCAAATCCCACAATCGCGAATGTCATCGAAATGTCATAGGCCTTTCCCAGTTCCAGAATGTTTTCTACGTTCTCGATTTCCTTTAGGAGCGTTTCTTCGTGGAAATTGTACGGAAATGAGGCGTTGACCTGCCCGATTGCCGTGTCGTAATCCCAGATGATAGCTATTGGTGTGCTCACTTTATGGTTGGGGCAGCTAAATCCTGTCCGCCTGCACGAACTCGCTCGTAAAACTCCATCCACTCCCGGGTCTGCCGGTCCAGCGTAAACTCCTCCAGCACCCTCCGACGCCCCGCCTCCCCCATTCGTCTCCGCAGCTCCGCATCCCGCCCCAGCCGCACCAGCGCCTCTGCCATCGCCTCCACGTCCCGGCACGGAACTATGAAACCATCGATCCCGTCCCGCACCGCCTCCCTTGTCCCCCCGGCGTCTGTCACCACCACCGGCAGCCCGCACGCCATCGCTTCGAGCACCGCGTTGCTGATCCCCTCGCTCAGGCTCGCGTGCAGAAATACATCCGACTCCCCCATCAACTCAGCCACACGTTTTGGCGGCTGCGATCCAACCCATTCCACCCGCCCTTCCAGCCCCAGGTCTGCAATCGTGTAAAGCAGCCGCGACCGGTTCTCCTTGTCCGCCCCGCCCACTACCCGCATTCTCGCTTCCAAGCCTCGATCCACCGCCTTCCGGAACGCCAGGAGCGCATACTCCAGACCCTTCACCCAGATGGCAGATCCGGTCAGAATGACTTCAACCCGTCTGCGCGCCCTTGGATCAGCACAGCTCGCAAATTCCACTGGATCCACCGCAGGCCGGATCACTCTCACCTTGCCCTGCCGGAGCCCCAGCGCCTCCGCCTCCTTGGCAATGGCATTGCTCACGCAGTGCGCCGCCCGGCACTGCGTAAAGACCCGCGCCAATTGCGCCGTCTGCTCCTTCCGTCGGGGGTTCAGCGGAGCAATCAAGACATGCGCCCCCCGGCAACTCACCGTAAACTTCCACCCGCTCTCTTCGATCACGGGCAAGGACGCCGCCGCCGCCAGCGTCCACTCAAAATGCGTGACGTCCGGCGCGAGCCCCTCCACTGCCCACAGCCGCACCAGCAGCCGCCACGACTCCCGCACCGAACTCGCGCGCCCCGCCACCCGCACGCTGGCACGCAGGACCCGCATGGGATTCCGCGCCAGTGCCCGCGTCAGCCACCTCGCCGCATTCAATACCCCCCTCCCCCCGCCCGTCTCCAGCACTTCGATCCCCTCCCAGCCCCGT
>JBBIIK010000085.1:0-6095 GCA_037446555.1 Acidobacteriota bacterium
AGATGGAGACCATCACCAGGCAGGCCTACGGCTTCCGCAACTTCGAAAACTACCGCCATCGCGTGCAGGTGCTATGTTCTTAGGAGACCTCGGGATTCGGGTTTGCCCCCGCAATTGGCGTACAGCCCGTCCGCTTCGCCAATGGCCCTTCGCGAGCCGGAGCTGGTGCCCGGGGCGGGGCTCGAACCCGCACGGTTCTTTCGAACCAACGGATTTTAAGTCCGTTGCGTCTGCCAGTTTCGCCACCCGGGCGGATGCGTTTCTTGAGCGCCAGCCAGGCGCTCTTCCCGTAGCGTAGCGCGAATTCGCATCCGCCGGATAAGGAAAGGGCGTCCTCGCCCAAACTGGCGGGACGCCCCGTCACTCGCCGTTACTTCTTCAGGGCGATCTTCACAGTCTTGGGCTTGGCCACTTCCTTCTTCGGCAGCGTGACCCTGAGCACGCCGTCCTCGTAGCTGGCCTCGATCTTGTCGGTATCGACCGAGTCCGGCAACGTGAACGCGCGATGGAAGGTGCCGTAGCTGCGCTCGATGCGGTGATAGCCGCCCTTCTGCTCCTGCTTCTGGAACTCGCGCGAACCGCTGATCGTCAGCGTCCCGTTCTCCACCTTCAGCTCGATGTCGTCCATCTTCACGCCGGGAACATCCGCCGTGAGAACGATCTCATTCTCGTTCTCGGCGATGTCCACCGCCGGATACCACGGACGCGCCGAAACGGGTTCGTTGAAGAATCGGTTCACCATGTCCTCGAACAGAGCCAGAGGGCTGGCAAAGAAGGGATCCAGCGCGGTGTCAGTCCGACGAGCGATGTTTGCCATAGGATCTCGTTCACCTCCGTTGTGAGTCGCTTTCACGATTCCAATATACAAGACGACAATAGTGATGTCAAGATTTCTGTGTTTAGTATGCTCAACTTTTTTTACTAATGGACAGAAGATACTGCCGGCAGCTCCTCAGAACGCTGACAAGTCATGTAATATCAACGAATTCTACAGACACTACGGGCTCAAATGAACAGGGCTGCGGAACTCGCGCCATCCCTACCGATCCTCTTCCACGAGGTGGCAGCCACACACCCTGAATTGGATGACAGGCCTTTGCTTTTCAATCAGTTGAAAATCATTGCGATCCCTGCGCCGGGCACAGATGCAATTCGACGCCCCGCCTGGAAGGACACCCCTGCCGGATCCGCCTGAGCCTGGATCTTGCCGCCCTCACGCCGTGCGAGAGAATGCAATAAAAGAAGAAACGGCTGGCCCCGGAGGGCCAGCCGTGAGTGTTCACACCGAATGGAGTCAGTGGAGGAGTTAGTCGCCCAGCGCGCCTGCGGTCTCTTCCTGCTTCTCCTTGGCAGGCGCGGCAGGGGCAATGCCGTTGATCTGAACCAGACCGGTGTCGGGCTCCTTCAGCACATGCTTGCGGTAGAGAGCCATCATGCGCTCATGTTCGGCCTGCTGCTGCATCTTCAACTTCATGTCGCGCTCGCGGATCTTCTCCTCGCGCGCGGTCTTGGCGATGCCGAGCTTGTCGAGGTCGGTCTGGCGCTCCCTGGTGACGATCTCGTCGCGGAGGACGAGGTGGTGCTCGGTGGTGCTCAGTTTCACGCTCTTGTTGCCAGCGAAGATCTCGTGACGGCCATGCTCCTCATACCACTTGGTGAGCGTAGCAGTCATGTGCATCTTCTCGACGATGTTCCGCCAGCCGACGCCCGTATTGTAGGCGCAGAAGCTGATCTCGCCCTCCTGCGTGGCGTAAGGGATGATGCACTGCTCGGTGCGGCGGAAGTCGTAATTGAAGAGATCCTGGAACCACATGCCGGCGACGAACAGGAAGTTCCAGCGGTCGGCGCGCCGCTTCTGGATGTCCTGGATGGTGCGGTCGCCGCTCACCTTGCCGTAGTCCCGCCCGGTGGCGCCGAACGTCTTGTCGAACTTCTTCAAAAGGTCGCCGAGCTTGAAGTGCGTGGGCGCCTGGAACGGATCGTAGTTCCGCATCAGCGCCAGCGCCATGCCCACCACGGACAGGAACTTGACGCGCGCGGCGTCGTTGATCCGCGCCACGTCCCTCGCCAGCCGGTCGCCGTTGAGGAACTTGGTCACCGGAACGGCTTCCTTGGTCTCCTTGTCGACCATCACCGCCATGCCGACGCCGCAGTTCGGATGGCAACCGCAGCTCAACTGCCCCCACTGCGCGTTGGGTCCGTGGACCAGATCCGCCCAGTCGGTAAAGGTGGACATGAAGGAGATCGGATACCAGTCGCGCACAGGCTCTCCCAGCCCGGTCTGGTTCTTCACGTCATGAGCCAAGTGGCTGAGTGTGTAGCGCTGCGCCTTGCGCCGTTCATCGCTGACCGCTTCGTCGCGCCCGGTGAAGCTGACGGGTTGGAAGCTCAGGAAGCTGATCTTCTTCGGGTTGTCCAGCGCGAACTGGATCACCCGGCCCACTTGCTCGTTGTTGATCCCGTTGATGATCGTGATCACGGGGACGATGTCGACACCAGCGTTGTACAGATTCTCGATGGCGCGCAGCTTCACATCGAACAGGTTGCCCACAGCCCGGTGTGAATTGGCCGCGTTGCCGATGCCGTCAAACTGCAGGTACGCATACCGCAGCCCGGCTGCCGCCGCCGCCCGGGCGAACTCGGGGCTCTTGGCGAACTCGATCCCGTTGGTTGCCGCCTGCACCGAGTTGTAGCCCACCTTGCGGCAGTACCGGATGGCGTCAAGGAAGTAGGGCGAAAGAGTGGGCTCGCCGCCCGAAAACTGCACCGACATCTGCCGCCGCGGCTTGATCTTCAGCGCGTTGTCGAGCATCGTCTTGATGTCGTCCCAAGTGAGCTCATGGACGAAGCCAACTTGGTTGGCGTCCATAAAGCACGGGTCGCACATCATGTTGCAGCGGTTGGTCAGGTCGATCGTGAGGACCGACCCGCGGCCGTGGGTGATCGTGGACGAGCCGTGGCGGTGCAGGTCCTCGTCGTTGTGCGCCCGGATGTCGCGCCCCGGGAAGACTTCCTCCAAGTGGCGGAAGAAGTCGGGGTCGATCGACATCACGTCTTCAAAGTGCCCGTGCACGGGGCAGTCCTTCACCATCAGGATCTTGCCGTCGCGCTCGATGATCTGCGCCTTGATCTCGCCAGGCCGCTCGTTGACCAGGATGCTGACGTCCTTCTTCCCGTCCAGGATCTCCTTGCGAATCTCGGGGATGCACTTCGGGCAGAGGGAGTCCGTCTCACGGGGCCAGCCCAGCGGCGGCTTCATCTTCTCCCAAGACTTCAACAGGGGCTTGTCCGACCATTTCGGCGTGAAGCTGGGGTTGGGGCGGATCGAGTTCAGCGTGTCGAACACCGGCCACAGCGCCTTGGCCGCCAGCGTCACGGCCTTCTCTGCATACTTGATCGGTTTTGGCATCTTTCGCGTCCTTGTCTCCTCGTGTCGGACTCTCTGGTCTAATTGCCAGATGGCTCGTTCGGTGTGGGGGTCTCCCGGACAGTCTGCCCGCAGAGACACCTCTCTTCCTTTCTTATTGTAAGCAAAGCCCGTTTTCAGGCTACTCCGATCCATCGAACAGCGCTCTGGCGAGGCCCGGCGGCGAAATCCGGGGGTTTAACGGAGCACCGTGGATTCGCGATAGGATGGGCGGGGAGAGCCTTGAGCGACGCCTCGCGAATCCGAGACGTTTTTCTCGCCGCCGCTCGCCGCGCAGGGTTTCACTTGGCCGGCGTCGCCCGGGCGGTCCCCATGACCGACTTTCCCGTGTATCAACAGTGGGTTGCCGGTGGCCTCGCCGGTCCGCTCGATTACTTGGCTGACCACCGCGCCACCCTCCGGCAGGATCCGCGCCGCCTCATGCCCGCAGCGCGGTCCGTGCTCTGCGTCGGGCTTCTTTATAACACTCCCGGACCGGACGCGCATTCGGTCTCCCGCTACGCTTGGGGCGCCGGCGACTATCACGACGTCATCCGCGCCATGCTCGGACGCGTTGTAGCGGATCTCCAGCAGGAGGCCGGCCCGTTCGAGCACCGCATCTGCGTGGACACGGCGCCCGTGCTCGAGCGTTCCCTGGCGCGCGAGGCGGGGCTCGGCTGGATCGGTAAGAACACCTGCCTCATCCATCAACCCCACGGCTCGTGGTTCTTCCTCGGGGAGGTGTTGACGGCACTCGACTTGCCCCCGGACTCGCCCCCGCCAGGCCGCTGCGGCACATGCCGCCGTTGCATCGACGCCTGCCCTACGCAGGCGCTCGTTCCCGCCGGCGGCGGCCGCTACCGGCTGGACGCCCGCCTCTGCATTTCCACTTGGACCATCGAACAGCGCGGGCCGCTTCCCGAAGCGGCGCGGCAGGCGTCCGGTTCCTTCCTGTTCGGCTGCGACATCTGCCAGGAGGTCTGCCCGTGGAACCGGCGCGCCCCGGTCACGGCATTGCCCGAGTTCCAGCCCCTCCATCCGGACCCGGATCTGGCCGAACTGGCCGGGCTCACCGAGGAGGACTTCCGCGAACGCTTCCGCCGAACGCCTCTTTGGAGGGCGAAATACGCGGGACTGCTGCGGAATGTGGCCACGGCGATGGGCAACTCCGGCGAAGCACGCTACCTGCCGGTTCTCCGAAAACTGGAGCGGGTCGGCGATGAAGGAGTGCGCGAACATGCACGGTGGGCCATCCGGCGGCTGGAGGCGGCAGCGTGACGGTTCTGCTGGCGGCGCTGTTGCTGGCGCAATACGAAGACCCAGTGGTCCAGCGGGGCTTCGACCATTTCTACAATCTCGAATACCCGCAGGCGATCGCCGCCTTCCAGAATGCGATCGCGGCGAAGCCCTCCGATCCCCAGCGCCACAATCACCTCGCGCAGGCCGCGCTCTTCCAGATGATGTTCCGGGCCGGGGCGCTGGAGACCGAATTGGTCACCGGCGGCAATCCTTTCCTGCGCCGGGCGCGCATGGAGCCCACAGCGGAGGAGCAGAAACTGTTCGCCTCGTCGATCGGAGAGTGCCTGCGCCTGACAGAGATTGCGCTCCAGAAAAACCCGAAAGATGCCGATGCCATGTACGCCCGCGGCGTGGCGCTGGGCTTCCGCGGCACCTACAACTTTCTCGTGCGGCGCGCCTGGATGGACGCCCTCCGCGACATCACTGACGCCCGCAAGCTCCACAATCGCGTCGCCGAACTCGAGCCTTCCAACATCGACGCCCTCATGCTGCAAGGTGTCCACGACTACATTGTCGGCTCGCTTCCCTGGTATTACCGTACGCTCGGCTTTCTGGTGGGCTTCCGCGGGGATCGCCAGCGCGGCGTGAGAACCGTGCGGCTCGTGGCGGAAAAGGGCAAATGGAACCGCGTCGATGCCATGATCCTTCTAGGTGTTGTGGCGCGCCGCGAGCGCCGCCCGCAGGACGCCGTGCATATCATCCTCGAGTTGCTCGGGCAGTACCCGCGCAATTTCCTGCTCCTGTTCGAGCTGTCGCAGATGTACGCCGATCTCGGGCGGAAATCCGATGCGCTGGCGGCGCTGGACCGGATCGAGGAACTCAAGCGCGGCGGCGCCCCCGGCTTCGCCCGTCTTCCTTTCGAGCGGATCGAATTCGCACGCGGCAACCTGCTGTTCTGGTATGACGAGCCGGAAGCCGCCATCGCCCACCTCAAGCTCGCCACCTCGGGTTCGGCGCGGCTCGATCTGAACTCCGCCGTCACCTCCTGGCTGCGCCTCGGGCAGTGCCTGGACCTGCTTGGCAGGCGCGACGAGGCGTTGCAAGCCTACCGCGCCGCGGTGAAAACAGCGCCCTCCTCATACGAAGCGAAGCTCGCTCGCCGGTGGCAGAGCCGCCGGTTTGACGCAGCCGAGAAGCGGCTGCTCGCGCGGGGCGAACTCTGAGAATCGCTGTCGGTAGCATGTCAAGATGTCCGGTCTAACTAGCAAGTGAATTGTCCGCTGTTGCCTGGCGGGGTCGAGTTCCGCCAAGCTGCAGCCACCTGGACGGAGGATAGAGCTCTGCGGGGACGCAACTGGAGCGCCGTTCCAGGGCCGGGATTGAGGGAGCAGGTCAACAGCCTGCTCCTGGTCCTCAATCCTGGCCCAAAGCGTGAAATCCCGGAGGTCTG
>JBBIIK010000086.1:0-5920 GCA_037446555.1 Acidobacteriota bacterium
CGCTCCGAGGTCGAGAATGCTCCACGTCCTCGATCTGCTCGGCAAGGTCGCCCCCACCCCCGCCAACGTCCTCCTCCTCGGCGAAAGTGGCGTCGGCAAGGAGGTCATCGCCCGCTGTATCCACGTCCACAGCCGCCGCGCCGGCAAGCCCTTCCTCGCCGTCAACTGCGCCGCTCTTTCCCCCACCTTGATCGAAAGCGAACTCTTCGGCCACGAACGTGGCGCCTTCACCGGCGCCGTCGCCCGCCGCCATGGCGTCTTCGAACGCGCACGCGGCGGCACTCTCTTCCTCGACGAAATCGGCGATCTCGATCCCGCCCTCCAGGCCAAACTCCTCCGCGTCATCCAGGAAAAGCGCTTCGAACGCCTCGGAGGCGAGGAGACTCTCGAAACCGAAGTCCGCATCATCTCCGCCACAAACCGCGACCTCCACCGCGAAATCCAGGAAGGCCGCTTCCGCGCAGACCTCTCCTTCCGCCTGAGCGCCTTCCCCATCGAAATCCCCCCTCTCCACGACCGCCCCGCCGACATCGACGCCCTCGCCGAACACTTCGTCGCCCTCGCCGCCGCCAAATTCGCCAAGCCCCGCCTCCTCCTGACCGACGCCGCCCGCTTCCAGCTCCGTTCCCATCATTGGCCCGGTAACGTCCGCGAGCTCGAAAACGTCATAGAACGAGCAGCCATTCTCAGTGACGGCGAAATTCTCCCCGAACACCTGCCGTTTTCCGAACCGCGCCCCGTGGATCCTTCTACCGCCTCCACCCTCAATGTGCACGAACTCGAACGCCGTGCCATCGAAGAGGCTCTCCGCCGCCATGGCGGCAACCGGACTCACGCGGCTCGCGAACTCGGCATCAGCCTCCGCACCCTGCATTACCGTCTCAAGGAGTATGGACTCTCCCGGTCCTGACGCGAAACCCCGCTGCCGCCCGGGCGCCCGGCAACCGCAAATGCTCCCGGCAGCGCAGCGCTATCCCGGCTGAGGCGCGCCATCTGCCTCCGGCCGCCGGCTGAAATACTTTGTCTCTTTTCCGGCTCGCGCCGGCAATGACGCTCGTCATCGCCCGGCCTCTCGGTACCGGCATGCCCCGGCGCTCGCCTGCCACGGGATGAGTCCTCCCGGCAAGGCCGCGCCCTTCTTCCCTGATTTGCGGATCCGGCTCGCGCGCCCTCCGCAGGACAGCCACCCTTCAACAAAAGGAGGATCCTTCCGAATGCTTCGTTTCCAATCCGAGACACCAGGCCTGCTCTCCAACCTCGCCGACTCCATCATCCTTGCGTGGAAGCGGCGTCTGCCCCGCTACTGCCTCCCCTCCCCGGCAGAAGTGCGGGAGCTGCACCGCAGCCCTGTCGACTTCGAGTTCATTCCAACCGCCCCCCTCTGTTGGTACAGCTTCGCGAAACAATTCGGCAACGCCTGGCTCTGGGATCCGTTCATCATCATCGACGCGGAACTGTCTCCCGCCTTCTACCTGGTTCAGCGCCTCAGGGGCTTTCAGGACTCGGGCGATCCCGACTTCGAATTCACGCAGCGTGGGCTGACTTCCCGCATGCCAAATTTCAACACCATCTACTTGCATGCGTTCCACGTCTTCTGGCGCGACGGCCTGCCCCTGAGCGGTGCCAAGGAGTACCTCTACCCCAGCCTCATTTTGACGGTCGAAATTCGCGCTCTTGATATGGATGCCTGGTTTTTCGGCTTGAAAGCGTCCGGCGCCTCTGAAATCTGGCCCCTGGTGGGAAAGTCTTACACTGGGCCCCGTCTTTCCACCTTCCTTGCAAAAGGCCGCATCAGCCTCGGCCCCTATTTCGGCCCCTGGAATGCATCGGCGGCCAGACGGGAGTTGTTCCGCACAATCCGCAATTACCTTCGGCTCACGGGCAATCCCCGTTGGCTCGGCGGGAAATACGCCGCCTTTGGAAATCCCGTCACCGGCTGGCCTCACTTTGATGAAGTTTTGAACGAAAAACTCGCCAACGGAAACGCCGGACGTTCCTCGTTGGCCTCCGAAATCCACTGATTCCTCACCGGCCCTGCGCACCGCAGCACGCCTCCCATGGCTTCCGCCGCGGCGCCGCTTCCCGAACACGGTCGTGGGCCGCCCGCACTGTCCTGCAGCGGCCATCCGGATTCGACGGCCAGGTTCTTTTTCAGATCTGCGGAGTTGGTGCTCGCCCCCTCCGCGTGGCGGCAACGAGATCAGCGGAAGGAGGATCCTCAAGAATGTTCCGTACCCTGTCTGAGACACCATCGTTGCTGGCAGACATCGCCGACCCGATGGTGAGTTGGTGGAAGCGCTGTCTGCCCCGCCATCGCCTTCGCTCGCTAGCGGAAGTAATGGAGATCTACTGTAGCCCCATCGACTTCGACGCCACCCCTACGGCGCCAGTCTGGTGGGCCTGCGACGAGGCGCAAGAGGGCAGCACTTGGCTGTGGGAGCAGTTCGTAGTCACTGACGTGGATCTGCCCATGCCCATGTTCCGCCTGCAGCGCGCTCAGGCACACGGATTCTCGCCACAGACCCTCCTCGACGTCATCCAGTTCGACCGGGTCGCCCGCTTGCCCCGTTTCAAAATCATCTACCTGCATTCGTTCCACGTCTTTTGGCGGGATGGCCTCCCGCTGAGCGGCGCCAAGCAGTACCTCACCCCCAGCCTCATTCTCACAATCGAAACTCGCGCTCTTACCTTCCAAGCCTGGCTGGAGGCCAACAGAGCGGTCGACTCCTCCGGAATCTGGCCGCTGGTGGGGAAAGCCTTCTCCCGGCCCTGCCTGTGCGCGTTCGTCAATGGCGGCCGCACCAATTACGGCATTTATCTCGGCCCCTGGAATGCAGCGGCGGCCAGACGGGCGCTGTTCCGCAGGCTCCGCGCTGAGCTCAGGCTCAAAGGCAAGCCGCGGCGGCTCGGCGACATGAGAGCCGCCTTCGGCCACCCGGCCACTGGCTGGCCCCGGTTCTCGGAGCTCAGCGAGCAACCGATCCCCTCAACGACACCCGGCGGCTCCGCGGCGCCTCCCGAAATCCATTGATCCTTCTACGCTCCTGCGCGCCGCGGCACGCCTGCTGCGCCGCGGCGCGCCCGCCGCCCGAATCCTCAGAAAAACATCCCCCAGCTCACTGTCGCCACGAGCGCATCCTTCACCCGCGGCGTGATCGCCGCTCCGCGAGTATAGCCCAGCGCCACCGTGATGTAGTTGCCCGCCGCCGCCCGGTACGTGTAGCTCCCCGTGATCGCAGGCGACCCCTCCCAGTACGTCCTCCCCGCCGCCGCGAGCTGCCCCGTTACAACAGGGCTGTGCCGCCGCCACGCATACACCAGCGCCGCCGTGTCCCCGCCGCGCGAGCGAAACGGCCCGATCTGATACAACCGGGCCTCGAAATACCGGTCGTAGGCGTTGAACCGCGACGGCGCGCTCATCCAGGAAGCCCCCGCATACGTCCCCCGCGAAGCGCTCCCGTAGCCCGCCTGCCGCAATTGCACATCCGCCAGCAGATAATAACACCCGTTGCCCGTCTCCCGCTCCAGCGTCGCCCGGTTCACATACGGCGTCGTGTTGTACAGCGCGCCTGCCCGCACCCACACCTGCCGCACCCCGTCGCCCGCCGCACGCCGGTAGCCCGCCTCGTCAATGAACAGCGCCCGCGTCCCATGCGGCACGAACCGGAATCCCGACGGGTTCCGCCTCGCGTTCTCGATTGCGCCCCCTGCGTCCAGGCTCCGCTGCACCGCCGTCTTCACATAGAAATGCCGCGGCAATTGGAACCGGAAATTCAGCGACGGCGCCGTGAAAGGAAAGAAGCTCATCCCCGCCTGAAATGGCAGCACCGCGTACACCCCCTGCGCGCCCACCGCCAGCGATCCGCCCACCTGCATCCCGATGAATTCCAGATCGTTCAAAACATAGCCCGTCTTCATCTCCACCTTCCCGTCGCCCCACTCCTTGTACAGGTGCAGCGTCGCCAGCGTGACCGCGTTCGGCCCCGCCGGCTTCCATGTCGTCCACCTCCACGCGCCGCTCACGTTCAGTTGCGCCCCCTTCAACCCCAGCTGCCGCAGGTCCAGGGTCAGGATCGGATGCAGGCCCGTAATCCACGTCGGACGGTGCCCGATGTAGGCCTGCTCTCCCTTCGCCGCCGGCCCGTCCAGCAGATTCACCGACACCCGCGGCAGCGAGTTCACCCGGAAAAGAATCCCCTTCCGCGCCAGCGCCCGCCGCCACGCCGCCCGCGTCCCCCACATCGTGTCCTCCGCCGGCGGCATCGTCACCGCCGCGCCCACCAGGTTCAGCGCCGCATACGTCCGCGCTTCCTCCGGAGCTCCGGGCGCCTGCTGCGCCCCGCACGGCAGGCATGCCAGCGCCGCCAGCAGGGCCGCTGCCGGCGCGCGCAGATGTCGTGTTCCCGCGAGTCTCTTCACAAATGTCAGTCCAGAAACAATTTGATGTTCTTCTGTTTTATCTCCCGGCGCCAGTGCGCTCTTTCGCGATCCGCGCCGCCCCTCAGCGGTACGTCATCTTCTCCAGCGCCTCCGGATACCGCTCGCCCTGAATCGGAATCCGCGCCGCCGCCTCGTCCAGCTCCCGCATCTCCTGCTCGCCCAGCTTCACATGCACCGCGCCCAGGTTCTCCTCCAGCCGGTGCAGCTTCGTCGTCCCCGGGATCGGCACAATCCACGGCTTCTTCTCAAGCAGCCACGCCAGCGCCACCTGCGCCGGCGTCGCTCCCACGCGCGCCCCCACCGCGCGCACCAGCTCCACCATCGCCAGGTTCGCCTTCCGCGCCTCGGCGGAAAACCGCGGCACCTGCCGCCGGAAATCCGACTCGTCAAAGGTTGTCTTGTCATCAATGGCGCCCGTCAGGAACCCCTTGCCCAGCGGGCTGAACGGCACGAACCCGATCCCCAGCTCCTCCAGCGCCGGCAGCACCTCTTCCTCCGGGTGCCGCCACCACAGCGAATACTCGCTCTGCACCGCCGCCACCGGCGTCACCGCGTGCGCCCGCCGGATCGTCTGCGCCCCTGCCTCCGACAACCCGAAATATCGCACCTTGCCCTCGCGGATCAGCTCGCCCACCGTTCCCGCCACGTCTTCAATAGGAACCTCCGGATCCACGCGGTGCTGGTACAGCAGGTCAATGCACCCCACCCGCAGCCGCCGCAGCGACCCTTCCACCGCCTGCCGGATCCGCGCCGGACTGCTGTCGACTCCCGCAATTGGCGGCACGCCGCTGTCCTTGATCCGGAACCCGAACTTCGTCGCGATCACCACCTGCCCGCGGAACGGCTTGAGCGCCTCGCCCACCAGCTCCTCGTTCGCATACGGCCCGTATACCTCCGCCGTGTCGAAAAACGTCACCCCGCGCTCGACTGCCGCGCGGATCAGCCCGATCATCTCCCCACGGTCCCCCGCCGGCCCGTACCCAAAACTCATCCCCATGCACCCCAGTCCCAGCGCCGACACCTTCAACCCGCTCCGTCCCAATCCCCGTTCCTGCATCACAGCAACACTCCTTTCAGCTCCGGCAGAAGCCTCGCTTCACCTCCCAAGCTAACCCTGAAGCGCCCCCTCCTGCGACCCCGATCCTCCTGCTTTCTTGCCCAATCCTCTCCCACCCGGCTCCCCCGCAGGCCACTCCTGAGGGGCCGCGACCGTGAGGGAGCGGTCACACTCCACAGCGGTCACCTCCCTGCCGCTCGCGCTTGTCCCGCGACGTCTGCGCACTTCCCCCGGCGCTTGCGCCGGAGCCACAGTGCTTGCGCTGTCGCACTTGTTGCCAAAGGGCCGCGACCGTCAGGGAGCGGTCAGACTCCACAGCGCCCGCCCCCCTGCCGCTCGCGCTTGTCCCGCGACGTCTGCGCACTTCCCCCGGCGCTTGCGCCGGAGCCACAGTGCTTGCGCTGCCCCACTTGTTGCTAAAGG
>JBBIIK010000087.1:0-5376 GCA_037446555.1 Acidobacteriota bacterium
CCGGGCTGCGCCAGCGGTGCGCGTTCTGGTTGACTGCGGCGGATCGCTTGCGGGCCGGTTCCCCTGGCGGGAGCCGGCCCGCCGCCGCCGAATCAGCCCCCTCCGAGCCCTCTCCGATGAGGGCCGCTGACATCCCCACCAGAACAAAGAAGCCAAGGTGTGCCCGGACGCGATGGCGCCCTCGCGAATCGCTGTGTCCGGAGGATCCTGCCCCCGGGGAGAGCCGCGCCCTTCAAGAAGAGGTCCAGTCCGCCTCCGCAACCCCCGCACTCGCTCCGCCCCGCTCTCGAAGAACGCAATCCACTGTCAAGGAGCGGTCCGTCCGGCTCGCGCAAGTCTGCGGTTTCTCCGGACGCTCCTTCCATTTCTTTCCTCAACCCCCGGGGATGCCGGCAACAAAAAAACCGGGCGGGCCATTCGGGCCCGCCCGGGAGATTCCCGCCGAGGAACAAATGAGCGGGAGGAAAGCCCGCCGCGCCTAGCGCGAGGCAGGCTTCAGCGTGTAGCTCGAGAGAACCTTCATGTAGTTGGCGCGCTCGAAGGCGGCTGGCTCGGCGACAGACTGGGCGCTCATCGAACCGCGCATCTGGCTGATGGATTCGTACTCGTGCTCTTCCATCCAGTCGATGAGGTCCTCCTCGATCTTCTCGAGGTACGGGATGCCATGCCGCAGCAAGGCCGAAGTCATCATCGTGCAGCGCGCGCCCGCCATGATGCCCTTCACGACATCCTCGGCGGTGTGCACGCCGCCGGTGATCGCCAGATCCGGGCGGATGCGGTTGTACAGCAGCGCCACCCAGTGCAGCCGCAGCCGCAGCTCGTCGCTGTCGCTGAGGACGAGGTTCGGAACCACTTCCAGGTTCTCGATGTCGAAGTCCGGCTGGTAGAAACGATTGAACAGGACGAGGCCGTCGGCGCCAGCCGAGTCCAGCCGCATGGCGAAGTTGCCGAAGGCGGTGAAGAACGGCCCGAGCTTCACTGACACCGGGATGCGGACGCTCGCCTTGATGTGGCTGAGCAGGTCGCAGTAGGTATCTTCAATCTTCTGCGAGGTCAGCTCGAGATCCGTGGGGAGGAAGTAGATGTTCAGCTCGAGCGCGTCGGCGCCCGCCCGCTCCATCATCTGCGCGTAGCGGATCCAGCCGCCGGTGGAGATGCCGTTTAGGCTGCCGATGACCGGGATGTCCACACTCTCTTTGGTCTTGCGCAGGTGCTCGAGGTAGGGCTCCGGCCCGAGGTTGTAGGAGCCGAGCTCGGGGAAGTAGCTGGCCGCCTCGCTGTAGCTCTCCGCGGATTCGGAAAGGAAGCGGTCGAGTTCGCCGCTTTCGAGCTGGATCTGCTCCTCGAACAGCGAATGCAGGACCAAGGCCGCCGCGCCCGCGTCCTCCAACCGGAGGATGTTGCCGATGTCCTTGCACAGAGGCGAGGAGGAGGCGACCAGCGGCGAGCGGAGCTTGAGTCCAAGGTAAGTGGTGGTGAGATCGACGGACATGGATCAGTTCCCTCCCTGGGTGGCTTCCACCGGAGCGCCGGGCATGGCGGCCATTTGTTCGTAGATCCGCCAGCGGTTCATGACGTCGGCCTGCGCTTCGGCCAGCAGGCGCCGGGCGTCTTCGGGCTTCGAGTGGACGAGCATGGTGTAGCGGGTTTCGTTGTAGATGTACTTCTCCAGCGGCAGCGACGGCGCCTTGGAATCCAGCTGGAAGGGGTTCTTGCCTTCCGCCGCCAGCGCCGGATTGTAGCGGAACAGAGGCCAGTGGCCGGTCTGCACAGCCAGCTTCTGCTGCTCAAGGCCGAACCGCAGGTCATAGCCGTGAGCGATGCAATGCGAGTAGGCGATGATCAGCGAGGGCCCGTTCCACTTTTCGGCTTCCAGGAAAGCCTTGACGGTCTGCATGTCGCTCGAGCCCATGGCCACACGGGCGACATAGACGTTGCCGTAATTGACCGCCATCAGCGCCAGATCTTTCTTGGCCGCGGGCTTGCCGCCGGCGGCGAATTTGGCCACCGCGGCGCGCGGCGTGGCCTTCGAGCACTGGCCGCCGGTGTTGGAATAGACCTCGGTGTCGAGCACCAGAATGTTGACGTCGCGGCCCGAGGCGAGCACGTGATCGAGCCCGCCGTAGCCGATGTCGTAGGCCCAGCCGTCGCCGCCCAAGATCCAGACGCTCTTCCGGACCAGCGCGTCGGCCACGGCCAGCAAGTCGCGCAGCAGGAGCGACTGGCCATTGCCCTTGGGCATCAGCTCCTGCACCTTCTTCTTGAGTTCGGCCACGCGGGCGCGCTGTTCGAAGATGCCGGGCTCGGTGCTCTGGTCGGCCGAGACAAGCGCCGAAACGAGGCTCTCGCCGATCTGCGGAGCCAGCTGACGGAGCAGCTCCGCGGCGTAGCGGGCCTGCTGGTCGAGGGCCAGCCGCATGCCGAAGCCGAATTCGGCGTTGTCTTCAAAGAGGGAGTTGCTCCAGGTGGGGCCGCGGCCCTCGGGGTTCACCGTGTAGGGCGTCGTGGGCAGGTTGCCGCCGTAGATCGACGAGCAACCGGTGGCGTTGGCGATCAGCGCGCGGTCGCCGAACAGCTGCGTGAGCAGCTTGACGTAGGGCGTCTCGCCGCAGCCCGAGCAGGCGCCGGAGAACTCGAACAGCGGCTGAAGGATCTGCAGGTCCTTCACCTGCGTCTGGTTCAGCTTGTTGCGGTCGAACTCCGGCAGGCGGAAGAAGAAGTCCCAGTTGGCGGCTTCCGGCTCGCGCAGCGGCTCCTGCGGCTCCATGTTGATCGCCTTGCGCTTGGGCTGCGCCTTGTCCTTGACCGGGCAGGCTTCCACGCAAAGGGAGCAGCCGGTGCAATCCTCGGGCGCCACCTGGAGCGTGTAGGCGAGGTCCTTGAAGTCCTTCCACCGCGCGGGGGCGTGCTTGAAGGTGGACGGCGCGTCCTTGAGGAGGGCGGGGTCGAAGATCTTGGCGCGGATGGTGGCGTGCGGGCACACCAGCACGCACTTGCCGCACTGGATGCAGAGCTTCTCGTCCCAGACGGGGATCTCGAGGGCGATGTTGCGCTTCTCCCACATGGCCGTAGCGGTGGGGAAGGTGCCGTCGACGGGGAAGGCGGAAACGGGGAGCGCGTCGCCGTTGCCCTCGATGATCTTGCCGAGGACGTCGCGCACGAACTCGGGGGCTTCCGTAGGCACCGGCGGGCGCAGGTCCTTGGCCGAGGTGATGCCGCCGGGAACCTGCACTTCGTAAAGCCGCTCGAGCGTCTTGTCGACGGCGGCAAAGTTCTTCTGGACGACCGCTTCGCCCCGCCGCCCGTAAGTCTTGACGATGGCTTTCTTGATCTGCTCGATGGCTTCCTCGCGGGGCAGTACGCCGGAGATGGCGAAGAAGCAGGTCTGCATGATCGTGTTGATGCGCGTGCCCATGCCGGTTTCGCGCGCCACCGAGTAGGCGTCGATCACGTAGAACTTGAGTTGCTTCTCGACGATCTCCTTCTGGACGGTTCGCGGCAGATGGTCCCAGACCTCCTCGGGGCCGTAGGGCGAGTTCAGCAGGAAGGTGCCTCCGGGCACGGCCCACTTCAGCATATCGATGCGCTCAAGGAAGGACCACTGATGGCAGGCGATGAAATTGGCGCGGGAGATGAGATAGGTGCTGCGGATCGGCCTGCGGCCAAAGCGCAGGTGGCTGATCGTAATGGAGCCAGACTTCTTCGAGTCGTAGACAAAGTAGCCCTGGGCCCAATTGTCGGTCTCCTCGCCGATGATCTTGACGCTGTTCTTGTTGGCGCCCACGGTGCCGTCCGCGCCGAGCCCGTAGAACATGCAGCGGATGGTTTTCTCGTCTTCGGTGGAGACCTCCGGATCGTATTCGATCGACGAGCCGGTGACGTCGTCGACGATGCCCACGGTGAAGTGGTTCTTCGGCCCGTCCTTCTTCAGTTCGTCCAGCACGCCCTTGACCATGGCCGGCGTGAATTCCTTCGAGGACAGCCCGTAGCGGCCGCCGATCACTTTCGGCATCGCAGCGAAGGGGAGCTTGCCGGCGGTCTGGCCCTCGATCAACGCTGTAAGGACGTCCTGGTAGAGCGGTTCGCCGGCGCTGCCGGGCTCCTTGGTGCGGTCCAGGGGGGCAAGGCTCCGGACGGTTGCAGGCAGAGCCTGGAGGAAATGATCGATGGAGAAGGGGCGGAAGAGGCGCACCTTCAGCAGGCCCACCTTCTCGCCGCGCGCGGCGAGGTATTCGACCGCCTCCTGAGCCGCCTCCGCTCCCGAGCCCATCAGGATGACGACGCGCTCGGCGTCCGGCGCGCCCACGTATTCGAAGAGGCGGTACTGGCGGCCGACGATCTGCGCGAAGCGGTCCATGGCCTTCTGCACGATGGCGGGCGCGGCCAGGTGGTACTTGTTGACGGCCTCGCGCGCCTGGAAGTAGACGTCCGGGTTCTGGGCGGTGCCGCGGAGCACGGGGCGGTCCGGCGTCATGGCGCGTTCGCGGTGGGCGCGGATGAGCTCGTCGGGCAGCATCGCCTTCATGTCCTCGACGGTGAGCTGCTCGACCCGCGAGACTTCATGCGAGGTGCGGAAGCCGTCGAAGAAGTGGATGATGGGCACGCGCGCCTCGAGCGTGGCGGCTTGCGCGATGAGGGCCATGTCCATCACTTCCTGGACGGAGTTGGAGGCAAGCATCGCCCAGCCGGTGGCGCGGCAGGCCATCACGTCCTGATGGTCGCCGAAGATGGACAGCGCATGGGCGGCGAGGCTGCGGGCTGCGACATGGAACACCGTGGAGGTGAGCTCGCCCGCGATCTTGTACATGTTGGGAATCATCAGCAGCAGGCCCTGCGCGGAGGTGAAGGTGGTGGTGAGCGCGCCTGCCTGCAGCGCCCCATGCACCGCGCCGGCGGCGCCGCCCTCGCTTTGCATCTCGACGACGGTGGGCACGGCGCCCCAGATGTTGGGCTGGCCCTCGCTGGACCACTGGTCCGACCATTCTCCCATGGGCGAGGACGGCGTGATGGGATAGATAGCGATGACTTCGTTGGTCCTGTGGGCAACGCAAGCGGCGGCTTCGTTGCCGTCGATGGTGACGAAACTTCTCGGCATAGGAATCTCGCAACTGGAATTTGCACGCAGGGTGCCATTGGCGGTTTTCGGGCATAGAACTCTCTATGTGTTGATTCCGCCGCTTCTTGTGGGGACGGCTTCTAGTATCAGTCTGTCTAATACATGGGGCAGATGCCCCAATCCGAATTGAAATGCCAGGGAGGCGCGGAAGGGCTGCACCAAATCACCCACCGCGGGGAGGGAGAATGATAGACAGGCGATGGGCGCCGGAGAGGCAGGCAAGATGCGGGCAGCGGTGCTGGGGCTGGTGCTGGTGGGGG
>JBBIIK010000088.1:0-5358 GCA_037446555.1 Acidobacteriota bacterium
TTTCACGGCAAGGACCATTGTCTCGCGCCGCGGCGGGCCTTGCGCCACTGCCATGGGGGAACGGGGGCGGGGTCCTGCCAGAGGCCGCGGCGGGCGCTGCGGGCGGACTGTTCGAGCCGCGCCAGGGTTGTGTCGTTTGGGGCGTATTGGCGGTAGTGCCAGGCGAGTCCCTCGGTGACCAGGATGTGGTTGAGGGAACGGCCATCGGGCAGGAGCACGGATGCAACGAGGCGGCCGTAGCGGTCGCGGGAGCGGGGTTCGATCGTGACAGTCTTGCCGAAGGTGAGTTCAGCCGTGCGCTGGGTAGCGCGGCGGTGGAAAGGCTGGCCGGGTTCCGGGCAGTCGATGCCGTGGAGGCGGATGCGGATCTGTTGGCGGTGGAGCAGGACGGTGAAGGTATCGCCGTCGGCGATGGAAACGACGCGAGCCTGAAGAGAATGCAGGGGCAGGACGGCGGACAGGAGGAAGACAAGGACAGAGGCCAGCACCACCATTTCATTTTGAGGCCTGGCAGATGGACTGTAGCGTCATGCGGGCGGGCTCGCCGGGAGGGTGGCGTACCCGCCCGCAGGGGCGGCGAAGCACTGTTACTTCGTGTAGTTGAAGGTGATCATGGTCGTAAACCTGACGGGCTGGCCGTCCTTGAGCAGCGGGGTGAATTTCCATTCCTTGACCGCAGCAAGCGAGGACTGGGTGAACAAGGCGTTGCCCTTGACGACTTTAGCGTCGATGACGTTGCCCTGTTCGTCGACGGTGATCTGGACGTCCTGTGAGCCGGTCACGTTCAGCTGTTTGGCGGCGACAGGGAATGTCGGCGCCACTTTCTTGACCACGCGTCCCAACGCGTTGGCGGTGGTGATCTCATCCTGGGCGGCTGCTGGAATAACGGCGAAAGCTGCGACTACGGCGACCAGAACCGCCCGACGAATCCACTGAGACGATTTCATTCGGTATCTCTCCTTGACCCTGGACTTGGACTGAAGGAACCCCGGCCATCCTGGATGGGGGTTCACGGCCCTTATCGGCCCTTGCGGGCGGGTTTTGAGAGATTGTTGCCGCGGATGGAATGCGGTCTTTGCTGCGGGGGAGCGGCGGGGTCCGGCGCGTCAGCCCTGGAACAGTACAAACTCAAACTCGCGCGGATCGAGACCCCGGCTCTCCAACTGCTGGATGCAGGAGGGAATGTCCCGTCCGGCGGCCTCGATGCGCTTCAGCGGCAGCGTCTGCGGCGTGTAAACCTCGTAGGCCACCCACCAGCCTGCCAGCTGGTTGCGTTCTTCCAGAGTCAGCCGCTCGGGTGCGCGTCCAATCAGTTTGGCCGTGTCCATCGCTCCAAATCTTAGCGCATCGCGCGGAGTTGTTGGATGACGGCTTCCAGCCCCTTCTTGCGGTACAGCTCAGCAAGGCGGATCAACTCGCCCGATGGCGGCAGGGCGCCGCCCAGGCCCGGCTGGCTCCATGCCGAGGCGGGAGGGACCCAAACATCCCCGTTTTCGAACTCGATGAGCGCCGGGTACACCGCCAGGGAGTCCACCGGGCGGGCGAACCGGACGCGGCTTTCGCCCCGCACCGTGGAGCGCTGTCCCGGGGGCAGGTGAATCTCAGCCGGCAGCGTGCCTGCGGCCGCCAGCCGGCCGGTGGAGTCCGCCGCCAGCCAGCCAAGTTCGACGAACCGCACCGCCCGGGCGCTGCGGTTCGACACGTCGATCCTGGCCGAATGCGCTTCGTGGCCGGCGATCACTGCCTCGCCCGAAAGCAGGTCCACGGGCGACTCGGGGATCCGAAGCGCAGCCAGCTCCGTCTTCCGGCCCGGCCCGAGATTAGTGGCTGGCGCAGCGCCGCGCACCACCTGGACAGGCATCATTGTGCTCTCCTGACGAGCCAGCGTCTCGATCATCCTCTCTCGCAGCGCCTCCGCGCCGCTCTTGTTCAGGATTGCGGCCAGCGTCTGGCGATCCCGCCGGGCTTCGATCTCCCAGGCTAGCATCGCACGCCGCACGTTCATGCGATTGGGCCCCAGGAAAGCGAGGTCGTCGAACAAGACTCCATCCAGCGCGATCTCGACCATCGGACCCGCCTGCTGCGCCAGCGGGCGCATCAGCCTCATGTCAATCCGGAGCGGGAACTCCTCTCCAGGTGCGACATCCAGCCCCGGGCGGGACACTGCGCCGCGCCCGCCGGGCGCCACCTCCTGCGCCACCACGCGAAGGGCGATGGCGCGGATGCGGCGGGCCGTGTTGTTGCGCAGCCGGAGCACGGCGTGCAGATCCACGAGCATGGCGCCGCCTCGCGGCACGGCCGAGGAGTTGCCCCAATCGGCGGACACCAGCTCCACGGGCGATCCTGCGGGCAGGTCGGCCCGAAACGGCGCGGATTGAGCCCAGCCGTTCACGGCCAGGCAGACAAGAGCCATCAGGTGTCTACTGCGCTGCCACATCGTAAATCGTCACCTGTCCGGTCTCCTCGTCCACGAACGGCGCGCGGGCCCCTCCGTCCCAGCTGACTGCAGCAGCCATGGGCGCCTTTCCTGCGCCGAAAACCGCTGCGTCGTTCCGGCCCCATTTCACCGACAGGCCATCTTCGGTCTGGCGAAGCACGACCTCGGCCCCGGGGGCGGGCGTAGGCGGTCCGGTCCGACGCTGAAGCGTCCAGCCCGCTACTGCCACGACAGCCAGCGTCGCCGTCACGATCGCCACCGCTCGCCAGTCCGAGGGCGGAATACCTTGCGGCTCCCGGCTGCGCCGCACCAGCTCTCCGGCGGCCAGCCCCAAGTGGATGTTGGCCTTCATCTCCGCAGCCAGCGAGGCCCAGTCCAAGCCGGGCGGGATCGTCGAAGCGGCCCGCATGGCTTCGTGGGACTCGCGAAACCGCCCGATCTCACGGCGGCATGCAGAACAGCGCCTCACGTGCCACGCCACCGCCAGCCGGCGCGCCCAAGGCAGATCGCCGCCCGCGTGGAGCGCCAGTTCCCGCTCTGCTGGATGGTGCTTCATGGCTGGCGCCTCTCCCAGTACTTCCGGAATTTCACTCTTGCGTTGGCGATGTGCGAACGCACAGTCGCCTTGCCGCAGTTCAAGCGCCGCGCCACCTCCTCGGCAGGCAGGTCTTCCAGGTCGCGCAGCACCAGGGCCGCCCGCTCGCGGGGCGTCAACCTGTCCAGCCCCGCCTCGAGCAGGGCAGCCCGCTCGGCCTGCAGCACGCGTTGCTCGGGGTTCATTTCTTCCGGCGCGGGCGCCGCCATTCCTTCCAGACCGGTTTCGCCACGCCGCACCTTCTTGCGCAGGTGATCCAGCGCCGTGTTGGTGGCGATCCGCGAAAGCCAGTGCGCAGCCTTCTCCGCATCCCGGAGTTGCTCCTGACGCTGGAGCGCCTTGATGAAGGCTTCCTGCGTCAAGTCTTGGGCGTCAGCCACGTTGCCAACAAGGCGGTAGATGAGCAGGAAGATGCGCTTAAGATGCGTCTCGACAAAAGCGTCCCTCTCCGCCTGACGCGTGTCAGTTCCCATGCCAGTTCCCGGCGGTCCGGTTTCAGGCATCCGAACAGGCTCCCGTCTGGCGGCGCGGCGCGTTTCTCCCGCTTCGGTCTGCGGCCAGTCCATTCCTGCTATCCATGACGCTCCCCGGGGCCCGGCCGTGCAAACCCTTCCATCGGCCGTATGCTGAAATTGTAAGAGAGTGGAGCACCGGAAGAAACCGTCTCCGCCGTGCGGCCGCCAAGATGCGAGCCGCTTCTTTCCACGCAGAAAGGAATCACGACCATGCAGTTGAGCTCCGCCATGAGCCGGATTGGCACGGAGACAGCCTTCGAGGTGCTCGTTCGCGCCAGGCAACTGGAAGCCCAAGGGAAACACATTATCCACCTGGAAATCGGTGAACCCGATTTCGACACGCCGCGCCACATCGTGGAAGCAGCCAAGTCCGCGTTGGACGAAGGGTGGACCCACTACGGCCCCACGCAGGGGCTGCCTGAACTTCGCGAGGCAATCGCGGAGAATGTCTCGCGCACCCACGGAATAGAGGTGGACGCAGACCGTGTTTGCGTTGTCCCCGGAGGCAAGCCCATTATCTTCTTTTCCATGTTGGCCCTGCTCGAGCCGGGCGACGAGGTCATCTATCCAAACCCCTCCTTCCCCATCTATGAATCCATGATCCGGTATTGCGGCGCCACGCCCGTACCGATTCCCCTGCTTGAAGAGCGCGGCTTCGCCTTTGACCTCGATCTCTTCCGCCATCGACTGTCCGACTGCACCAAAATGGTCGTGCTGAACTCGCCCGCCAACCCCACCGGGGGAGTCCTCTGCCGCGAAGACCTGGGCACCATCGCCAGCCTGCTTCAGGAGCGCGACGTTGTCGTGCTCTCGGACGAAATCTATAGCCGGATCTGGTACGATGCCCAGCCTGTTTCCATCGCCAGCTTCCCCGGAATGGCTGAAAAAACCATCGTCCTCGATGGCTTTTCCAAAACCTACGCCATGACCGGCTGGCGCATCGGCTACGGCGTGTTGCCTCCCTCCCTGGTAGACGCGACCAACAAGTTGATGGTGAACTCCAACTCCTGCACGGCATCCTTCACCCAACGCGCCGCTCTCGCCGCACTCCAAGGCGACCAATCGCCTGTGGATGCTATGGTGGCCGAATTCCGGTGCAGGCGCGACGCTTTCGTAGAAAAACTCAACACAATACCTGGCGTTCGGTGTGCCACCCCCGCAGGTGCCTTTTATGCATTTGCCAATATCAAAGAAACAGGTTGGAATTCTCGCCTATTGGCGGATGCACTGCTTCAAGAGGCGGGTGTCGCCTGCCTGAGTGGCACTGCTTTCGGCGCGTATGGAGAGGGATACCTTCGCTTCAGTTACGCGAACTCATTAGAAAATCTCATGGAAGGTGCGCGTCGAATGGGCCTATTTCTCCGCGTCAACGCGAAATAAAACGTAACTAAGGTACATCTAACGGGTTAACTCTTTACATCATCGGAGGGGTTTGCTTATCATCTACGCATGGAGCTTGCAGGTCTCGTCCTGCTATGCGACGGTGCTTCACCGCTCGCCGCGAATGCCTATGGAGCAGTCCTTCTGGAGTCGCAGGATTGGCCAAAGATTCATGCCGAAATCTGCAGCCGGTTACAGCTGGGGTCCGGCGGGGCGGTATTTGCACTCGCGCGAATGAAGGGACAGGCGCCCTGGATTGTGTGGCTTACTAGTGTCGTGACGAAGGCGGTCCTGGTTTTCAAGACCAAAATCGGCCCTCAATAAGTTAGCGACCTGGGCGTCTGAATTGAGTGGGACGGACGAAGCCGCCCCGGCCATTCCGGCCCTTGAGTCGGCGCTCGGGTTCCATCCCTGGAGAGCCCTATCCTCCG
>JBBIIK010000089.1:0-4783 GCA_037446555.1 Acidobacteriota bacterium
CAGCACCTTCGTGATCGCCGCCGTCAGCGTCGTCTTCCCATGATCAATGTGCCCGATCGTCCCAATGTTGACGTGCGGCTTGCTGCGGTCAAATTTCTCTTTCGCCATGCGAACGGCTCCCTGATGCCAGAATTGGTGACTCACCTGGTTCGCCGTCTGGCAGGTGGGCGCGGGCCCCGGGGCCGGCCCGCCGGAGACTGCGGGGGACCAGATCGAATCGAGGAAAAACTCTGGAGCCGATGACCAGGTTTGAACTGGTGACCTCGTCCTTACCAAGGACGCGCTCTACCACCTGAGCTACATCGGCTCTTCCACTACTTTAGCGCACAATGGAGAGGCGCGCGCAAGCCCCGTCCCTCGCGCCGGGCGGCGCAAGGCGGAGGGTGGTGGACAGGGGAGGATTCGAACCTCCGTAGCTCGCAAGGAGCGGCAGATTTACAGTCTGCTGCCATTAACCACTCGGCCACCTGTCCACGCTGTGCCGTCCGGGGCCGGGCGACGTTTTCAATATAGCGCACGGCGGCGCGGGATGCATCCTTGCCCGCCGGGCGCCAACGGAGACATCCGCTGTGGAGGACAGCGCCCGCAACAATGAGCAGGCGATGCTGGTTGACAAGCCCTGCGGGCTCCGGTATAGTTCTGAAGTGTCGCACTTTCAATGATTTGTATTGAATCTGAAAGGCGGCGGCCAACACCGGTTTCCAGTTTGCGGCGAGATTCGACCTTGCTCACCATCGTCAGCCACCCGAAAGTGCCGATTCGACCGCCAGCTGCTGCGTCTGGAAAGCCGGTGCAACTCGAGGCGTTTTCGGAGTCTGGGGCATGACCGGCAACCAGGAAGACCGCCCGGTGGAGTATCCCGCCAACGGCGAAGAGAACTACGAACAACTGCTGGACGATTACGGCCATCTGGCGCCGCCCGCCGACGGCGAAGTGATGATGGGGCGCGTGCTGGAGGTGACGCCGGAAGGGCTGATCGTCGACGTCGGGCTGAAGCAGGAAGGCTTTGTGCCCATTGCGCAGGTCTGCAACCCGGACGGTACGGTGAGCTACCATGAAGGCGACTCCATCGAAGTGATGCTGGACCGGCGCGGCGAGATGGAGGGCTACATTCTGCTCTCGCACGAGCGCGCCCGCCGCATCGGCGCCTGGGAGACGCTCGACAAGGCCTACCGCGAAGGGCTCATCGTCAGCGGGCGCATCACCGGGAGAGTGAAGGGCGGGCTGAGCGTCGACGTCGGGCTGCCGGCGTTCATGCCGTCCACTCAGGCCGACATCCGGCCCGTGCACAACCTCGATGCGCTGATCGGCATGGACATCGCCGTCAAGGTGTTGAAGCTGAACCGCCGGCGGAACAACATCGTGGTCTCCCGCAAGGCGGTGATTGAGGAAGAGATCCATACGCGCAAGGCGGCGCTGCTCGAACATTTGCAAGAGGGCGCCCTGGTTTCCGGCGTGGTAAAGAACCTTACCGAATACGGCGCCTTTATCGACTTGGGCGGCATCGACGGGCTGCTCCATGTCTCCGACATCTCCTATGGCCGTGTGGCACATCCGCAGGACGTGCTGCAGGTGTGCCAGGAGATCACGGTCAAGGTGCTCAAGTTCGACCGCGAGAAGGAGCGGATTTCCCTGGGCCTGAAACAGGTGGCCCCCGATCCGTGGGAGACAGTGGCCGAACGCTACCACCCGGGCATGCGCGTCGTGGGGCGCGTGGTGAGCGTCACCGACTACGGGGCGTTCGTCGAGCTCGAGCCGGGCGTCGAAGGCCTGATCCACATCTCGGAGATGACCTGGAGCCGGCGGATGAAGCATCCGTCCAAGGTGGTGCGCGCCGGCGACAACGTGGAGAGCATGGTGCTGGACGTCAGGCCGCAGGACCGGCGGATTTCGCTGGGGATCAAGCAGCTGGAGCCGGATCCCTGGACGACGGTAGAACAGCGGTATGCGGTGGGCAGCGTCGTGGAAGGCCGCGTCCGCAAGCTGGCCGACTTCGGAGCATTCGTCGAGATCGAGGAAGGCATCGACGGGCTGGTGCACGTCTCGGACCTGTCTTGGTCGAAGCGCGTGCAGCATCCATCGGAGGTTCTGAAGAAAGGGCAGATGGTGCGGGCCGTGATCCTCAGCATCGACGCGCAGAACCGGCGCCTGTCGCTGGGCGTCAAGCAATTGCAGCCCGACGCCTGGGAGACCTTCTTTTGCGGCCACGCAACGGGCGACATCGTGAAGGGCAGGCCGACGCGGGCGGCCAACTTCGGCGTTTTCGTCGAGCTGGCGCCAGGCGTGGAAGGGCTGTGCCACAACTCGGAGATCCCCGCCGAGATGCGAAAGCACTCGCCGCCCCTGCCTATCGGGGAAACCCTGAGCTTCCGCATCATCAAGCTGAACGAGGCCGAGAAGCGGATTGGCCTGGCACTGGTGACCGGGGAAGCCGAGAAAGAACTGGAGCGCCTGGGCGATTACCACCGCCAGGCGGCCGAAGCGACGCAGCACATCGGGACGGCGCTGCACGGCGCCGGACCCGCGGCGCCCGCGGCGGAACAGCCGCCCGCCGAGTCTACCGGAGAGGAACGGAAACAAGATGACGAAAGCTGACCTGATTGAGGAAATTTCCCGCGTGTGCGAATTCACGCGCAAGGATTCGGAGGTGATCGTCGAGGCGATCTTCGACAGCGTCGTGCGCGCCCTGCGGGACGGCGACAAGATCGAGATCCGCGGTTTCGGCAGTTTCCGGACCCGGCAGCGGAACGCGCGCATCGGGCGCAATCCGAAGACCGGCGCGCGGGTGGACGTGCCCCCCAAGAGAATTCCCTATTTCAAGCCGAGCAAGGAGCTGAAGGACCTCGTCAACCAGGAGCATCCTCCAGCCGCGCCGCCATCGGAATAGCCTGCCGGCGGATCCTGCCATGGACCGGCTCTGGAGCCCCTGGCGATACCATTACGTCAGCACCGTCAGCCCGGGTGACGAGTGCATCTTCTGTGCGAAGTCGCGCGAGGACCGCGACGCCGAGAACCTGATCCTGTTCCGCGGGCGGCGCAACTACGTGCTTCTGAACCTGTTCCCGTACACGACCGGGCACATGATGATCACGCCATACAGGCACGTGGCGCAGCTCGAGGATCTGGACGGCGAGGAAGCTGCCGAGCTGATGGATCTGACGCGCGACGCGGTGCGCCACTTGAAGAGCGTCTACCGCCCGCAGGGCTTCAACCTTGGCATGAACCTGGGCGAGTGCGCGGGCGCGGGCATCGCCGGGCACCTGCACATGCATGTGCTGCCGCGCTGGACGGGCGATGCAAACTTCATGACGACCGTCGCCGAAACGCGCGTGATGCCGGAGGATCTGGGCGAGACCTGGCGGAAGCTGTCGGCCGCATTCCGCGGCGCCTGAGCGGCGCGATACTGGAAGTGGGCAGTCCGTGATCGTCTCGGCGAGCTACCGGACAGACGTTCCCGCCTTCTACTCGCAGTGGTTCCTGCGGCGGCTGGAGGAGGGCTTCGCGCTGGTGCGGAACCCCTATTCGGCGCACGTCTACCGGGTGGATCTGCGGCCGCGGCGGGTTACGGGATTCGTCTTCTGGACGAGGAATTTCGGCCCGCTGCTCGAGCACCTGGAGCGGCTGCGCGCCTTTGGGCGGCCGTTCGTGGTGCAGTTCACGATCACAAACTATCCGCGCGCCATCGAGCCGGCGGTGATCCCGGCGGAAAAGGCGGTCGCACAGATGCACCGGCTGGCGCGCGAAGTTCATGAGCTGTGTCCCGTGTGGCGCTACGATCCTGTCCTGACCACTTCTTTGACACCCGCGGAATTCCACATTGAGAATTTCGCGCGACTGGCAGCGGCGCTGGAGGGCGCGACCAACGAGGTTGTGACCAGCTTTGCGCAGATCTACGCGAAGTCGCGCCGGAACCTCGACGCAGCGGCGCGGAAGCATGGGTTCGAGTGGTCGGACCCGCCCGGCGGGGCGAAGCTGGAGCTGGCGGCGCGGCTCGCCGCCGTGGCACGCCGGCACGGCATGAAGCTGACGGTGTGTTCGCAGCCGGACTATCTGGCCCCGGGCGCGGAAGAAGCCCGGTGCGTGGACGCGCGGCGGCTGGCGTCGATCAGCGGCGAGCCTCTGTCGGCGCCGCAGAAGGGGAACCGTCCCGGGTGCGCGTGTCACGAGTCGCGCGACATCGGCGAATACGACACCTGCCCGCACGGATGCCTGTACTGTTATGCGGTGCGGCGGCGGCGGATCGCGCTGGCGCGATACCGGGCGCATGATCCGGCATCGCCATCGCTGCTGCCGCTGGTGGAAGAGACGCCCGCGAGCTTGCCTCTTTTCCATCCGCAGGAACGCAGGTAAGAAAGCGGGCCTTCCCCTTGAGGGGAAGGCCCGCCGAGGCCAGGAGACGGTCCTGGAGCCGGCCTCAGTCTGCTTGGCGGCGGCGCGCCAAGAGGCCGAGGCCGATCAGGCCGAGCCCCAGCATGGCGTATGTGCCCGGCTCAGGAACCGGCTCGTACTGAAACCGGACCAGAGCGTAGTCGGACTGGTTCGTGCAGAGGCCGATGCCACAGGTTCCCGTCAGCGCGGTGAACTGGATGCTGGTAATGTCGTTCAGCGCGCCGAAGGGATTGTCCACGCGCCAGACGGCTGCACCGAATGAATTAGCAGGTCGCTGAAAAAGTGCCAGAACAAGTAGCCTCGGAATTGTTTTTTGCGTCTATTCCTGCTGAGACGCCATGAGGGGAGAAGACCGCCAACAACAAGAGATGTTCCTCTACGCCAGCCTCGAGGA
>JBBIIK010000090.1:0-4597 GCA_037446555.1 Acidobacteriota bacterium
GCCCGTTCCATCTCCGCGGCCGGGAAATGCTCTTGGATCGCTTCCACATCCTCTAGCCTTCCCCAGCCGCCGTTCGACCGGACAATTCACTTGCTAATTCAACCGGACAACTCACATGCTACCGACACGCGGCAATGATTGTGAATGCCGGACGCGGAACTCTGTGATAGGATCCGCCCATGCACCGGCGAGTTCTCTTGGGTGCCTTTCTTGTTTCTCTCTCCCTCGATCTGGCGGCAGAGGATAAGGTCACGCATCTGCGCGTCTGGCAGAAGCACGAGATCACGCTTGAAGCCGGGAAGACGTATTCCAACGCGTACACCGACGTGGACGTCTGGATCCAACTGGAAGGTCCGCGCTTTTCGAAGACCGTCTACGGCTTCTGGGACGGTGGCCGCACCTTCCGGGTGAGGATCGCCTTGCCCTCTGCGGGCGAGTGGCGGTGGACCAGTTTCTCCAACCCGTCTGACCCTGGCTTGGCGGGCAAGAGCGGCAGGCTCATCGCAAGCCCCTGGACGGAAGAGGAGAAACAGACCAACCCTGTGCGCCGGGGCTTCTTGCGGCCCACTGCAAACGGCCATGCGCTGGAATACTCCGATGGAACCCCGTTTTCCTGATCGGCGACACGTGGTGGCCTGCCGCGACGTTCCGGTTCCCGATGGCAGGCCGGCCCGGCCGTCCGGCCGCTTCTGCCGAATCCAGTTTCGAAGACTATGTCGCGTTCCGGAAAGAACAGGGGTTCAACTCCATCGCCATCCTGGCCGCCTTTCCGCACTGGGCCAATGACGGGCGTCCTGCGGCGCTTTTCCTGGATGGCCCTCCCCGGCTGCCCATCCGCTCGGCGTGGCCCGACCCCGGGACGCGCAGTGCGTGCGATATGCACAACTCCGGCGGACGCCCGTTTCTGTTTCCGGGCAAGGTGCCCGGTCTTGAGAATGTCGTCCCTGATTTCGACCGGATCAATCCGGCTTACTTCGGCGAGCTCGACCGCAAGATCGACTATCTGAACGAACAGGGGTTCATACCGTTTGTGGAAGCCGCCCGCCGCGATGTGGCAATCGTCTGGAAACAGTTTTACCGGTGGCCGGAATCCTACGCGCGGTATCTGGAATATTTGTCCGCGAGGCTGCATGGCAGCAGCATTATCTTCAGCCCGATTCACTACGACTGGCCTGCCTCCACGATCCCTGCGCACGAGTGTAATCTGCCCATTCAATACTGGCTGACCATGTACGGGCGTCCACCCTTCGGCACTCTGTTATCACCAAACTCTTCGCCCTCCTCGCATCTCAATTTCGGGCTGGAGCCGGGCGGCTCCTGGGTGGACATTCATCAGTCGGGCAACGACCGGGAACATATGTATTACCGGCACCATACAGAGATTTTCTTTTCTTCGCCGCCGAAGCTGTCTTTGAATGGCGAGCCTTATTCTCCGGGCTTCCAATACGAGAAAGGAGTGGAAAATACCCGGACTGCGCCGCCCGGAAGCGAGCTGGATGACCGCTACACCCGCTCCGCCATGTATGGGAATTTTCTTTGCGGCGCACTGGCTGGCGCCATTTACGGCGCAGAAGGCATCTGGCAGGGAGCCCGGGGACCGGAAGCTCCTGTCCGGATGTGGGAGGCTTTTCACCACAAGTCCGGCGCCCAGATGCGGCATTTTTCTGCATTCGTACACTCGCAGGGCGCACGCTACCAGCAGCTCATTCCTTCCAGCGACAGCCTGGCGCCGAACAGCTCCGCGCTGACACGCGGATACGACGGCTGGGCCTTTGCTGCCCGGAGCCCGGAACGCGACTGGTACCTTGTGTATTTCGAGAAGGATGCACCCAGAGCCGCCATCCTGAATGCTCCCCGCCTGCGCCGCTGGCGCACCCGGTGGTTCGATCCCCGCACGGGCGCGTGGCTCGACGCCGGCGTGCTGGAAACGGATCCGAATCACAAGATTCTCCTTCCCGCTCCGCCCACTCCGGAAGATTGGGCGCTCAGCCTGGAGTGGGAGCCTGTGGAATCTGCGAAGCCGACCAACGGGAGGTGATCATGAAGTTGCTGGCATGCTGCCTCGTCACGGCAGTCTTCGCTCTGCTTCCGGCGTTTTCCGCCGAACGCCTGGCCGAGAAGACATTCAAGGACGCACGCATCCGGGAAGTCATCCGTGTCAGGCTGGACCGGGACGATCTTTTGCTGGAGTCCATCCTGGCGGTGATCGGTCAGCACGGGATTCAGGACGGATCGGTCCTGACGGGAGTCGGATCAGTGCAAGAGTGCACTATCCATGGCGTAAAGTCGCTGGCTCCGGCTGCTGAGCGGGAGTTTCGTACGGTGCGCGGGCCGATTGAAATCCTGAATGTCAACGGTCTGATCGCCGCCGGCGAACCGCACCTGCATATTACGCTGGCCAATTTGCAGGGCGCATTCGGCGGCCATCTGGAAAAGGGTTGCCGCGTTCTGTACCGGGCGGAGTTGACTATTGCCGTTTTCGAGGGCGCTCCCCTGGCGCGAAAACCGAACCGGGAGGGAACTCCCGTCTTGCAGTTGAAATAGTGCAGGCGTCAGCTCCCTGTTCATGGCCTCCACCGCTCTGCGCGGGACATCCGATGGGCATGCGATCACCCCGCAAACGAGCTCTCTGATGCAACCGCAAGTCGTGCCCTCGGGTTCATCGGCGTCCGTTTCGGAAAGTCGCAGGCGCCCGGCATGCGGCGCATCCGATACTGGTTCGGGATCACGAACAGCCGCAGGAGGAAGTGCCGTCATGCAGGACGGGGCGGCGGGAAGTCATGGAATTCGAGTGCGGCTCCCGGTATGGATTCGAACCACGATTCACGGCTCCAAAGGCCGCTGTCCTACCATGAGACGGCCGGAGAGCAGAGCACGGGTGGGCGCGGAGACCACCCCGCATCCAGAGATCGAATCACGCACCCGTTCCGCAGCTACTCGTCCTTGTCCTGCAGGAAGCTCATCTTGGCGAGTTCCTCCTGGCGCGCGGTTTCGTAGTCAGGGATATGTTTGAGCCGGCGGCCGAGCCACAAGGCGGCAAGAAGGCCTGGTATGCACCCGGCGCCCACCGAAATGAATTCCCATCCGGCAGCGGCGCAAACGGTCGCGGCGATGGCGAGGCTGATGAATCCGCCGGCGAGTTCCCAATTCCAGGAGGGACGGATACCCCGGGCGCGGCGGTACAGGCCGAGAGCGTTCAGCCTCACGCAGGCGCGGTAAAAGCGCCACACGAAACCGAGGCTCAGCACGCACAGGGCCGCCGCGAGCCACACTCCGCCTTGTCGACGCAGCGAAATGAAAGCCGTGGCCTTTTCCGGCAGGCAGGCGAAGACGAGCGCAGCGAGGAAGAGGGCGATCACCGCCGAGCTTGTTCGTTGCCCCATCAGCAATTGCGTCTGTCGGAGAGCGGCCCGCTCGACTTGCACCGAGGGCCCGACGCTATCCGGCAGCAACCGGCCCATCATTTCTTCCCGCATAAAACCTCCTGCAATTTCTTCCGCGCGCGGTGGGCGCGCAGGCGCGCCGCCTCGGCGGTCAGGCCGGTGGATGCGGCGATCTCCTCGTACGACAATTCGCCTTCGGCTCTGAGGACGAGCGCTTCCCGGTCCAGAGGGGCCAACTGCGACAGTGCGCCGAGGGCGCGCTCCAGCTCCAGCCGAACAGCGGGATCGGCCGGCGGCGCCGCCACCGAGTCCGGCATCCGCCGCCTGCGGCTCTCCTGGCGCCAGTTTGTGTGGTAGAGATTCTGCGCGATGGTCAACAGGTAGGCCCGTACCGTCAACGGTTCGACGCGCGAGCCTGCCTCCCAGACACGCAGGAACGCCTCCGCAGTCAGGTCTTCCGCATCTTCCACACGCCCTGTAAGCGCCAGCGCAAACCGGTATAAGGCGCGCGAGTGGCGTTCATACAGTTCGCCGAAGCTCGCGGGCGAAACCCTTTCGGCCATTCCTATGAGAATACTCATGAGCGCGTCGCGCGTTACAGATCAATTGGCCGATCACACGCGCCGGTGCGAGGCTCAGAGTACTGTTCGGGCTTGGCCGGCAACTCGACATCGGCCTTCTTGAAGAGATCGAGATTGTATGGCGCCGGCTTCCACGGCTCGGATTCCTGCGCCTCGCCGAATGCGAGTTCTGTGAAGATGCCCGTCAACTCATCGCGCACTCCGCGCCCTCCCTGCGCGTATAAATCGATGGTCCCCGCCTTCGGATCATAAATGAAGACCACCTCGAAGGCCTTGCTCCAAGGCCGACGTCCCAACTCGCCTGAGTCGTCATAGCCGAGAACCTCGTCCTCGTAATCCGCCGGGTAGGCGAAGAACCAGTGGCTGCCGTTGCTGCGCTTCTGGTGCTCGACTTTGCATGGCGCGCCGCGGCCGTCGCGGGTGCGGTAATAATCGCCGATGCGAGGGCCAAGCTCTTCGGCGCTCGCGAGAACTGAGCCACCTTTGCTCCCCAGATGTGACCCACCATTGCTTCATCTGAGTACCCACTGAACTGAACTCTGCTGACCGGCGCGGTGATCTGATGGATCACCGTGGCTGACGCTGGGAAGAGACCGTGCACGATCTGCCGGCGGTGGTTCCGGCCTGACTCGC
>JBBIIK010000091.1:0-4560 GCA_037446555.1 Acidobacteriota bacterium
TGAGGCAGTCCGGTTCAAGCGGGGGAGCTCTGGCCAGAGACTTTTGTCCCCGCAGCACAGAGTATCGCACGGCGGGGCAAGCGCTAACCCATTAAGTAATTGATTCTATTCGTGCAATTCCTTGTGACGGGCTCTCTGTGCGGGTTGCCGTCGAAGGGGACAGCCTGACACGGGCAGTTCGCGAATTTTGCCAAAGGGACGGAGCGCTCTGACGGTTTCGCGGAACTCCGGGAATTTTGGCTCGGGCAGCCAAGCCGTGCGAGCGGGCACAGGGGGGGGAATCACCGAGCGGATCTCAGGCATCAAGAAGAAGTGGCTTTGGAGGCTACCAGTGCCCGCCCTGCCTCACATGGCAGGCATGACGTAGCTGTAGAGGAGGCAGGGCTCGCCCTCACCTCAGGTGGTTTTCCCGCATCCGCATGGGCGATACGCCGGCCTGGCAAGCGCGCTGCGGCCGCAAGCTCATGTCCAATGTGGGGGGGAAGAGGAGGGTGCAGGCTCGGTTCGGGGGTGAGAGAAGAGCGGCTGTCCGTGGGGGGAGCCGAGTTCGGTCTTGCAGCGTGACGAGGGTCGATTGTGCACTTGGAGATGCCGCAGCAGAAGCGACTGCTGCAAGGCTGGGATCGGAACTGGCAGGGGACAGGCACCGGCAGGCCCAAGAAATGCATTGGCGGGGAAGGAGATGTGGGCCAAAACTGCGAAAGGGACAGAGCACTCCGTCCCTTTGGCAAAATTCGCGAACTGCCCGTATCAGGCTGTCCCCATCGAGTCGTCCCCATCGAGTCCATCGAACAGGAGGCGGGCTCGTAGTGGAGGGGCCAGGGCGATCGGAGCGCGGCAGAGGGTTCGGGGGGGCGGGGCGCACCGGCTCATACATTCGACTGCGCGCCGCAGATGCGCCCGTCACAGGCGCAGCCGCTTTTTTTGCCCTTAAAGAATCATGAAGTTGCCGCGCCGGCGGCATATGCGGGCCGGAGTTGGGGCCAGGAAACCGGCTAAAGTTGCTGCGGGAGGAACCCGCTTGGCCGACCCGATCCGCAAACTCCAACCGGACCGCACGGTCCACCTGCAAGGCTTCGATCACCTTGGCGCCTCCGCCGCCATCGTGAGGGCAGAGCCGGACGGATTCGAGGTCCGCGGCCATTTTCAGGATGCCGCGGATTTCGCCGTCGTCGTCCTCTACGATGCCGACAACTTCTTCGAGCACCTGCGCATCCGCTACCTGCCCGACTTCGACTTCAGCGGCATGACGCTCCAGTTCGACGTGCAGTACGAAAACCTGATGCCGCTGAACTGCCGCAAGTTCCCCACGATTGACTGGCCTTATCTGGACATCCAGCCGGCGCAAGGCGAGCCCGTGCGAGTCCGCCTTTCGGATCACGCCACGGTGATCGACACACCGGACCAACCGGCCTCGGCGCAGTTTCAGATCGTGGGAGACGCGCTGGAGGGCTATGACCGGCTAACACTGTGGTACCTGAACATGGCCTTCGACTACACGGTCCCCGGCAAGGTCAGCGTCGAGTATCCCTTCTTTGCCGGCACGCCCGGAACCATCCACTGGACCAACGTGGCGGATCGCACCTACTTGTACGTGGAACAGGACGGCGACAGCTCAGCAGCGGTGGCGGCAGCGCTGATCGCCTCCGTCAACGCCGGCGCGGGCGATCCCGACGTCACGGCCGCCGCAGGCGCCGATCCGTGGGTGGTCCGCCTGCGCGCCCGCCGCGGAGACGGATCCACGACGGTGGTGGGCGCCAGCGGGCAGCCGTCGGAGTCGCTGCATCATATTGACGCTGCATTCGTCTGCCAGCAGCTGGCAGCGCAGATCAACGGCGCCGACTACGCCGCCGCAGAAGCGCCGTTCGCCCTGCGCGCCGAGGCGCAGGCCACGACGCTGCGGATCGAGACCGTGGAAGGAGGCTTTGACGCCAACTTCCTGCGCATGTATGCCGTGTCGAAAAACGAGCGGCTCCGCACGGCGGAACCGGAAGCGGAGTTCATCGGAGGGGCATCGACGGCCGTACTGCGCGTATCGCTCGATTTCACGGCTCTGGGCCAGACGCAGATCCGGCGCATGTGGCTGACGCTGGCGCCGCGGCTGGCCAACCGCGCCGACTACAGCGGAGCGGAGTGGCTGGCGAAGTTCACCAACTGGCAGGTGAGCGGCCCGGAAGAGACACTTCGCCTTCGCGTCGCGGGCCTGGACAGCGTGCGGGTGGAGGCCACTGACGGCCGGTGCACTTACTCCGGTGCGTGGTCGGCCGAGGCCGGGTTCTTCCCCGGCGGGCTGGCGCAGGTGGCGCAGGGCCCGGGCGCGTCGGTGGAGGTGCGCTACCACTGCCCGCAGCCGCACGGTCTGTGGGTGTGGACCCGGTTGGGCGAGGAACAGGGGATCGTGAATGTCGAGATCGACGGCCAACCCCGAGGACAGTTTTCGGCCCATCTGGCGCCGGAGGCGAGCGTCGTCACTCGGCGCCGTCTGGCGGGGTGGCTTGCGCCCGGCACGCACACCGTTAGGCTCACCTCCACAAGCGCTGATCTTTTCTGCTTCGCCGGCGTCGAAGCCGCCGTGGAGAGCGATCCGCCCGAGCCCCCGCTCTCGCAGGCATGGATGACTCCGGCGCTGGACTATTCGACCGACCACGCCTTCAAGCTCCCGCCGGCACGCATCCTGTGGAATCTTCGCCAGCTCGGCTGCACGGGGGAGCTGAACGAATACATTGGGATCTTCTGGTGGAACCGGCGGCGCCGCGCGGGCGGCGCGCAGGCCGAGCTGGCCGTCGACTTCAGTGGAGCCTTCGCGCCCGGCGACGAGGTTTTCGTGCGGATCGGCCAGCAAACACTGGGCAAGAGCGTGCTACAGGAGGAGACGCCGGAGCAGATTGCGCGGCACTTCGCCCTGATCGTGAATGCTACATCCGTGGGCCTGTGGGCGCGGAATGAGGGTTCAAGGCTGGTGTTGCTGGCACGTTCCTCAACGTCCGCCTACCGGTTTTTCGTCGAGGCGTGGGTGACGCCGGTTGGCGGTTCGACCGGGACGGTGTCGGGCGGCGGCTGGATCGAAGGCGGCGTGATGGGCCGGTGGGAGGTGGACACGGCCGACAGCCAGGCGCTGAATGCGGGCGCGCGCGCCTGGCATGAGGATCTTTACCGGCTTTGCGCCGAGGAGGGCCGGCAGGTGATCACGGCGTTCTCGATGGAACTGGTAGAGCCACCCGGGGAATTGGCGGCGCGGTTCCCCGACGGCGTGCCGGTCACCACGGCGATGGGGTTCGGCAATCTCCATTCGACGCACTGCGCGTTTGGCCCGGCCATGCTTGCGTTTCATCAGAAGTCGCTGCTGGAGGCGGCCGCGCTGATGCAGGCGGCGGGACTGACGCCGCGCCTCCAGATGGGCGAATTCACCTGGTGGTATTTCACGAACTTCAGCGGCGACAATCCGGACGGCGGCATGGCCTATTACGACGACGGCACGCGCTCAGCCGCGCTGGCGGCGCTGGGGCGTCCCTTGCATGTATTTCGACATCCGGATGACGATCCCGGCGTCAACGGCGGCGCGGACGCCTTGTTCCTGCGGAACCGCCTGCGGGACTACGCCGCGTACCTGGCGGAGGCCGTCCGCTCCGCCTTTCCCACCGCCGAGCTTGAAGTGCTGTTCCCTTACGACGTAAATCATCCCACGCCCGCGGGCATCCATCAGCTGGGCGGGCGGCTGAACCGCTTCGTCAACCTCCCCGAGGAGTGGACATCTAAAGCCCGGGCCCCGTTCGACCGATTCAAGATTGAGGCGCTGGATTTTGGCGTCTGGTCCCGAGACCTGAATCTGTCCCGGAGCACGCTGGAATTCGCCGCCGGCCTCGACTGGCCGCGGCCGGCCGTCCGGGCGATGATCGCACTGTTCCGCGGAGGTGCCCCGTGGCGCAAAGAGACCGCAATTGCCCGGCAGCTCGGTTTGGGCGCCGTGAGCCTTTGGGCCTTCGACCACGTCTGCATCTACGGCTGGAACCTGTGGGAGACGGGGTTTGGCAGGGCTTCCAGCCAAGGATGAAAAGGCGAAAATCCGGCGGCCACAGCAGGAACGGCTTGAGTGAGTCCACCCAGATTTCGCTGAATTGCTACCTAATTCGATCCAAGGCGGCCTGTACGGGCTAGTCTGGTGTTGAGAGAGAGGGGAGAGTGTAGATGCGGTGCCAGCGATGCGGGCGAGAGATCAGCCCGTTACGCCTGTTGACAGACCGCGACTTCTGCAGCGAGCGCTGCCGGAAGAAGGGCCCCCGCGCCTCGGCGTGGTTCTTGCGCGACGCCGAGTATGACAGCGGCCCCGTCTTCGAGACCCCGGCCGCCGACACCACCAAGCCCCAGCCAAAGAACTCGAATGGAATGATGGCAGTAGCCATGGTTGGCCTGATCGGCGCCTTGGTAGTGGCAAAGCTCGTCTTCCCCGACGACAGCGCCGCTCGCGGAGGACCGAGCGCGGTGGCAGGCGCGGCGCCTATCACTTCACCCGAGCGGGAGCGCGCAGAGGGACCGCGCGTCGGCGAACCCGGCGGGGGTTGG
>JBBIIK010000092.1:0-4268 GCA_037446555.1 Acidobacteriota bacterium
CGGGGGAAGCGGGAGGCGAGGGAGAGGAAGGCGTCGAGGACGGCGCTGTCCTCGTCGGGGTCGTCCGGGGCGGCGGGGGGCATGGTGGAGGCGGCGATCCAGACGGGCGCGGGCTGGAGGGAGTCGAGAAACTGCTGAATTTCAGGAGGGACTTTTGTGGAATCTGGATCGAAATCGTATTTGAGATTTCCGGAGATTTCGACTTTTTCGGCGCCGAGGGACCGGTAGCGGGAGGCGGCGAGGGCGTCCTGGGCGAGGATGAGGTCGGCGAAGGCAAGGACGGGGCGGAAGAACCAGCGGAGGCGGAGGTAGCGCGGGAGGGCGCGGTCCGAGATGCGGGCGTTGACGATGAGGAGGCGGGCGCCGTGGCGGCGGGATTCGCGGAAGAGGTTGGGCCAGATTTCGGTTTCGGCGACGATGAGGAGGGCGGGGCGGAGGCGGCGGAGGACGCGGCGGACGGCGAAGCGGTAGTCGACGGGAGCAAAGAATACGCCGTCGGCGATGCCGGAGAGCTTTTCTTCACAGACGGCGCGTCCGGCGAGGGTGGTGGTGGAGACGTAGAGGGGCACGCCGGCAAGGGAGTGGCGGAGGCGGCGGAGGAGGGGGATGGCGGCGAGGGCTTCGCCGACGCTGACGGCGTGCAACCAAACGGCGCCGGGAGCCGTCGGGAGGAGGTGACTGGGGAGGAAGCCGAAGCGTTCGCGGAGGGCGCGGAGGTAGCGGCGGTCTTTCAGGCAGCGGAAACACAGATAGAGTAGGAAAAAGGGGAAGACGGCGAGCTGGAGGCTCCAATAGAGGACGAAGATGAGATTGGCGCGCAAAACACTGATTGTAAGCCTGTGGGCGGCCGTGTTCGCGGCGAGCGCGCAGGCGCCGTTCCGTCCGAAGCCGGCTGGGAGCTATCCGTCGCGGCAGAAAGCAGGGCCGCTGGTGCTGGCGGCGGTGAAGTTCGAGACGGACGAGGAGACGAAGCCGTTGTTCGGCGGCGTGAATCCGAACGAATACGGCGTGCTGCCGGTGCTGCTGATTCTGGAGAATCAGGGCGAGGAGACGCTGCTGCTGGACCGGATGCGGGTGGCGTATCAGTTCCGGGGAGGCGAGGTGGAGCCGACGCCGGCGCAGCAACTGCCCGGGGTGCTGGGGCCGAGGCGGCCGTCGATGGGGCCGAGAGCGCCGATTCCGCTGCCGAAGAAGAAGAATCCGCTGATGAAGGTGGAGTTCGAGACGCGGGCTTTCGGGGCGAAGACGCTGCTGAAGGGCGAAACGGCGCACGGATTTTTCTACTTCGAGACGCCGCACCGGCAGGGGGCATTCCTGTATGTGACGGGAATTCGCGAAGGGGTGAGCGGGAAGGAGCTGTTCTACGCGGAGGTGCCGATAGATCCGGCCAACTGAGGGGCGGGCGGATTTTCCGCGAGAGAAGGGCGGGCGGCGGGGCACTTAGTGGGTGGATGGCGCGAGCAGGCAGACTGGCGCTGGCGGGAGTGCCGCATCATGTGGTGCAGCGGGCGCGGGCTGGGAGGACGGCGTTCGCGACGGACGAGGAGCGGCGGGCGTGGCTGGACCGGATGTTCGAGCTGGCGGGGGAGTGCGGAGTGCGGGTGTGGGGCTATTGCCTGATGCCGGATCACGTTCATCTGGTAGCGGCGCCGGATACGGAGGCGGGGCTCTCTCAACTGATGCGGCGGCTGCAGGCGGACTATGCGCGGGCGGTGAATTTTCTCCGGCGGGAACACGGGGGTCTGTGGGACGGGCGGTATGCGGCGTGCGCGATGACGGAGGCGGATGCGCTGACCGCAGTCGCGCACATCGAACGGAACCCGGTGCGGGCCGGCTTGGCGCGGCACGCGGTGCAGCACCGGTGGTCGAGCGCGAGGGCGCATTTGCTTGGCGAGGATCCGGAGGGAAGGCTGGAGATGGAGGCGTGGGCGAGGCAATTCACGCCGGAGTCGTGGCTGGAGGCGTTGAGGGAAGGGGAGCCGGAGGAGTGGGTGGAGCGGTTCCGGATGGCGACGCGGCGGGGGTGGCCGCTGGGGCTGGAAGCGCTGGCGGCGGAATGCGGCACTGAGGGCGCAAGCGCGGACGGCGCCGCCGTGGCGCGTGATGCGGGGACCGGGAGAAGATGGGCGGGCTACCTTTCAATTTTCATGGGGCCGAAGAGGGGGGCGGCCATGCCGGCTTCGTCGCGGAGGTTGACGTAGGGATCGCGGCCGGCGCCGTAGAAGAGGGAGGCGCCTTCGGGGAGCTTGCCCTGGAAGAGGAGCTCGACCACGTTGGGGGCGTCGCGGGAGACGCGCTGGCGGTAGATGAGAGGCAGGGGGTTGCCGGAGACGTCGTGGATCGAGAAGCCGTTGAGCCGGCCGGGGTGGACGAGGCGGCCGTTGACTTCGCTGAACTCGACGAGGATGGTCTGCCCTTTGACGCGGGCCGAGACGGGGCGGGGGCCGCGGCGGAGGCGGCCTTCGGCGAGGTTAGCGAGGCGGAGGCCCAGAAGGCGCATCTCGTCGGCGCCGACGTGGATGCCGTCGTCGAGTTCGCAGTCGACGCAAGTGGTCATCCAGATGTTGGGGAGCCGGGATTCGACGCGGAGCTGGGCATCCTGGACCATGTTCCACGGGGCGGCAGGGGCATTGGCGACGTGGCGGCCGATCTGGACGTAGTAGAAGGGGAGCGCGGGCTGGGCGGTGTCCTGGCGGAGCTGTTGGATAAAGCGGCGGAATTTCTCTTCGAAGAGAGGCGCGGCCTTTTCGCTGGCGTCGCTTTCGCCCTGATACCAGAGGACGCCGCGGACGCGCCCGCCGGCGAGCTGGATGCGGCGGAGCATGGCGGCGTAAAGGGACTCGCCGCCGCGGTCTTTCAGATCGGGGCTCCATTGATCCATGGAGGTGCCGCCGTGGGCGCATGGGATGAGGCCGACGGGGACGCCCGTGCGGCGGACCATCTCGAGCGCGAAGGGGAGGCCGACGCCGGCACCCTTGCGCCGGGCGGCGATCCATTTGCGGAGCTCCTCGCCTTCGAGTTTGGCGATTTCGCCCTTCGAGTTTTTGCGCCAATGGACTTTGTCGGCGGCGTCGACGAGGCGGTGGAGGGGGTCTTCGGCGACGACCCAAGAGTCGGTCATGTCGAGGGAGTTGACCATGGCGCTGGGCAGGGGCAGATCCTCGAGGTTGCCGACGCCTTCCATATTGGACTGGCCGGCGAGGACCCAGAGATCGCCGACAAGGACTCCGGCGACGGAGGCCGAGGGGGGGGCGCCGGCCACGCGGAATTCGATTTTGTAGGGCCCGCCGGCGGGGAGGCCCTTGAGTTCCGCGGACCACTTGCCCGCGGCGACTTTGCCGGCGGATTGCCACTCGAAGCCGGGCAACGTCATGCCGGCTTTGAGGACGCGCGCTTCGACGGCGCGGCCGTCTGCGCCTGAGGCAGCGCCTTCGGCGCGGAGATCGGCGGTGTTGGCGGGGCCGCGCTGGAAGACCTGGTAGTCTGTGACGCCCTTCTCAATGCGGAGCGATTGGGCGGAGAGGAGCGAGGCAGCGAGGAAGAGAATCGAAAGCCGCATGAAGACCTCCAAGGCGGCTATTGTATCGGCTTTTCAGGAAGGGCGGCGGGATGGCGGAGACCGTGATCCGGACTTCGGGTGGGGAGTCCCGGTCGTCGCAGCCCTCCTTCGCCCTTCCCTGCCCCGCTATGTAATTTGCGCCCGGCGCGCATCCGGGATGGACCGAGGCAGCACTCGCCTCGCCGGCAGAGAGAAGGGCGAAGGGCGCCTCCGTCCGCGCAGGAGCCTCACAAGGCTCAATACGGGCAGTTGCGATCAGCGTTCGCATCGGGAGGAATGAGAATCGGGCCGAATGTGATGATGCGAAGAGGCGGGCTTTCCCCGGCGCCCGGGCCAAAAGGAAGCGCTAGCCTCGTGGGAGAAGGTCAGGCAACGCGGCCCCGACGCAAGCTCCTGGGGGTGACCATCGTGGAGTCTGACCGCTCCCTGACGGTCGCGGCCCTTTAGCAACAAGCGGGACAGCGCAAGCACTGTCGCCGCGGCGCAAGCGCCGGGGGATGTGCGCAGACGTCGCGGGACAAGCGCGAGCGGCAGGGGGGCGGCCGCTGTGGAGTCTGACCGCTCCCTGACGGTCGCGGCCCTTTAGCAACAAGTGGGGCAGCGCAAGCACTGTGGCTCCGGCGCAAGCGCCGGGGGAAGTGCGCAGACGTCGCGGGACAAGCGCGAGCGGCAGGGGGGCGGGCGCTGTGGAGTCTGACCGCTCCCCAAT
>JBBIIK010000093.1:0-1539 GCA_037446555.1 Acidobacteriota bacterium
AAAGAGAAAAGACGGGACCCATTACAAGATTGTGCAATCGGGGCCGGCGGTGCTGGAGGACGACGTGGAGGTGCAGTCGCTGAGTTCGGTGGACCGGGCGACGGTGGGGGAGACGCGGGTGAAGCGCGGGGCGAAGATCGATTCGCTGGTGCAGGTGGGGCATGCGTGCGTGGTGGGGGAGGACAACATCATTTGCGCGCAGACGGGGCTCGCCGGGTCGAGCGTGCTGGGGAAGGACGTGCTGCTCGCCGGGCAGGTGGGCGTCTCGGGGCACCTGACGATCCATGACAACGTGGTGGTGTACGCGCAGAGCGGGATCGGGGGGGACGTGGAAGCGGGGAGCGTGGTGTCGGGCTCGCCGGCGTTCGAAGCGGGACAGTGGAGGCGCGCGGTGACGGCGTTTCCGCGGCTGCCGGAACTGGTGAAGACGGTGAGACAATTGGAAAAGCGCATTGCCGAACTGGAAAGCCGCCTGAAAGGAGAATGAGGTGAAAAAAAGCCGCCACATGAACCGCGCCCCTCTGGCGTACAAGAACGAGGCGTTTCTGGACAGCTGGAACGGGCGTGCGATCCGGATTCTGGCGGAATATCTGGAGCCGCTGGACCGGTTCAGCCGGGAAAAGATCCGCGACACGGTGGTCTTTTTCGGTTCGGCGCGGATCACCGAGGACGGGCCGATGGGCCGTTATTACGAGGAGGCGCGGGAGTTTGCGCGGCTGATCACGCAGTGGTCGAACGCGCTGGAGCCTCCGACGCGGCGGTTCGTGGTTTGCACGGGCGGAGGGCCGGGGATTATGGAGGCCGCCAACCGCGGCGCGCGGGACGCGGGCGGCAAGTCGATCGGGCTGAACATCGCGCTGCCGCATGAACAATATCCGAACCCGTATCTCACACCCGAGCTGAACTTCGAATTCAACTACTTTTTCATGCGGAAGTTCTGGTTCGCCTATCTGGCGAAGGCGCTGATCGTGTTTCCCGGGGGGTTCGGGACGCTGGACGAGCTGACGGAGCTGCTGACGCTGGCGCAGACGCAGAAGCTCGAAAAGCGGATCATGATCATGCTTTATGGGGAGAGCTACTGGCGGGAGATCCTGAATTTCGACGCGCTGGCGCGGCACGGGATGATCAGCCCGGAGGACCTTCAACTGATGGATTTCGTCGACGACGTGCACACGGCGCTGGATCATCTGAAGACGTTTCTGACGGCGAATTATCTCCAGCCGCAACAGATACGGGCGGCGGAGGAGATGCCGGACATCGCGAAATCGAGGCTGTGAGGCGGGCGGCGAGGTGGCGGCGGCGGCGCGAGAGCGGTTAACCTGAATCGGAATGGCCTCTCCTGGCTGGCTGAACACGTGGCGCGGCGCTGGCTGGCTGGAGCGGCTGTTCGCCGCCGGGGTGGTGGCGAGCCTGGGCGCGCAGTGGGCGGCCCCAGGGCGGACTGTCACGGTGCTGCTGCAACTGGGCACGTTCCTTCTGGGATTCCTGCTTGTATGGCGGCACGGGCTGCGCGCGGCGCGGCGGCTGATCTGGCGGCTG
>JBBIIK010000094.1:0-10567 GCA_037446555.1 Acidobacteriota bacterium
CCGACGAGCTGCTGCGGCTCGGCCGGCAGCTTCCGCACGGCGTGTACCTCGGCACCTCCAGCACCTCCTCCTCCCCCTCCTCCGCGCCCGCCCGCACCACCGGCTCCACAAACGCCCGCGCCACCTCCTCCAGCCGCGGCGGATCGCTCCGCGCCTCCGCCTCCTCCAGCATCTCCAGCCGCCGCCGGTTCACCGGCTCCAGCCGCCGCAGCACTGCCGCCAGGAACAGCTCCTCCTTCGAGCCGAAATGATAGTTCACCGCCGCCAGGTTCACCCCCGCCTCCGCCGTGATCTGCCGGTGCGACGTCCCCGCAAACCCGTGCTCGGCGAACAGCCTCTCGGCGGCATCCAGAATCCGCTCCCGCGTCGCCTGCGAACGCCCGCCTCGCCCCTCCGCAATGCCCTCCGGCGGCAGCAGCCCCGCGTCCGGATCGGGCCACGGCGGCAGAGTATCATACGCTGTTTCAATCATGCGTTCGTTTCAATCATACGTTCGTTTGAAATCTCCGTCAAGACAAATCGAACACGAAATCACAAATCAGTTTCCCTTCACGGCGCCGGCGCCCAGCCCGGCATCACATACGCATACCCCATCACCAGCAGCCCGATCAGCGACGCCAGCGCCACGCTGTGCCGCAGCGTGAACCGGAACAGCCGGCTCTCCTCCCCCGCCGCCATCCCCGTCGCCGCCGCCGCCACCGCGATCGACTGCAGCGAGATCATCTTCCCCATCACCCCGCCCGACGAGTTCGACGCCGCCATCAGCACCGGATTCAGCCCCAGGCTGCGCGCCGTCACCACCTGCAGATTCCCGAACAGCGCGTTCGCGCTCGTGTCGCTCCCCGTCAGAAACACGCCCACCCACCCCAGCAGCGCGCTGAAGAACGGAAACGCCGCCCCCGTCGCCGCGAACGCCAGCCCCAGCGTCGCCGTCGCCCCCGAATAGTTCATCAGAAACGCCAGCCCCAGCACGCTCGCCACCGTCAGCACCGGCTTCGCCAGTTGCGATGCCGTGTCCCGAAGCACCTTCCTGAGCAAAGAAAGCGGCGCCCGCAGCACCGCCGCCGCCAGCAGGCACGCCAGCAGGCACGCCGTGCCCGCCGCGCTCAGCCATTGGAATGCGTACCGCGCCGCATACGGCGCCGGCTGCGCCGCCACCGGCGGCATCTGCGTCACCGCGTTGTGCAGCCACGGCCATTCTACCGTCACCGTGTAGGAGTTCAGCACCGCCTTGATGTCCGCCCTCCCCCACGCGAGCACGCACACCACCAGCAGAATGTACGGCGACCACGCCTTCAGCACCACCCGCGCGCCGTGGCGCGGCGGCAGCGCCGCCTCCGCCTCCGCGCCGTCAAACACAAACTCGTTCCGCGGCCGCGCCAGCCGCGCCGCCGCAAGACATGCCCCGATCGCCGCCAGCGAACTCAGAATGTCGGTCAACTCCGGCCCCAGATGGTTCGACGCATAGAGCTGCATCCCCGCAAACGCCACCCCGCAGCCCAGCGCCGCTGGCAGCACGCCTCTCAAAGCCCGCCACCCGCCCATCACCATCACCAGGTACGCCGGCACGATCACCGACACCGGCGCGCAGATCCGCCCCACCGCCGCGCTCAGCTTCTCCACCGGCAGCCCCGTGATCCCGGCCAGCGTGATCACCGGAATCCCGATCGAGCCGAACGCCACCGGCGCCGTGTTCGCCAGCAGGCAGATCCCCGCCGCGTAGAACGGCGAAAAGCCCAGCCCGGCGAGCATCGCCGCCGCCACCGCCACCGGCGCCCCGAAGCCCGCCGCGCCTTCCACGAACGCGCCGAAGGCGAACGCGATCAGCAGAGCCTGCATGCGCCGGTCCGGCGTCACCGAGCCGATCGAGTCCTTGATGATCTCGAACTGCCCCGTCTCCACGCTCAGGCGGTAAAGAAAGATCGCCCAGAAGATAATCCAGCAGATCGGGAACAGTCCGAACGCCGCCCCGAACGCCGCTGTCGCCAGCGCAATCCCTGGCGGCATGCCGTACACGAACAGCGACACCGCGGCCGCCGCGCCCAGCCCGCTTAAGCCGGCGGCCCACGCCGCCGTGCGCCGCACGCCGAGCAGATACAAGAGCACGAACAGCGGCAGCGCCGCCGCAAGCGCTGACCAGCCCACGCTCCCAAGCAAAGGCGCGTAGTTCTGTGTCCACATGGACGGCTATTTTATCGAGCCGCGCCCGCCGCGCGCGGCACGCGCCGCGCCAGATAGCGCAGCCAAAGCCGCTCCTGCCCCTCGCCGTCGATCGTCTCCCGCCAATAGCGGAGGAACTCCGACTCCAGCTTCCGCGCCCTCCGCTCGAGCGCCTGCATCACGCGCTGCGCTTCGGGATCAAACGACGCCGCCGCCTCCAGCAGCCGCGCCGTCACCGCGCAGTCCTGCCGCCGCCCCAGAATCCCCTGGATCTCCCTCATCTGCCCCAGCCGCCGCTCGAACACCGGTCCGTAAAACCTGCTGAAGATCTCCAGCGTGTAGCGGAAGCGCTTGGCGGCGAGCCGGAACGCGTGCAGCTGCGCCGCCGCGGCGCGCTTCTCCACCGCTTTTCTTCCCGCGGCGAAAAACTCCGCCGCCATCCGCGGCAGCAGCGCCCGCCCGTGCGCCGCCGCGTCTTCTTCCGCTTCGCGCAGCGCGTCGAGCCGCCCGAGCCACTCAAGCGGCGCGCCCTGCGAGCGCAGTAAATATAGCTGTCCCAGAAAGCCCAGCGCCGCGCGCTCCCGGTCGCTCCGCATCTTCACGAGCAGGGGATGGTCCTTCCGCAGCCCCAGCCGCTCGAGCAGCTCGCTGTCGACATCCAGATCCCGCGCCTGCGCCGCCGCGTCAAGCGCCGGCTTCAGCGCTTTGCGCATCCGCTTCGCTTCTTTGCCCGGCAGGAGCCCGCCGAACACGCGCAGCGCCTGCGAAAGCCGCCGCACCGCCACGCGGAAATCATGCACCTCGTCCTCGCCGCACTTCTCGAGCGCCAGAGCAATCTGCGCTTCCACCCTTTCAATGCGCTCCCGCAGCGCCGCCCGAGCCAGTTCCGTCAGCGTCATCGCCGCCGCGCCGAGGCCCGGAGCTGTTTGCCGTACACTTCGCGGAACAGCGGCGCCGCCCGCTCGACCGCCCACAGCTCGAGGCCCAGGTCCTTTCCAGATTTCAGGATAAGCTCCAGCTCGCCGTCCTCGAGCGCGCACTCGATCGACTCCACCCGCTGGTCACGGCTGCGGTCCAGCGCATCCGCAATCCGCAGCAGCGGGCACAGGAGTTCGACCGCGCGCCGCTCCGCGGCCGGGAGCGCCAAGAAGTCGACGTGCCGCGCCGACGGCGGCGCCTTGCGGTGATACCGGCACAGCATCGCCACCAGATTCCGCTCTTCGTCGGTGAACCCGCCCAGGTCGGCGTTGCGCACGATGTACTGCGAGTGCTTGTGGTGGGCCATGTCGTTGATGGCATGGCCCGTGTCGCGCAGGTACGCGGCCGCCTTCAGCAGCCGCGCCGTCTCCGGCGGCAGCAGGTGCCACGGAGCGAGCGCCGTGAACAGCTGGCGCGCGAACGCCGCCACCTTGCGAGCGTGCTTCAAGTCCACGCCGAACCGCCGCGCGTACTCTTCCACCATGCGCCGCTGCTCGGCATCGAGCCGCACGCGCTCGGCGCCCGCCTCGCGCTCGGCGAGGTCGCGCAAGATGCCGTCGCGCACGCCCGCCGCGCAGTAGTACAGCTGCCGCGCGCCGAACATCTCCAGCACGTCCAGCATCACCGCCACGCCCGGCACGATGATCTCCGCCCGCCGCGGGCCGATGCCCGTCACCCGCCGCCGCGCCTCCACGTCCATCGCCGACAGCTGCCGGTACAGCCGCCGCAATTGCGCCGCCGTCACGCGCCGCCGGTCGGCTTCCTGCCTCCTCTCGCGCGGAATCCGGTTCGCCGAGCACACGATCGCCGATGCCGAAGCGGAAGTTCCGATCACGCGGTCGAACGCGGCATGCTCGATCCTGCGCCCCACCGCGTGCAGCTTCTCCGCGATGAACTCCTGCATCTGCCGCAGCTCTTCGGCAAGCGGCGGATCGTGGCGCAGAAACGTCTCCTGCAGGCGCACCGCGCCGAGCGGGCGCGACAGCGCCGCGCGCAGACGCCCGTGCTCGGCGTCGATCACCTCGGCGCTCCCGCCGCCGATGTCGAGAGTCAGAATGCGCTTCTGCGGGTGCGGCCAGCGCGCCTCCACGCCCAGATGGATCAGCCGCGCTTCTTCCAGACCCGAGATCCTCTCCACCGGCTCGCCCAGCACTTCCGAGGCGCGCTCGAGAAACTCGTCTCCGTTGGAGGCGTCGCGCACCGCCGCCGTCGCCACCGCGCGCACCGCCAGTACCCCCAGCCGCGAGTAGGTCTGCTTCATCCTCGCCAGAACGACGAGCACGCTGCGCGCCGCCGCCTCGCCGATGGCGCCCGTGCGGAACACGCTCTCGCCCAGCCGCGTCACCTGCCGGTCTTCCGCCAGCACCTCGAACCGCTCGTTGCGGTCCACGTCCGCCGCCATCATGCGGACCGAGTTGCTGCCGATGTCGATGGCTGCGTAGCGGGGCATGCATTCTCGCCTGCGGTTTGACTAGGCTTCTGATTATGACCTACCTTCGCGCCACGCTGGAAATGGCCCTTCTGCCGCTGCTCGCCGCCGCGCAAGCGCCGCAGGCGCAGGCGGCGCTGGAAACCGTAGAAAAGCTCGCCCCGTCCTTCAAGCAGCTCTCGCGCCAGATCTGGGAAAACCCGGAAGTCGGCTGGCAGGAAAAGCAGAGCTCGGCGCTCCTGCGCGCGCAGCTCGAAAAAGCGGGCTTCCGCACGCGCGGCTTCGACTCGATGCCCACGGCGTTCGTCGCCGAATGGGGCGAGGGCAAGCCCGTGATCGACATCCTCGGCGAGTACGATGCGCTGCCCGGACTCTCGCAGGAGGACGTGCCGGAGCGCAAGCCCCGCGTGGCGGGCGCGCCCGGGCACGGCTGCGGCCACAACCTGTTCGGCGCCGCCTCGGCGCTCGCCGCCGTGGCGGTGAAAGAGCGCATGCAGGCTCTGAGGCTGAAGGGCACGGTGCGCTTTTACGGAACTCCCGCCGAGGAAGGCGGCGGAGGAAAGATCTTCCTGATCCGCGCGGGCGCGTTCCGCGACGCCGACGTCGTGCTCGCCTGGCATCCCGGCGACTTCAACGCCGCCGACGACAACCCCTACCTCGCCAACATCAGCGCCCGCGTCCGCTTCCGCGGCACGCCCGCGCACGCCGCCGGCGCGCCCGAGGCAGGGCGCAGCGCGCTCGACGGGCTCGAACTCATGACCCACGCCGTCAACCTGCTGCGCGAACACGTCTCGCAGGAGACGCGCATGCACTACATCGTCACGAGCGGCGGCGCGGCGGCCAACATCGTGCCCGAGTTCGCCGAGCTGTCGATCATCGTGCGCCACCCCGACCTCGCCGAGCTTGCGCGCATCTGGGAGCGCGTAAAGCTGTGCGCCGAAGCCGGCGCGCTCGCCACGGGCACGAAGGCGGAGATCGAGATCACGTCCGCCTACGCCAACTTCGTCCGCAACCCCGCGCTGCGCGACCTGCTCGACCGCAGCCTGCGCACGGCAGGCGGCGTGCGCTACACGGACGAAGAGCGGGCGTTCATCGAAAAGATCCGCGCCACGCTGGGCGCGCGCGAGATGCCGCCGCTCGAGCGCGCCGCCGAAGTGCTGCCGCCGAAGACGTCGCTGTCGTCGGTCTCCACCGATGTGGGCGACGTGAGCTGGGTCGCGCCCGTCGGGCACTTCACCGCCGCCACCATGCCGCCGGGCGTGCCGCTGCACACCTGGCAGTCGACGGCGTGCGCGGGCACGGAGATCGGGCGCAAGGGAATGATGACCGCGGCGAAGACGCTCACGCTGGCGGCGCTGGAACTGTTCGGCTCGCCGAAGCTCGTGGCCGAAGCGCGCGCGGCGTTCGAGGAGCAGATGCGCGGGCGTGCATACCGTTCCCTGCTGCCGGAAGACCGGCAACCGGGGCGCACGGGTCACTGAGCCAGCGTGACGAGCCCCGTCTCCATGCGCTTGAGCTGGCCGCAGGCGGCAAAGATGTCGAGGCCGCGCGGCTTGCGCACGAAACAGGGGACCGCCCGGCGCACGATCTGCTGAAACGCGGCCACGCGCCCGGGCGAAGGCGTTTCATAGGGAATGCCGGGGCCGGGGTTCAGCGCGATCAGATTCACCTTGCAGCGCAGCGGCGCCAGCATCCGCACCACGCGGCGGGCGTCGGCGTCGGAATCGTTGACGCCTTTCAGCAGGACGCACTCGAAGGTCAGCCGCTCCCACGGGCGCAGCGGATAGGCGCGGCAGGCTTCGATCAGGTCCGCAAGATGATACTTGCGCGTGATGGGCATCAGCTCGCGGCGCTGCTCTTCGGTGGAAGCGTTGAGCGAGATGGCGAGCTTCGGGCGCGGCTCGGCGCGCGCGAATTCGGCGATGCGCGGAATGATGCCCGAAGTCGAGACGGTGATGCGGCGCGGGCTGATGGCGAGTCCTTTGGGATCGCACAGCAGGCGGACGGCTTTCAGCACGGCGGCGAGGTTCAGCAGCGGCTCGCCCTGGCCCATCATGACGATGTTGATGCGCTTCTCGCGCGCCCAGAGATTGTTGTCCGCGGCGAGGTGCAGCACCTGTCCGGCGATTTCCCCGGCGGTGAGATTGCGCTCGAGGCCCATCAGCGCGGTGAGGCAGAAGCGGCAGTCGACGGGGCAGCCGGCCTGCGTCGAGATGCAGAGCGTGTCGCGCGCCTCTTCGGGCATGAAGACTGCTTCCACGGTCTTGCCGTCGGCGAGCCGGAGCAGGTAGCGGCGCGTGCCGTCGCGGCTGTCATAGCGCGCGGCGCGTTCGGGCCATCCGGGCGCGCACTCTTCGGCGAGGCGCTGCCGCAGCGCGGCGGGCAGCTCCGTGATCTGGTCGAAAGAGGTGATGCGGCGGCGGTAGAGGGCGTCGTAGAGCTGGTGTGCCCTCCAGGCGGGTTCGCCGGCGGGCAGCACGGCGCGCAGTTCATCGGCGTCGAGACCGAGCAGCGGGATCACGGCGAAGCCCCCTGATTCGAGTCTAGCGGAGCCAGTCGAGCCACAACGCGCCGGCGAGGATGGAGAGCACGGTGACCGGGGCGCCGGCCTTGAAGTGATCGAGGAACCGGATGCGAACCTCCGGGTGCGCGCGCTCGACGACGATCAGGTTCGCCACGGAGCCGACGAGCGTGAAATTCCCCGCGAGCGTGGAGCTCATGGCGAGGGTGAGCCAGCTCAGCACCGGATCGGCCAACCGGACGATGAGGGGCTTGAAGAGCAGCACGGCGGGGACGTTGCTGACCAGGTTGGAGGCGGCGGCGGAGACGAAGCTGAGCACGAGGGGGCGGTCGAGCGGCGTGCCTTCGGCGAAGTCGAGCAGCCCGCGCTCGAGCGCGGTGGTTTCAAAGCCGCGGACGACGATGAAGAGCCCGGCGAACATGGCGAGCAAAGGCCAGTCGATGTCGTGATAGACCTTTTCGGGCTTGACGCGCCGCGTGACGAGCAGCACGGCGCCGGCGACGATGGCGGTTTGTGCCACAGGCCAGCCGCGGAAGAAGAAGAACACCATGCCGGCGCTGACGGCGAGCGCCTTCCACAGCAAAGGGCGGTTGACGCGGATGCGGCCCGGATCGATCTTTTCGAAGCGCCCGGAGGCGAACTCCTCCCGGTAGACGGCGACGAGGACGAGCCACGTCAGGAGGAGCGAAAATGCGGCGACCGGGCAGAGCGCGGCGGCGAAGCGCGGGTAGGAGATGCCGGACAGCGCGCCGATCATCATGTTTTGGGGGTTGCCGGTGATGGTGGCGACGCCGCCCGAGTTGGAGGCGAGCGCGACGGCGAGCAGATAGGGGACCGGGTTGCGGCGGAGCGAGAGCGTGATCTGCACGACCAGAGGGGTGAGGACGATGCACACGGTGTCGTTGACGAAAAGCGCGGAAAGGACGCCCGAGACGGCGACGATGCCGGCGCCGGCGCGGTCGATGCGCAGGCCCGGGAAACAGCCGATGGCGAGGACCAGGAAGGTGGCGGCGAAGATGAGGGTGGCGGCCACTTGCTTTCCATTATGGCGGGCGGCGGGCGGAGTGCGAAAATGAAGGGAGGGGCCGGAGAAAGAGCTGAGAATTATGCGTGTTTCGTGTCCGGAGAGGACGATTGACGTCTCGCGTCTTTCGAACGGGATCGTGGTGATCACCGAGCGGGTGGAATCGGTGAGGAGCGTGGCGGCGGGAATCTGGCTGGAGGCGGGGTCGCGCTACGAGGCGCCGCAGGAGCGCGGCATCTCGCACTTCATCGAGCACATGCTGTTTCAGGGCTCCGAGACGCGGAGCGCGGAGGATCTGGCGCGGCAGATGGACGCTCTGGGCGGGATGACGGACGCCTACACGGGCCGCGAGCTGGTGAATTTCAGCTTCAGGGTGCTGGACGAGAACCTGGAAGAGGCGATGGAGATCCACGCGGATCTGGTGCTGAATCCGAGGTTCGACGAGGCGGCGATCGAGAAGGAGAAGGGGGTCATTCTCGAGGAGCTGAAGATGGAGACGGACAATCCGGAGGCGCACGTGACGGACGTCTTCGTGCGGCAGTTCTGGCAGCGGCATCCGCTGGGGCAGCCGATCCTGGGGACGAAGAAGACGATCCGGTCGTACACGCAGGCGCAGCTGCGGCGGTTTCACGAGCGCTACTACCGTCCGGAGAACCTGACGCTGGCGGCGGCGGGGCGTGTGGAGCACGAGCGGTTCGCGGATCTGGCGGAGCGGCTGTTCGGGAAGCTGCAGCGCGGGGGCGAGCGTCCGGAGGCGAAGCCGCCCTCTCCGGCGGCGCCGGTGATCCTGAAGAGCCGGCGGAGCCTGCAGCAGGTGCACGTGTGCCTGGGAGCGCCGAGCATTTCGGCGCGCGACGAGCGGAACTATGCGGCGCACATGATGAACGTGATCCTGGGCGGGACGATCAGCTCCCGGCTGTTTCAGAACATCCGGGAGAGGCAGGGGCTGGCGTATTCGATCTTTTCGGACCTGGTGCAGTACGAGGATTCGGGCTGGCTGGGCGTGTATGCTGGCACGTCGGCGGAGTCGGCGAAGCGGCTGGTACGGGGGGTGATAGAGGAGCTGCGGCGGCTGAAGGAGGAGCCGGCGCCGGAAGAGGAGCTGCGGCTGGCGAAGCAGACGGTGAAGCGGGCGACGCTGCTGAGGCTGGACTCGGTGAGCGCGCGGATGTCGAACGTGGCTCGGACGTGGCTGACGCACGGGCGGTTTTTCAGCCTGGACGAGGTGGTGGAGGCGGTGGAGCGGGTGACGGCGGAGCAGGTGCAGGCGCTGGCGCGGGAGTCGTTCGCGCCGGGGCGGGTGGGGCTGGCGATGCTGGGGCGGGTGGAGGAAGCGAAGGTGTCTGCGGCCGATCTAAAGTGTTAATGATGCCGTGCGCCGTTCGCGCCCTGCTGTGCCTGCTCGCCGCCCTGGCGGCGGGGGGGGCGGATTTCGGCGCGCTGAAGCCGCAGGGCTACGTGAGCGATTTCGCAGGGGTGCTGACGCGGGACGCGGCGGCGGAGCTAAACGACTACTGCGCGCGGGTGGAGCGGGCGACGGGCGCGCAGATGGCGCTGGTGGTGCTGCCGTCGCTGGAGGGCGAGCCGGTGGAGGACGTGGCGAACCTGCTGTTCCGCAAGTGGGGCGTGGGGCAAAAACAAAAGAACAACGGATTGTTGTTGCTGATCTCGGTGCGCGACCGGCGGACGCGGCTGGAGGTGGGTTACGGGCTGGAGGAGGCGATCCCGGACGGGTATGCGGGCTGGGTGCTGCGCGAGATGCGCCCGCACCTGCGGGCGGGTGATTACCGCGGGGCGCTGCTGGCGGCGGCGGAGACGCTGGCGGCGCGGATCGCGGAAGCAAAGGGGCTGAAACAGAACGAGCCGGCGCAGCGGCGCGCGCCCGCGACGGAAGAAGAAGCGCCGTGGTGGCTGCTGGCAGCGGCAGTCGTGGCGGGGGGGCTGACGCTGGCGGGGATGTCGAAGGCGCGGCGGGCGGCGAGGCGGCGGATGTACGACGGCGATGCGCCCGCGGCGTGGATACTGCCCATCTTCCAGGAGGATCCGGGCTTTCCGACGCGCTCGAGCGGCGGATTCGGCGGCTTCGATTCGAGCGACAGCTTCGGCGGATTCGGGGGAGGCGACAGCGGCGGCGGCGGGGCATCGAGCGACTGGTAGGGAGCAGGGATGACGCAGGAGAAGCTGGAGAAGCTGCTGAACGAGCTCGCCGGGCGGATGGAGAAGGCGTATGGCGGCAGCTTGAGATCGATTCTGCTGTATGGCTCGGCGGCGGCGGGCGACTGGCATGAGGGCTACTCGGACATCAACGTGCTGGCGGTGCTCGAGAGGGTGGGGGTGGAGGAGCTGGAGAAGGCGGAGAAGATTTTCCGGTGGTGGAGGGAGCAGGGCAATCCGTCGCCGCTGCTGATGTCGGAGCGGGAGGTGCGGGCGTCGACGGACTGTTTCCCGATCGAAT
>JBBIIK010000095.1:0-24448 GCA_037446555.1 Acidobacteriota bacterium
CGGCGGCGAATGCCACCGCGCCCCCGCCTAAAAGCTGACCTGCAGTCCTCCCAGCACCATCCGCCCGAACGCCGCCCGTGGCAAGATTCTCCTCCCGCACCCGGTCGCGGTTGGTCAGGTTATTCCCCTCCACAAACAGCCGCAAACTACCCTTCAGCCTCTGGTACAGGGCCACATTGAAGCTGGCCGGCCCGCCAAACGAACTCACGTCCCCGTTGGCTTTGTAGTCGTACCGCCGGCTTACGAAGTTCGCCGTCGCCGAAAGCGACTTGCCCCACCTCTCATCGCTGAAATCGCCGCCAAAGCCGGCAATCCACCGCAGCTGCTGCTGGAACGGCCTCGCGCGCCCCGCCCCATCCCGCAGTTCGCTGTCCAGAACCGTCTGGTTCGCCCAGAACGAAAACGGCTTCGCTCAGCGCGGCACGTAAGGCGCAAGCCTCAGCCGCTTCTCGAACTCCAGACCGCGCGTCCGCCCGTTACCGGCGTTCCGCACCTGAATCACCTCCCGCCCCTGCCGCCACTCGCCCGTCCCCACTTCCTCGAACACCCCGCGGATGTTCTTGTGAAATCCGTTCACCGTAAACGTCACCCACCGCGTCGCATAGTCGAACCCCGCGTCGTAGCTCCACGCCCGCGACGGCGCCAGCTCGTCGAACTTCGGCCGCGCCGGCACGCGCGAAACTGCCGCGCGCAATGTCAGGTTCGCGCTCGCGCGGTACAACAGGTGCGAAGAGGGATTCACGTCGGTGAACACCCGCGGCGTCGCCCGCCCCGGAGCCGACCACGTCTCCACGCTCACCCGCTCGTACCGCACCCCGGGCGTCCACGACAGCCGCTCCGTCAGCTGGATCCGGTTCTGCACGAATCCCGCCGCATAGTCCTCGCTCAGCCGGTACCGGTCCTTCGCCTCTCCCGTGTACCGCGCCGCCCCGTTGGGTTGCACCTCGAAACGGTCCCTGTCCTTCACGCGCCCGCGCCACCGCAGGCTCGTCCCGAACTTCAACTCCTGCCACACCAGCGCCGCACCGGCAGCGACACCGCGCTCGAAATCAGCCACGTCTTGTCCGTCTTGAACTCCGGCTGCAGCGTGCGCTTGTCCGGCGACGCCGCCCCTCCGCTCACCTTGTATGCCTGCCTCCACCGGTCTTTGTCTTCCCCGGAACCGAACCAGCCCGCTTGCGTGTCCACCATCAATCCCGACGCCCGCGCCCAGCGGTCGTTCAGCGTCATCCCCAGCGTCTGCTGCACCTTCGCCTCGTACTCCGACTCGCGCGTCGTCAGCACCCCGGCGCCCGTGTGCACCTCCCTCAGCCGGTCCTTCGTACTGTCGAACAGCAGCAGCACGGGCTTCAGGTGCAGATCCCCGAACCGCTCTATGTACACGCCGAAGTTGCCAAAGAAATTCGGCGAGCGCTGCGGCTGCCGCTCGTTGTCGCTCTCCACGTTCCGGTTCTGGTACAGCACCGAACGCCCGATCGGCAGCACATCGTCCAGCCAGTCGAACGTGCCCGAAAATCCATACCTGCGCCCGAACCGCCCGCCCGCCGGCACCTGCCCCTGCGTCACCGCATTCCCCAGCGTGTTGCGCCGCGCCCCGTACCCGAGCCGTCCGTCCACGTGCAGCTTCTGCGGGATCGGGCGCGTCTCAACGTCCACCCGCCCCGCCAGCCCGTCGCTCTCGAACTCCGCCGTCGGGTTCCGGATGATCCGCACGCTCTCCACCGCAGACGAAGGCAGCCGGTTCAGTTGCAACTCCCGCTTCTCTCCCCCGTCTGGGATCATCACGCCGTCCACCTGCGCCCGGCTGAACTCCTTGTCCAGCCCGCGCAGCCGTACATCTTTGTCCCCTCCCGGCGGTCCGCTCATGAACACGCCCGGCATTCTCGCCACCACGTCGGAAAGCCGCCGGTTGTTGAGCGTCGCGATGTCCGCCCGCGTCAGCCCGGTCAGAACCACTGCTTCGTCCAGCCGGATCTGATCGAACGTCCCCGCGTTCACCTCCACCATCGTCACCACCGGCGCCGGCTCCAGCCGGAACTCCGCCTTCTCGCCCGCCCGCGCCTGCGCCACCAATGGCGCGAATCCCTCCGCTTCGATCACCAGCGTCAAAAGGCCCGGCGCTGCGCGGTCGAACCGGAACTCCCCGTTCTCCCCGCTCTCCGCCACACGGGCCGGCGATCCTTGCAACGTCACCTTTGCCTGCGCCACTGCCGCGCCGCTGCCATCAAGCACGCGGCCCTCCAGCACCGGCTGCGCTTGCCCGTGCGCCACGCTCGCGCAGAACAGCAGCGCCACCGCTGCCGCTGCCTGCTGCCGTTTGTCCGCCGCCGGACGCTCGAGGCGTCGCAGCCGCTTCACCGCCACCCGGTTCCACCACATCAGGAAACCCGTCAGAAACAGCAGCCCCGGCGCCAGACCCACAGGAATCCACAGCGCCCGCAAGAGCGCCCCCGGCCAGCCCGCATCCGTGAAGTGCCCTTTGTGAATCTGCCCGGCCGTCGCCAGCGCCCGCTGTGCCGCAGGCAGGTTGCGAGAATCCTCAATACGCAAAACTGTTGCATCTTCCGGATCCAGCCACACGCGGCTGTGCCCGTGCATATGGCCGTCGAACGGCGTCTTCACCCGGGCCTCCACCGGCTCCCCGCCCTTCTTGGGAAACTTGATTTGCGCGATCCTGCCGCCGGGAGCCGCGCTCTCCGCTGCCGCCGCCAGCTCCGCCACGCTCGCCCGCTGCCTCCCGCTGCTGTGCGCCAGTCGCCATTCCGGCTTCTTTCCCTCCTGCACTCCCGCCAGCTCCATCGCCGCCTCCGGCCAGGCAAAGATCATTCCTGTCATGGCGAAAAACGCAAGCCCGGCCGAGACCCGGAATCCGGCGGAGTTGTGCAGATCCCACACCGTTCGCTTCCAGCTCGTTCCTCTTTGGATCCCCAGCCGCTTCCTCCAACGCGCCGGTCCCGGCCACCAGACCGCCAGCCCCGTAACGCTCAGCAGCAACAGCAGCGCTGCCGCCACTCCATTGACCTTCCGCCCCGTCTTGCCGGCCAGCAGGTCATGGTGCAAGTCCCGCAGCCACCGCCTCGCCCCGGCCCTCCTGTCGGCCTCGCGCAGGGTGCGCCCCGTCGCCGGGTCCACCAGAATGTGCAGGTCGCGGCCCCGGCCTGCCTCTCCGCCTGCTTCCTGCAAATGTATTACACTTGTGTTCCCGTAGCGGTCGAAACGGATGTCCTGCAGCCGCGTCCCCGGCCGCTCCTTGAGCAGCCGCGCCGCCGTCTCCTCTGCCGCCGGCGCGTCCGCCACGCGTTCCCGCGCCGGGCTCGCGCCCATCTCAAGCTCCGGCGCATACACCAGCAGCGCCCCGTACAATCCCGTCACCGTCAAAAGCGCTCCCGCCGCCAGGCCCGCATACAGGTGCGCTTCCACCAGCCAGCGCCGCCACCCGCAACCGCGGGAGAAAGACCAGTAGCTCATCCTGCTGGCAATACAGCATGAGATGCAAGTGTGTTGCAATAATAAACTTGCAAACCAGATGCGGAAATCCGCAACGCAGGCCCGGCGCCCGCCCCGCCTACAGCACTACCCGCCGGCCCCCCTCCCGCCGCGTCACGCGCTCCCGGTCCAGATACTCCAGCAGCGGAATCGCATACTTCCGGCTCACTCCCGTCCATTCTTTGAACTCGCCCACCCCGAACCGCTGCCCCCGCTTCTCCGCCAGCATCCCCTTCAGCCGCTCCACCGCCTCCCGGTGCAGCACCAGCTCCGGCGAGACGCGCACCAGCCGCCCGTTCTTGAGCATCAGTTGCAACAGCGTCCGCGCTCGCCCCTCGTCCAGCCCCGCCTGCTCCAGCGCATCCTTCACCGTCGGCGCCTCCAGCCCCGCGCGCCGGAACACATCCTCCATTCGCCGCTCGGCTTCCGCCTCCTCGGCGTTCCGCTTCGGCTGAAATCCCCGCAACCGCAGCGCCTCGCCATCCGCCACAATCTCCCGATCCTCTTCCAGCACCGCCTCCAGCCATCCCGCATCCAGCCCCGCCGCCGCGCGCGGCATCCCCACCAGCAAGGGATGCGCGGCATGAAACTGCTCCAGCCGCTCCCGCGCCCTCCTCGCCAGCTCCTGCACCTGCCCGCGCGCCGCCACCCGCAGCCTCTCCCCGCGCAGCAGCACCAGCCCCGCCGCCGGCGCCGCCTCGAGCAGCTTCTCCATGCTCAGCCCGGCCCGCGCCGCCAGCGCCGCCGCGTCGGCGCCCTCCGGCGCCTCCTCCGCCGACAACGCCAGCCGCTGCTCCAGCGTCGCGCTTTCCAGTTGCCCGAGCCGCGCCGCCACCCACGCCTTCTTCGCCCGCAACGGCGGCTGCGTGTCCAGCACCACGCCCCCGCCGATCGTCACGAGCGGCGAGAACTGCCTCACAATGAACCGGTCGCCCGGCTTCAGCAGCACCGGATGCTCCAGCAGCAGCCGGGCAAATGCCCTCCCGCCCGCTTCCACCGGATGCTCCGTGTCAAACAGCCTCACCTGCGCCGTCGCCTCCGCCGTCCACGCATGAAAATGCACGGCTGCCCCGTGCCGCAGCGCGGGCGCTCCCTCCAGCAGATCCACGCGGCAATCCAGCGCCGCCGTCGCTTCCCAGATCCCCGGCGCCGTCAGTGTCATCCCACGGTGCAACTCGCTTGCCTCTACGCCAGCCAGGTTCACCGCCGTCCGCGACCCCGCCACCGCCTCCGCCACCGCTTCCCCGTGCATCTGCAACCCCCGGATCCGCAACCTCCGCCCGCCCGGCTGAACCTCTACCTCCTCGCCCGCCCGCAACCTTCCCTCCACCAGCGTTCCTGTGACCACCGTGCCGAACCCGCGCAGCGTGAACGAGCGGTCCACCGGCAGCCTCGGGATCCCCTCCGTGTCGCGCAGCGCGACCCGCCCCGCCAGCCTCGCCAGTTCGCCTTTCAGCTCCTCCAGCCCCTCGCCCGTCGCCGCGCTCACCTCCAGCACGGGCGCGCCTTCCAGAAACGAGCCCCGCACCAGCTCCGCCGCCTCCAGCCGCGCCAGCTCCAGCATCTCCGCATCAGCCAGATCCTTCTTGGTCAGCACCACCATCCCGTGCCGGATCCCCAGCAGCCGGCAGATCGCGAAATGCTCCCGCGTCTGCGGCTTTATCGATTCGTCCGCCGCGATCACCAGCAGCACCACATCAATCCCCCCCGCCCCCGCCAGCATGTTCTTCACGAACCGCTCGTGCCCCGGCACATCCACAAAGCCGAACCGCACCCCGCCCGCCTCCAGATGCGCAAATCCCAGGTCGATCGAAATGCCCCGCCGCTTCTCCTCCTCCAGCCGGTCCGTATCGATCCCCGTCAGCGCCCGCACCAGCGCCGTCTTCCCGTGGTCGATATGCCCAGCCGTGCCGACGATAATGTTCTTCATGGGATCTGCCGCCGCCCGCCGCCTGCTGCCCGCGGGCCTGCTGATCTCCATCCTCGCCGCCGCGGCGCTTCCCGCGCAAACCCCGCCGCAGGAAGAGCCGCCCGTCTTCCGCTCCACCACGGCGCTGGTCAGCGTCGACGCGCTCGTCACCGCCCGCAACGGGCGCCCCGTCGCCGGGCTCCGCGCCGGAGATTTCGTCGTCCGCGAGGAGGGCGTGCCGCGCCCTGTCGAGGCTTTCGCGCACGACGCCGCCCCGTTGCAGGTTCTTCTACTGCTCGACGTCTCCGGCAGCATGGGCCGCATGCTGCGCTCCGCCGCCGAAACCGGACGCCAGGCGCTTGCGCAGCTCGCTCCGCAGGATGAGGTCGCCGTTTTCTTCTTCGCCCGCCGCGCCCGCCTCCAGCAGGAGCTCACTGCGGAGAAAGACCTCGCCGCCCGTGCCCTCCGCGAAGCCGCCGTCGAGTCCGGACTCGGCGCCGGCACCTCCCTCAACGACGCCCTCCTCGAAGCCGGCGCTTATCTGGAGAAGCTGCCTCCTTTCCCTGGGCGCCGCGCTCTCATCGTCCTCACCGACAACGGCGGCGTCCACTACCAGTTGCCGGATGAGAAAGTGATCCGCGCCATCTCCGCCGTCAACGCCGTCGTCAACGCCATCGTCCCCGAAGGCGCCCGCCCCCCGCTCCAACCCGTGGATCCGGACGCCAACCCGGATTTCACCCCGGCCAACATCTTCCGCATCGCCGAAGCCACCGGCGGCGAGGTGGTCCGCTCCAATGACGCCGGGCGCCGCCTCCGCGAACTCGTCGAGCGGCTCCGGCTGCGCTACAACCTCATAATCCGCCCCTCCGCCGCGCCCCCCGGCTCGTTCCGCCGCCTCTCCGTCGAACTGACTCCCGAAGCCCGCGCCCGCACCGGCGCCGCCGAGATCCGTTGCCGCGCCGGCTACTACGTCCCGGCCCTCTGACGCGCGCTCCGCTTCAGCGGAACTTGCCCGCTTCGCCCGCATCCAGCGCGCACCGCAACCCTCCGCCTCGCGCCATCCCCCGCACCCCGTAAATGCTCACATCGTTTTCCGGAGTCGCCCCGCGCCCCGCCTTCGCCAGCTCCTCCGCCGTGGGCAGCCGCTTGCCCGCCCACTCGCAAAATGCCCGTTCGTCTTCCGGCTTCAGATCTGCAAAACTCCGGCCCGTCTCGCGAAGAAATCGATCCAGAATTTCCCGGGAAACTGGCTCTTGATCCACATAAAAGGCCGGAAGTTTCGGGGACTTTTCCCACTCTGGAACCTGAAATTCCCCCTCCGGAACGATCACCATCACCCCCACCGGCGTCTGCAAAATCGGCCGCGCCGACCGCCGCACCGCCACAGACGTGCGGATCTTGTCCAGGTTCCCCAAAGTCAGCCCCACAAACAGCAGCGTCACGCCAGCGGCAACCGCCAGCACCGCCAGCGTCACCCTTTTCCCCGAAACCGCCATGCCTCTACTTTGCCAACCGCTTCAGCAGGATTCCGTATCCCACGCCCGCCTCGTCCGCCGTCCGCGCCGCCTGAAACGCCAGATACCTCCCGTCCGTGCTCACCACCGGATTGGATGCCTTCCATCCCTCGTAGTCGTTGAAAAACGTCAGCCGCTCGAAACTCTTCCCTGTTCCGTCCAGCCGCAGCTTCCAGATGTCGATATCGCGGAACTTGTCGGTCTTGCCCCGCAGCACCGCCTGCCGGTCGCTCTCCACGCACGTGTGCAGCCCGTCAGGAAAAATCCCCTCCACCTCGTTGTAGCTCCCGATCGCCGCCGAATGGTTCACCCGCTCCCCCGTCTCCAGGTTCACCGTCCACACGCTCGCCCCGCCCCCGCGCTCGTAGCACGTATAGGTCAGCTTCCTGTCGTTGTCGAAGAAGTCCTGCGCCTCCAGCGTGCAGGAATCGTCCGGGCTCTCCACCACCACGCGCCGGTGCCTCAACACGGCATTGTCGACGTCCACATCCGCCACCCAGATTCTCGACCGCCGCGGCGCCAGCTCCGGATTCTGCCCCGCCGTTTCCGCAAAGGCGATCCGCATCGTCCGTTTCGAAACCGCTGCGCCCTCGCTCAACTTCTGACCCATCCTCACGGGCTTCGCGCCCGCCGCCCGCTTCAGCAGCCACAGCTCGTTGTCCCTCCCCCGGCTCGTGCGGATGTCGGTGAACCTCTCCGGTCCGATCAACAGGTAATCCCCGTTGGCCAGGTGCATCACGCGCAGAAACGCCGCCCCAGGAACATTGCACGTCAGGCAGCGGATGACACGCGTGCCCAGATCAATCACAAACGCGTCGCCAAAGCTCTTCGCCATGAATGCCAGCCGCCGGTTGTCCGGCGAAAAGTCCGCGCGCTCGCCGAAATGCGTCAGCATCTCCGTGTCCGCCGGCAGCGCCTCCAGCGGGCTCCCCTTCTTCAGCGGCGCCTGCGCGTGCGCCGCCAGCGCCGCCATCACCAGCACGATCCGTCTCATGGCGATCCTTTCTCCCCGAATCCGATGTACTGCACTTCCTCTTCCAGCTCCACCCCGAACCTCTCCCACGCGCGCCGCTTCAGCTCTTCCGCCAAAGCGCGGAAATCCGCGGCCGTTCCGCCGCCCGCATTATACAGCGTGTTGGCGTGTCCCTCCGAAACCCGGATCCCGCCCCGCGCCATCCCCTTCGCCCCGGCCTGCTCCAGAAACCACGCCGCCGGAACCTTGCCGCCTTTCACAACCGCCGAAGGCACCGCCGCCCTCGCCGCTTCCGGCAGCCGCTCCAGCAGCAGATTCTTGAAAATGCTCCCGGCGCATCTCATCTCCGGCGGATATTTCCGGTTCCGGATCGCCAGAATCTCATCCGATTTTTTCCGCATCTCCGCCGCATTTCCCGGAGGAAATGCAAATTCCGCCGAAAGAATCAGCCACGGCTCCCCCTTCAGCCGTCTCCTCTTGAATTCGCTCTCCCGGTACCGGAACCCGCACCCTTCGTGATCCTTCCCGCGAATCTCCTCGCCGTCGAAGTAGCGCACCCGCGCCACCCTGTCGCTCACCGACGCCCCGTAGGCGCCCGCATTCCCGTAGATCGCCGCCCCCACGTTGCCGGGAATCCCCGTCATCGGCTCGTAACCCTGAAGACCCGCGTCGATCGTCGCATCCACCAGCGCCTGCAACGCCGCCCCCGCCTCCGCCCGCACGCGGCTGCCCTGCACTGCAATCCGCGCCCCGTCATACCGCAGCACGATCCCCGGGAACCCCGCGTCCGCAACAATCAGGTTCGTCCCCATCCCGATCACCCCCCACGGCACGCCGCCCGCTCTCGCCCGCCGCACCGCTTCCACAAACGCCGCCTCGTCTTCCGTGCTCGCAAACACCGCCGCCGCGCCGCCCAGCCCGAACCGGGTGTGCTTCCACAGCGGTTCGTTCGGAGTAACCTGTAACAGTGGGATTTCGGCGAGGCGCCGCAGCGCCTCTTCCAGATCCGTCATCGCTCTCAATTGTAGGGAACCCCTCGCCATGCCCGCCAGCTTCGCCGGTTTCCCGCCAGAGGCGCTGAAGTTCCTCCGGCAGCTCGAACGCAACAACACGCGTGAGTGGTTTGAGCCACGCAAGCTGATCTTCCTCGAAAAAGTCCGCGCCCCCATGGAGGAGTTCGTCGCCGCCGTCGACGCCGCCCTCGCCGCCTTCGCCCCGGAGGCCTTCACCCTGCCCGGGCGCGCCATCTACCGTATCTATCGCGATACTCGCTTCTCCTCCGACAAGAGCCCCTACAAGACCCACATCGCCGCGTCCTTTTACCGCTCCGACCTCGGCCGCCACGTCGCCGGCGGCTACTACGTCGAGATCTCCCCACGCCACGTCGGCATCGCCGGCGGCGTCTATATGCCCACCCCGGAAAACCTCCGCCTCATCCGCCTCCACATCCTCGATCACTACGAGCGTTTCGCCACGCTCCTCAGCGACAAGAAGCTCGTCTCCGCCCTCGGCCCGCTGAACGGCGACCGCCTCTCCCGGCCGCCCAAGGGCTTCCCCCCCTCGCACCCCGCCGCCGAGTGGATCAAGTTCAAGCACTGGTACTTCTGGAAGGAACTCCCCGCCGAACTCGCCGCCTCCCGCCGCCTCCTCCCGGAGGTCGTCCTCCGCTTCCGCCTCATGCAGCCCGTCATCGATTTCTTTAACGAGCCTCTCCTCGCCGCCCTCAAGAAGCGCCTCCCCCTCGCCCCCAACCCCCGCCCCCTCCCTACGGGTGGCTGAACTCCTGCGCCCGCGGGATCAGATCCAAATACACATCCGAAGGCACGTGCGTCTGCCAGTGCCCCGCCCACATCGCCCAGCCCGTCGCGCCGCAAAAGATGACTACGACCGCCGCCGCCATCGCCCACGCCGGCACCCGCCGCCTCACCCCCAGCGCCTGCATGTCCAGCGTGTCCTCCACCGGGCACACCGCCACGCACTCCAGGCACCCGATGCACTCCGCCGAGCGGATCTGCACCAGCTTGTCCACCGGCAGCCGCTCCGGGCACGCTTTCGCGCATTTCGCGCAGTCGATGCACGTCTCCGCATTGCGCCGGATCCGCAGCGGGCTCAGCAGCGCCGCCAGCCCCATCAGCGCCCCGTACGGGCACAGGTACCGGCACCAGAGGTTCTGCACAAAGATTGACAGCAGCACCAGAATGCCGATCACCACCGCCGCCGTCACGCCCAGATGGCGGAAGAAGTTCAGCATCTTCACATCCGCCACAATCCCGTACGGCGATCCCAGAAACTGCTGGATCGCCGCCGCGGACATCGTCCCCACCGCATACACGAACAGCCCCAGCAGCACATATTTCAGGCTCCTCAGCCCGGTGTCCAGCCACCGCGGCAGGAACCAGTTCCGCCGGAACGTGTCGCGCCCCAGCTTCCACAGATACTCCGAAATCGTTCCAACCGGACACAGCCACCCGCAGAACGATTTCCGCACGAGCAGCGACAGCCCCGTAAACGTCAGGAACAGCACCATCGCCGCCGGGTGCACTGCCGGCACCCGCCCTGTCTCGAAGAAGTACTTCGAGTTCATCATCCCCGCGATCGGCAGCCAGCCCTCCACACCCGGCGGGCGGCCCATCCCGGGCACATACCCCGTCTCGTACGCCCTCACCCACAGATAAAACTCCACCCCGATCCACACGTTCAGCAACAGAAACGCCGCTTGCACCGCCAGCCGGATCTGCTGCGAGCGGTCCTTCCCCGTGCGCCTCCGGGACTCCTTCTTCTCTCTCCGAACCGCTGGCGCCGCCGCCATCATGATCCCAGCATCGCGCCGCCCGCCCTCCTCAGGCAGTGACTCCGGTCACCACACGCCGCCTCGTTCTGTCACAATGGGAGACCTGACCAGATCCCAGCAGTTGGAGGGATTTCATGACACGCGAACAACTCATCGAAAAGATCGAATTGCTCCCCGCCGAGCTCCGCCGCCTCGTCGCCGGCGCTACATCGCAGCAACTCGACCGCCCCTACCGCCCCGGCGGCTGGACCTCCCGGCAGGTGATCCACCATCTCGCCGACTCCCATATGCACGGCTACATTCGCTGCCGCTTCATCCTGCTGGAGAACGACCCGCCGTTGAAGCCCTACAACCAGGACTCTTGGGCCGCCCTTCCCGATGCCTCCACCGACCCTGTGGAGCCCTCCCTTTCCATCCTCGATGGTCTCCACGCCCGTTGGGCTGCCTTCTTCCGCTCCCTGCCCGAGGATGCCTGGTCGCGCAAGGGCTATCACCCCGAGTACGGCGCCGTCGTCCTCGAGCGTCTGCTCGAGACCTACGCCGCCCACGGCGAGAAGCACCTGAACCATATCCGCGCCGGCCTCGCCCAGGGCTGACGCAGAGCTCGCGGGCGGCTGCCCGCTCACCCCGCCGCCCGCGCCATCCCTACCACCGCGTTCAGCAGAATCGCCCCCAGCGCCGTCGGGATCAGCACCTTCCAGCCGATGTTCATCAGCTGATCATAACGGTAGCGCGGGAACGTCCCGCGCAGCCAGATGAACAGGTACAGCACCGACACCAGCTTGATCATCCACCAGAACACCGGCGCCGCCTCGCGATTGAATGCCGGAATCAGAAACACTAGCGCTACCAGCCACAGCAGCGCGCCCACCCCGGCCAGCCCCAGCGCATATCCACGGATCGGCTGCTTTCGCATCAGATAAAAGCACAGCAGCCCGAAGCCGCCGAACACCGCCAGCGGCGCCCCGTAGTTGAACGGAATCTCCAGCGCCGCCACGTTCGGAAACGGCCGCAGCCAGCCCCCGAAAAACAGCGTCACCAGCACGCTCCCGATCGCAAACATGCTGATGTACTCCGACAGCATGTACACGCCCCACCGGAAGCCGCTGTACTCGGTATGGAACCCCGCCACCAGTTCGCTCTCCGCCTCAGGCAGGTCGAACGGCGCGCGGTTGGTCTCCGCCACCGACGCGATCAGAAAGATCACCGCCGGAATCAGCATCAGCCCGAAGTTGTCAAACGCGAACCACACCCCGCGCTCCATCTGCGCCCGAACGATGCCCTGCATCGACAGCGTGTTCGCCATCATCACGCCGCACACCAGCGACAGCCCCAGCGCCACTTCATAGCTGATCAGCTGCGCCCCCGATCGCAGCCCGCCCAGCAGCGAGTAGTGCGAATTCGACGACCACCCTCCCAGAATGATGCCCAGGATCCCCACCGACGACATCGCCGTGATCACCAGCAATCCCACGTTCGTGTCGGTCACCTGAAAACGCCCGGAAAACGGAATCACCGTCAGCGCCGTCGCCGCCGTGAAAAACGTCACCACCGGCGCCAGCCGGAACAGGATCCGGTTGGCCTCCGCCGGCACCGTGTCTTCCTTCATCAGCAGCTTCACCGCGTCCGCGATCGTCTGCAGCAGCCCCTGCGGCCCCACCCGCATCGGCCCCAGCCGCGCCTGCATGTCGGCCAGCACCTTCCGCTCCAACAGCACCGTGAACGCCACTGCCAGCGGCGAAAGCAGCAGGATGCAGGCCCCCACGATCAGGGGAATCAGCCACGGCTGCGAAAAAAACTCGCTCATCGCTTGCCTTCCTTACCGCGAAATGCTCATCTGCGCCAGCCTCAACACTGGCTCCGGATAGACGCCTACCGCCAGCGTCAGCGCGCCCGTCACCGCCAGCCCCACGCGCGTGCCAAGACTCACCGTCAGCGGCCCCGCCTCCGCCTCCTCCGGCTCCACGAACACCGCCTTTACCATGCGGAAGTAGTAATAGATCGCCACCACCACATACACCGCGCCGATCACAGCCAGCGTGTAATGCCCTGTCTCGATCAGCGCCCAGAAGATGAAAAACTTGCCCACGAACCCCGCCGTCGGCGGAATCCCGGCCAGCGACACCAGAAACACCAGCATCCACAGCGCGTGCCCCGGCGCCCTCTTCATCAGCCCGCGCAGGTCGTGGATGTCGTCTCCCGCGATCCCCTGCCGCGCCAGCGATGTCAGCACCAGGAACGCTCCCAGCGTCATGAACGTGTACACCAGCAGGTACACCAGCACGCCCTTGATCCCCGTTGGCGAGCCCGCAATCAGCCCCAGCAGGATGTAGCCCGCGTGGCTCACCGAGCTGTAGGCCAGCAGCCGCTTCGTGTTCGTCTGCGTCACCGCCGCCAGGTTGCCCACCGTCATCGAAAGCACCGCCGCCGCCGCCAGCAGAGGCTCCCAGCTCTCCCGCGCCGGCCCCAGCGGCCCCACGAACAGCCGCAGCAGCAGCGCGAACGACGCCGCCTTCGACGCCGTCGCCAGGAATCCCGTGATCATCGTCGGCGCGCCTTCATAGGCGTCCGGCGCCCACATATGGAACGGCGCCGCCGAGATCTTGAATAACAGTCCCGCCCCGGCAGTGCCCACCGCCAGAACCAGCACCGGGTCCCACGCATCGCGCGCCGCCACAGCCGCCGAAATCTCGCTCAGCCGTGTCGAGCCCGAGATCCCGTACAGCACCGAAAAGCCGTACGCCAGGAAGCCCGTGCTCAGCGAGCCCAGAATCAGGTACTTCAGCGCCGCCTCGTTCGAGCGCCTGTCCGCCCGCAGGAACCCCACCAGAATGTAAAACGTGATCGCCATCGTCTCCAGCCCGACGAACAGCGTCACCAGCTCCGTCCCGCTCGCCAGAAAGTACATCCCCGTTTGCGCCAGCATCAGCAGCCCGTAGTACTCCCCGTGGTGCTCGTCGCGCACCTCCAGATACCGGTAGCTCACCAGCCCCGTGATCAGCGTCGCCGCCACGAACAGCCAGTGGAAAAACAGCGCGTAGTGGTCGATCACCAGCGCCCCGCGGAACGCCGTCAGATTGCCCCCGTGCTCCAGTAGGAATGCCTGCTGCCTCCAGAACGCCGCCCCGGCAAACGCCTCCCCCAGCACCAGGAACACGAGCAGCCACCGCCGCTGCTTCGCCTCGGGAAAGATCAGGAAGTCGAACAGCAGCGTCGCGCACCCGAACAGCGCCAGCAGAATCGCCGGCAAGAGCACGAAATGGTCCGTCGCCGTATAATACTGGCTCATCGCGAAATCGCCTCCCGCGCCGGCTCAGCCGCCTGCGCCACCGATGCCGACGCCTGATGCACGCGGTGCACGATCTGCGCCACCGGCTTCTCCAGAATCTCGAAGTAGGGCTTCGGATACACTCCGATCGACAGCGCCCACAGCATCAGCGGCACAAACACCGCCCACTCCCGCCAGTTCAGGTCCGGCAGCCCCTTGTTCTTCTCCTGCGTCACTTCGCCGAGCATCGTCCTTTGGTACAGCCACAGCAGGTACGCCGCGCCGAACACCACGCCCGGCACCGCCAGCGCCGCCCACCACCGGTTCGCCTGAAACGCGCCCTGCAGGATCGTGAACTCCCCCACGAACCCGTTCAGCAGCGGCAGCCCCGCGCTCGACAGCATCGCGAACGCAAAAACGATCGCGTAGTTCGGCATCACGTGCGCCAGCCCGCCGTATTCGGCGATCATGCGCGTGTGCCGCCGCTCGTAGATCACTCCCACGATCAGGAAGAGCATGCCCGTCGAAATTCCGTGATTGAGCTGCTGGATCACCGAGCCCGCAATGCCCGCCTCATTCAGCGCAAAGATACCCAGCGTGCAGAAGCCCAGGTGGCTGACCGACGAATAGGCCACCAGCTTCTTCCAGTCCTGCTGCATCAGGCTTACCAGCGCGCCATAGAGAATCCCGGTCAGCGACAACACGATCAGCACTGTCACAATCGTCTGGTCCGTGCTCGCCCGCGGCAGCAACGGCAGCGAGAAGCGGATGAACCCGTAGGTCCCCATCTTCAGCAGCACCGCCGCCAGGATCACCGACCCGGCAGTCGGCGCCTCCGTGTGCGCGTCCGGCAGCCACGTGTGGAACGGGAACATCGGCACCTTGATCGCGAACCCGAGGAAGAACGCCCAGAACACCCACTGCTGCATGCCCAGCGGCAGGTTCAGCTTCATCAGCTCCGTGATCTCGAACGTGTAGCGCCCGTACTGCGCCGCGTACTGGAAATACAGCGTCAGGATGCCCAGCAGCATCAGCACGCCGCCCGCCAGCGTGTACAGGAAGAACTTGATCGCCGCATAGAGCTTCCTCGGGCCGCCCCACACGCCGATGATGAAGTACATCGGCACCAGCACCAGCTCCCAGAAGATGTAGAACAGCAGGAAGTCCAGCGAGACGAACACGCCGATCATGCCCGTCTGCTGCAGCAGGAACATCGCGTAATATTCCTTCTCCCGCGTCTTGATCACGTCCCACGAGTAGAAGATCGCGATCAGCCCCATCGCCGTCGTCAGCATCACCAGCAGCAGGCTGATGCCGTCGATCCCGATGAAGTAGCTCACCCCCAGCGACGGGATCCATTCTTTCTTCTCGACGAACTGATACCCATCCGCCGCCCGGTCGAACCGCCACAACAAAGGCAGCGAAACCAGGAAGCCAGCCGCCGCCGTCAGATTCGCGCACCACTTGATCAGCGCCGTCTTCTCCCGCGGGAGGAACAGCAGCACCAGCAGCCCGGCCAGCGGCGTGAACAGCACCACGGAAAGCAGGTTCGATGTCATCTCCCGTCGCCTCCCTTACCGGACCCACCAGTAGTAGCCGAAGATCGCCAGCACCCCGGCCAGAAACATCAGCGCGTAGGAGTGGATGTAGCCCGTCTGGAAGAACCGCACCGGGAAAGACAGCGCCCGCACCGTGAACGCCCCCAGGTTCACCAGCCCGTCCACGATCCACGTGTCGTACCAGATCGAGATCTTCGACACCAGCCGCGTCATCCACGCCGTGCCGTTGACTCCGCCGTCCACCACCGCCGCGTCGAACCGCGCCATCGCGCCGCCGCCGCCCTTCGCCAGCCCTTCCACGAACAGCGCGTTGTAGGCCTCGTCCACGTACCACTTGTTGTACAGCACCGGGTACAGCGCGCCGCCCGACGGGCGCTCGTGCTCCTTCAGCCTCAGATACACGTGCCGCGCGATCAGAATGCCGCCCACCGCCGCGCCGATCGACAGCCCCATCAGCGCCCACTCCATTGACGCGTCATGGTGCGCCGCCTCGTGCCCGCCGTGCATGGCGCGCGCCGCCACTTCGAACACCGGCTCGAGCCAGTGCTCGAACGCCTGCTGGAATCCGCTCTCGCCGAACACCTTCGGCATCCCGATCCAGCCCGCCACAACGCTCCCGGCAGCCAGCACCGTCAACGGCACGGTCATCGAGCGCGGCGACTCGTGGATGTGGCGCCGCGTGTGTTCGTCCATCCGCCCCTCGCCGTAGAACGTCAGGAACATCAGCCGCCACATGTAGAACGCCGTCATCGCCGCCGTCGCCCACCCGGCAGCCCACAACGCCTTCGCCCCCAGCGGGCTGCTCCACGCCTGCCACAGAATCTCGTCCTTCGAGAAGAACCCCGCCAGCGGCGGAATGCCCGCAATCGCCAGCGACGCGACGAACATCGTCCGGAACGTCACCGGAATCTTGTCCTTCAGTCCGCCCATCCTCCTCATGTCCTGCTCGCCGCTCATCGCGTGGATCACGCTGCCCGCGCCGAGGAACAGCAGCGCCTTGAAGAACGCGTGCGTGTACAGATGGAAGATCGCCGCCCAGTAGGCTCCCACGCCCACCGCCACGAACATGTAGCCCAGCTGCGATACCGTCGAATACGCCAGCACCCGCTTGATGTCGTTCTGCACCAGCCCGATCGACGCCGCCAGAATCGCCGTCGCCGCGCCCACCGCCGCAATGATGTGCGACGTCTCCGGCGTCAGCGCCAGCAGCGCGTTCGACCGCGCGCACATGTACACGCCCGCCGTCACCATCGTCGCTGCGTGGATCAGCGCGCTCACCGGCGTCGGACCTTCCATCGCGTCCGGCAGCCACACGAACAGCGGGATCTGCGCGCTCTTGCCAGTCGCCCCCACGAACAGCAGCAGCCCCGTCAGGCTCAGCAGCCCGAACACGCCCGCCTCCGGCGCAAACCGCGCCGACGCGAGCGCCTCATTCACCTCCGTGAACCGCAGCGAACCCGTGAGCGTCCACAGGAAAAACATCCCGAGAATGAATCCTGCATCGCCGATCCGGTTCACGATGAACGCCTTGTTCGCGGCGTCCGACGCGCTCTTCTTGTGGAAGTAGAAGCCGATCAGCAGATACGAGCACAACCCCACGCCCTCCCAGCCCACGAACAGCAGCGGATAGTTGTTCGCCAGCACCAGCGTGAGCATGAAAAAGACGAACAGGTTCATGTACCCGAAAAACCGGTAGTAGCCCCCGTGATGCGGCCCGTGCTCGTGCGCCATGTAGCCGGTGGCGTAGACGTGAATCAGGAACCCCACGAACGTCACCACCAGGATCATCACCGACGACAGCGGGTCCAGCAGAAAGCCCCAGTCGGCGCCGATCAGCGGCAGCCACTTGTACAGCACCACCTCGTGCGACTTGTTCTCGAGCCCTGCAAGCTGCGCCACCGCGCCCAGCGACAGCAGCAGGCTCAGCCCCACCGTCCCCGGGCCGATCCCCCGGATCGCCGCCATCGAAAGCCGCCGCCCGAAAAACAGCATCGCGGCGGCGCCGCCCAGCGGAATCAGCGGAATCAGCCAGATCAGATCCAGGAAATTCATGCCTGCGCTCCTACCACTTCAGCAGGTCGATCTCGTCCACCTGCACCGTCTCCTTGTTCCGGAAAAGCGCGATCAGGATGCCCAGCCCCACCGCCGCCTCCGCCACCGCCACGCAGATGACGAAGATCGCGAACACCTGCCCTTCCAGTTGATCCAGGTTCCGCGAGAACGCGATCAGGTTCACGTTCACAGCGTTCAGAATGATCTCGATCGACATCATCAGCACGATCACGTTCCGCCGCGTGAGAATCCCCACCACCCCGATCAGCAGCAGAATCGCGCTCAGCACCAGGTAGTGCGCCGTCGTTATGGGAGCCAGCATGCCCGTCTCCTCAGATCCTCTTCTTCGCCATCACCACGCCGCCCACGATCGCCACCAGCAGCAGCAGCGAAGCCAGTTCGAATGGCACCAGATAGTCGCGAAACAGCACCATCGCCAGGCTCTCCACGTTGCCGCCCTCGCGCGGTGTCGGTTGCACTCCCGGCGGCAGCCGCAGCGATTCAAGCCCCCGCGACCAGAACCACACCAGCACCGCTCCCGTCGCGCCCGCGCACAGCACGCCTCCCGCCCAGGCGCGGTGGAATTGCCGTTCCCGCGCCGCCGCCTCCAGGTTCACCAGCATGATCACGAACAGGAACAGCACCATGATGCCGCCGATGTAGAGCACGATCTGCACCGCGAACAGAAACTCCGCGTGCAGCATCAGGTACAGCCCCGCCACTCCGCCGAGCGAAGCGATCAGCGAAATCGCGCAGTGCACCGCGTTCCGCATCGTCACCGTCAGGATCGCGCCGGCCACCGCCAGCGCCGCGAAACAGTAAAAGAAAATCGCTTCCGTCATCCGGCGCCTCCGCGCTTGCCGCCTAATACCTGTACTGCGTCGGCAACAGCCCGTTCTCCAGCGTCTGCCGGTCCAGTATCGCTCCCTCGCGCGTGTAGCCAGCCATCTCGAAGTCCTGCGTCAGCTCCAGCGCGTCCACCGGGCAGGCGTCCTCGCACAGCCCGCAGAACATGCAGCGGCTGATGTCATAGGTGAACGTCACCAGCTCTTTCTTTTTGGTCTCCGGGTTGCGCTCCCAGCCCACCACGATCAGGTGCTCCGGGCACGCCAGCGCGCACAGATCGCAGCAGATGCACAGCGTCTCGCCGTTCTCCGGGTGGATGTTCAGCCGCGGCGCGCCGCGGTAGCGCTCTCCGATCTTCGGCCGCTCGAACGGATACTGCTCCGTCACGGTCTGCTTCGGACTCTGGTGCCGGAATGTCACCCGCAGACCCTCGATCAGGTCCGCCAGAAACACTTTCCGCAACAATTGCTTCATCGCCCTGCCCTCCTCGCTCCCGCGCCCGCTCTCACCGGTCCACCTCGCCCAGCACGATGTCGGTGGTCCCGATGATCGCCACCACGTCCGCCACCAGCGCCCCGCGGCACATCTTGTCCAGCGCCTGCAGATTCACGAATGACGGCGGGCGGATCCGCACCCGGTAGGGCTGCGTCGACCCGTCGCTCACAACGTAATAACCCAACTCGCCCTTCGGCGCCTCGATCGACACATACGCCTCGCCCACCGGCGGCTTGATCACCTTCCCCACCTTGGCCATGACCGGACCCGCAGGGATGTCCGCCACCGCCTGCCGCACGATCCGCACGCTTTGCCGCATCTCCTGCATCCGCACAATGTAACGGTCGTATGTGTCGCCATTCTGGCGGGTCGGAATCTCGAAGTCGTATTTCTCGTAGCCCGAATATGGCTGCGCCTTCCTCAGGTCCCACTTCACGCCCGCGGCGCGCAGCATCGGCCCGGTGACGCCGTACTCCTTGCAGTCCTCCGCCGTCAGAATGCCCACGCCCGTCAGCCGCTGCCGCCAGATCCGGTTGCCGGTCAGCAATTCCTCGTATTCGTCAACCTTTTTCTCGAAAATATCGCAGAATTCCAGACACTCTTTTTCGAAACCCTCGTAGGTTTCATATTGCAGCCCGCCGATCCGGAAGGCGTGCGTCGTCAGCCTCGCCCCGCAGTATTTCTCGTAGATGTTGAGGATCAGCTCCCGCTCGCGCATGCAGTAGAACAGCGGCGTGATCGCCCCGATGTCCAGCGCGTGCGTGCCCAGCCACAGCAGGTGGCTCGCGATCCGGTTCAGCTCCGTCAGGATCACCCGCACCGCCTGCGCCCGCGGCGGCGCCTCCACACCCAGCAGCTTCTCCACCGCCAGGCAGTAGCCCAGCCCGTTCGAGACCGCCGCCACGTAGTCCATCCGGTCCACGTACGGCGCGAACATCTGCCACGTGCGGTTCTCCCCCAGCTTCTCCACGCCCCGGTGCAGGTATCCGATCACGCACTCGGTGGAGAGCACCCGCTCGCCGTCCAGCTTCAGGATCACCCGCAGCACCCCGTGCGTCGACGGGTGCTGCGGCCCCATGTTCAGCACCAGCTCGGTGGAGTCGAGAAACGTGTCCGCCATCGCTATTGCCCGCTTTCAATGCCGAGATTTTCCTGCACCCAGCGCTGATCCATCTTCAGAATGCTGTTCTCCTTGCGCAGCGGGAACGTCTCCCACTCCTCTGGCAGCAGGATGCGGCGCATATCGGGGTGGCCCTCGAATTCGACGCCGAACATGTCGTACACCTCGCGCTCCAGCCAGTTCGCCGTCAGATGCACCGGCACCGCCGTGCGCGGCCTGTAGCCTTCCGGGATCCGGATCTTCATCCGGATCCGCTCGTTGCGCGCGAAGCTGTAAATCACATACACGATCTCGAATGGCTCCGGCTTTTCCGGCCAGTGCACCGCCGTGACGTCCACCAGATAGTCGAAATCGTGGTTCTCCTTGAGCGACTCGAGGATCGGAATCGCCGCCTCGGGCTTCGCCACCAGGAAGTTCTGCCCCACGTAGGAGCTGAATTCGAGGATCTGCCCGCCGAATTCTTCCTTGAGCGCCTGTGTCAGCTCGCTCTCCCAAGGCGTCGCTGCCATCACCGCGGGCGCCTTCGGCGCCGCCGCTGCGGCGGGCTTGGCCGCCCCCGCCGCTCCCGCCGCTGCCGCAGCTGCCGGAGGCTTGGCCCCGGCGGCCGCCGCCGGTTTCTGCGGCGGAGCCGCCCCGGGCGCGGCAGGCGGCGCAGAGGCGGCAGGCGCGGCAGCGGGTTTCTCCTCACTTGGCGTGGGTGGCGCGCCTTCGGATTGCGGATGGGCTGGCTCGGGAGCGGGCTGCTCAGCCCCGCTGGAGGCAGCCGGTTCTTTCCCGGAATCGGGCGCGGCAGCGCCCTCCGGCTTCGGATCGTCGGGCATCGCAGATTCCTGACTGAAGTTTCAGGGATATCACGCCCGGAAAATCGGTGTCAAATGTCCGATTGCGCTTGTTCCGTGCGCCGCCGCGCCAGCGCTTCCGCCTCCGCCGCCGCCAAGGGCTTGCCGGTCAGGTAACCCTGCACTTCGTCGGCGCCCATCCGCTCGAGCGCCGCCCATTGCTCGTCCGTCTCCACGCCTTCCACGATCACCGGCAGCCCGACACCGTGCGCCATGGCGATGATCGAAGCCAGCAGCGGCGCCGCCCCGCGTTCCAGCTCGCGCAGGAAGCTGCGGTCGATCTTGATCCGGTCCACCGGCAGGTCCTTGAGATACGCCAGCGAGCTGCTCCCGGTGCCGAAGTCGTCGAGCGCGAACTCCACGCCCAGCTCCCGCAACGAAACCATGCGCTCCGCCGCCGCGCGCAGGTTCTCCATCACCGCGCTCTCGGTGATCTCCAGATCCAGAAGCGACGGCGTCAGCCCGCTCCGCTCCAGCGCCCGCTCTACCTCGCCTACGAACCCCGCGTCGGCCAGCTGCAACGCGCTCACATTCACGCCCACCCTCGCCGGCAGCCCTGCCAGCTCCCACCGCCGCGCTTGCCGGCAAGCCTCCTCCAGCGCCCATCGCCCCATCTCCACTACCAGCCCGGTCTCCTCCGCCAGCGGAATGAACGCTCCCGGCGACACCATCCCCACTTCCGGACTCATCCAGCGCATGAGCGCTTCATAGCCCGCAATCCTCCGGTCTCGCACCCTCACCTGCGGCTGGTAGTGCAGCAGCAGCTCGCCGCGCGCCGCCGCCCCGCGCAGCCGCCTCTCCATCTCCAGCCGCTCCGGCGAATGCAGCGCCACCGACGGGCCGAACACCACGCACCGCCCCCCGTTGCGCCTCGCCCTCGCCGCCGCCACGGCTGCGCGCGCCCGCCGCAGCCAGTGCCGGATCTCCGCCTCCCTCTCCGCCGCCTCCGCCACGCCGACAGCCGGGTGCGCGTGGATCTCGTGCCCGTCCACACGGACAGGCGCCTGCAGAGCCTCCAGCAGCCTGCGCCCCACCTCCTCCGGGCGCTCGCCCGGCGGCGCCAGCAACGCCACCTCGTCCCCGCTCAGCCGCGCCGCGCACCCCGCCTCCGGCAGCCGCATCAGCCGCGCCGCCGCCTCCCTAAGCACCGCATCCCCCGTCTCCTCGCCCAGGATCTCCCGCACCCGCCGCGCCCCGTCCAGCGCCACCAGCACCAGCGCCGCCGGCGTCCGCCCACTCTCGCGCATCCGCGCCAGCTCCTCCTCCAGCCGCCCCCGGTTCCACATCCCGGTCACCAGGTCGTGCTCGGCGCGGTAGCGCAGCTCCTCGAGCAGGTTCGCCTGCTCGATCGCCAGTGCTGCCAGCTCCTTCCACTCCCCCAACTCCTCCCAATGCGCCCCGTCCGTGGACGCGCCGCGAAAAAACAGCGTCAGACACCCTACGATCTCGCCCGCCGCCGTGGTGAGCCGGTCCGACCAGCAAACCTCCACGCCGCCCGCCAGCCCTTGGTAAGGGAGCCACTGCGCCCCGTCTCCCATCCGCAGGATGCGCCCACGCAGCCGCCACCACGGCGCCGCCGCCGCAGGGATCACCGCCGGCGGACGCAGCCACAGCGGCAATTCCCCGCTCGCCGCCAGCGTCTCCAGCCGCTCTCCTTTCAGCCCGAAGACGATCGCCACCGCCGCGCCAGCCGCCTCGCACACCCGGCGCGACAGCTCGCCCAGCGTCTGCTCCAGCGGCGCCTGCAAGGCGATGGCGCGGTACAACTCCTTCAGCGCGCACACGGCACCCTCGGCCGCGCCCGGCTCGCGGGGATCGAACTCAACGGCGAATGGGCGTTCCGGCGGCAAACAGGTCCACCTCCTCGATCAGCGCCTCTCCTTTCGTTCGCCCCAGCAGCCCCCACATCCAGCGCCCCTCCAGCGCCAGCGTCACCACCCTCCCCCCCGCCACCGTCCGATATTCAAACGGCTCGCCCAGCGCCGCCTCCAGACGCTCGCGCACCGCCTCGGCATCCCCGCTTGCGTCCACCAGCCATACCCGCATCTGCGGCGCCCACGCATACACGCGCCCATCCACCGCCAGCTCCGCGATCCGCTCCGCCTCGAACCCCGCCAGCGCCTCTTCCGCCACCTCTTCGCCGAACCTCGACGCCAGCGCGCCCCAAAGGTCGAACACCACGCCCACCACCGCCGCCCTGGCGCCGTCGGCCTCCGCTTCGCCAAGCGCGCGGATCGCTGCCTCCCGCCCGCGCGCCTCCTGCACTCGTCGCGCATCCGCGGCACTCTGCCGCCGCGCCTCCTCGAGCCGCTTCCCCAGCGCCTCCACCTGCACCGCCGTCTCGGTCCGCTGCGCCTCGCTCTCCCGCCTCAGCTGCTCCGCCGCTTCATAGACCGCCGCCCGCATCGCGGAGAGGCTGTCGGCCCGCGTCGCCCGCTCCAGCGTCTGCCCGATCGAGGCGAACCGCCCTGCCGCCTTCTCGCCTCCGTCCGCCAGCGCCATCACCGCCCGGTTGAACGCCGCCAGCAGCCGCTGCATCTCCAGCCGCGCTTCCTCCTCCCGCCGCGCCTGCTCTTCCCTCCACCCTCGCAGTTTCCCGAGCGCCGCCTCGAAGACTTCCTCGCGCACGCCGGTGTCGCGCCGTAACGCTTCCGCGTCCACGGCCTCCGTTCCGCCGCCACCCGGCCGGGAATCGCCCAGCACCTCCTTGGCAAAGGCCAGACAAGGCATCGAGCAACTGCTGCCCCGGCCTTCGCCGGCTTGGTCCAGATACCTGCGCAAGGAGATCAGTCTCACGGCCGCTGCCTGTCTCATCGGACAGGCGGAGAGAACTTTGAACCGCTTGCGGGCGGAATCGCCCCTCCGTCCCGGCTCGCGCTACCGGGAGGCCTTCCACTGCTTCTCCAGCCGCCCGAGCACCCGCTCCCGCTCCCCCGCCGCCCACGCCTTCTCCAGCTCTTCCGCTGTCACCCCGCCCAAAGCGCCCAGCAGCAGGTACGCGGGCAGCGCGTGCGGCAGGTGGCGCCACCGCGCCATCTCGAACAGCGCCGGCAGCGCCCGCTCCCGAATCTGCGCCGCCGCCGCCTCGTCGCCGCGCTCCGCATACATCGCCAGCGCCTGCACGGCCTCCAGACGGTCGCTCAACGCCAGCGAATTCAGCATCTCCACGAACCATGTCGGCTGCACCCGCAGCCCGCTCTCGCGGCGGGTCAGCGCCAGATATGCGATGGCCTTCAGCGCCCGCGCCGCGTTCCTTCGCACCGCCGGCTCGGGATCGCGCAGCGCCACCTGCAGCCGCTCCGCCGCCCGAGCCTTGTCCCGCGCATAGCCCGCCACGTACGCCGCCACCGCCCGCACCTCCGGATCCGCCGCCTCCGTCGCCGCCCGCAAGATCGCCTCTTCGTGCAATTCCGCCAGCGCCTCCAGCCGCTGCTGAGCCACCCGGCACGCCACGTTCCGCATCAGCGAATGCCCCCGCGACAAATCCTCTTCCAGATCCCCCTCCGCCGTCGCCCGCCCCAGCGCCTCCCCGAAATCCGCGTAAGCCGCCCTCACCTCCTCCGGCAGCAGCGCCCCCTCGTCCTGCGGCGCCGGGC